>NZWJ02000026.1 GCA_002701925.2 bacterium
TTGAAAGCCCAAGAGCGGGGTTGAACCGCCGACCTCATCCTTACCAAGGATGTGCTCTACCACTGAGCTACCTGGGCAAAAAGCGGGAAACGAGACTCGAACTCGCGACCCTCTGCTTGGAAGGCAGATGCTCTAGCCAACTGAGCTACTCCCGCATGCTTTCTTTTTGGGGATAGATGGATTCGAACCACCGTACGCTTGCGCGGTCAGATTTACAGTCTGATGCATTTGTCCACTCTGCCATATCCCCATACTTAAGCTGGCGAAGGGATTTGAACCCCCGACCGGCTGATTACAAATCAGCTGCTCTACCCCTGAGCTACACCAGCATAAAATACAAAGGCCTATATTAACATAGTAGAATGTTTGTTTCAATTNGATGAAATAGATTAATCTTTTAAAATTGTTGCAGTTATATCTGCCTCAACCACTAATTCAGAATTTTTATANGCTTTTGCTGATAACTTGAAAATCCCAAGTTTTCTCTTTACTAAAAAGGTTTCAATTGTTAGTTGTTCATCAGGTAAGGTTGGAGACTTAAACTTAACATTNTCAATACCAACTAGAGCTGGACTCTTACCTAAAAATTCNTCCTCAAAAGACCTATATATAAGAACTCCACCAACCTGAGCCATTGATTCAACGATAATAACTCCTGGNACTACTGGCCTNCCTGGGAAATGACCTTTAAAAAAGAANGAGTCCTCTTTAAAGCTTACAAGNGCTTTAATTGAATGGGCAGANTCAAAATCTATTATTTCATCAACAAAAAGAAAGGGATCTCTATGAGGAAGGTATTTTTGAATCTGCTCACGATTAAGATTCATAGAAATTAATTATTAATTCGCTCTAGAATCCTATCAGTTATATCAAGNCTCTNTTCGAAGAACATCAAGCCAGGAGTTGAATTAGANAGCACAANNCTGTAGCCAAGTTGTTCAGCAACAATTTTAACTTCTTTCATAACTTTTGATAAAATTTCTTTCTGAAACCTTGCATCTGCTATTTTCAATTCAGCTTGAAAGTCTTCAGACTTTCTCTGAAGTTCTTTTATTTTNTATGCAAGCTCTTCNGCTTTTTGCTCTCTTACTTTATCGTCTAAAACTAATCTTTGTTTCTCAAAAGATTCTTTCATTTTTCTAACTTGATCTTCTANCTTCTGAAGTAGCTTTTGTTTTTTCTCAACGCTTTTTTTTGCATTCTTCATATAATCTTTTCCNAGATTCGATTCAGNAATAACTTGTTGAAAATTTACAAAACCAACTGATAAGGATTTTNCCGGTTGTGTTTGGACCTCTTCTTCAGCGAAGGTNCCAACTGATGTTAATAAAAATGTTAAAAATATTAAAATATACTTATTCATATTACTTCTCCATTTATTCTATATTTTAAAAGAGTGAGCCAATTGAGAACTGAACTTCGAATTTATCCTCGTCTGACTTCCTTTTCCCTACTGGGAAACCAAAATCTAGCTTTAATGGGCCCATAGGTGAGAGCCATCTAAAGCCAAATCCGANATCTTTTTTCATATCCCAAGGATTATAATCTATATTNTGAGTTTCGTCATATGAATTTCCTGCATCCACAAAGAANAANCCCCTTAATCCAGTCTCTAACGCNATAGGAAAAATGTATTCAAGGTTATTAAATACATACTTGTTGCCGCCAATTCTAACNAACCTAGCAGTAGATAANAGTCTTCTCGGTGAAACTCTTCGAGATTTAAATCCTCTTAGATTATTAGGTCCTCCAAGAAAGTATCTTTCAGAAACGACAATTCTATTNCCAATATCCCTAAAATCTATAAAACCTNCATCNGCATTATATGCCAGTATATGGTTCTTTTTAATTTCATGATACTTGGCAAACCTTGATGAATATTTTGTAAAATAAAGATTTGATCCGAGAAAATCTGAAGAATCTTCAACTTTTGAANAAAANATTATTCCTTTACTTGGTGTGATAAAATTATTTCTAGTATCNTAAGTCCANCCTAGCCCTAATGAGCTAATNNTATCGTTACCTTCTTGGAATACTTCATTTGCNGCAAGNGTTAGATCATCAATCGTTATATCTTCATATCTATAGCTAAAATTAAGGAAAGAATTTAACCCCATNGCCTTTCCTACCCGTGCTCCGCCACCCCATGAGTTTCTGTCAAAATCTTGNTATTCATACTCTCCTCTAAAAGCGTTTGCACCAAACTGNTAAGTTGTGTCAAGAAAGTAAGAGTCATTGTAACTAAGAGAGAAATTTTTACTTATACCACCNACAGTTGCNGATGCNGTNACTTCCTTGCCATAGCCCATNAAATTTGACTCTTGAACTTGGACACCAAGCAAAAGTGTCTCAACTGAACTGTAACCACCAGCAATACTGAAGAAACCTGTAGGCTTTTCTTCAACTTCAACNTTCAAATCAAGATAATTAGGNTTGTTCTCNACNGGTCTTTCTGAAATCTCAACAGTCTCAAAATAGCCTCTTCGGTTNATCCTCCCTTTAGACCTCTTAATTTTTGTAGANGAGTAATCGTCATTCTCATTAACCATAACTTCTCTTCTAATAACCTTATCTCTTGTTCGCGTATTACCACTTATCATTATCGAATTAACTTTGAACTTTTCCCCTTTCTCAATTTNNAACTCAACATTAACTTCNTTNTTTTCAGAGTTTTTCTGGACATTTGGATTAATATCAGCGAATGCATAACTTGCATCACCATATATAGTATTTAATTTTTCAATATCACTTGTAAGTTTGCCTGTACTAAAAAAGTCAGANTCCTTTAATTCCAACTTCTTTAATAATACTTTTTCATCTTTAATTAAATCACCATTTATAGATAGTTTTCCAGTCTTATACCTTATACCTTGGTTTACTTTAAACGTAACTCTNTAGCCATCTTTNTCTTTAATATAATCAATTTGTGGTTTATCGGTTTTCACATCAACAAAACCCTTATTTAGGAAAAACTGTTTAACATTTTGTTCNTCCATCTCAACAAGATCNATGCTTAATCGACCNCGNCCNGTAATTGGAGACCAAACCCANTTAACTTTTGTGTCAATACTCTTAAGAAGTTCTTTTTTAAATGAGTCANNAACACCAACNAATGTGATTCCCTTAATATATCCNCTATTGCCTTCCTTGATTGTTATTTCATATTGAATCTTTCCTTCTCCNGATGGAAGTATAAGATCGGTAACTTTTACTTGNTTGAATCCCTTATAGAAATAATATTGCTCAACAATTGACTTCGTAACTTCTAATTGCTTCCTACTTGTGATTTGTCCCTCTGTGAGTCTTAATGGGGCCTTTAAATCCTTAAGAGAAATTTTATCATTTCCGACTATTCTAAAACTTGCTAAAACTGGATTTTCTTCAAACCTAATACTAAGATTTACTTCATCGTTAATATTTTTAGCAAAAAGATCTATCTTGTAAAAGTATTGGGTTGAGTACAATGTCTTTATATCTGCTTTTATTTTTTCGTGATTATAAAGGTCTCCNGCTTCTACTGACATAATTTGTTCAACTCTTTCGTTGAGAATTATCTTATTACCAAAAAAAACAATTTTAGTAATTTTCTTGCCTTCTAACTCCCCGAGTCTAGATGATTTCTTTTCTATAAAAGAATTAGAAGAATCAGAAAAAGAATTGAAAGATAGTGGTATAAATAACAAAATAAAAACTAATATTGCAATTTTTTTCAATCTATGGAACCATCTCTAATTTTAAAAACTTTACGTGTACTTTCATATATTTTTTTGTCATGGGTTGCCATTATTATAGTTGTTTTCCTTTGTTCATTCAAATCAGCCATCATATTAAAAATATTTACAGCATTTTCTTGATCTAAGTTTGATGTAGGTTCATCCGCAACTAGCATAATAGGCTGTAGTATCATTGCCCTACATAACAAAACTCTTTGCTTTTCTCCAGAAGATAATGAATATGGTCTAGCCTCTTGCATATTAGCAATATTTAATTTGTGAACTAAATTCTCATAATATAAATCAGTGACAACTAGGTCCCTATTAATATAAGATGGCAACAAGATGTTCTCTTTAATGTTGAGATTCGGGATTAAATCGGAAATTGAAGACATTATTCCAATTGTGCCCCTACAATTAGATAAGTCATCAGAGTTTTCAAACAATGCCTGGTTGTCTGCTCCATTAAACAAATATTCCCCTGATGATTGTCTGGAAATAAATGCGATTATGTTCAACAAAGTTGTCTTACCAGAACCTGAGGGTCCTACTATAGACACAAAGTCTCCTTGACCAACTTCAAGGCTAATATTCCTTAAAATAGTCTTCCCTTTTACATCCTTGAATAAATTATTTATTTTTAAAGACATACTAATTTCCACCTTTGATTAACAACTCAGGGTCTTTATTTAGAATCAAATATGATGGAATAAATGATGACGCTAAAATCATTAAAAATGAAAATATGAATATATTAAAAAAATAGTTTATTGAAAAGATGATTGGAAATCCATCAATTTCATAAAATGAAATATCTAATGACAGGCTATTAATGAATCCAGTATTTTGAATTATATAGATAGAAATTAGCGAAAGGGCTGACCCAAAAATTATTCCAACCCCACCAACTAGGACACCAACAGAAGAGAATATTAATATTAAAGATTTCCTACTTGACCCTAAAAGAATTAAAGTCCCAATTTCTTTTCTTTTTTGAGTAATAAAAGTTGTTATATTTGAATAAATTGTAGTGGCTGAAATAAGAATTAGAAAACCTAAGAAGATTATCAAAGAATATCTCTCTAGTTTCATTAAATTGAACAAGCTGCTATTGATTGATTGCCAATCGAATATCTTATATTTTAATTCATCATATTTATTAACTATTTTCTGCTTAATCTCCTTGGACTGATATGGATTATTTAATATTACTTCTATAAATGCTTTATCTTTTGAGAAGATTTTGCTTTGGATTCTATTCTCAACATAAANCCTATNAACCTGACTTGCCTTNGAGTCAAAGATTCCAACGANTGTGGTTTTTAATTCCCTTATAGTTGGTTCTTTCTTGGTAAAGTCTGGAATTACTATGTTAACTTTATCGTTCAAATCTATTTGGTAGCTACTTGCTAGTTTACTATCTAAAAGAACTGGGATATTTTTTTGTGATTTAAAATNTTCGCNTAANGAAGAGTCAGTATTTTTTATAAAAAAAGNTTCATTTACNGATTTAATTTGTAAAAGTTTNATATCTCTTCTTAAAATCATTCCACCATAAGTCTCAGAAGTAACTTGATAAGACTTAACTTCGCTNAATTGATTTAAATCAATTTTCTTATCTGATTTTATNATAATATGAGGAAAACTTTTAAAAATTTTTTCTTTAACTTTCACTTCAAATCCCTTCATAACAGATAAAACCATCATAAGAGAAAANACAGAGATTGTGATAGAAATTATTGAAATAATTGCGGTTACAGAAGTATCTTTAGAATNAAAAAAGCTTTTTATATAATTTAAGATTATTAGTCTTTCATATTTCATTCATTTCTCATATGAGGAAANAATATTACTTCTCTAATAGANGGACTATCGGTTAGAAGCATAACTAATCTNTCTATGCCAATCCCTGCTCCTGCCGTAGGTGGCATTCCATACCTTAAAGCTTCTACATAATCTTCATCCATATCATTTGCTTCATCATCACCCTTCTCTTTAAGCTCTAANTGGCTTGCAAAGCGATCATATTGATCATCTGGGTCATTNAGTTCAGAAAAAGCATTTGCAATCTCCTTACCATTAATGAAAAGTTCGAATCTATCTGCAATTCTTGAATCTTCATTGTTCCTTCTTGCTAATGGAGAAACATCTATAGGAAANCCATAAACAAACACNGGGTCAACTTTNCCTTCTAAGAATTTTANTTCAAATATNTCTGTGATTGCTTTTCCTGGAACATCGTAATGATTTACCTTAAGTTTGTCTGCTTCTTTTAAAATCTTACTGTCTTCAGCCAAAACATCATATNNCAAANTACTNGAAAGCCATTCNATCATNTTTACTCTCTTCCATGGAGTCTTNAAATTGATGACATTCNCTTGATATGAAAGCTGAGCATTTTCTGAAAATAGACTAACGCAATTCATTATTAATGACTCAACTAAAGTCATCATNTCAAAATAGTTAGAATATGCTTGATACATTTCAATCATAGTGAATTCAGGATTATGTTGAGTTGAAATTCCTTCATTTCTAAAATTCCTTCCAATTTCAAAAACTTTTTCCATTCCACCTACTACTANTCTTTTCAAATATAACTCGGGTGCAATTCGTAATTTTAAATCCATATCTAATGTATTATGGTGAGTAACAAAAGGTCTTGCAGCAGCTCCNCCTGCAAGTGAATGNAAGATGGGTGTTTCAACTTCAAGNAAANTCTTATCAATCAAAAATTCTCTAATACTNGATATTATTTTTGATCTGGATANAAAGATTTTCTTAACATCATCATTTGCAATTAAATCAANATACCTTTGTCTATATCTGGTTTCGACATTAGATAANCCGTGCCATTTTTCAGGTAGAGTGTTCANAGATTTTGTCAGCATTTCTATGTCTATAGCTTCAATTGAAAGCTCATTAGTCTTAGTAAANAAGCAGGANCCTTCAATGCCAATAAAATCNCCTATATCATAAAACTTTTTAAANAAATCCATCTTCTCTTTTCCAACAGAATTATTAGAAATAAAAATTTGAAACTTAACCATNTTGTCAACAATTNTAATAAAAGCTGATTTNCCAAAGCTTCTAATCGCAGTGANCCTTCCTGCAACCTTATAAACAATTTCATCTTTCNCAAANTTAGAATTATCATTATTGATATACTTTTTNNCAATATATGANCANGGATGAGAAGGTACAAATGTATTTGAGAATGGGTCNAGACCCATCTCTCGCATTCTAGCAATCTTTTCTTTTCTTTTTTCTAAATATTCATTTTCAACTGTCATTTTTTAATTCCTTTTCTAGCAACTTTATAAAATAATAAAAACCTAAAGTAACTATTATACTACAAGATAAAAACATAACTCTAAAACTAAAAGTTTCAGCAATTAATCCATATATAACTGAGAATATCATTCCGCCTGAAGTAAATGAAACGCTACAGATTGAAAAAGCTTTCGATTTGTTAGCTTCGTTTACAACTTTTAACGCTAAAGTATAAATTGATGGATAAACTAAAGCATGAGAAAGTCCGAATAAGGAACCTGCTATAATAATATTCAAAAAACTAGTAGAAAAAGCCAATATGGAAATTGAAATTCCATAAACTAAAAGTGCTGGCTTACAAAAGGTTACTTGTCCGTATTTGTCAGGTAACCATCCAAAGAAAATCCTCATTATCAAGGCGATTGATGTATATGATATGAAGAATATAGTTATAGGAGAAAGCCCTAACGATTTTGTGAAAACAGCAGTAAAATTTAAACAAGTTAGAAAAGACCCTCCGACTAAGAACATTATTAGACAAATTAATTTCAAGCTACTATTTTTTAAAATGTTAAAAAAGCCCTCATCTGCTGTCGATTTAGAATCAGTACTTTTCTCAGAATCAATGAATAAAGTAATTATTAAAGAAAAAACTGCGGCAATGGATGCCATAATAAAAAAATAGTCATAGGAGAAGGCGTTGATAATGTGAACTGAAATTGTTGGAGCTAAAGCATGGTTTAAAATTGCAAAAATTCCAAAAAACCCTAAGGCTTGTGTTTGATTTCTCTTATCCGTTTTTTCCGCTATAAGTGTCCCTGCAGAAACAAAGAAAAAGGAAAATGCGCATCCTTGAAAGAATCTTAAAACTAAATATGAGATATATATTGAATCGAANANCATAAAACATANGTTGGTTGCAGANAGAACAAGTGCACCAAAAGCNAGNAAGTATTTTTTATTATATTTATCACCCAGAATCCCTGAAATAGGTGTTAAAAGTAGTGTGCTAATTCCNGCCATCGACATTACTAATCCAATGTCAAACTCGGTTCCTCCAAGTGAAAGAACTCTTATTGGCAGNATTAAAAAAGCATGATAGGANTAGAAAAAAAAGAACCCTGCTAAAATAACTAAAATAATATTTTTTGAAAATTTCAATTTATTTGCTTGAACTATAAACAGTCTTACCTTTTAAAATTGTTCTCAGNACTTTTCCCTTCAAANNAANACCATTAAAAGGCGTATTGGAACTCTTTGAATACATTGCGNCTTTGTCTATTTTAACCTTTNTTTCCATATCAAAGATTACAATATCAGCTATNGAGCCTTTNTTTAAATTTCCTCTGTCTATNTTTATAATCTCANACGGCTTTGTGGACATTTTATATATAAGNTCTGATAAAGTTATAATCTTTNTGTGTACNAATGATAAAGATANAGGTANAGCTGTCTCTAAACCTATNATTCCGAAAGGTGCATTCTTGAAGCCAAGGGCTTTTTCTTTTTCTGTATGAGGAGCATGATCAGTAGCTATTATATCAATNACACCNTGTTTTAAGCCTTTCACAATGGCAGAAACATCTTTCTTTGTCCTTAANGGAGGATTCATTTTATAATTAGGACTACACCCTTTTATGTCATCTTCAGAAATTGTGAAATGATGTGGCGTCGCTTCTGCAGTTACTTTTACACCACGCTTTTTTGCNTCACGAATTATTTCAACGGACTTTAANGTTGATACATGACATATATGAAGATGAGACATTGTGGATTCTGCGACAGCAATATCNTTGATAATTCCTAGTTCTTCGGAAATATTTGGTATACCTTTNAAANCATATTTNTTAGAGAANTTACCTTCATTTGCAACTCCANCAGCAGAAAAAGAGCATTCTTCACAGTGAGAAATAACGGGAAAAGATTTCTTTNTTGCAATAATCATTGCATCATAAAGTAATTTTAAATTTGAAACAGGAAANCCATCGTCTGATATTGCTACGCAACCGGATTTAAAATTNTCTACTATTTTAGCNAAACTNTTATTGCTTTGGGCTTTTGTTATTGAACCTATAGGAAAAATGTTTAACAAGCCAGATTCTTTTGCTTTCTTTAGAATATATTTAGTTACATTAGGTNNATCATTAACAGGATTAGTATTAGGCATACAAGCTATTGAAGTAAATCCNCCAGCCACAGCAGACATTGAGCCAGTGTGAATAGTCTCCTTTCTCGTAAAACCTGGATCTCTTAAATGAACATGGATATCAACTAACCCAGGTGAGACAATNAGGCCCTTTGCATCTATTACCTCAGTATAATCTCCAACACTCTTCATNCCTGGCATGTTAAGCGACTCCACNTTACCCCTGTTTANTATAAGATCCATCTTCTTTTTGATTCTTTGAGATGGGTCAATAACTAATCCNTTTTTAATTAAAGTTCTCATATTATTTCATAACTCTTTCAAGTAATATTTGCCTGCACCAAACACCAAACTTAATTTGATCNAAATATTTTGCTCTTTCGTCTATGTCAAATTCAGTAGGGATTTCGTTAATCCTTGGGAATGGATGCATCACAATAGAATTTTTTGGTAATAGTTGGAGCTGTTTAAGATTTAAGGAGTAATCNTGAANACTTCCTCTTTCTTTCTGAACTCTNGTTACATATAGCACATCAGTTTCTTTTATTACTNGATTGATTTCGGTTGCCTCNATATAACTCTTTGGATAGTTGTCNGAAAATTTTANATGTTCTGGGCTAATGAAATTAAAATGATTATTAGNGAATCTATCTAGNAGCTTAACTAAACTTTTTACAGTTCTNCCGTTTTTTAGATCTCCAATCATTGTTATTCTAAGATTAGAGAGGCTTCTATTTAAGTAATTGTAAATTGTAAAACCGTCAATAATGGTTTGCGTTGGATGCTCAGAATTACCGTCGCCACCATTTATAATTGGAACTTNGCTAACNTGTGNAGCTCTCTTNGCAGATCCACTCTCAGAGTGCCTTAAGACTATTGCATCACTCATATTTGACATTGTTATTATTGTATCCTCCAATGTTTCACCTTTTGCAACNCTAGAAAAATGNACATTGTTGATTGGTATAACTTGGCCGCCAGATTTTGNCATGGCACTATAAAANGAGGATGAAGTCCTNGTTGAAGGTTCATAAAATAAGTTTGTGAGAATTTTCCCTTTTAAATTTNTCCCGTTCTTNCCTTTTCTACTTAATGCTTCAGACCACAGTGACTGGAGAAAATCATCGCTTAAATCATCTACACTTAAAACGTGNATCATCTTCCCTCCTTTAGTTNATANGATNAAAAAACCTATCAAGTCTCAAGATATCTTTAACATTTTTGAAATTATTATTCCATGAAAAATGAATCATAAAAGCTTTTCCAACTATATTTTCGCGAGGAACAAAACCCCAAAACCTACTATCTTTACTNTTGTCCCTGTTGTCTCCCAATACAAAGTAGCTACCAGTTGGAATTATAATCTCGCCAAAATTAAGTTTATTTCTTAAGGAATCTAGCTTTTTATCATATATAACATTTATATCTTTCATAGATAATCTATTTGTAAAAATCTGATGTGAAACCTGATCTAACATATAAGTTTTTCCTGAATTGCTTGAAACTGACACACCATTAATTAATAAATCCTTTCCTATAATTTCTATTTTATCTCCAGGAATTCCAACAACTCTTTTTATGTAATAGATAGAAGTTAAGCCTATAAATCCTCCATTTGGACAATTTTTTGATTTTAAATCTTCAGGATATCTAAAGACAATAACGTCACCTCTTTTAATAGTTTTAAACGACGGGATAATTTTTGATTCTGAACAAGGGAGTCCCAGGCCATAACTTATTCTATCAACTAAAATCTGGTCACCAACAAGTAATGTTGGATACATGGATTTAGACGGAATCTTAAAAGGTTGAATGAATATATATCTTATAAATAAAGCGACAATTAAAGCGAATAGTATTGATTTGATTGTCTTATAAAAGCTTGAAGTATTAGATTTTTTAGAACTCATATTTAATTAGTTATATATATTACAGTTTTTTTTCATATAAGTTAAATTCTGATTGCGGGCCATATAGTCTTTCCACGCTATATACATCACTTATTGAATTTAATTCAGACACAATTTCATAAAGATGCTTTGCATTTCTTACTAAAATTTCAATATAGATTGAAGACTTCGAGAAAGAAATCTTTTTTGCATTAATCTTCATAATATTAGCGTCATGCTGAGCAATTAAATTTGATATTTCAGACAGTATCCCGGTTTTATCCATACAATCTAATCTGAGACGTGAAACTGATTTAAGCTTATAAGAATTATCCCAAACAGTCTCAACAAATCGCTCAGAGTCTACTCCCACGACTTGTTTACATGAAATTCTATGAATAGAGATGCCTTTTCCTTGAGTTATATAGCCTATTATCTCATCTCCAAAAATTGGGGAGCAACAATTGGCCATTCTAACCATTACATTGTTTTCACCTCCAACGATAATGGCTTCATTAGCATTTAAAACTTTTGGATTAACAACTCTTGCTTTGTTCTTAACGCCCAAATCAAAATAATTAAGAATATTAATGAAATTTATTTTTGATAAACTGTAATCAATATATAGCTGTTCTAAATTTCTTAAATTTTTCTCTAATGCATATTTTTGTAGCTTGTTCATAACTTCTGCATCAGTAATTCTTAATCCATACTTTGAAAGTTTTTTCCCAAGAATCTCTCTACCAATTTTCTCTGAATCTTTAGAAGCAAGACTTTTTATTGAATTTCTTATTTTAGTCTTTGCTTTAGATGTAACAACATATTTAAGCCAATCTTTTGAAGGACTTTTATCCTTATTGGAAATAATTTCAATTGTATCTCCACTCACTAATTTATAAGAGAAAGGGACAATAGCTCCATTAACCTTAGCTCCAGTGCAATTGTTACCTAAATCACTATGAATAGAGTATGCAAAGTCAATTACAGATGATTCTACTGGTAGCTCTTTAAGTTCACCTTTTGGAGTAAATACATAAATAAAATCTGTTATTAGTTCGTCTTTTATGGCGTCAATAAATTCTTTTGGATCGCTTAATGTATGGGTGTCAAATATATTCTTTATGCTATCAGGCATATCGACAATCTTCAATTTATCCTCTTTATTTAGTTTATATTTCCAATGGGCTGCTACTCCATACTCTGCAATTTCATGCATTTGCGGCGTACGAATCTGAACTTCAACTTTATCTCCAAAAGGGCCAATTACTATAGTATGAAGAGATTGATATCCGTTGCTTTTAGGTAGAGCTATGTAATCTTTAAATTTTCCGGGTACAGGTTTCCATGTAGAGTGAACAGCGCCCAAAGCTGCATAACAAGATGCAACATCTTCAGAAATAATCCTGAATGCTTTAACATCAAGAACGTTATTAAAGTCTAGATTCTTTTTCACCATTTTCTTGTAGATACTATAAAAGTTCTTAAATCTACTTTGGATATCTACTTTAATATTGAAATTATCAAGTTCAGATACAAGCATATTCTTTATTTCAATCGAATATTTTTCCCACTCGTCTCTTTTTTCTACAAACATTTTCGCGATTTCTTTATATTCATTGGGCTTTAATACTTCAAAACACTTATCTTCTAGTTCTGTCCTTATCCAATAGATACCAAGCCTATCTGCTAGGGGGGCAAATAAATCAATTGTCTCTCTAGCAAAATTCTCTTTCTTCTCCTCAGGTAAATATTTAATCGTTCTTATGTTGTGCAACCTATCTGCCAACTTAACTAAAATAACTCTAATATCTTTTCCTGTGGCTAGAATCAACTTTCTGAAGTCCTCTGCCTGTTTTTCAAAAGTAGAGCTTATTTTTAATTTACTTATCTTTGTAACACCCTCTACTAAACCACATACTTCTGAACCAAAAATCTTTGAAATATCTTCTCTTGTTGCCAAGGTGTCCTCAATCGTGTCATGAAGCAGGCCTGTAATAATTGATTCTTTATCTAGCTTAATATCTGCTAAAATTGAAGCTACTTGCATTGGGTGAATCATATAAGGTTCGCCAGAATATCTTTTTTGACCGCCATGGACTTTTGCAGAATAAGCATAAGCTTTAGTTACATCCTTTATTTCATCTTGTGTTAGATAAGGATTCACTTTTTCTAAAATATCATCAAATCTAATCACTTATAAGCCCACAATGATTCTTTTAATTTCATTAAAACAATCCTCAAAATTTTCATTAACAATTAAATGATCAAAATATTTTGATTTCATAATTTCATTCTTAGCTTCTGCGACTCTTTTCTCTATTTCATGATCTTTCATATCACCTCTATTAACAAGTCTTTGGTGAAGATCTTCTATAGAAGGGGGTCTAATAAAAAATGAAACACAATCAAAATGGTTAGTATTAATAATTGTTGATGCACCTTTTACGTCTATATCAAGTAAAACACTATGGTTGAAACCCATTGCTTCTTTAATTGGCTGTATTGGTGTTCCATAATAATGCCCATGGACAATCTCATACTCTAGAAAAGAATTAGTTTCGATAAGTTCCTCAAATTTTTCTCTTGAAACATAAATATAATCATTTGATTCATGCTCATTTATTCTTTTTTCTCTTGTAGTATAAGAAACAGAAAAATCTAAGTTTTTACTACTAGATAGCAACTTAGAAGTAATTGACGACTTTCCCGCACCAGAAGGTCCAGATATTATTATCAAGAAGTTACCTTTAACTAACATAAGTATAATTCTAAAGGAAAATAATAATAAAAGAAATTTTAAAGATTACCAGCTCTTTCTGTGCCTTCACAAGATGGACATATAAAACTATTTTCAGTACAACCAACAAGTCTTTTCTCAATTAAATCTAGAAGTAACTCGTCGACTCCTAATGGTGTCACAACATGATAATTAGTATCAGGGAATTTTTTTGCTGCCTGGTTGGCTAATGAAGGTATGTCTTGTTGCCAGTGCCTACCAGGTCCGAGGAAAAAAGGACATATGACTATAAACTCAGCCCCCTTTTCAACACACTTGGTATATGCTGTAAGTATTGAAGGTTCAGCTAATTCCATATGAGCAGGTTCNACAATATCATATTTNTTAGAAAATTTNTCGGCAAATAAATTAACAATNTCTAAAAGCATNTCGTTACTTTCAGTTTTTTTTGAACCATGATCTACAATTACAATTCCTTTCTTCATGAAAAAATTATAACTGAATTTTTTAGTTTTGCCGAAGGCGGGACTCGAACCCGCACATCAAAAAGACACCACCCCCTCAAGATGGCGCGTCTACCAATTCCGCCACTTCGGCTCTTAATTTATTCTGCAACTTAAGCACCAAACTTACTTAACATTNCNGCATGTGCAAGAAGAAAGTTCATTAANTATTTTCCTTCGAATAGNCCAAGGGTTCCTTTTTGGCACTCTTTTTCAGTAAATCTTTTTGAAGTNCCATAAAAACTATTCTTAGAATTAATTANAACAGGCACAGGATGCCAACTGTGGGATTTCATTCTTGCTGGAGTTGANTGATCGCCAGTGATAGCAAGCACATCAAAATTTAACTTAATAATNTNTGGTAAAATTTTATCNAAATCTTCTATTACTCCAGTTTTCTTCTTAAAATTACCATCCTCACCANAGCTGTCAGTCTTTTTAATGTGNAAATAAAAGAANTCGTATTTTTTATATCCTTTCTTTAAAGTTTCAAGTTGATGNNTTATTGATGAGCCTGGAACATTTAAAGACGTCATGCCCACCAACTTTGAGATCCCTTTNTACATTGGATATGTAACAATTGAAGCCGTTTTCATTTTATANAGTTNATTAAAAGTNGGGATTAGAGGATAAACTGAATAACCTCTCAANAATGCATAGTTTGCTTTTTTTTCTTTAGANAAAGAATNTCTAATTAATNTAGTAAGTTTATTTATAATTTTAGAAACTTTCAGCGAGTTTTTNTTTAANTTCNTTGGATAAATTGGCTCCATTCCTTCGTTTTCTGGATCTGTGTCAGCCACTAAACATTCGNTAGNATTTAATTTCTTTGAAAATTTAAGCGTACATACAAAACGATGTTCAATNCCAGATATAAAGTNAACTTTAACATTATCAATTTTAGAAATTTTTTGTTTAAGTATTTTAACAATTCTNTTATTTTCTTGATTTGAAAGTCTTCCTGCTCTTCTGTCCGTAACAATTAATTTCTTCTTTTCNTCTTTAACAGTTGAAAANTTACCTCTTATTGACAGATGATAAGGAGTAACTTCAACATCTAAACCTAAAGCCTCAAGTATGCCTCTTCCTATATCAAAGCTTAACGGATCGTAACCAAATAAGGAAAGATGGGCTGAACCACTTCCAGGAGTTAATCCATTTAGCACTGGNACATGAGAACCAGTCTCTGATTTCTTTGCAAGTTTATCTAAGTTTGGTGTTCGAGCAGCTTCAAGCTCGGTTAACTTAGGAAATGGAAGCCCTCCNACTCCATCGAGAACTATAAGCAAAATCTTATTNCTTTTTTCGTTTCTCAAATTGCTTCTTAATTGATGCATCCAATTTCCCTAAAAAAAANTATANNTCTATTAATAAACCATCATAACCTGGTTCGACACCTTTTGGAAGATAGCTTTCTAAGTCATCATACTTTAAATCAGAGCCCATGTGAGTTAGTACAGTTCTTTTAGCATTTACCTTCTTTGATAAATCAATGGCCTCGTCAACTGATAGATGTGCATCATGCTTAGAATATCTTAGTGAGTCTATAACTAATAAATCTAAATTTTGAATCTTCTCTAGTGTCTCATCAGGGATATAGCTACAATCAGTTATATAAGCAAAGTCATCTATCCTGTAGCCAAAAATGTCCCAATCTTTATGCTGTATGTGTAAAGGGATTATTTCAATACCTTGCTCAATAAAGACATCATTAATAATTTTTAAATCAAGCCTTGGTCTGCCAGATATATTTTTTTTGTTAAAAATATACGAAAAATTCTTTTTTATGTCACTGATAGTATATTCGTTACCAAAGCAATTAATTTTGTCTTTCTTTATATAGCTAAAAATTCTTAAATCATCTATTCCATGAGTATGGTCAGCATGAGAATGAGTATATAAAACAAAATCTATAGTTTTAATACTATTTTTAAGTGCTTGATATCTAAAATCTGGTGTTGTATCAATAAGGATTTTTTTATCTTTAACTTCAACATAAACAGAACTTCTTGTTCTCCAGTCCTTGTCAGGAACTTCAGAGTTGTCTCTACCTAGTACAGGTGAGCCCACTGATGAACCGCAACCTAAAAATAAAACTCTCACATAAAAAAATATATCATCAGTCGTTATTAATTCAAAAATACATTAGTATTATGTATCTTATATTATATGATTGACCGTGATATAAAGAAAAAAATTAAGGAGCTTTCAAGCTTATTAAATTATCACAATAAAAAATATTATATTGACGACAAGCCTGAAATAGAAGACTCTGAATTTGACCTATTATTAAAAGAATTAATAGAGCTTGAACAAAAGAATCCTAAATTTATAAAAGATGACTCTCCTACACAAAAAGTAGGTGGTTTTGTCTCTAAGAATTTTAAGAAATTTAAACATATTAAACAAATGTATAGTCTCGAAAATATCTCTAATAGTAAAGAACTTTTAAAGTTTATTGAAAGAATTGAAAAACTTATAGTGAAGCCTGAATATATAATCGAACCAAAATTTGATGGCGCTTCTGTCTCAATAACATACAAAAATGGCTTATTATCCAGTGCTTCCACAAGAGGGGATGGGGCTGTAGGTGAGAACATAACCGAGAATATAAAGACTATAAAGAATATCCCTTTAGTTTTAACAACAAACAAACCCCCTACTATTATAGAAATAAGAGGTGAAGTAATAATTCCTTTAAATTACTTCAAGAAATTGAATCAAGAGCTCGAGGGAGAAGGTCAAACTTTTTCAAATCCTAGAAATGCCGCATCGGGAACTTTAAGACAGCTTGATACCAAAATAACTGCCCAAAGACCGTTAGTGTTCATTCCTTGGGGTATTGGCGAAGTTGTTGATTTTGAAGTTAGAAATGAAATTGAATTAATTGAGAATTTTTCAGAATGGGGCTTCACTAAATTAGGAGATTTTATTATCGAAAAAAAAATAGAAAGAATTCAAAAACATTTCAACGAAGTTTTAAAGAAAAGGAGCTCATTAAATTATGAGATTGATGGCTTAGTAATAAAAGTTAACAATCTATTGGATCAAGAAAAATTTGGTTTTACATCCAAATATCCTAAATGGGCAGCAGCTATGAAATTCCCATCAGAGCTAGCAGAAACAAAAATTATTGAAATAACTTTGCAAGTTGGTAGAACTGGGATTATAACCCCTGTTGCTGAACTTGATCCTGTAAATATAGCTGGTGTAGTAGTAAGAAGAGCTACGTTGCATAATTTTGATCAAATTAGNTTATTAAATATTAACGTNGGTGATNAAGTAATTATTGAAAGAGCTGGTGATGTAATACCNAAAGTATTAAAAATTGTGAANAAAAATAACNAATCAAATTATAAAATTCCTTCATCATGCCCTTNCTGNAACTCAAAGTTAGAAAAAGANGGNGTGAATATTTACTGTAAAGATAGTNGTTGCCTTGANACATTNAAAGGAAAAGTCTCNTATTTTGTCTCTAAAAAAAGTTTCAATATAATTGGCTTAGGTAATAGAATAGTCAACTCNCTTGTTAANGAAGGACAAATTAANGACTTGTCCGATGTCTTTAATTTAAGAAAAGAAAAGCTGATTAATATTGAGGGTTTTGGAATAAAAATTATTGAAAAATTATTTAATGAAATAAATGAGAAGAAAGTTGTTACTTTTAGCAGATTTATTAATTCTCTAGGAATTAAACACGTAGGGGATAATATTTCAAANATTCTATCAGAGGAATTTAATGATATTGAAAGTCTAGCAAANGCAAATNTGGATGAAATTGAGGTAATCGATGGTATAGGATTAGAAATTGCCAATAGCATCAATGCTTATTTTAAAATNAAAGAAAATATAAAACTCATNGATAAACTNTTTCAAAATGGAGTAGTTATACAGTATAANAAAAANTTTGTTGGTAGNAAACTTAAAAATTTATCAATATGTATAACNGGAAAATTAACNGAACACACAAGAGATGAGATGTCTAATATGATANTAAATGAAGGGGGTAAAAATGTTCAATCNGTAAGTTCTAAAACTAATATACTATTGGCTGGGAAAGACCCTGGTTCGAAACTTGATAAAGCAAAAAAACTCAATGTCCAGNTTTACAATGAAAAAGATTTTCTAAAAATATACAAAATATAAAATTATTGCGAGAAAAAACCTGTAAAAGGCGAAGATCTTAAATCCATANGATTTAGAGTNGNAATAAAAAAANTTTAANGCTAGATATGAACTAAAGAAAGAGAAGNCAANAGACAAAAGTGTTCCCAATAGNGCCTCATCACTAAATGAATTAGTCGTATTAANTTTATATANTGACAAGAAGAANGCTCCAGATATTACTGGTATTGAAAGCAACAATGACAAAAGAATTGAACTCTCTCTATCTATTTTCATAATACGAGANGAGATTATCACTGAGGCAGAGCGNCTNGTGCCCGGNATCAAAGATAGGCANTGGGAAAATCCTATTATTAATAAATCTCTAATACTTAANTCATTTAGTGTCCGCTTATTATCTGAATATAAATCTGATANATACAACAAGANCCCAAAAAAGAACGTGGTGAAGATAATTAGNTACGTAACCTGTTTNATACCTTCTATAAAATTAAATAGNANAAAACCAAAAATAAAAATNGGAACAGTACCAATCAAGATAAGTTTAAGNAAATTAATATTAAANAAAGAACTAANCCTGNTNTTTGAATCAAGNTNAAAGAAAAGAAAAAGTGCAAATACAGAGCCCATNTGCATTCCAGTTATTAANAACAAACTTACATCTTGATTATAGAGAANGCTGTTAAGAATTAANAAGTGAAGNGANGAGCTTACNGGAATAAACTCAGTGGCACCTTGAANTATGGAGGANAANATAACGTCAATCATTATTAAACCTATTGATTATTAATCCTGCAGCNACNCTGACNTTTAATGAATCNGTGGGTCCATTTCTCTTAATTTTCANTAGAATATCNCANTTNCCTCGAACTAAATTGCTTANACCTTTCTTCTCTGACCCCATNACTATTACAATTTTTTCGTCTTTAAATNTATCAAACTTAGTNTCCGNAAAGCTATCTCCTTTNGTGTCTGCACCTANTACCCAATAATCTCTTTTTTTTAAATCTTTTATGATATTAACTAAATTNGAAACTTCATAGATATTTGTAGAAAAGATAGCNCCTGCTGANGCTTTTACTGCTCCGGCAGAAATACTCACTGTTCTGNCTTTTGGAATTACTATGTCTCTGATTCCNAAGAAAACNCATGTTCTTGAAATGGCACCNAGATTCTGAGGGTCCTGAATATGATCNAGGATTAAAATTCTATCAATATCTGGCAANACTTTNTTAAGGTCGGAGAAATNTTTAATCGAGTCAATCAGAATCTCTGCAGCTATTGCTTGGTGCTTAATAGAATTAGTAATTAGTTGAATTTTCTTCTCAGTTACTATTTCTATTGGTATCTCTGCTAAAGAACTCGAAATAGCTTTTAAAGAATTTCTTTTAAACTTATTAGTTATATAAATTTTAAGGATTCTTTCCTTATATAAATCTATAAAATCATTTACAGGATTAAGCCCATAAATAATCATTTCACATCTTCTTTGAAAAAATTATTATAAATAGTAATAACTTTTTGTTTTATATATTTTTTATCCCACATTTCATTTGAATCAAAAGGGATTCCCTGTAGATATGTACCATAATGTAAATGGTCACCAAATGCGAGTCCCGTCTCCCCACTCTTGGCTATTACAGAAGTTTTATCTACTTTCTGGTTCTCTTCTACATTGATCTCACTTAGGTGGCTGTAAATAGAATAAAAACCTGCTCCGTGATTTATAATAATTGTTTTACCATATATCCCTAATCCTTCTTGGTCCACATATGTAATCAAGCCAGGGCTTGATGCATAAACTAAAGCATTCTTTATTGATGATAAATCATAGCCCCAGTGATATACACTCATTAAAGATTTCTCATTTTCTGCCTCGACATATTCACGAAAATCACTATATCTTGAAAATACTTTGGAGTCCTTCATTTGAGAAAAAAATGAGTTAAAAAGCAAATCTCTAGTAACTTTTTTTGTCTGATTATATATTAATAAATTATTGGCTTTTCTTAATTTTGAATTAAGTTCTAGGAAATGGGTTGTATTTATTGACTTAAGATTCGTGCTATATATTTCATTATATTTATTTTTAAAGAAATTTAAATCGATATTGATATAAGACTTATTCCATGTCTTGTTAATAATTGTTCTTATTCTTTTTTTATACGTTACTACGTTTCCAGAAGCATCCTCTGCTTTAATGAGAACTGCATTATCTTTACATCTCATATTCCCGCATGAAAAAAAGACTAAATTGTTTATCTTGTTTTCCTTCTTTATTGATATAGGGAAGAATCTTCTTACTTTTCCAGTCTCAATATCAATTCCAGTCTCAACATATGAAGAATAAGTATCCAAAGAAGTTTTGTAGAGCATATAGCCAATTCCGCCTATATAAACATATCCATCAGTTTCTATGTCGCTAATAATTGGAGGAATAAAATCTATGTTAATATTTATTTTTTTCTTGATTGTTGAACTAAAAAGCTTGTTCTTATANTTAATAGAATAATGAAGATANAAAGACTCAAGCTTGTTCTTTTTAATTAAATTAATTATTTCATCATCNGNNTCAAAGGTTACTGAAATACTATGTTTATCTTTNGCCTTATCTAAAACTGTATATTCGTATATTTTAANAAGNTGTGCTCCATCTTTACTTAAATATATTTCAATAAAATCTATCTNGCTGCTTCTAGAAAAGACNTGTGCTTTAAAACCTGAATAAGAAATAGTNTTACTTGATAATAATTCAAGCTTAGGNTTATGAAAGAGGTAAANGTAAGACNCAAATAAAAANCCGCATATTGNAAGGAANGNNAACAATATTGAGAANTTAATTCTTTTCTTTTTCTTCTCAAACATTTTAATATTAAACTAGATATTTTGATAATACGTAAAAAAAAGGCAGTATAAAAATCAGACTATCAATTCTATCTAGAATACCTCCGTGTCCAGGTAATATACTACCCGAGTCTTTTATGCCAGATTTTCTTTTAATAAAGGATTCAACAAAATCNCCAATTATTCCTAAAAAAGAGATTAGAAGCCCTATGAACATNGNAGTCACGATGGGAATGTCATCNAAAAGAAANTCAAACATAAGCACACTAGCAANAATAGAACAAACTATNCCGCCTATTGAACCTTCGTAAGTTTTATTAGGACTAACAGTNGGGAATGCTTTTCTAACACCAAAAGACTTACCAACCAAATAAGCAGAAATATCATTTATTGACGAAACTACNAGTACAAAAGTGAGTAGAATCAAGCCATTATCTGAATTTCTTATCAATATTGCAAAATTAACTCCTGAGCCTATATAGAATAGNAGGAAGAAATATGAACTCCAAAAGTCTTTAAGTTGNATCTTTCCAAATAATATTCTTATCANCCATATTAAAAAAACTAAGAATATNGAATACAAAAANAGCTGTAAATCTATATGGGCCAACACTGTAATTAAAATTAATCCAATATACGCACAGACAGAATTAAGTCTAGAACGGACTATTATAATCTTNTCNTACTCCAAAAAACCAATAGAAATAAGAATTAACATAAAGGATGTAAAAATTATATCGCCATAAAACACNGATACNAAAACAAGTGGGAGCAATACTAAGCTTGTTAGNATTCTTTTTAAAAAATTACTCATTTTATACCTAATTAATAATATAAATTAACATTAATATCAATTGATGAATTGAACATTTNNATNTTCTATTGACTAATAATTNTAAATAGTATTTAATCATATTGAATTTTNTGGAGAGACTAAATGGTACCCAAATTTGCATTTTCCACTAAAGGACGTGGGACAGGGAAAGAAAAACTAACAAGCTTTGAAATGGCGTTAAGAGATGCCANNATTGCAACCTACAACTTGGTGAAAGTTTCAAGCATTATGCCTCCGCACTGTANNATTATTAACAAAAAGGAAGGCNTAAAAAAACTTAGNCCAGGACAAATTGTNTTTGTAGTATTGAGTGAATGTTCAACAAATGAGCCTGGAAGAAANATATCTTCNTCCGTAGGTATTGCTCTACCAGATGATAGGTCTCAGCACGGATATTTATCTGAACATCATGCTTATGGTCAGAGCAAAAAAGAATCTGGAGAATTTGCTGAAGATTTAGCTGCNTATATGCTTGCGACGACTTTAGGAGCTCCTTTTGACTCAAACAAAAATTACAATGAACAAAAGGATATATGGAAAATAAGTGGNCACACTGTAACAACTCAGGAAATAACTAGTTTCGCTGAAGGTCCAGCAAATAAAGATTGGATAACNGTANTAACCGCAATAGTNTTAATTANTTGATCATTTTATCAGCAAGAATTAAAGCTTCATTTTCAATATTTTTTCCACTTAACATCCTTGCTATCTCTAAAACTCTCCCTTCTCTTGAAAGCTTTTTAATNGAAATAGANGTCTTNCCACCTTCNAATCTCTTGCTAATTAAGAAATGATTATTTGCAAATGAAGCAACTTGTGGGAGNTGGCTAATACATAAGACCTGGCATGATTGTGATAAAGCCGAAATCTTCTCCCCTAGTTTCTCTGCAACTGCTCCACCTAATCCAACATCTGGTTCATCAAATAAAATAATNTTACTTTCGAAAACTTTAGAAATCTCCANNGCCAGTACCAACATTATTCTAGATAACTCACCACCNGATGCTACGGATTTAAGTGGCTCGGGGCTAAAATCAGGATTAGCAGAGAACATGAACTCNACATCATCTATACCAGAGTAATCCATTTCTTTTTCTCTTGTTCCTATTATCCAAGTNGAGTTAGGAATGCCTAAATCTTTTAGNCCCNTTTTAATAAGCTTAACCAATTTTATTGAGCCTTTTTTTCTTTCAGCAGAAAGTTTNAATGCAATTTGGGATGATTTCTTTTCGGCGTCTTTATAATCAATATAGCATGAGGATATTCTATCATTTAGACTTTCNTNACCTGACAAAAGNTTCTTTATCTCTTNCTTTTTTTCTACNAGCTCATNNGTGCTTAACTGGTATTTTCTTTTTAACTCTCTAAGGATAAANAAATCATCTTCATNAAGCCCTNGGTTCTGGTTTATTGNCTCNCTNTCAGAGCTTAACTTCGAAAATTCATAAGAAAGTTCTTTCATATTAAAAACCAGGTCNTCTGTTAATTTCTGAATTTCATCNTTACCCAAAGTTGTTCTACTTATTTTCCTGTTTAAATCTATTGCAAAGCNTANCCCTCTATCGTCTATAGTCTGGACAATCTCCTCAATCAGATNCCTGTTCTCTCTTATTTCCTTTTCTTTCTTTTGACTTTCTATCAGCTCNAACTCTTGNTCTAANGAAGTTATCTTAATCTTATCTAACTCAGATAATTGAAACTCAAAGAGATCTCTTTTCTCATCAATTTGTTCTTTTTGTTTAACTAAATCTAAGTATGTTTTTTTTATACTATAGAATTGTGCAAATGAATCTTTAAATGAAGTGCATAATTTATCTAATCTTAAGTATTTATCTAATAGTTGAAGTTGAAACTTCTTATCCATCAATAGCGACTGAGCCCCTTGAACAAAGAAAGAGAAGTAACTATCAAACAATATAGAAATTAATTGTGGCTTTACTTTTATCCCATTTATATAGAATTTTGATACAGATTTACTATTTATATCTCTANTAATTTCTAGAGCATTCTCNTCTGTCTTTAATATTCCTTCTTTTGCNAAAAGGTCATTTAGATTTTTATTATCTAAGCGAATCTTAATAGTTATTTTTGTATCTTTATTNCTATCATGTATTAATTCATTCGGGAATTTNTTTAAAGGGAAACAAACTAGAGTATTTAATATTANAGATTTACCTGCACCGGTTTCCCCTGTGGCAATATTTAANCCATCACTGAAACCTATNTCTACATTTTCTAATAAAACTAAGTTTTTTCCAATTAGCTTCTCAAGCATTTATTTAACTTGACCTTCACCAAATATTACAAACTTTTTTGTTGTTAATTCTTTTAGGCCCATTGGTCCAAATGCATGAAGCTTTGTAGTGCTAATTCCAATTTCAGCACCAAGACCCAGTTCGTTTCCATCATTAAATCTTGTTGAGACATTATGCATTATGGCTGANGAATTAACNGAATTAATAAATAGCTCNGCATTTTCTATACTCTTAGTCACTATTGTTTCAGTATGAAGTGAGCCATATTTCTCGATATGAGCAATTGCTTCGTTTATATTTNCCACTATCTTGATATTCATTTCTAAATCTAGATATTCATTCTCCCAATCATTTTCTTTTATTGGTGAAATATCAATATTTGGAATTAAGTCTATAACATTTCTCTCAGNATGAATTTTCACATTCTCATGTTTTAAACTTNTAGCAAGACTTGGAAGAAAATCTTTTGCTANATCTTTGTGAACCAACAATGTTTCCATAGAATTACAAACTCCAGGTCTTTGGATTTTNGAGTTTAATGAAATTTCNAGTCCTTTTTTAANATCNGCCTCATTNTCTATGTATACATGGCAAACACCTTTATAGTGCTTAATTACTGGTATTCTTGAAAACTCAGCAATAAANCGTATTAATTTTTCGCCTCCCCTAGGGATNACNAAATCTATCTCTTCCTCTAAAGTAAGCATATACTTCATNGCTTCTCTNTCAGTTAGNGGAATCATGTTTATACAGTTAGAATCAAAATCTTGAGCTTCCAAAGACTCTTTTATAATCTTTATAATNCTTTTATTGGTGTTAAAACATTCTGANCCACCTCGGAGAATAGTAGCATTNCCAGATTTAAGACAAAGAATTGCAGCATCAGAAGTAACATTTGGTCTAGATTCNTAAATAATTGATATTACGCCNAAAGGAATCGACTGCCTATACACATCAATNCCATTNGGTCTCTTNGTTATNAACTCTCTCTTGCCAACTGGGTCCTCAAGAGANATTACATCTTCAATATTTTTTTTGATTTGTNCAATTTTGTTATCATCAAGTTTAAGTCTTTCAATAAAAGCTTTTGTGAATTCCTTAACATCTAACTTAGCTAAATCTTCATTNTTNGCTGCAATAATATCTTGTTTAGAAATATCAATTCTGCACAAAATCTCTTTTAAGAGATTGTTCTTTTGTTCTGTAGNNGCTTTTGCAATCTGCAATGATGCCTGTCGCGTACTTTTTGCTAATTCGAGAATTTTCTTTTTTGATTTACTATCCAACATACAAACACTCTTTTTAGCTATAATAAATCATGCTATTTACAAGGTCAAAGTTTCTTGAGTATATTAAAGATGCAATTATAAAAAAAATTAAGGGAGATTCTAATGGAAGAAACGCTTTCGATAATAAAGCCTGATGGTGTGGANAAAAAATTAATAGGAACAATTTTAAAGAAATTTGAAGATTATGGATTTCAAATAACAAATCTAAAGTATANAACTCTTACTAATGAAGAAGCTGGTGAATTTTATAANATGCANAAAGGGAAGCCTTTTTATGACGAACTAGTTAAATTTATGACTTCTGGACCATGTGTTCCNTTTGTTATNAAGGGTGAGGACGCAATATTAAGNGTTAGAGAGATTATGGGTGCCACAAACCCTTCTGAAGCNGCACAGGGTACAATTAGNGCAGACTATGCCGACTCTATNGATAGAAACATCATTCATGGCTCAGATTCAAATGATTCCGCTTTAAGGGAGATATCATTCTTTTTTAAATAATANGAGTTNTCCTCAAGCTCTTTAAATAAGANTGCTGAGAGTTCTTTTATTAGTTTTTTCTTTCTCTATATNAATTAATTCATTAACNTTCCCAGCTTTAATATCAGGGTCACCACAAGGATCTATTTTATCAAAATTATTTAATAAGCAATTTATATTTATTGAAANACCATGGTATGAAACCCCCTTACTAATTGCTANACCTACAAAGCAGACTTTTCTTTTATTAATCCAGATTCCTGGACCATTTATNCTTTTTTCTGATTCGATCCCTANTGATGCTAGATATTTAGAAACNGACTCTTGAAGAATAAAAATATATTGCCTTAAACTAATNCCAAGTTTTTTAATATTAATTATCGGATAAATAACTTGCTGACCTTTGCCGTGNAAAGTTATATTGCCNCCTCTNGTTGATTTAAGAATCTTAATATCAAANTTATCATCAGAAAATTGAACAAANCTTCCAACTGTATAAACATCATNGTATTGCAGAAAAAGAAGATACCCCAAANCNNTATCCTGNTTAACTTGTTCAAGGTGTGACATATGNTCTGCATCAAAATNAGCATAGTCTNTTGGCTCTATATAATTTTTAATTAGTATTTTATTTATCACTTTATANNAGATATTATAACAATAATAATGNCTAGTAACGAAATAACGATAGAAGAATTCCTTNGTNATAATGAAAATATAAGTATTCATATANTTGANGAAGATGGATATTACTANAATAAAATAAAAGAATCTCTTAGTANNATTTCAAAAAATATAATAGATAATGCTAACTTCTTTGACCTAACAACCNATAAGGATATTGCNAACATAATTCAAACCCTTAATACTTATCCCTACTTCTCAGACATNAGATATGTAGTAGTTAGAGGGATAACAGTTAAAGATAAAGAATTTATTGATGAAATTACAAAATATTTANAGAATCCACTCAGAACTACAAAGCATATATTTNTATCNATAGACGAAAAAGTTAGCTTAAATTGTCAATTTCAAAAGAATGANAATTTATCAAAAGANAATATAANAAANTTTTTAAATTCAGAACTTAATAGGAGNAAACTNGAGCTGAGTTCATCAATAATTAATGAGCTATTAAACAAATCTAAAGACAAACTGGCNTTATCTAATTACTTAGATAAAGCAGAAAGTTTNATTAGNTNTGATAACAANAATGTAAAAATTATAGAAGNCCTTGCTCAAGAAANGAAACAAGAAGTATTCAATGAGACTTATGAATTAATAAATCATATAAACAACAAGGATTTAAAATCATGTTTNATTGAAGTTAAAAAAACTAAATTTAAAGAAAACATCTTTTTAGAGCTATCAAAGATAGCTTGGCGTTTTAGGGCATATTTAAAAATCAAAACTCTTAAAGAAAACANAGTNCCAAATCATGAAATAATAAAGTTAACAAATATTTCAAAGTATCAGTATAAATATTTTGACAAAGAGTCTAGTAATAAATCTAAAATTGAAGTATTAAGAGGACTAAAAGTTTTAAAAGAGGTNGANACNCTNCTAAAAAGCACTGACATNAATATAGATAATTTATGTTTTTATTTANTAAAGAAACTTTGNAGANTATANNATTTAAGATAGCTTCGAAATACGTGAAATATTTCTAGAAGCATTCTTTTTGTGNATTACTCCTTTAGANGCTGCTTTATGAAAAGATGAAACAACTTTNCTAAATAGCTCGTCTTTGTTTTCTGCACCAGAAGATAAAGATTCCTTGTACAATTTAAGCTGAGTCTTCAAGCTAGTCAATACGGACTTATTTCTAAGTCGTCTCTTAACATCTTGCCTTACCCTCTTCTTTGCTGACTTACTTTTGTTTGCCATAATTAAGTCTTTATTTTCCTCCTTTTATCATTTTTGTCAAACATTTATTTAAATAATTTAAATATACAGTATTATTTAGTATGAAATTCTTTCTTGATAGTGCAAATTTAGAAGAAATAAAAGAAGTAGCAACTCTTGGCTTATTAGATGGTGTTACAACAAATCCTTCATTAGTTGCTAAAGAAAAAAAACAAGACGATTTTAAAAAAACAATAAAAGAGATCTGTAAAATTGCAAAAGGTCCTGTAAGTGCAGAAGTAATTTCTACAAATTTTGAAGATATGAAGAAAGAAGGGTTAGAACTATCTAAAATTGATAAGAATGTTGTTGTAAAACTACCTATGACTTTAGATGGCATTAAAGCAACAAAGTTCCTTTCTAATAAAAAAATACCGGTAAACGTAACTCTTATTTTTTCGGCTTCACAAGCACTAATTGCTGCTAAAGCAGGAGCTGCTTATGTTAGTCCTTTTGTCGGAAGACTTGATGATATCTCAACAAATGGAATGAGCTTAATAAATGAAATTTCAGAGATCTTTATGAACTATGGTTTCCCGACCGAGATACTCGTAGCAAGTATTAGGAATCCTATTCATATAGTTGATTCTGCTAGAATGGGGGCTGACGTAGCGACACTGCCTTACAAAGTTTTGATGCAACTTCTAGATCATCCATTAACAGATATAGGCTTAAATAAGTTTCTTAGTGACTGGAAGAAGAAATAAACTAAATATTATTACAATAAACTAAATATTCTATATTCCCTTTGGCGCCCTTTATTGGAGATTCAATAACTTCGCTTATATGCTCATAATAAGCTTGAAGAAACTCTTTAACGTTTTTTGTAGCAAGTTGTCTACTTTGAGCTTCCTGGACAACCCCCTTCTTTCCTACCTTCTCTTTTGATAACTCAAATTGTGGTTTAATAAGAGCCACAAACTCATTGTTCTCTTTTGTAAATTCCTTAAAAAAATTGCTAAATTTAGTTATAGAGATAAATGAAACATCCATAACAATTAAGTCTATATCGTCAAGAATGTTCTCTCTGCTTAAATATCTAACATTTGTATTTTCAAGATTTATAATTTTATTATTATTTCTTAACTTAAAATCGAGTTGTCCATAGCCAACATCAATTGAATAAACTCTTTTTGCACCTTCTCTTAGTAAGCAATCAGTAAATCCACCAGTTGAAGCACCAGCATCTAAGCAAATTTTATTTTTTATATTTAAGTTGAAATAAGAAACTGCTTTCGACAATTTTAAGCCCCCACGGCTTACATAATTCTCACTAAGCAATTTAATCTCAATATGAGATTCAATATCAACGACTTTAGAAGAAATAAGAACTTTTTCTTTGTTTACATATACTTCACCAGCTAAAATATGAACTTGGGCCTTGTTCCTAGAATCAAACAGACCCTTTTCAACTAATAATAAATCAAGTCTCTTTTTCATTATAACTCACATTAGTATAAGGTATCCTAAGCTTGATTATGAATAATTCAAATAGCAAAAGAAAAAGAGTTATTTCAGTTTCTTGCTCTATTATTATTAATCAAAAAAAAATCCTTATTTTAAAAAGAAAGCATAAAGGCCCTAGAAATAGATTATGGGAGTTCCCTGGAGGCAAGCAAGAGGCTGAATCTCCAATAGACTGCGCTATAAGAGAGACCCTAGAGGAGATTCATTATGAGATTGAGGATATTTTTTACTTTTGTGAAACTAAGAAAGCGTACTTAGATATTAATATTCGGCTAACAGCTTTCTTGTGCTTTTCTAGCAATAAATTTATTCCTAATCTTGAAGTTCATGATGAGTTCAAATGGATTAAATCATCTGAATTTAAACAATATGAATTTCCATCAGCTAATTTAGAAATTATTGATATACTTATTAGGAATGGATATTAAAGTATTTCCCAGTATTTTAAAAAATGTAGAAATTGACCTCGACTCACTTTATTCACCTCACCCTAATATTCTTTATCTATCCTTAGAAGAGCTTAAGATTTATATAAAAGAAAGAAGGTTCAAGAATTTAATAAATGCTGTAAGAATCTCCCCCAATATTTACAGAGAAAAGGGGCTCAATTTAAATGAGACATTTAGCAAAATTAATCCTAAAAATAATTTGTTAACAAAAGAGGAAGAATCTTTCATTTTTAAACAGAGAGTTAAGCCTTCNTCGATACTTTGGACCACATATCAACATATAGTTTCACTAANTCAAAAAGNTANNATTAGTAGCGAAAAGANAGAGTTAATGTTAATGAAATCTGAAATCGAGTCAGCCATANATATCAAAGAAAANGCTAGCATTAGCNCTGAGGAATTTAAAAAATTNCTATATGGTTAATATNTTTATAGTTCAAAATTATTAGTTTTTTTTTATAAAATTCGTTATCTTATANTAATTANATTAAGCAAAAATGGAGATTAATATGGACTTTAAAGATAAAGTAATAATTGTCACAGGTGGTGGTACNGGTATTGGCANAGGNACTTGTNTTGAATTAGCTAAAACAGGAATTAAACAAGTTATAGGAAACAGGAACGAGGAGAAAGGAAACGAGGTTGTTGAAATTATAAGGAAAANTGGTGGTCAAGCAGAATTTCTTAAGACTGATGTTTCAAAAGAANATGAAGTAAAGAAATTAATAGATTTTACCTTNNATAAGTATGGGGAATTCCAGTTTGCNTTTAATAATTCTGGTTTACTTGGCGANGTAGANCCTTTAGCTANTCAGAAACCAGAAGATTCTTCATANATTGTAGATGTTAACATTAANGGNGTTATATACTGTATGCATTATCAAATTGANGCAATGCTGAAGTATGCCAGTGCNGAAAATCCGTGCAGCATAGTNAANAATAGTTCTATTCTTTCACATGCGGCTTACCCTGGCTTAACTGTCTACTCAGCAACTAAACATGCAGTTTCAGGATTAACAAAGGGTGCNGCGCTAGANTTNGCAGAATCAAATATTAGAGTAAATGCTGTNGGTCCTGGNCCTATCAGAACCCCAATGCTNGAAGTTCCAACTGACGGTCACCCTGAGCAATTTGGTGGNATGGTCCCAATGAAAAGAATTGGTGAACCTAAAGAAATTAGCGATGCAGTTCAATGGTTACTTTCCACTGAATCTAGTTATGTCACTGGTCATACTCTAATGATAGATGGTGGTTTTTGTTCNCAGTAAANAGCTTCTATCNTAAGCTTAATTTATACTGTCTCACAAATACTTAAACCANTTAGTATTAGTGNAGGTTTNAGTGCAAGTAAATGAATATTCTACTAGTCTATATATTTCTTGATGTAGTAGCATTTAGCTCNATAATAATTTCTGTTCTACCNTTCCATGCTAAATTCTTAGGTGCAGGNCCTTTATTGATAACTCTATANATCTCTACTTTNTCTTTTGTACAGTTTTTTGTCTCACCNTACTTAGGTAGATTATCNGATANGTTTGGAAGAAAGCCATTNCTGATGACCTCATGTCTTGCTGACTTTNTATCTCATATAATTATGTCAGTAGCGNACTCNTTGCCCCTTCTNTTTATATCAAGATTTATGGCAGGTGCCTTCTCATGCAACATCTCTGTTGGATCAGCGCTTATATCAGATNTGACGACAAAAGAAGAANGNACTAAATATATAGGGAGGTTTAATTCTGTTTACAGTTTGGGTTTTGTAGTTGGNCCATTGATAGGAGGNTTNCTTGCAGGTAGNGATAGTTTAAATCCAANATATTTTAATTCANNAATANTTNNTNNTTNAATTNATTTAATTAATTTACTTATCCTNTGCTTCTTCTTNAAGACNCCTAAAAAAATCANTACAAGCTTTAAGGAAAAGNCTNGCCACTCAAGCTTCTTAAAAATACTTAAAAATAAAAATCTTTCTTATCTATTTATTTTATANTTTCTTGTTAACTTTGTTTTTTCCGGTCTTAATGGAATATTCGCNCTATGGTCAGAGNTAAAATTTAGCTGGGGTCCAATGCAGATTGGTATAATGATGTCATTTGTTGGGATACTTCTAGCATTTCATCAAGCTTTTACAATTAATTATATAGTNAGGNTTCTTAAAGAAAAGAAAACAATATGGCTATCTATGTTGTCTATCTTTCTCGGTATATTGTCATTAACAATNTCTACAAATTANATAATTCTAGGTGTNGGTATCTTTTTCTGTACAATGGGCATTGGTATAATTAATCCNACAATAAATAGCTTATTAAGTAANAAGTCAGAATCTTCAGATACTGGTTCAGTCTTGAGTCTAAATCAATCTGGACTAAGTGTTGCTAGGTTTGCNGGACAGCCTTTNTCGGGCTTNTTTTTNCAAAGTTTTACTTTCAACACACCTTTATATATTGGGTTGTTCATACTGTTTCTAGTNAAGATTTATTATTTTGATAAATTATTCAAAAAAGACGCTANTNGATTATAATTNAATCCTTNTTTTCTTNAGGNGNTTGTCTGTAATGGGAAGTTGGTCCNGCAACATTCTGAAAGAATGGCTCATGCTTTTCNTTTAAAATAGCCATAAGCTTGTCACCCTCAANCAACATATTNTTCTGAAAACATGTGGAGGCGATTAAAGGATANAGCGAGTACATTTCAGGATTTGCTCGTAGTGCTTTACCTAAGCTTCTAATAGAATTAGTTAGCTCGCCTAAGCCTTTATAAGCTATGCCAATAAAATAATTTTTCTCAAATTTGGAATCNNTTTCCTGGAGTTTNTTAAAAATATCTATNGCGACTCTAAAATAACTCTGTTCTAAACAAGTGCTTCCNATCTGCAAGATAGCATTTTTGTTCACTGGAAGAATCTTTGAAATTNTTTGATACTTTTTTTCTGCCTCGNCTACTCTATTTANTTTGTGNAGGCAGCTNGCTTCTATTAAAATTTTATCAAAGCCTCTTNCACTATCNTCTTTAATCTNGGAAAGTAAATCTAAACAATCCTGGAACCTTTGTGTTTGTAAAAAAACTAATGCTTTATTTATAAATGCATCCTCGTCATCTTTAAATTCTTCCAAAATAACATCATAAANAGATAATGCTTCATTAGTTTTGCCNAAATTTAATAAATCAAAAGCTTTTTTAAATAATTCTTCTTTATTTTTTGTACCCACAGAGTTAAAATACCACATAAAATATTAAGATATATNATTTANAATAAAAAATTTGTACTTCTTAATGTTTAGTAAGAATATGGAAAATAAAATAGTTATNCTATCGGGTGGTTTTGACCCNATACATTCAGGACATATTGCTATGTTTGAGGAAGCTAGTCAAATTGGTGATGTTGTTGTTCTNTTNAACTCAGACAGTTGGTTAATAAGAAAAAAAGGNAGTTTCTTTATGGACTGGCAAGACCGAGAATCNGTAGCGAGAAATATTAAAGGCGTTATTGATGTACTCCCTTTTAATGATGATGATGGTACGGCTGTNCAAGGCATTCTGGATGTAACAAANAAGTATTCTGGTCGCCATATATGTTTTGGCAATGGTGGAGATAGAACAGAGAAAACAACCCCAGAGAAATCTTTTTGCGCTGAAAATGATATAGAAGAAATTTTTAATGTNGGTGGNGGAAAAACACAGTCTTCNAGTAATATTTTAGATAATTGGAGAGACTCTCCCAGATCAAGACCTTGGGGTGAATGGCANTCATATAGAGAATTTNAAATAAATAATGCAAAAGCTAAAATTAAATCCTTAATTGTCAAACCNGGTAAAGAGCTTTCTTACCAAAAACATAATTTNAGAAACGAACATTGGTTTGTAATAAAAGGAAACGCTACAGTTGTTTTAAATGAAAAAGAATACGATNTACCAACTTTTAATGTTTTTGATATTAAAGTTGGTGAATGGCATCAGCTTAAAAANAAGGGAACTGAAGAGCTTATAGTTGTAGAGGTTCAATTTGGGCCTGAATGTGTAGAAGAGGATATTGAAAGAAAATAAATTGAAATCTCTAAATATTGTNATCCCATGCCTTAAGGAAGCAGAGAATCTCAAATTTCTTTTACCTCAAATTATTGAAGTTTTNAANGGAACTAAANTTAATTTTANAATAATAATTGTTGATAGTTCAGTANCTCTTGATGAGACACCTTCTATTTGTGACAATTTTGATCAAGTAGAATACGTNAACACTGAAGGGGTAGACAACTACGGAAATGCAGTAAAAACAGGTATTAAAACAACTACCCTCGAATATACTTTATTTATGGACGCTGACGGCTCTCANAATCCNAATTTAATACCCAAGCTAATAGAGGGNATTNAAGGAAACAATATATGTATTGCCTCAAGGTATTGTGAAGGTGGTCTGACNAATGACAAAGTGACATCTGTTTTTCTATCGAAACTATTGAACTTTATATANTCATTAGTNNTAGGGATNCGTTGCTCTGATTGGTCCGGAAGTTTTAANATGTATAGAAGCTCTTTTNTAAAGGATATAACTTTAAATTCTAATAATTTTGATATAATTCCCGAGATTGTATATAAAANTAGCAANATTAATNCTTCTAAGANAATAAATGAAGTTCCATATACATTNGATATAAGAGTCCATGGAGAAACAAAAAGAAAACTTAAGACATATNTAGACTTNTTAACAACATTATTAAANTTAAGATTTAGCTAATTATTCTAAATTAAGTTCATAGTTAATCATCATTTCAGCAAGAGACTCAAACTTTGTCTTTGGTTTCCAACCTAATTTCTTTGTTGCTTTAGAGCAATCACCAAGTAACAAGTCTACCTCAGCTGGTCTATAGAAGTCCTTACTGCATACTACAATTTCCTTGCCGCTGTCTTTTGCAATAGCAACTGTATCTACTCCATCACCTGTCCATTCAAAATCTATACCTGCAAATTTTAGTGTTACTTCAACGAATTCTCTNACAGAGTGTGTTTCTCCAGTGGAAACNACATANTCATCAGGTGATTCAGCTTGCAGCATTAAATGCATTGCTTCAACATAATCTCCAGCAAAACCCCAGTCTCTNTTTGCGTCCAAATTACCAAGGACTAATTGATCTTGTTTGCCTTTCTTAATCCTAGCTATAGCTTTCGAAATTTTTTTTGTTACAAANTCATTNCCTCTTAGAGGNGACTCATGATTAAACAATATTCCACAGCANCCGAATATATTATATGACTCTCNATAATTCATCGTAATAAAATGAGAGTATACTTTTGCGACTCCATATGGTGATCTTGGATAAAAGGGTGTTTCTTCACTTTGGGGTGTNTCCATNACTTTACCAAACATTTCTGACGAAGANGCTTGGTAAAACTTGGTNTTAGGTGAAACAGTTCTTATAGCTTCAAGGACTCTCAAAGTCCCCAACCCTGTCACTTCTGCTGTATANAATGGGGTATCAAAACTTGCACCTACAAAACTTTGCGCCCCCAAATTGTAGACTTCNTCTGGTCCTACAGACTCTATTACATTGCGAATATTGGTTTCTTCTAATAATTCAAACTCCTTTATCTTAACATCATTTTCTACCCCTAAGATTTCAAGTCTTTCAGTATTATAATTAGAATTTCTTCTTGCNGCTCCATAGACATCATATCCTTCCTCTAAAAGATGTTTTGCCAAATATGCTCCATCCTGACCNGTAATTCCTGTTATCAAAGCCTTTTTCATTTGGNAATCTCCTTANTTTAANTATTATAAATTAATACTTAAANATTGACACTTTATCAATTAATAAACTAAAAAGAATAGAATTCATACATTACTGTAAACATTAAAGAGAATTGGTTAGGTGAACCTTGTTTTTTGATTAATTGACTATCTGCAGCCTCACCAATTAATCGATCATAACTAAAGTCAATTACACCAANTATTTTTTCAGAGAAAGGCATGATTAGGCTATTTGATAAAGACATTTTATAAAAATCTGATGANGGTTTGTAGTATTTATACATTTCATTTGCTGGTGTNCCGAACCATTCGTTTAAATAATCTGAATTAGCATAACTAGTNGAAANAGANGTTGTATTAACTAACGGTTGTGTGAAAGTAATCCAAATATTCTTATTATAATTAATTGCAAAATCAGAAGTATAAGACTCGCTATAGAAATCATCNACATCTGTTTGAAACTCGTAGCTAATGGAGAAATCATATGGNAGCGAATATTCAATNTTAGTTCCNANNCTAAAGTGAGGATCAATCTCCTCTANAATTCTAAGTGAATTATCGTCACCATTTTGTCTTCCAAACTCATATTCAGCAAAGAAATCAAATTTAAACTCATTNTTATTGAAAATAGTTAAACTTGCTTGAGGNCCATAAAAGTTAAAAGCATTNAAGAAATTTCGTGTTCTATCTTCATATTTTATTCCAGCCACAGGAATCCATAAAGATCTCCTTGAGCTGGANCCTTCATATGTTGGCTTATAGAAGAAACCTCCACCAACATATACTTTTGTATTCTTTGGNTCTTCATCATTTAATAGTTCAGTCGCGTTTATCGTGGAAGANAAACTAANAAGANTCAAAAGAGTGAAAATTAAGANTTTTTTTATCATTGCGATTTACCCATCCTTTATTNTTACANAATATTAAAATTAAGCATGAGGCAGTGTCTCATATTNACTAATACTGTCAAACTTTTTTTTAANNCCTTATCAGCTTTATACTATTATAATCAGTAAGAATNATATCTGAAACAAGATTTCTAAATCAAGTCCTAACTACNTGTGTTTATTGTGTATTTTGGACTGGTGTCTTAAAAAACCAATATAATTTTTTTTAGAATTTTTTGTAGCTCTTCCTCTTACTCTTTTTCTCCACATTATAAAAGANGAAAGTTTTAGTTCTGATCTCATAAATTTNACTAGGCTCTTTTCTGATATATGAAACNGCTTACTTATNGCTTCAAAAGGAGTTCTATCTTCCCAAGCCATTTCAATTAATCTNGACTTTTCNTCAACACTNAANTTCATATAACTAATATAACTAAAAAATAATTAATCTAAGGATAATGTTAGAGGCTANACCTGCTAAAACATCATCCATAGTAATACCAAGACCACCNTGCATTTTNTCTGCAGATTTAATAAATAATGGCTTCCANATATCAAATAATCTAAACAAGATAATNCCCATTAATAGGTTAGGTATAGAAAATGGAATAAATANCATNGTTACAAAAATACCNGCGACCTCATCAATCACAACACATTGTGGGTCATTTGAATTAAAGATTCTAATTGCGTAATGNGAAGAAATAATAGATANGAGAATAACANCAATTGTAATGTAGAGAAGATAAGAATTACTATAATCTAAGAATATNACAATAATACTNTACAGCAATGCTCCCATCAATGTGCCAAAAGTACCTGGTGCTTTTGGAAAAAATCCTGAATAAAAGAAAGTTGAGATAATCTTAAAGAAANCTGTGAGAAGACTCATGTTTATAGATAATAATTGATTTCATATCAAAATAAAGATGCNCATATTATTAAATTATGATTTCTTTCCTATTCTTTTTNAATTAAGATTAGCATTATGACTAANTTGTTTGATAAACTTTATATTAAACTATTAATTTTAGTTTCAATNATNTTAACTTTCTTANTAAGAATAGATTTTCATTCTAATCTTTTTGATTNTTTATTTTGGGACTCATTAGTTATTTACTGTGGTCCACTTTATTATTCNACNGGAGAGNACCCCTACAGTNTNCTCAATGAATGTTCAANCAGGGTTGGTATATTCAAATATGTTTANCTACCTTTTTTTCTAGAATTATTCTCNTCATTTATAAAAATTAGCATTGANTCTTTTTTTATAATATGGGTNATAATAATATTTCTATCCNTTATCATTACAGNTNATNTATTAAATAAAATTTTCCAAATAAAAAATTATCTGTTNACTTTCTTGATTATGCTCTTCTCTTTAAGNGGNATACCGTTTTATGGTTTTCTAAGCGGTAATATTTCTATAATCCTTTATATGCTGGCCGCTTATAGNATCTATTTAACTATNAGTGAANATAAAAAGAAAACATTACTAGGGATANTTATAATCTTTCTCATTAGCCTATTCAAGATCCACCTATTAATACTTTTTATTATACCGATGACATATATATCTTTGTCATATTTCAAATACATTATTACACTATCAACTTTTGTTCCTCTATTTGTTTTATATAACGGTCTTGCATATCCNGTATTGTTCAAAAGCTTCTTGTTGAATCTTNGCATACTTCCATTTGCTGGTGATATGGGTGTTGGACTAATGAAATTCTCTAATTTTATTAACTCTAGGATTCTAGGGCTTTCTGATTCATATCATACTGGCACTCACAACTGGAAAGTAATTTACGAAGGCCAATTCAATCTTTTTTATGACTATATACTTAGCTTATTATTTATAATAATTTATTTGTTCACTGCATTGAAAATTAGAAAAAGTAGTTTTTCTTTTTTGCCTGATGAAGACAAAAGAATAAAAATATCATTAGCCATAATAATAGCCACATTATGTATGCCTAGATTGAAGCAGTATGACCTACTTCTAACAGGTATAAGCTGTCTTTATTTAATAAATTCCAAAGTCTTACAAGATTTAGCTATAGAAAAATTTAAGGAGATGAATAAAAAGATATTGATAATTTTTTTAAATTTAATGGTTTTGGGATTTTTCAGTCTTAAAGGTGACAACTATTTCATATACCCAATATGTTTAATAATTATTACAATCTTTTTAGTCCTATTTTCTTCATTGAAAAAGAACAATGAATTTAAAGATAAAGATGCTTAAATTAATAACTTAAGATAACAAATCATAAGATGTTATAATCAGTACATGCTAAATTTATCTAGGGTTTTTTTCACNTTATTGTTCTTTTTCTCTCTGAGTCTAGATTCAATTAGTTATGAATCNAATGTNTCTGTTTATAAAATTAAAGAAAGAACGAAGTTGCCAACAATAAAAATTACTTCAAATGCTATGGCACTAAAAGAGTATATAATAAGATCAGAAGTAGAAGGTAAAGTTAACAACATTCTNAANGATGAAGGTGANANTGTTTTNGAAAATGAAACTTTTGCAACTATCGAAAACTCCAAATATAATTTTGCTCTTAAAAATTCNCAAGAAATGCTGTATGCAGCAGAGGCAGAGCTTAAACTCTCGAATCTTAGATTGAAAAGATTTAACAGCNTATTTGAAAANAGAATTATCTCTCAGCAAGAACTTGATCAAGCACTTTACTCNGAACAGAACCTTCTATCTAAATTTAATTCGCAATTCGANATTTTAAAAAAGTCTAAGCTGGATTATGAAAACTGCAACATTANGTCTAAGTTNGANGGAANAATATCAAGAAAGTACGTAAAAGAAGGTGATTACNTAGAAATAGGAACNCNACTGTTCCANATTACAAACAATAGAATAATAGAAATTAGAATTTTTNTNCCTGATACATACATAAATAAAATTGATGAAGGAACAAAGGTTGTATTAAACCCAAAGAACTCAAAAGCTATCAACTCAAAAATTACAAAGGTAATTANGAGAATTGANAGCACCTCAGGAACTTTNTTGGCAAAAATATATATANAAAACAATGAAACTATTACNCCAGGAGAGCAAATAGANGTTGAAATTGAANTATNTATTGACTCAAATTATTTAGAAATTAANAAGGATGCAGTTATAAATTCTGATAAAGGAAAATTTGTTTACAAAGTCGTAAGAGATAAGGTACTTATTGTTCCNATTGAAATAATAGAGGATCAAGAGGANANTTTCCTAGTTTTATCTAAATTACAGATAGGGGANTTAATTGTAGTTGAAGGAAACGAACGTTTAATTCCTAACCAGAAAGTAAAAGTTATAGCTAATGTGAATTAGATGAATATAGCAAGCTATTCAATTAAAAATTTTATTACAATAATTTCAATTGCTTCTTTGTTTTGTATATTTGGTNTAATTTCTTTTAATTCAATNCCAACACAACTTGTACCAAATGTNGAGAAGCCTGAAATCACAGTTCAAACAATTTGGAAGGGTGCTAGTCCAGAAGAAATAGANAGTGAAATTGTCAAACCCCAAGAAGACCAGCTTAAAACACTTGANGGCTTGAAATCTATAGAAAGTACNAGCATAGANGGAAAAGGTGAAATAACACTTAATTTNATAGANGGTAGGAATATTGATAGTGCTATCATACAAACTTCCAATCTTTTGAACCAGGTAAAGCAAATCCCTTTTGACTCTGATAAACCAACTATTAAATCAGTCTCCTCAGATACCTCCCCTATAGCTTGGTTTATTCTTAAATCTAAGAATTCANATATTTACGAATATAAAGATTTTANTGANAACACAATAAAAACNAGGTTTGAAAGAGTACCAGGAGTTGGNCGTGCAAATATATATGGTGGAAGATCTAAAGAAGTAGAAATTAATATTGATAGCAANCAACTTGCCTTAATGAAAATAAGTCTTTTAGAGCTCAGAGATATAATTTCAAATAATAATATTGATATTACTTCNGGGGCAATTGAAGAAGGTAAAAGNAAATATACTGCTAGAACTACAAGTGANTTTCAAAGCTTGGATGATATTAAGAANCTAATTATTANAAAAGATGGGAACAACTANNTNAGGCTTAAGAATATATCTGAAGTNAAATTAGGATATGAAGACAAAAATTATGTTGTAAGACATTTGGGAACAGAATCNATAGCAATAAGTGTTGTTAAAGAAACAGGAGCAAANACTATCAATGTGGTAGAAAATCTGNTTGAGGAAGTTGACGCTCTAAATGATGANATNTTAATTCAAAAAGGGCTTGTTTTAACTAATGTTTATGCAGACACTTTCTATATAGAATCATCAATACGATTTGTTAAACAAAATCTTTTATATGGAGCAATCCTATCNATTATCATCCTATTATTNTTCTTAAAATCTTACAGAACTACTCTAATNATAGCGATAGCNATACCAACAAGCCTAATTAGCTCATTTATAATATTTAACATTCTCGATAGAACAATAAATCTTATTAGCTTGGCTGGTATGAGTTTTGCTGTTGGTATGGTTGTAGATAATTCATTAGTAGTNCTGGAGAACATATATTCAAAAATTGAGTCAGGAATTCAAGATNTTNAAAAATGTTGTATTGATGGAACAATGGAAGTTAGCGGTGCTGTNCTGGCTAGCTCTCTTACAACAATAGTTGTGTTTGTTCCAATTTTCTTTTTATCGAATGAAATTGGNCAGCTTTTTCAAGATATAGCAATTGCTATATCCGTATCAATCTTCTTTAGCCTTATNATTTCTTTAACACTTATCCCAGGAATTTCATCTAGANTTCTAAGGAAAANGGATANTNTTAANGAAAATTCCTCAGTATTTAGGAACTTAAACAANTTCTTTGATTCAAAAGCTAAAAAAATCAGAAACAATATTATATTTATTTTGCGAAAAATATTAAGAACAAAGAANGGTACCGCNCTCTCGTTCATTTATATTTTATTTATTTCAATCTTATTAACCTTCTTCCTTTTTCCAAAAACTGAATATCTTCCGGAAGGGAATAGNAATCTTATTATCTCAATCTTAATCCCTCCGCAAGGTTACAANATAGAAAAGATAGAAGATATAGGAATAACTACAGAAAAGAAANTNNAAAAATACTGGGNAGATAAAAATTCCTCTAATAGTGGAATTAAGAACTTCTTTTTCGTTGCGCGCCCAAAATCNGTTTTTATGGGAGCTGTGGCTGAAAATCCAAATCGAATAAAAGATTTTATAAATATTATGAANAAATCAATTTCTGNCTANCCTGGATTCATTTCTATTACAAATCAGTCAAGTCTATTNAGTAGAGCAGTTGGTGAAAGGAGNGCGATTGAGATTGATATTCANGGCGAGTCTTATGATTCTATTATTTATATTTCTAGAATACTTTTTAGTAAACTTTCNTCANAATACAAAGATTTCCAAATAAGACCTAANCCTAGNTTATCTAATTCCAACCCAGAAATTAAAATNCTTCCTAAACAAATTAATATGAATACTGTAGNACTAGANTCTTCCCAACTCGGTTTAATAATTAATACNATTNTTGATGGATCTATTGTCGGNGAATACACNTTTGAGGGTGAGGAAATAGATATTAGATTAACNTCAAATAAGCCAAACNANATAAGTACNGGTGCNATNAANAATCAATTTATATTTCATAAAGGAAATNTCTTTCCTGTCTCACATNTAGCTAAAGTTGATATAATAGACTCCCCACAACAAATTAATCATTTCGAAAGACAAAGAACTATAAAGCTNCAAATTACGCCTGATGAGNAAACNAATATAGAGGATGCTATTCTTCAAATTAAGAAATCAATTTATACCGAGAAACTCTCCAATGAAGCTAGNANACTAGGTGTAACTTATAAAATCACTGGTATTGCTGGAAANCTAANAGAAGCNAAAAGCTCTCTAAGTAAAAACTTTATCTATGCTTTAATAATTTCCTACTTTTTATTATCCTCTCTCTTCCAAAGTTTTCTCTATCCATTAATAGTTCTCACAGTGGTTCCTCTTTCTTCATTAGGTGGAATTTTAGGACTAAGATTACTTAATATTTTCACTTATCAACCTTTAAATATGTTAACTATGCTTGGGTTTTTAATATTACTGGGAATTGTTGTAAACAATTCAATACTAATTGTGTATCAATCCTTAAAATACTACAGATCTGGGTCCAAAAGCATTAGAGAGTCTGCAATAAAAGCTGTTAAAGAAAGAATCAGGCCAATTTTCATGACTACTCTCACAACAACGTTCGGACTACTTCCACTTGCTCTTTTACCTGGCTCTGGATCAGAATTATATAGGGGGCTAGGTGTTGTAATTTTATCTGGATTATTAATATCAACTTTCTTTACTTTAATTCTTACTCCTATTTCTTTTATTATGATTAGTCGAACAAAAAATCAAGAATAAATTTTATAGGGTAAATTGTTGATTCAGATAATAGGATATTTTTTAAATGTATGGTTTGCAATCAAACCGATAAAGGTTTAAATTAGACCTAGGTCATGAATATGAACGAGATTATAAATTTTATGAGCAGATTTATCTTCTTCCAATTAAGTGATTTCTACACTTATACCTTTGCTGTTTTATTTTGTATAATTTTTATAGTATTTCTATGTAAAGACAAAAAAAACTTAAACATATTGTTTTTAATCCCTCTGATAACTTCGCTTTATGCAGGAATAAATTATGCGTTTAGATTTAGCAATGTTCATAAAACAGCCTTATTATATTGGGATATAAAAGGATTGCATTGCGCAAATCTTGCACTAGACTCTGGCTTGTCCCCATACAACGGAATGGCAGACTGCATGTTCCCAAACCTACCAATGCTTGTAGCATATCAGCCCATTTTTTTGAATTTTTTCTGGAATATTAGCTATTTAACTTTCGAGATAATATGGCTTATAACGACTATATCTTTTATATATATAATATATTTCTGCTCAAAACGAATATTGGATTTTAAAAGCAACATTTTATTTTTCGTAATTTTTTTACTTGGTGCCTACCAAGGAGCTAGTTGGGTAACGTTTCAAAGTGGAAATATAGCAATAATAACCTACGGTTTATCGGTCTTATTTTTATACAGACTAATAGTAAAGGAAAAACAGCTTGGCTTTTTTATTCTTATAGGAATATTAACTGCATTCAAGTACCATTTTATACTCCTATTGCTTTATCCAGTTTTTATAAAAAAAAGGATTGATATTAAGTACCATGTTTTAAGTTTCCTAGTTTTTATATCTATAACAGCTCTTAGTTTTTACTTCTACTCACATTTATATAGTGAGCTGATCAATGATGTAATTAGCGTTCAGCTGGACCAAGGGCTTAAGCCATACCCTTCTGAGCTCCCTATATACCAGTATTTTGAACCTATTTTATCTGGTTTAAAATTCAATACTATTTTTAAAGGCTTAATCTTTCTAATACTATTTTTCTTTCTTTATAGAGAGATTAAGAATAATAAAGAACTTACAACTTCAGATATTTTTATAATAGCAACTTTTATGATAATGATTGGGCTTCCGAGATTAAAGTTATATGATCTTTTGTTGATTATCCCTTGCACATTAAAATTTTTAGAAAATTGCTACTTCCAGAGTTTTAATAAATTTAGTTCAAAAAGTATTTTCCTAATTATTGCATCAAGCTTCTTCTTCTATGAGCCAGCATGGTGGTGGTCGAATTATGCCTTTTATTATATAATCTTACTCTTCATTCTTTTTTTGCTACAAAAGGCAACTTTTCTTAGAAGGTTTTCTAATTGAGGGTCTAAAAAATATGCAAGAAAAAATTAATAATATAATTAATAAAAACTATAAGCTATTACTTTTTTTAATTTGCTCTTGTTTCTTTCTGCTCTCAACCTCATACAAAATATTAAATCCAGAATTCATAGATTATCTTTCACCAGGAGATATGGAAACGCATTGGCTGGGTTGGCTTTATTTTAAAGAAACTCCCTTCTTTCAATTTCCATTATTGGCTAATTACTCATATGGCCTAGAGAATTGGTCTGGTACATTAATACATACAGACTCACTCCCCTTGATGGCTTTAATCTTCAGACCTTTTTCGGCTTTTTTACCAAACTTATTTCAATATTTTGGTATATGGATTTATTTGTGTTTTTTACTTCAAGGATTTAGTAGCTTCTATCTAATGAATCTTCTACTGAAAGATAAAGTAAAAAGTTTATTGGCAAGTTGTTTTTTTATTATTGCACCAATATTTTTATGGAGGCTTTGGGGTCACTACTCTCTTTTAGCGCAAGGCGTTATTTTAATTGCATTTTATTTATATTTCCTTAATGACACAAAAACTAGAACATGGGGTTACCTGCTTTTATTCTCAGCTTTAATAAATGCTTATTTGACTGGGATGATTATGTTGATCTTCGCATGTTATTTGCTAAAAATAAATTTATCTTTTAAAGAATTTGTAATTAAATTCTTTAAAATGATTTTGNTNCTTATTGGCTTCATGTGGGTTCTTGGGGTTTTCCAGACTGGAACATCTTTTATGGCTGGAGGATATGGCNTATANAGAATGAACATAAATGCTTTAATTAACCCAACTGGTGANCACTGGTCAACTCTATTNCCAGAGCTTCCTAGTGCAGACTATGATCATGATGGTTTCGCATTCCTTGGNNTTGGAGTAATAATTTTATTTATTCTTTCTGTCTCNCTNTTTATTAANAACAGAAANCATCTANCTATAAAAAAAGAGTATGTAATTCTTCTATGTCTTGGCTTATTCTGCTTTATCTTTGCNTTATCAGACAACATCACCTTAGGTTCANAAATAATTTTTAGTTATGAGACTCCATATATTTTTAAAGTTTTCACNAAAACTTTTAGATCAAGTGCAAGATTTATTTGGATACCNCACTATTTAATTATAATTTGTGGACTTTACCTGNTAAATAAANATACAAGNAAAAAGGGGTTTNTGATTATTGCACTATCTCTTNTNTTGCTNCAAATATANGACTCTAGAAAGGCTTTNGTGCATTTNGCAATGAAACATTCTAGNCCAACNGANTACTGGAGTGGNGCAGTTGTAAACGANAAAGGNTTAGTTAGAACAAAACCCCTACTAGAGAATCANCCTTTTAAAAACAAAATATGGNATAAAGTCACATCAAANTACAATAAATTCACTTATGTNATACCNAAAAATAGACCTGGCGATTATTTTGAAATAGCTTTCTTAGCTGCAAGNAATAAAATTCAAATCAATTTTGGTTATTTTGCAAGATATAGCAAGAAAAATGAAAAGATAGAAAAAGAAAGGCTANTATATGAAATTAATAAAGGTATCTTTGATAAAAATGCAGCATATTTCTTTTGGAACGAAGAATTATTTAATATAGCTAAATTGACAAAAGGTGAATATGACTTGATTGATGAAATCGACGGCTATAAAATACTTTTACCTGGTTTTTATGATAAAAAATAACTCAATATTAATATATTTATTTGCAATTCCAACTTTGCTATTTTTTCTTATCTTTGATTANAAAATTTTAGANACTTCTTANCTTGATTGGTTTTGGGATGATACTTACCAACATTGGCTTGGNTGGTCTTTCTATAGAAGTACTGANTTATTTCAATTCCCTTTACTAAGCAACTATTCCTTTGGTATGAAATCTGCTGGCTCATTAGTTTATTCTGACTCAATTCCTATTNTATCTATACTTTTTAGGCCCTTCTCATCTTTTCTTGATTTTCATTTNCAATANTTTGGTTTTTGGGTTTTNGCTTCTGTAATATTGCAATATATTGTTTCTTTCAAAATAATGAAGATTTTTTCTTCAAATCTTTTATTCAATCTTATTTCTGCATGTTTCTTTGTTATTTCCCCAGTGTTAATTTATAGATATAACGTAGGCCATGAATCACTAACTAGCCAATGGTTAGTTTTAATGGCGCTCTATTTTCACCTTAAAAAAGAGAGAACTTCAGATAAGAGTTGGTTATTTTTAATATTATTCTCNCTGCTTGTTCATGCTTACTTTTTTGCGATGATTTTAATAATATATTTTATTGAACTATCTAAGAGGTACTTCACAGAAAAAGAGAAGTTCCTTCTTTTAAGTAAAAAGCTTTTAACTGCAATCATATCATCTTTNTTGCTTATGTATATTCTAGGATATTTTACTATAGAGGATGTTTTTCATGGTGGTTATGGTGGCTACAGATCAAANCTNTTGTCTTTAATAAATCCCTACNCAAACTTGTTTNCTTNCTCATCCCTAATACCTAAATACTCTTTTTTTGAACTCAATAAGATTGGNGATCATGAGGGATTTGCTTATCTNGGCCTAGGTATTCTTNTTATGTCTTTNGCGATTATAGTATTAAGTNTATACAAATTTAAATATAGTAATTTTCTATCCTCNATAAANGAGGNCAAGTACTTGTTNGCTCTTTCTTTNATNATTATTATCTTTTCATTATCTAACAAGATTGCTTTNGGTCCATACGAAATCTTNCAATACAATGTTCCCGAAGTTTTTAAAGTTTTTACAAGTCCCTATAGNGCNTCAGGAAGAATGATTTGGCCTGTTTATTACTTAATATACATAATAGTTTTGTCAAAGGTCTTTNTAAATTTTAAACCCAAAAAATCAATCGTAATTTTATTATCTTGTTTGCTTCTAACGGNCTATGACATTAAGGATCATATAGGTNNATCAAGAAGNTCNAGAGGNTCCGTTGAGGTGAGCAAGATAGAGGAAAGGANCTTTAAAGATAAAAAGTGGANAATATTTGCTAAAAAATACGCTTCAGTTAGCTATGTTTTTCCTGTNTATGCNCCCGTAAATTGGAAAGAAATTTCTTACTTTGCAGTTAAAAATGGAATGAGTACAAATGGAGGGTATTGGGCNAGACATAATGAAATTGCTGAATTTGAATATTCCGAGAACATAAAGAAAGAAATTGANAATGATGCATACAACGTTGACACTNTATATTATTTCAATGATGATGAGTATTGGGAGCTAGCAAAAAAGAATTCAAGTTCTAGGCATTTTATCGGGAAAGTTGATANCTATAGAATTTTAGCTCCAAACTACTTTTTAAAGAAATGAGTCTTAACTATAAAAGCAGTNTTTTAGAAATACTAGGAATAATTTTTTTATCTACAATTATATTCATTTTNACAACTGGNGGTAAAATAATTTATTTTGATAACATTGANTGGCTTTTTGGANNCANGAACATNGTTACAGATTCAGAGCAACACTATATTTCCTGGTTATTNTTCAGNAATTCCGATTTCTTTCAATTTCCACTATTTAAAAATTATCACTATGGGATGGAAATTAGCTCAAGTTTAATACANTCAGACTCAATACCTATTNTGGCAATCNTNTTTAAAGCTTTTAAACATTTTTTACCATTTNATTTTCAATATTTTGGTCTCTGGATNTACTTAAGCTTCATCTTNCAAGGTCTCTTCNCGTTCTTGATCATTAAAAAATTTACAAAATCATATTNGATANGTCTTCTTTGTTCATCCTTCTTCCTTCTTGCTCCNGTGCTAACGTATAGATTGTTNTGGGGTCATGAATCATTATTTGGTCAATGGATTATTCTATGTGGACTTTATTTGTATCTTAATGATTACAATTTAAAAANATGGATAGCTTTATCGTCTCTCTCGTTATTANTTCACCCTTATTTCTTTGCAATGATTACCTTATTATTTTTTGCAACACTAATAAAAGAAATTCTGGATAAACANCTTTCNTTCAAAAAGATTATNNCTCCTTCTTTAATTTATATTGNAACATCATTAACACTCCANATAATTTTTGGTTATTATGCGATTGGATTAAACTTTTTNACAAGCGGCTATGACTTTTTTAAAGCAAATATGAACACTCTTTTTGATTCTAGCCCNGGATGGGGCATAAACTACTCCAGANTATTGCCAGANTTATATAACTCCATACCNCCTATTGGTGGAGAATATGAAGGTTTTGCATTTTTAGGCATAGGANTCTTCATAATATTAATTTTAAACCTTTTTAAATTTTCACAAGAGAANCTTGTTAAAAAAGAGAAGTTTTCTAATAGNNTAAAAGTATTAATCTATTTNACTGTTCTNCTTATTATATATTCCNTATCAAATAAAATCTCGATAGGTCAATATGAAATATTATCTTATCCATTACCACCATTTATTAAATTTATTACGGAGACTTTTCGTGTNTCTGGGAGATTCATCTGGCCTNTTTACTATATTATATATATAGGTTCATTTTATTTATTGATAAAGAACTTTNGCCNNAAATATGTTGCNATAATACTNCTTTGCGCATTATCTCTACAAANTTGGGATATGTTCCCTANTTACAATAATCTAAGAACCAAAATGTTGTCTCCTCAAATCTATTATAAGGATTTTAATAAATCAGATAAATACAAACTTAATGACCCAAAATGGAAGATTATCGGTANNGAATATAATAATCTTTANTATGTTTATCCACACTATGCTCCAGANAACTTTGTTAAACTTTCAATGTTTGCATCTAAATATAAACTGAAAGTCAATTTTGGNTATTTCTCTAGAACAGATAAGAGCCAAGNTAAGAAAGAAAGAGAGANATTGCAATCAATCATTATAAATAATAATCTAAGTAAAAATTCAATTTACTATATCCATGACAGTGAGATAATTGAGCTTGTAAAGAATAATCAAAGTAATTACAATCTGATCAAATTGGAGGACNATTTATTATTTCTTATTCCNAANAAATAGGTTTTTAATAATTATTAGTTNAACCAATGAAGAATGAACTTAAAAAACTCTTTTGTGATATAGCNCTTTACTCATCCTTTATTTCTTTTTACCTGCTTTACATTAAAGAATTCTATAAAAAATTTAGATTAAAACCCGAATATTTACTCTTATTAATTCCNTTCATTTGGGCATTTTTTGCNAATTTTCTCTACATCAAAGGATGGGCCAGAGATAGCCTATGGGACATAAATGTAGTTTACTGTGCGGACTTAGCTTACTCTAATAACCTNGATCCCTACAATGATTGGTTCGAAAACCCTGGNTGCATGGAATCAATTCCATTACAATATACATACCTAAAACTATTATTAGATTTCCTACCNTTTTCTATGTTTGAATATGATTTTTTNGAGAAGATCTGGGTATTTTTACTTGGNANAATGTTAATCACTTATGCATTTATTACNAAAAAANTGTTTCANCTTGAAATTTCTATTATTTTTATTGTTTTTTTTATATCTTTCTTATTTCAGGGNGCNAACATGGTTGCTCTTCAATCGGGTAATATTTCCACTCTTGTCTACCTAATAGTTTTCATAGGTATTTACTTTCTAAAAAGTCCTAAATATCAAATTCTTTTCTTTGTATGCTTAGCNCTAGCTACTTTTGTAAAATTCCATCTTGGAATACTGTTGTTAATGCCTTTTGTTCTAAATAATAAATTTAACTATANAGGNTATATTNTTTACTTCTCTATNCTGTTTTCTTTATTTTATATAAATTATCTATTNCATGGTGAATTTCTATCNAAATGGTTNACTAANCTTGCTTATGTTGATTGGGGTCTNAAGCCATATTATAGNGATATATCCTTTTTAAAAACCNTATGGGTAAATAAAATTCGAGATGTTGAATTCAATGCTATNGTNAAACTACTTCTTGCTCCNCTNTTCATTATTAATTTAATTCTATTTAAAAAATTTTTGAATAANAAAGTTTCTNNCGATGAAAAAGANAACATCCTCATTGCTTTGTGCTCNTTAGCTTTCATNTTAATACTGCCTAGATTAAAAGTNTACGATTTNCTATTTGTCTCATGTGTTTCATTAAAAATATACATNGANTCTGTTAAAACAATTACAAATAAGTTAGTANAAATAAGAATTGCTTCNTCTATAATTATTTTAATTTTTTATTTGTCTTTTATTTATTGGAGACCACAATGGGACGGAGACAATANAAGTTATTTTCATGTTCTTTCTATTCTTTTCTTATATCAAGGTCTGTTATATTTCAAATTAAAANGTAAATAGNTATTTTCTTAGAAATTTGGACCTAATGATATATAAGGGTTTTCTTTCTATATTTTGTAAAATTCTAACTAAATATTCTCCTAATAATGANGTGCCAAGAATTAATATTCCTGAGAAAAATAGGATNGAGACAAAAATTGCTGTTGTACCNGGAACAACATAATTNTATGTAAACAATTTTANATAGATTAAATAAGAACCNTATATAAAGCTGATTAAAGATANAACAACTCCAATAAAAGCATATAATCTTAAAAGGATTGAAGTATTATTAATNAATAATGAACTTGCAAGTCTTAGCAACATTAANAAGGTCCATTGTGACTCACCTTCNGTTCTTAGNCCCTGAACAACTTCTGTAGANGCTATNTTCTTTGATGAAATTACAGACATAATACTTATGTTTGGATAAAGNGTATTAAATTCAAGAATAATTTTTGACAAGTCNTTAGTCATTAACCAGAANGCNCTTCTCTTTGTTCCTTTAGGNTATTTTAANGCAAACCTTTCAATCGANGTATATATAGAGCTAAAAAGCTTCTTAATTGGNCCATGGGTTTTTGTCTTAAAAATCCCAAAGACAATATCATTTCCATCNAAATTNTCTATCAAATTTATTATNTCTTCAGGCCTATGCTCTAAGTCNCCNTCTAAAGTTAATATAAAATCNCCACTAGACTCTTTAAGNCCGCATAGGATTGCACTCTGTTGACCNGAATTTGTAAAAAGAGAGATAATTGAAATTTTAGTCGAATAAAGTTCTTGTAATTCTTTCATCTTCACAAGTGTTTGTATGTTCTCAGAACCATCGTCAACAAANATTATCTCGTAGGATTTAGATATGGAATTGAATGAGTCATCAATCCTTTTAACCAACTCTGNTAATGAATCGACAAGATTATAGACNGGAATGATTACAGAATAAATAGGGTTCATTGNTTTATTTTAGCACTTTTTATTATTTTAATAAACAATTCTTGATCTNGATAAATTATTATTTAATTGTGTTAGAATCCTATTCATGAATAAACCTATTTTAATTTATGGTGGAGGCTCTTTATGTAGAGTCATTGAATCCATGCTCAGAGATATGAATTATAACGAAATATATATTTTTGATTCCAACATAAAAGAACTTAAATATGAAACAAAATCTANTTTTAGCAATAANANTAANGATCTTAAACAATTTATCCANNCCTCTGGNGATTTTGTTGTTGCNATTGGTAATGAATTTGGTTTTGCTAGATGTNAAATCTCAAATTTACTAATAAACGAACATAATCTTAAACCAGTAAATGTAATTTCTAGTGATTCATATATTGATANAACTTCCAAAATTGGTNAAGGAAANATAGTAATGCCGGGAGTAAGAGTAAATAAATTTGTTAATATTGGGAATTTTAATATACTTGGTTTAGGCGCTCTAGTTGAGCATGAATCACAAATTACCAACGGAATTCATTTGATGGGNTCGAGCTTAATAAATGGNAGAGTCTACATTCAAGACTATTCAACAATAGGTTCNGGTTCTGTTATTTTCCCTGATATCACTATTNCNGAGAATTCTTTTGTAGGNGCTTGTTCAATGGTTAATAGAGATACAGAAGCTAATTCTATAGTAACNGGTACGCCAGCAAAATTCTTAAGAGCAAACAAGAGAATTGTAGATTTGAAACCTTTTAGTGATGAGTCATAGTTTGTTTAAAAGAATTAAAGAATTGATTACCTGCTCTAAGTTCATTAAAGATGGAGTATTTTTCTTCAGTTTTACTGAGAACTTCAACAGAAATCTATATATTTTTTTATTAATATTATCCTCTGTTTTTTTCTTTCTTTTTCAAGATGCAAGAAATCTGGCTAATTTCTTTTACTCGCATACTCTAAATTGGGACTCATATGTTTATTACTGTGGTTCTAACATTTTAATCCAAGGTCTTGATCCATATGATCACACAATCCTAAGAGAATGCCTGCCTGGAAGTTGGAATTTCTTCTACAACATGCCGCCTTCCCTTCTTTATGTTTACTATTTACCTTCAAAGTTGAGCATTGAAAATTATATTCTTTCAATAACTTTAATAAATATAACCTTATTAATATTTACTCTAAAAGAGTTTTTTAAAAAGTTTAAACTTAGCTCAAGCTTTAATAAATTTGTTTTTATAATTCTTTCGCTAACAATTTGGGATGGATCTGCATTTATAGCTTTCTATACTGGTAATGTTGGATTTACTATATCTCTTATATATTTATATTTCTTATTGAACCTAAATCAGAGTAATCAAAATAAGTTTCTTTTATTTATTTTTATCTCAACATTAATTAAACCTATTTATATCTTGTACCTTGGTACTATATTCTTCTTCAATAAATCAATATCAGAATCTATAAAGAAATCACTTGCAACTTTAATGTTAATAATATTGGCTTATGTTGTTCAATTTATTTTAATTAAAGATACTACTATTGGATTCTTAGAAAATCTAAAAAACTTATCTGATTCATCAGATATGGGGTTCGGTTTTCTAGCTACCCTTATTTCTATTGAAGAGGTTTTGGGTATCGAAATAACAAAAAGAACAAATTTAATTATTTCAATAGTATTATCTGCAGGAACTTTTTCTTTCTGCTTATTCTACTTCAGAAGATATTTTAAGGGGTTATCCAATTATTCATATTTACTAGTGCCTGTAATTATACTGATATGCTTCCCAAGAATAAAAGTTTACGACGCCATCTTTGCTCTCCCTTCTATCTGTTATATTCCGATTTTAATAAATGACATGATTGAGAA
>NZWJ02000020.1:0-114782 GCA_002701925.2 bacterium
GGATTTTTAAAAATAATTGTCAAGCAATTTTATTTGAAAAAATTCAATATTTCCTAAAGTATTTTTAATTTAATTTGTAGTTTTTCAAATTTGTAAATATAAGATATTTTTTTAATGAATTAATAATTCAATTAATTTTTTATTATATTTCTTTTCTTTAAAAAAAATTAATTAAAATCAGTCGTCGGTTTCAGAAAGACCAGACTCAGCAAACCAGTCATTTACTACTCGGTCAAATATATTTAATAAAGTTTTACTTTTCATCGGTTCGCATACTTCATCCGTAAAAGCTTTTACAAGCATTGAAGTTGCCTTCCTCTTACTAATTCCTCGTGCCCGTAGGTACATTAGAGCTTCTTTATCTAATTGTCCAATCGTTGCACCGTGCGAGCATTTAACATCATCTGCGTATATCTCCAGTTGAGGTTTTGTGTCAACTTGTGCAGAATCAGACAACAAAAGGTTCCTATTTGTTTGGTATGCATTTGTTTGCTGAGCTTCTTCATGAACTATAATTCGTCCATGGAAAACCCCTTTTGATGAGTCTTTTAACAATCCTTTATATAATTGCCTACTTCCACAATTTGCCTTTGAATGCTCTACATACATATAGTTGTCCATTACTTGATGATCGGAAGACAAATAAAGACCCAATATATTTGAGTAGCAACCTTCTCCATCAAGTTTAGGATGAACATTGTTTCTTATCAATTTACCACCGGTCAGAATTGAGTTGGTAGTAAAATCTGAAGTCCTAGCTTGCTTTACCTTAAGATTAGAGAAAATATATGACTCCTTGCTACCATCCTCAATAAGTAGATGTTCCACCTTAGCATCTTCATCTAAATTAAAAAAAGAAGTTTTATTAGAAAAATACCTGCTATTAGATTCATCAAAAGTATATTCAATTATATCTGCTCTGGAATTCTTGGAAAACGAAAAAATATTTCTTGTATTTATAAATGAGTCATTAGCACTTGAATCAAATTTGTTAATTAATACTATTGGCTTATCTATACTTGAGGATTCTTCTAGCTCGATAAATATACCCCTATCTAAAAAAGCAGAATTAAGTTCATAAAAGAAGTCTTTGTTTCTAGGTGAGAACTCCTCCAGAATAATTTCTCTTATTTTTGAGTTAGCATCTGNAAAACAGTCNCTTAAGGAGGAAACCTTAAAAGGATATTCNTCTTTAGATATTACTTCACCATTAACCATTAAAATAAAGAAGGCATCCAAACTTGAAAGAAATTCAGGTATTTGTGTATTGTCGTATTTGTTGCCATTTTTCTTTATAGGNGANAAATCAATCTTTGAGAAATCTTTTAAGCTTGTGAAACGCCAGTCCTCATCTTTNATATCTGGAATCCCTAATTCTTTTGCGGAATTTGCGCTANCTTGCCTAAATTCCTTAAGCCANTCAGGTGCTTNTNAATTNNAACTATCATTTTCAAAAAAATTTATAAACTTATCTTCAAAATCTGACATNATTAACCCTCTACCCANGNGTAGCCCTTGGACTCTAGCTCNAGCGCTAAAGTCTTATCNCCTGNCTTAGCAATCNNNCCATCCACTAAGACATGNACAAAATCAGGAACAATGTANTCTAAAAGTCTTTGATAGTGNGTAATAACTAAGAAAGCANTTTCATCACTTCTNAGTGAGTTAACACCATTTGCAACAATTTGAAGGGCATCAATGTCTAGTCCTGAATCTGTCTCATCTAAAATTGAAAGAACAGGCTCTAGGATAGCCATTTGTAAAATTTCATTTCTTTTTTTCTCGCCGCCGGAAAAACCTTGNTTCAAGGATCTATTCAAAAAAGATTCATCCATTTTTAACATTTTAATTTTTTCTTTTGCGAGCTTNCCNAACTGTACAGGCTTTAANGGAGCATTTCCTCTAGCTTTGCTTATTGAATTGTAAGCTTCTCTTAAAAAGTAACCATTAGAAACNCCNGGTATTTCGATTGGGTATTGGAAAGCCAAGAAAATTCCTTGTTGTGCTCTTTCATCAGGTGCCAGCTCTAANATACTTTCACCATTATAGATTATATCTCCATCTGTAATATCATAATCTTCTTTNCCTGCTAGAATTGAAGCNAAAGTNCTTTTTCCTGAGCCATTTGGGCCCATGATAGAATGAACTTCGCCTTTGTTAATTTTTAAATTTAAACCTTTTAAAATCTTTTGACCGTCAACCTCTGCACAGAGGTTTTGTATTTCTAACATAATATCTCCTTAAATAATTCAAGTATTATAGCTCAGTTAGNCAACTAGTCTATCCGACGCTTCCTTCTAAACTTACACTTAANAGTCTTTCAGCNTCNACAGCAAATTCAAATGGGAGTTCTTTGAAAACCTCTTTACAGAAGCCGTTTACAATTAATGAAAGCGCATCTTCTTCTGACATTCCCCTTTGCTGACAATAAAAAATCTGATCTTCNCCTACTTTTGATGTTGTAGCCTCATGCTCCAACATNGCACTAGGATTTTTGACTTCNATATATGGGAAGGTNTGTGCACCACACTTGTCTCCTATTAAAATAGANTCACATACAGTGTAATTTCTGGCNTCTGATGCATTCTTTCCTACTTCAACCAAACCTCTATAGATGTTTTGCCCATAACCNGCAGAAATACCTTTTGAAACTATTGTACTTTTTGTATTTTTTCCNACATGNATCATCTTCGTTCCAGTATCAGCTTGTTGCCTATTATTAGTTAAGGCAACGGAGTAAAACTCNCCAACAGAATTATCCCCTGTTAAAATACAACTTGGATATTTCCATGTAATTGCAGATCCGGTNTCAACTTGAGTCCAAGAAATCCTGGAATTCTTTCCTACACAATTACCTCTTTTTGTNACAAAATTATATATNCCNCCTTTACCATCCTTGTCCCCGGGATACCANTTCTGAATAGTAGAATATTTTATTGTAGCATCATCAAAAGCTACAAGTTCAACACAAGCTGCATGAAGTTGGCTTGTACTTCTTTTNGGAGCTGTACANCCTTCTAAATAGCTAACAGAGCTTCCTTCCTCTGCGACAATAAGTGTTCGTTCAAATTGTCCTGTNTCCTCTGCATTTATACGAAAATANGTAGACAATTCCATTGGGCACTTAACACCCTTTGGAATATAGACAAAAGANCCGTCAGTAAAAACNGCNGCATTTAAAGCTGCAAAATANTTGTCACCAGCAGGAATTACTCTNCCTAAGTATTTTTTAACTAATGCTTCATGCTCAATAACAGCTTCNGAGAATGAACAAAATATAATTCCTAATTCAGCAAGTTTTTCNTTAAAGGTTGTCACAAGNGAAACGCTGTCAAAAACGACATCAACAGCAATACCTTCAAGCTGCTTTTGTTCCTCNANNGGAATACCAAGCTTATTGTATGTATCAATAATTTCTGGATCAATCTCATCGAGTGATTTCGGCATGTTTTTTGGTGCGGCAAAATAGCTAATATTAGAATAATCGATTGGTTNAATATTTAATTTTGCCCATGAAGGCTCNTTCATAGTCTTCCATTTNTTATATGCTTTGAGTCTGAAATTTAAAAGCCACTCNGGTTCNTTCTTTTTATTNGAAATAAAATGAATTACTTCCTCACTTATACCCTTGGGTATAATGTCTTGCTGAACATCTGTAACAAAACCATACTTATACTCNTTCTTTTCAAGCATTTCCTTGGTTGCTTTATCGTTATCTATTTTTAATTCTTCCATNCACATCCCCTAAATTAATTTAAACTTCTTTGGACTCTGCTCTTAATTTAAAATTATTCTTTGCAACATCTGCTAAAGTTACTGTACTTAAAAATTTCAATGTATGAAGTTGCAAATGNTCCCAAACTGTTCTTTGATTACAAGTATTGAAAAGTTCACATACAACGTTTTTGTCCATACAATCAATAAGCTGCATATCGCCTTCTATTGCTTCATATATATCTTGCAAAGAAATGACGGCNGANTGTTTCCTAAGAGAATANCCACCATCAGGTCCAGGAGANGATCTTAAAAGACCTCTTTGAACTAATTTCCTCATAATCTTAGCCAAATAATTGTGAGGTATATGCTGCTTTTCAGAAATCTCTTTAATAGTAAAAACTTTAGAATCATCTTTAGCTATATGTGTAAGAGATCTTACTGCATAGTCTAAAGTCTTACTTACTTGCATTTGCCCTCCATAATTAANCTNNTAATTNAATATAACTGAAAAAAGATACTATTTCATNGAAAATGGAATATTGACATACAATAGCTTTACAGTAATATAATAGCTTAATTTCAATTATTTAAAGGAATATTATGAACCAAAAACAGTGGTTATTATTTGATGCCAAGGATAAGATTGTTGGCCGACTTGCTTCTAAGGTCGCAAATATGCTAATCGGAAAAAATAAATCTTCATATACCCCTGGAACTGATAATGGTGATTTCGTTATTATCGTTAACACAAACGAATTGAAGTTCAGCGGAAAAAAACTAGAGCACAAATATTATTACAGGAATACTGGTTACCCTGGTGGACTAAGNAGTGTAAAAGCAGCTGACTTAATGGAGAAGGATTCTACTGAGGTTTTAAAGAAAGCAGTAAAAGGAATGCTCCCAAAAAATAAATGGCAAAGTGTATTAATGAACAGGCTTAAANTTTATAAGAATTCTGATCATCCACANGGAGCACAAAATCCTAAGGCTATAGAGGTTTAATTTGGATAAATATTACGCAACNGGTAGAAGAAAAAATTCTATTGCCAAAGTATGGCTNACTAAAGGTGACGGNCAGATAATCATNAATAAAAGAGNCGTAAAAGAATACTTTCCTAGNGAATTTTGGGTTAACAATGCTTTAGANGCCTTAGATGTTACTGNAACTANTAAAGATTTTAATTTTAATATATCTGTTCTTGGTGGAGGCCTAACAGGGCAGTCNGGGGCAGTAAGACTAGGNATTTCAAAGGCAATCCTACTTTACAATGAATCTTTNCGTTCTAAACTNAAACCAAAGGGCTTNCTAACAAGAGATTCGAGAATGGTAGAGAGTAAAAAATACGGTAAAAAGAAAGCTAGAAAAGGTCAACAGTTNTCTAAAAGATAAAAATCTTTCAAAAATGAAAAAAAAATTCAAGATCTCAAAGCCCAAAGGAAAACTTGGTGTTCTTATACCAGGAATTGGGGGTGCAGTAAGCACTACTTTTATAGCNGGGATTGAAGCTCACAAGAAAGATATTGGTAAACTTTTTGGTTCACTTTCACAAATGGGAACTATTCGTATTGGAAAAAGAACTGAAAAAAATACTCCTTTAATTAAGGACTTAATCAAACTAACAGATATTAACGACTTGGAATTCTTNGGTTGGGATGTGTACCCAGAAGATTGCTANNAAGCCTCATTAAAAGCCGGTGTCTTAGANAAAGATTTAATTGAAAATTTAAAAGAAACGCTACAGAATATAAAACCTAATAAAGCTGTATTCAATAANAAGTTTGCAGAAAATTTAAATGGAAAAAATATTAAAAAAGAAAAAAACTACTTTAAGCTTGCAAATGAGCTAATAAAAGAAATAAAGGATTTTAAAAAAGNTAAAAACATTGATAGATTGGTAATGATTTGGTGTGGTAGCACTGAGATTTTCTTTAAAAANGGGAAAGTTCATCAAACCCTAAAATCATTTGAGAATGGNCTCAAGTCTAATCACAAAGATATTTCACCAAGCATGATATATGCCTATGCTGCAATTAAATCTGGNGCCGCATACGCAAATGGTGCTCCAAATTTATCAGTAGATATTCCTGCATTAACAAAACTAAGTATTAGCAAGAAAGTTCCAGTGGCAGGAAANGACTTTAAAACNGGNCAAACTTTAATGAAAACTATTTTAGCTCCNGGTATAAAAAGTCGACTTCTAGGACTTAATGGTTGGTTNTCTACAAACATACTTGGTAATAGNGACGGTGAAGTNCTAGATAATCCAAAGAATTTTAAAACAAAAGAAGAAAGTAAATTAAGNGTTCTTGAACATATTTTCCAACCAGAAATAAATAGNGANCTTTANGGGGATTTCTACCANAAAGTTAGAATCAACTACTATCCTCCAAGAGGTGACCAAAAAGAAGCNTGGGATAATATAGATATATTTGGTTGGCTTGGATATGAGATGCAAATTAAAGTTAATTTCTTATGCAGGGACAGTATTCTTGCAGCTCCAATAGTTTTAGATTTAATAATTTTCATGGATTTAGCTCAACGCGCTGGNATGTTTGGAATTCAAGAATGGATGTCCTTTTATTTTAAAAGTCCCATGGTTGGAGAGAAGCTNTATCCTGAACATGATGTTTTCATTCAATCTATGAAACTTAAGAACACTTTAAGATTTTTAGCTGGNGAAGAAAANATCGACCATCTTGGCCTTGACTACTATTATGAATAATATCACTTCTCAAAACTAGTCAANAACTGCTGACTCTAATGCAACTATTACTTCATTAGATTTAACACTTATTAAACCAAAGCCNGCTTTAAATTTCTTNTCTGGACCACTCTCAGATTTAACTATGAGATTACAAGGCACAATATCTGATGAAAAAAAGGTATGGCCAGGAAGNATNCCAAACTCACCAGTTGAATTGGAAGCTGTTAATTGNACTGCTTTTTCGTTGAAAACAACNTCCTCNGGAGTATAAATTTTTAAATCAAAAGAGCTACTCATACTATTCNAGACTTTTCCCTTTTTCCTTAGCTTCTTCGATACTNCCAACAAGATANAACGCTTGTTCNGGTAAGTTATCAAGTTCTCCACTTAGAATCTCATCAAAAGATTTAATTGTTTCTTCAATTGATACATACTTTCCATCTAAGCCTGTAAACTGTGAAGCAACAAAGAATGGCTGGGATAAAAATCTCTGAATTTTTCTTGCTCTTGAAACATCAATTTTATCTTGTTCTGACAACTCATCCATTCCTAATATAGCTATGATTTCTTGTAGTTGCTTATATCTTTGTAGAATTCTCTGAACTTCCCTTGCAACTCTATAATGTTCCTCACCAACTATTCTAGGATCTAACATTCTTGAAGTTGAATCTAGTGGGTCNACAGCTGGATAAATTCCTAACTCAGATAATTGTCGAGATAGAACAATTGTTCCATCCAAGTGTGCAAAAGTTGTAGCAGGNGCAGGATCAGTNAAGTCATCAGCAGGTACATAAATCGCTTGAACTGAGGTAATTGAGCCTTTAACTGTTGATGTAATTCTTTCTTGTAAAGCACCTAANTCAGTCGCAAGCGTTGGCTGATATCCAACAGCTGAAGGTATCCTTCCTAGAAGAGCAGAAACTTCTGAGCCCGCTTGTGTAAACCTAAAAATATTATCAACGAACAATAGAACATCTTGTCCTTCTTGATCTCTAAAATGTTCAGCCTGAGTTAAACCAGTTAAAGCAACTCTAGCTCTAGCTCCTGGTGGTTCATTCATTTGCCCGAAGACTAANCCTGTATTCTCCAAAACACCCGACTCTTTCATTTCCATATATAAATCATTTCCCTCACGAGTTCTCTCNCCTACTCCAGCAAAGAATGAATAGCCGCCATATTCTTTAGCAACATTGTTAATNAACTCCATCAAAAGAACTGTCTTTCCAACTCCAGCTCCTCCGAATAAACCAATCTTTCCGCCTTTAAGAAATGGAGCTAATAAATCAATTACTTTAATTCCAGTTTCAAAGACTTCTGTTTTTGTNCTTTGTTGTTGAAATGATGGTGCAGATTTNTGTATAGGGCTAAGTGTTTCGGATTTAATTGGTCCTACTCCATCAATTGGCTCACCAATTACATTCATCATTCTTCCTAATGCAGACTTGCCTACAGGAATACTAATTGGGCTTCCGGTNTCGAGCACTTTTTCTCCTCTTTTNATCCCATCTGTAGTATCCATNGCAATACACCTTACTCTTTTGCTACCAATCTGTTGNGCAACTTCAATTGTAAGATTCCATTCATCTTGATTAATTAATGAATTNGTTAGCTTGAGNGCATTATTTATAGGTGGCAAACCCTCTGATGAAAACTCTACATCAATAACAGGTCCTAACACCTGAATGACTTGTCCAAAATTCTCAGTACTCATAGTTAATCTCCTTTTATTTAATAGCCTCAGCACCGTTCACAATATCCATTAATTCTGTTGTGATATATGCTTGTCTTGTTTTGTTAAATAATATTGTTGTATCTCTTAAAATATCATCAGCATTTCTAGTTGCATTATCCATTGCAGCAGTTCTAGCCGCATGCTCGCTTGTTATTGACTCTAGGAGAACGCTAGAAATAGTTAAGTTAAAAAACTTTGGAAGTACTTCCTCAANAAAACTATCTATGTCNGGCTCAATTAAAATATCAGATTCAACTTGTTTCTCTTCTGANTCAACAAGCTGAATAGGTAATATTTTTTCAATTGTTGGGGCCTGAGAAATTGCACTCTCAAATTTATTATAAGCAATATANATATTATCAATTTCTTCGTTTATAAAAGAATGAAGTAGCTGCTCGGAAATGCTAGAAGCAACATCTTTGTAGTTCTTCTCGGAAAGAGATGGAACAGAATNACCAAAAGTTTCTTCTTTAAAATAATCTAGACCTTTCTTCCCAACAAATAACTTTTTTAATTTNGTAGATGAAAAATTATGTCTTTCTATTTTTCTAAACAAACTAGTATTATAAGAACCACATAANCCTCTATCNGAAGAAACAATAATTAATAAATCTTCTCCATTGTCATTNTTANTCCCAAGGAACTTGTTGCTAGACCCTNTCATAGANCCNGTAACCAATTCTACTATTTCCTTGTAGGACTTGAAATAAGGCCTAAATGAATTAAGCATAAGCTGAGTTTTTGCATACTTTACTGTTGCAATCATCTTCATTGCTTGCATTATTCTCTTGGTGCTTTTAACACTNGATATCTTAGTTCTAATTTCCTTTAAACTAGGCATTTTAAGTTNAGTATACTCCTATAAATTTTTCTAGATTTTCTTTTAGTGCCTTAATGACATCATCATCAAAACTAGATTTGAGTTTGTCTAATATATCAGGACAAGATGATTCAAAATAATCATAAAGTTTNTCTTCGAAATCTCCTATCTTGCTAACATCAATATCATCAGCAAANCCGTTTGTAACAGCGAAAGATAATAAAACTTGTTTTTCTACAGCAAGNGGAACATATTGACCTTGNTTAAGAGCCTCTACTAATCTTGANCCTCTTTGAAGTTGAGACTTAGTAGCTTCGTCTAAGTCAGAAGCAAATTGTGAAAAAGCTTCAACTTCTCTATATTGAGCNAAGTCTAATCGAAGAGTTCCAGCAACTTTCTTCATACTTTTTACTTGCGCGGATCCNCCTACCCTCGANACTGAGAGGCCAACATTAATTGCAGGCCTAACGCCTGAATAAAACAAGTCTGTCTCTAAGTATATTTGTCCATCTGTAATTGAAATAACATTAGTAGGAATATAAGCAGAAACATCTCCNGCTTGAGTTTCAATAATTGGTAAGGCTGTTAAGGATCCCCCACCTTTTTCATCGCTCATCTTAGCTGCTCGCTCAAGCAATCTNGAATGAAGATAAAANACATCNCCTGGATAAGCTTCTCTGCCCGGGGGNCTTCTAAGCANAAGAGAAAGCTGCCTGTAAGAATAAGCATGCTTAGTCAAATCGTCATAGATTACNAGAGCATGTCTACCAGAGTCTCTAAAGTGCTCNCCNATAGCGCATCCAGTAAANGGTGATAAGAATTGGTAAGGTGCNGGGTCGCTTGCATTAGCAGCAACCACAGTTGTGTATTCAAAAGCTCCATTCTCNTTTAATTTTTCNACCACCTGCGCTACAGTAGATTGCTTTTGACCAATNGCTACATATATGCAATAAACGCCTTTNCCTTTCTGATTAATAATTGTATCAATTGCAATTGCNGTCTTACCAGTCTGTCTATCTCCTAAAATTANCTCTCTTTGTCCTCTACCTATAGGAATCATTGAATCAATTGCCTTTATACCTGTTTGAAGTGGTTCGTTGACTGATTTCCTATCAATAACACCAGGAGCTTTGATCTCAACGGGCTTGAATGTTTCTGAATTAATTTCGCCTTTNCCATCTATTGGCTTACCAAGTCCGTCAACAACACGACCAAGCATTNAATCGGAAACGCCAACTTTNGCNATATCCCCAGTTCTTTTAACTTTATCTCCTTCNCTTACTAATTCATCAGCACCGAATATTGCAACACCAACACTATCTTCTTCAAGATTTAAAATTAGGCCATAAACACCGCTATCAAANGAAACCAGTTCACCAGCAACAGCCTCATCAAGGCCATATATCTTTGCAATCCCATCNCCAACAGAAGTAACAGTTCCTATCTCTGCAGATTTGAAACTTGATTCGAAACCTTGAATTTTGTNCCTTAATTGTTCACTTATATTTTGAATATTTGCCTCAGACATTAAATTCTCCNTTTAAATTTATTTTCTTTAATTCATTNATTCTNCCTATCAAAGACCCATCAAANAACTTATCTTCAACTTGAAGTATAATTCCACCTAATATCTCTTGATCTTCTTTAAAAGAAATCTCAAGGTTTGATCCCCAAATTTCCTCTAANCTGCTTTTGATAAGATTTAATTTTTCTTCTTGNTTTAAATTTGTTGTAGTGACTTCAATCCTGACTCTACCAAGAATNTTTCTTAATTTCTTCAGAAAAAAGTCCCTGGAATCGATAAATTCNGTTAGCAAGTTAAATTCAACAATAGCCTCTAAAAACTTTCTTGTTTTATCACAGTCAAGTACTATTTGAGAAATCAAATCTATNTTAACCGACTGTGGGTAAACATCNTTTATTAAACANAGCCTAATGCTTTTATCTTTATCAAAAACCTCAACAAAATTAGAAAGGCCNTAATAAANTTTNTCAATATTCTCATTAGAAGATNTATCACTTGTTAANGCAATAAAGAAATCGTTAACTGTTGCTGATGGCATTTTGCTTNACCTCACTCAAGAAAGAAGAAATTAAAATAGTATCTTTTGATTCATTAGAATCTTCTTTTATCTCATATTTTGCTAGCTCNATAGCTTTTNCTAGAACTTCATTCTCAATATCNGCCTTTANCCTTACAGACTCTAGAGATATAATATCAGCAGTATCATTCTTAATCTTCTCNCCTAGGAAATTAGCATTATCTAAAATATCAGATACTTTTCTGTTGGTCATCGCGTCTAGAGAGTTCCTTAGCTCTGTTAGTTCTGAGTCAATTAACTCCAATTTTTGGGAGCTATTATTATACTGCTCCTGGGATTTACTTATTACATTAGTNGCTTCAGCAATTTCATCTTTTATTCTATTGCTTCTGGAAGCAAAAAAGTTCACAACAGTATCTTTCAAAAAATAATACAAAATACCAATGAAAACAATNAGATTAAACAAGTGCTGAGAAGCAAACTTAAATTGTTCTATTAAGTTAATACCTTCAACCATTTAGCTAACTTTCTCCTTGATAAGNTTGGAAATCTCTCTAACTTTTTTTGAAACTTCATCTTGGTTGATCTTAATNTCATNAATCTNCATGTCCGATATAGAGGANACNAAATCCGAGTCCAAATTTTTTCTNGCATCTTCAATAGCTATCAAAGATTCCTCCTTGGCTTTTTTTATAACNAGCTCTGCTTGTTTCTTTGCATCTAATAATTTCTCATTAGATGCTTTCTCAATNTCAATTTTNAAATCAGAGATTCGCTTTTTNTATTCCTCTTCAATATTAGCCGCATCCAAATCCATACTTTTTGCTCTTTCGATTCTAACTGATGTCTCAATATCTCTATTNTCTTTTAAATTNAATAAAGGCTGNAACAAAAACTTATTTAAAAATAAGATAATAAAAATAAANATTCCTAACTCGATAAAAAAAGTACTATCAACAGANAGAACATTGGAAGAGTCTGCAGACAAAGCATTGGTGCAGATTCCAAATATAAATATAAAAAAAAGCTTCATTAATTAATCCTTAAAAAAATGATAAAGCAAGGGTGGCGCAATAAACGTGGTAAGCATTACCATTACTGTTAAAGCAGAATAATCGCTACTATTAAGAACTCCTGTTGCAAGTCCCATAGAAGCAAAAATAAGTCCTACTTCCCCCCTCGGTATCATCCCAATTCCTATAACTAATTTGTTTGCTTTTAAAGAAAAAGCCCCCAAACCGCTAACCAATTTGCCAATTATGGCAATCACAAATAAAACTAAAGCTAAAATTATAACTGCAATATTTTCTTTTATAAAGGGATTGAAAACAGAAATATCTACTGCTGCTCCTACCATTATAAAGAAGATGGGTATAAACACATCTGCTACAGGTTTCAGTCTATCTTCTATAAGTGTTTTCTGGTTTGTCTTAGCTAACAGTAGTCCTGCTGCGAAAGCACCGATTATAGGTGCTAATCCTGCAAATTGTGCCAAAAATGCAAAAATAAATGTATACGACAAGGCTCCCAACAAGAGGCTGCCTCGAGCTTTAAGGCTATGTATAAAAATAAATAATTTAGTAGTAAACAGTCTTCCAATTACAATTGCTAAGAATAAAAATCCAAACGCCTTTCCAGTGATTATTGCTACAGAGGAAAATTCTATTGAAACATCTTGCCCTAAATTAGAGCTGGAAATTAACCCACCAACTATTGCAAGGATTATTAGCCCTATTACATCATCGATTACGGCTGCTCCAAGGATCACTTTAGATTCTATAGCTTTTAGCTTGTTTAACTCAGATAGGACTCTAGCAGTTATACCAACACTAGTTGCGGTCAAAGTAGCCCCGATTGTTAATGCTGTAAGGAAAAGACTAGATTCTGATGAAATAAAACCCAAATCGCCCAACAAATAAACAGAATAGAAGCCTAGGAAAAATGGAACTACGACACCCAAAATTGCAACGGTCAGTGATGGTAAGCCGACACTTAAAAGTTCATTTAGATCTGTTTCTAAGCCAATCTCAAACAATAGAATTGCTACGCCTACTTCCGAGAGCAGGAAAAGTACCTCATGCCCAGGTTGTCCTAACAATGGAATTAGTCCCAGAGTCCCTAATATTACACCAGCTGTTAACTCACCTAATACTTCTGGTTGCTTAAATCTGACAAAAATAGAGCTTAAAACCTTGCCTACGATAAAAATGCTAGCTAAAGCTATAAAAAAGCTTCCAATTGAATAATGATTCGGATCATCTAAAGACATAAAATATCACCTAAAGCGACTTAAGTCTGTCATGAAAAAAACTTATAGTCAAACAATATAATATAGAGACTCAATACTTTTTAGTTTATTATAAAAAATTAAGTGTTGTAATGCCAAGTAAAAAGATTCGCCTAACTTTTTTTAACCTGTGGAACAATCAATATTCTTATTTTATATTGATAGGTTTCATTGTTGGGATATGCGCTGGATTCTCAAATGTTATCTTTCATTTCCTTTATAACACTATCACTTCCTTATTTATTAACCCGTTGGCCGAAAAGAACATGGTAATCTTTGGGACCATTATTGGTGGTCTCCTCCTTTTCTTTCTTGCTTACCTTTCAAAAAAAGATGACATATTAGGATACAAATTTCACAGATTTATTCACACAATCTCTAGAGGTAGCGGTGTAATAACTCTTAAAGATTCAATAGTGAAAAGTTTTGCACAAATAATTTCGCTAGGCTTTGGAGGTTCGGTTGGCCAAGAAGGACCAATGGCACAACTTGGGGGGTCTATTGGTAGTGTTGTAGGGCAAAAAATAAGAATAAAAAAAAGCGATCTAAAAATATTTATTGCTTGTGGTATCGCGGGAGCTATAGCCGCAACTTTTAATGCCCCAATTACTGGTGTCTTGTTTGTTGAGGAAGTGGCACTATTAAGAAATATTAAAATTAGAAGCTTCTTACCAGTAGTTATTTCTGCTGCTACTGCAACTGTTGTAGCAGGTTTCTTTAGTTCTGAAGGAGATATTTTCTACAATGTGGACTTCCTTCTGTTTACATATAACGAGCTTTTTATTTATGCCTTAATGGGTGTTGCAATTGGTTTTGCTTCATCATTATTTACAAAAATGCATTTTTATATAGAGAAAAAATTTGAGCAATACGTTCCAGAAATTAGAATAAGACCAATTGTAGGAGGCATTTTGCTTGGACTATTAGCTTTTGTACCTTTTGGAATTGGATTAGATGTTCTAGGCAATGGCTATGAAGCTATGACAAGAACTCTAAACAATGAATATGCAATATGGATTGCTATAGGAATCTTATTTCTCAAACCTATTGCTACATCTATTACTCTAAACAGTGGTTGGCCTGGAGGTATTTTTGCGCCTTCAATCTTCTTAGGTGCTATTTTTGGATTTATTTTCGGATATGGGGTTGAATCAATTTTCTATCCACAGCTAATACCTGGTGAACTTTCTACATCATACGCAATAGTTGGTATGGGGACTTTCCTTGCAGCAATGACTCAAGCGCCATTAACTTCCATTTTCTTTACATTTGAACTTACTCAAACGTACCAAGCTGTTCTTCCAGTAATGATTAGTTCGGTTATTGGAACCTCAATTTATAGACTAATAATAGGAAGATCTTTTGAAGCATGCTACTTAAAAAAAGAGAACTTAGAGATTATACAAAATGAAGAATCAAATATCTTAAGCAATATGAAAGTTAATGAAATAATGAAGAAGGACGTTGTTACTATTCCTGAGAAAATGACTTTAGGTAAATTTATTGAGTTCTTACCCTCTACCCATCTGACTACTTTCCCACTAATTGATGAAGATGATAATTTGTCTGGGATTATTTCAGTTCAAGACTATAGAGGATGGGTTTTAGAGGAAGAGTTAAGAGATGTCGTAATAATGAAAGACCTTGCATCGACTAATGTTAATACTGTAACACCAGATGAATCAATGCTTGAAGTTCTTAAGCACTGGGATAAAGGCGACATGCTTCCTGTTGTATCACAGAGCGGGTCTAAAAAGATTATTGGTATTCTTTCTCGAAGAGATGCTTTAATCGCTTACAATAAAGCTTTAATTGAAGATTCATCTGAACTTTGATTCTTCTTCAATAAATATTCAATCTCATAACCAGTTGCTAAAGAGCCAATTTTAGAAACAACCTCTAAGGCTGGGTTAAAAAACTCATTGCAGTTGGAACATTCTTTTTTTAAGCAGAGACACTTAAAATACATTCCCTTTGTGTTAAGATTCTGATAAGAATTTCTTGAATCATTTATTCTATAAAAACCACCTGCTATATTACAATTAATTAAATAGTAAACTGGTTCTTTGTTTGAATAAATGGTCTCAATCCCTTCTTGAATAATTACATTCTTTAAGAGATGACCACCTTTTGACACTTTCATCTTTTTCCTTCCGTCTCTATTGAGGTCTAATATATCAGCACCTTTGTCAATTTGCATAACAGCCATTCCATATGTTCCAGTATTATTTTTAATAAATAAGCTAGGGTCTTTGATATTAAAGAATCTCCTCAATTTGCTAATCATTTTATCTGACAAGTCTGCGAGTCTTTCTCTATCTTCAATTATATCAAAGTTAATGTCCTCTACTAGTTTTGTTGTTAAGGAGAAGAAAGATGGGTCCAAGGAAACAAGCTCAGAAAATTCCTCAACTAATTTATTATAAAATTCAAAATGAATATTCTTTTTCCTTGAGTGCCAACCTACCTCTGTAGGTGGGACAACTGACTGGCTCAAACCCTTTAATATCTCTGGTGACGAATCTGAAAAATCATTATTTATTAAAACTAAATCAGGATAGAACCCTGGGACAAAGACCTTATTGTTCGATCTTTGAATTGTCTGTGCTAACACAGTTGTCTCTGATGATGATTTAAACTCATACTCAAAATAAGGATCATTCTGGATTAAGCCGATCTTAACTTCTAGGCCGGATTTCTCTAAAATTCTAATTAGTGCTAAAACATTATCCCAATAAAATGGGTTTCGAGTATGGAACTCTGGGATAATCAAGACTTTCTTAATCTTTAATTTTTTATCTTTTTCTCTATAATCTTTAATTAAATCTGATGCCCTATCAATAAAGGGTTCACTGAGATTGTTGAAACCTGCAGGAAAAATATTTGTATCAACTGCTGCAATCTTATTAGAAGAGACTCTAAGATCTACTGATGTATAAAAGGGTACGGAAACTTCTTTTTGTTTCATGTGTAACCAAGAATTAATAATTTCCTCTTTTGAAGAAACCACTTCATTTATTTTTTTTATAAAATCCATAGATTTATATCTTGCTNAAATTCTATCTCAAAAAGTTATCGATAGCTTCTTTAATTCTNCCTANATCAGCGCCCCTGACAATATACCCTTCGATTATGAAGGTTGGTGTTGANTCAACCCCTAGCTCTTTTCCTTCCTTTAAATTAGAATTTACAAATTCAACATATTTAGAATTAGTATGGTTGTTCCAACAACTTGATGACTCNAGNTTTAAATTGCTGGTCTTAATTATTTCTAAAAGGTCGCTCTCAAATGAGGCTGCTTTTATATCCTTCTGAAATTTAAAAATTAAGTCATGGACTTCCCAGAACGTTTTAGCCCCNTGCACATCATTCAAGCATGCTGTAAAGGTTGCTGCAGAATTGGACCACTTATGNAAAGTTAGTGGAAAGTGTTTAAAATAAAATGAAACTTTTTCTCCGTAATCATTTTTAAGCTTAGCAATAACTTCTAATGCNGCAAATTTACANGCTGGGCATTGATAGTCAGAGTANTCTACTATCCTTATTGAATNTGTTGANCTTGAATTTGAAACTGGCACACCNTTAAAGTCTATTTTGCCCATTAAGTCTANATCTTTCTTTGGACTNGANAGGTCATATGTTGTCGAATTAAAAATTATATATCTACCATCATTTGAAATATAAAAAGGTACTGGCTGNGTACCCTTAAGGTTNTTGAANAATATTGCTCCTTCCTTAAGACCTTCAATGGGTGAATCCTTAATANCNGTTATCGAGACCAAAGTATCATCTGGTATAGATGATGGNCCNAGCAANCTTTTGACTTTCTGTAGAATNTCTTCTTTATCTAANCGTGGTGAGACTTTATTCTCANTCTTAAAAGAATCACACCCNACTANAATAAAAAGCAANAAAGAAAAAATCTTTAAAAAATTTAGCATCAACTCTTAACCACTCTTTTTAATATCAATTCTGCATTTTTAAATAGATTTTTAAAATCAAAACATTCTTGAATATCTTTCTTAGATAATTTCTTCATNACTCTTNNATCACTAAGCAGTATCTTTTTAAAATCTTTTTTACTCTTCCATGAAACAAAAGCTAAATCTTGGACAATCTTATAAGAGTCTTCACGGCTTAAGCCTTTTTGAATTAATTTTACTAAAATATTTTGAGAAAAAATTACTCCATTAGTCTTCCAAATGTTGCTCAACATGTTNTCTTTGTAAACATTTAGATTATCCAGCATGTAATTCATTCTNGTAAGCATAAAATGGCTTAATATGGAAGAATCGGGNCCAATAACTCTCTCAACAGAAGANTGACTTATGTCCCTTTCGTGCCANANAGGTATATTCTCGAAAGAGGCAATAGTATTAGAGCGCACAACTCTTGATAACCCTGACAAATTTTCTGATAGTATAGGATTTCTCTTGTGGGGCATAGCAGATGAGCCTTTNTGACCCTTAGAAAAGGGTTCCTCTACTTCTAGAACTTCAGTCCTTTGCATATGCCTAATTTGAATGGAAATTCTCTCAATTGAAGAAGCTATAAATGATANNGCAGTGAAATATTCAGCATGAATATCTCNATTAATAATTTGGCTACTAATTTTTGCGGGTTTTAACTTTAGTTTTTTGCAAGCTCTAAGTTCAATCTTAGGTAAAACATTAGAATAAGTCCCTACTGCTCCAGAAATTTTACCTATGCTACAAGTATCTATAGCATTCTTAAGTCTTGATTCAGCTCTTTTAATCTCGTCAAGCCAGTTAGCCAAAACAAGTCCAAAAGTTGTCACTTCAGCGTGAATTCCATGAGATCTTCCCATTATAGGAGTCTTAATGTACCTTTTGGATAATTTTGTAAGAATTCTTACTGTCTTATTTATTTCTTTCTTAATTAAATTCCCGGACTCTACAAGTAGTAATGACAAAGAGGTATCTAAGATATCAGATGAAGTTAGCCCCAAATGAACAAAGCGCGAGTCTTCTCCTATCGATTTTGCAAGATTTGTAGTAAAGGCAATTACATCATGCTTGATGACTTTCTCTAATTTATCAATTTCTTTAACATTAAATTTTGAATCTTTCTTAATTCTTAAATATGACTTTTTAGGAATAAATCCGTAATGGCTCCAAGCTTCACATACTGCAATTTCTACATCTAACCATTTCTGATATTTATTAGTATCAGACCATATACTTTCCATCTCTTTTGTACTATATCTATTAATCATTGGAAGCCTTTATTATTATACACACTTTATAATCTCTTCCATAAACTTGTTAAATAGACTTGATTCATTATATTTATATTATGAGTCCATTAAGAATTATTTTTTCAATTATTAGTGCAATAGCCGGTTTTTGGATTACTTTAACTAACCTTAAAGCAGCAGGAAATCTTATACTTCCATATTCTGTTGGCATGGGCATTTTTTGTGGTTTAGCAACTTTCTTTTTTGTTTATTATTCTGAAAAACTCTTTAGTGACTTAAGTGCAAAAGCNTTAGTTGGTGCTACAGTTGGAACAGGTGCGGCATTACTATTCTTTTTAACCTTTGCTTACTTCTCCGAAATTATTGGATTAAGTGCTCGATATCCATTTTATACCTACCCAATAGTTTTCCTTTCAGTTTTATGTCTGGGTATTGCTGTTGGGCTTAAGAAAGGTGGAGGAGGAGAGTCCACGGTAAATGCAAAGAATGATTTCTTTCATTCAAAAGTCTTGGATACTAGCGCAATAATTGATGGAAGAATTTCAGATATTTCTAAAGTAGGTTTTATTGAGGGTTCAATAATTGTTCCACAATTTGTCATTAGAGAACTTCAAGGTATTGCTGATTCAAATGATAACTTAAAAAAAGTCCGTGGAAGACGTGGTCTTGAAGTATTAAAAAATCTGCAAGAACAAAAAGATATAAGGGTCAAGATTGTTGATAAAGACTTCTCCAATATTAGAGAAGTAGACTTGAAGCTAGTTAGACTTGCAAAAGAATTCTCTGCTCACTTGGTAACAAACGATTTTAATCTAACAAAAGTTGCTAATCTTCAAGGTGTTAGAGTTCTAAATGTTAACCAACTTGCGAACTCACTTAGACCCGTTATTCTGCCTGGGGAATCCATGAAAATTAAGGTTTCCAAGGCTGGTAAGGACGAAAGGCAGGGTGTCGGATATTTAGATGATGGTACAATGGTTGTTATTGATAATGGAAAAAAACATATTAGTGAGTTTATCAATATTGTTATAACTAGTGTAATACAGACTCCAACAGGAAGAATGATTTTTTCAAAAGTTGGGGATCCTAATGACTAACTTTTTTCTAAAATTATAATATTATGTCATCACCATTTTTATCTTTCATAATCACATCTGCTGGAAAAGGTTTAAGATTTGGAAAATCAAAGGAACCTAAGCAATATCATCTCATTAATGGCATTCCAATATTTATTTATTCTCTTATTTCAATCTCTAAATTAANNAACAAAAAGGAAATTTTTTTAACAATNAATAAGTCTCAAAAACCTGACTTGATTAAAAAAANANTAAANAAATATAAGCTNGATGANGTTANGGTTATTTTAGGCGGANAGACCCGNGCTGAGAGTGTTCTAAATGCTTTTCATGAAATCAAATCAAATAANGGACTAATTATAATTCACGATTCTGTTAGACCAAACTTTAACTTCTTGAATATNAAGAAAATTATAAAAAATCTTAATCAATACTCNGGAACTGTAGTNGCATCAAAAATATACAACACTGTAAAAAGTGTTAAAAATAATTCAATTTTAAAAACCNTAGACCGATCAGAGTTATGGGTTTCTGAAACACCACAAATCTTTAAATANAAAGCACTAGCATCTTGTTATAAAAAAGATGNTGGGAAATTTNAATACACTGATGAAGCTGAGCTACTTGAAAAAAATAGATTTAAAATTAAAATTTANGATAATAAAGAATTTAATATGAAGATAACCACNAAAGAAGACTTAAAAATTTATAAGCAGTTGTTNCGAAATGTATAGAATTGGTATTGGTTACGACATTCACAAAATCTCTAANGACNAAANGTTATATATTGGGGGAGTTNAGATTCCATCTAAGTTTGGATTATTAGGTCATTCTGATGCGGATTTGTTGATACATTCAATATGTGATGCAATACTTGGTGCCNTGGCNAAAGGTGATATTGGAGAAATTTTCAGCAACAAAGATAATAGAAATAAAAACAAAAGAAGCTCTTATTTTCTTAAAAAGATTCTTAAAATTATGGAAAAAGAAGATTATAAAATAGTTAATATAGACACTACAATAATCTGTGAAAAACCAAAACTTTCAAAATATAAAGCTAAGATAAGAAAATCNTTAGCATCTATTCTANTAATTCCATTAGNTTGCATCTCAGTCAANGCAACTACTTCAGAAGAATTAGGCCATATAGGAGAAAAATTAGGGATTGCCTGTAAAACAGTCCTTNTACTTCGNAAGAACAATCTGGATAAGNTATAGATGAAATTTGAAANATCTANTGCTAATTTTCTTGGAATCAAGAATCCACTTATTCAANATACAAAAGCAATTATTCTTCCNTANGGACTAGAAAATACAACAAGTTATGGTGTTGGTACAAANAGTGGNCCCAAAGCAATACTAAAAGCTTCGCGCCAACTAGAGTTATATGATGACTTTTATAATAACGAACCACAAAAAAATATTGGAATTATNACTGCCAAATTAGANAAACCGCCTTCTAAAAACCNTGAAGCAATTCNTAGNATCGAAAAATTAATATCGGAAATTTTAAANCTCAACAAATTCCCCTTTATGCTNGGGGGTGAGCATACAATNACAGCTGGCGCGNTTAATGCTTTTGCTAAAAAGTATGAGGAAATTATTGTAATTCAATTTGATGCGCATACAGACTTAAGACAANAATANCAAAATAATATTTATTCGCATGCATGTACAATGAGAAGGTGCCTCGACAATGAGAATATTAAACTCCTCTCCATTGGAATTAGAAGTAGCTCTATAGAAGAAGTTGNTTACTTAAATAAGAACAAGAAAAGAATCAATATATATTGGGCTAAAGATAAGAACNACTGGGAGCTCAAAGAAATAATAAAATTTATAAAAAATAAAAAGACTTATATTACCTTTGATTTNGATTGCTTCGACCCGAGCCTGATGCCTGCAACAGGTACACCTGAACCNGGNGGGCTTTTTTGGGATGAGACATTAGATATTTTGATGNGGATTTGTTCTAACTCTAACGTCATTGGTGCAGANATTAATGAGTTATCACCTATTAAGAATTTCCAATCATGTGATTTTCTAGCAGCAAAACTATGCTACAAAATTTTATCTTTTGTTTTNAACACACACAAAAAGCTTTAAATAGCAAATACCAATATCTTTTCGTTAGTGTATTATTTAAAGAAAACCATTTAAGGAGATNTCTTTTATGTCNCATNAATTACCAGAATTAAAATACTCATATGATGCTTTAGAGCCGCANATAGATTCAAAAACNATGGAAATACATCACTCTAAACATCATCAAACCTATATAACAAATCTAAATAAAGCGCTTGAATCATACCCTGAGCTCTTTGAAAAATCACTAGAAGATCTTTTATCTAACCTAGATCAAATACCTGAATCCATTAGGGTTGCTGTCAGAAATGGTGGAGGNGGTCATTTAAACCATTCTTTATTTTGGGAAACAATTGGGCCTAATAGCGGCGNTGAACCAAAGGGTAAAATTTTAGAATTAATAAATNGTTCCTTTGGANACTTTGAAAGNTTNAAAAGTGAGTTCTCTGAAAAAGCAANNAAACAATTTGGTAGTGGTTGGGGATGGCTTTGCCAAGATAGTAGTGGGAAGTTGGTAACGTTGTCNACTCCAAATCANGATAGTCCAATCTCTTCTGGTCTANACCCTNTNCTTGGATTAGATGTNTGGGAACACGCNTATTATTTAAATTATCAGAATCGTCGTCCCGACTATATAAAAGCTTTTTGGGAAATTNTTGACTGGGCTTCTGTCGAAGGCAAATTAAAGTAAAATGAAAAATAAAAAATTTTCTTCTTTTGTTACAGAAGGTTTAGATAAAGCTCCCAACAGGTCTATGCTTAGNGCNGTAGGCTTCACTAACCCTGATTTTAATAANCCTATCATTGGNGTAGCATCNACTTGGGCNATGGTTACACCTTGCAACATGCATATTAATCTTTTAGCCGACCATGCAGCTAAGGGAGTTAACACNAATGGTGGCAAAGCTATAATCTTCAATACAATTACTGTNTCAGATGGAATATCAATGGGGACACCNGGAATGAANTACTCGTTAATATCTAGAGAAGTAATTGCCGACTCTATTGAAACTGTGTCTGGAGCTGAAGGTTTTGATGGTGTTTTAACTATTGGTGGTTGCGATAAAAATATGCCTGGTTGTTTAATTGCTATGGCTAGATTAAATAGACCCTCAATTTTTATATATGGAGGCTCNATAATGCCTGGGATATATAAGAAAAAGCCAGTTGATGTAGTTTCTGTGTTTGAAGCTGTTGGTTCCTATTCTAATAATCTCATTACAAANAAAGAATTAGAAGAAATTGAGAAGTGNGCNATTCCNGGTCCTGGATCATGTGGTGGTATGTATACAGCTAATACAATGGCCTCAGCAATAGAAGCACTAGGAATGAGTCTTCCTGGTAGCTCTACACAAATAGCAATCTCAGGTAACAAAAANAATGATTGCTTAAACTCGGGGAAATCTTTAGTAAATCTAATTAAAAAAGATATAAAACCAAGAGATATAATGACTAAAAAAGCTTTTGAAAATGCAATAACTGTAACTGTAGCGCTNGGTGGATCAACAAATTCAGTTTTACATTTAATAGCAATGGCANATGCTGCAAATGTTAAGTTGTCCATTGATGACTTCACAAGAATTGGCAAGAAAGTTCCTGTTCTAGCTGACCTAAAACCTAGTGGATCACATATGATGGCAAAATTTTGTCAAATTGGTGGNTTGCCTCCGCTCTTAAAACGTTTACTAGATAACAATTTGCTTCATGGAGACTGCCTTACAGTAACNGGAAAGACAATGGAGGAGAACTTAAAAAAAGTAAAAGATAATCTAGGNTCTGAAGTAATAAGGCCTATTAANAATCCAATAAAAAAAGATAGTCATTTAGTGATTCTCAAAGGAAACTTGTCACCGGATGGATCTGTTGCTAAAATTTCAGGTAAAGAGGGTCTTACATTTCAGGGCAAAGCTATNGTTTTTGATTCAGAAGAAAAATGTATGGACGCGATATTAAAAAGAAAAGTAAAGAAGGGTCATGTAATTGTTATTAGGTATGAAGGCCCCAGNGGCGGTCCNGGAATGAGGGAGATGTTNTCCCCAACCTCCGCNATAATGGGNCAAGGGCTTGGATCTGACGTAGCATTTATAACNGATGGTAGATTCTCAGGTGGTACTCATGGATTTGTAGTGGGNCATNTAACACCNGAAGCTTTTGACGGGGGTCTAATTGCATTAATAAAAAATAATGATTTAATAAGCATTGATTCTTCAAAAAGAAAATTAGAATTAAAAATTTCAAAAAAAGAAATTCTATCAAGAAAAAAACTTTGGAAGCAACCTTCGCANAGACANNTAACAGGTGCAATATACAAATACTCAGTCTTAGTAAGCTCAGCTTCAAAAGGAGCAATTACAGATGGCAAAAATGACTAAGAAAAATAACCCTGGNCTANANGGTAAAAATATTTTGGTTGGTGTAACTGGCGGGATTTCAGCNTACAAAGCATGTGAAGTTGTAAGAATNCTAGTGAAAGAAGGTGCAAATGTTAATGTAGTAATGACAAACAATGCAGAGAAGTTTNTAAGNAAAATGACTTTTAAATATCTTTCTGGNAANAAAGTTTTATCAGACATGTACNATGATGATNCTTCTNAAATCTCACACATAGAACTAGCAGATTCNAGCGACNTNATTCTCGTNTGTCCTGCAACAGCTAATTTTATCTCTAAGTTTTCNGGCGGTATTGCNGATAACTTNTTACTAAATATTCTTCTNGCAACTAANAGTCCGATTGTAGTTTGTCCTGCAATGAACGTAAACATGTATAACAATTCTATTATTAAAGGTAATGTGNCTAAACTTAAAAAATTAGGAACAACTATTGTNGAGCCTNCTAGTGGGGAATTGGCTTGTGGTTGGGAAGGAAAAGGAAGACTAGCAGAATTAGAAACAATAGTANAANCTTTAAAAAAAAAAGTCAAAAATAAAGACTTAGCTGATGAAAAAATTCTCTTAACTTGTGGTGCTACTAGAGAGTATCTTGATCCAATTAGATTCATTTCTAATCCCTCTTCAGGAAGGATGGGTCTATGTCTAGCTAACGAACTAAGNTCNAGAGGAGCAATTACAAAAATTATTTCTGGATATGTCGAAGAGGATTTTTCAAACTTTNATAATAACGTCAGCTGTCAGTCATGTGACGAGATGGCTAAAGAAGTTTTAAGCAATCTGGGAAAATATTCTGTAATCATTAAAGCTGCAGCAGTAGGTGATTACAAATTCAAGAATAANAGAAAAAATAAGTTAAAAAAAGCTCAAGATANTGTTACCTTNGAGATGGATAAAAACATTGATATTCTGGGTGAAGTTGGNAAAAAGAAAAAAAAGAACCAAATTTTAATTGGATTTTGCGCTGAAACTGAAAATGTTATTAAGAATGCNAAACAGAAAATTANNAACAANAACCTTGATTTAATTGTAGCNAATGATGTGTCAGTTAATGATAGTGGGTTCGGGGAAAAAAACAATTTTACTTATNTTGTAGATAATAATAATAAAGTGGAAAGNTTAGGGTTAATTTCAAAAGAAGATTTATCCATAGANATTGGNAATAATATTGACAAGATTAGGNCNAGACTTAAAAAAGCCTCNCCCAAGAACTAGAATTTATAGAATAGCGTCCTTACAAGCCTTAGCAATCCTGAATTTAACAACCTTTTTTGCTGGTATCTGAATAACTTCACCAGTCTGAGGATTTCTTCCTTGTCTAGCTTTACGATCAACAAGAACTAGTTTTCCTANCCCNGGAACTGTAAACGTACCNTCTGATTTAGCNTCAGCGCANGCAAGNNCTGCGAANGTTTCCATGAAACGAGTTGCTTCAACCTTNGAAATACTTAGCTTTTCAGCTAATGCACTTGAAATCTGTGATTTTGTCTTAGCCATTGTTTAATGCCTCCTAAAGTACCATTATTTTTTAATAATACTATTTTTCCTAATAATAGTTTTTTAATAGTAAAAATGCAAGCTTTTATCTTATAAAATCATGTATATTATTTTTCATAGTGTTACCTAAAAGAAAAAGTTTAATTTCNTTCTTCTTACTTTTCGCAATTATTCTAGTATCAATCTACTATTTGAAGTTTTATAAACAATCNGACGCNGANCAGAAAGTATCAGTCCCTAAAGTATTAGTCATTGATAGAGNAGTAGGAGACTTCTCAAAAAAATTATTTCTTTTTGCNAAACTTCATAGTGATAAAAGTATTGATATAATTGCNGAAACTGATGGGACAATTAAGTTTCAGAACTATGAAATCGGTGATTATGTTAGNAAAGGTGATGTCATTATCCAGATGGTTGATACAAGAAAAGTNCTGGAACTGAAAGAGGCTGAGGACTTGTTATCTTCTTATGAGGCAAAAATGGACGAAGCATTGTCTAATTATGAAAACAGTATATTNCTACGAGAGAAAGATGTTATCTCTGAAAAAGAGAAGAACACTNCNCTTAACCAATTTAAGTCANTTAAATATGANTATGANGCTCAGAAAATAAGATATAAAAGAGTCTTATGGGAATTTGACAATTTAAACATTAAAGCACCCTTCGATGGATTTATAAATAAATTTTACTTTGATGTTGGTCAAAAAATTGTTCGAGGTTCTAATGTAATTGAATTCCTAGATAATTCAGTTTTGATAGGTAGAGCATCTTTAAGCTCTGAGAATATAAGAAAAATTAAAGACTCNNATNAAATAATTCGCTTCACAGCAAAGGGNATGCCTTTTCAAGCTAGNGTGTCTGGNATCAGCAGGCAAATGAATAAAGATGTTTCTTCATACAGTCTTGAATTCAAAATTATAAATGATGAAAANAATCTCATTCCTGGCGAAGTAGTAGAGATAGANATAGAAATAGAAAATTTTGAGAACTATATNTCCATCCCTAGCTCATCCATTATAATAGAAAATAATANATCTTATTTATTTCTNGAGAGAAATAATATAGTTAAAAGNATNGAAATAAANCCTATACAGTTANACAANAAAGANTCCTTAGTAAAAGATAGTGAGATTCCTGACTCATATAGAGTGATAACTCAAGGTCAATCAAACCTNCAAGAGGGTTCTCGTATCAAGGTTGACGAATAATAAATGAAGATTATTGAATTCTCAGTTAAAAATCCTGTGTTTTCTAATCTGCTTATGGCTACNATTATCCTCTTTGGTCTTTACATAGGATTNAACTTGCCAAAGGAGCTCTTCCCTTCAATTGGATTCGAGAAAGTAACNATTGTTACNATNTATGAAAACTCCACAGCCGAAGACATAGAGAAGTTAATAACAATACCGATTGAGGATAAAATATCTGGAATATCNGGAATTAAAAACATTAAATCTGAGTCTTCAGAATCAAGGTCTTTTGTTATTGCCGAACTATTGCCCAATGAAGACACAAANGAAATTGCTCANGAGATAAGATCCGAAATATCACAAATTAGGAGTGATTTGCCATCCGAAATTGATGATCCGATTGTTAAAGAAGTTGAAGGTAGNGCTCCACTAATTAANGTGTCAATTGGAAGCAATGGAGATCAAAATGAATTAAGATTTTATGCAAAGAAGTTAAAGGATAAACTTGAGAAACTAGATGAAATTGATCGTTTAATTCAATCCGGATATGGGGACTTAGTATTCTGGATTAATTTAGACCAAAGAAAACTAATTCAATACAACCTAAATATAAACGATATTATTTCTACTATTAGATCTAAGAATATGGATCTTCCTGCCGGAGCTATTGAACTTGGAGAGCAGGAGTTCACTGTCAGAACTAAAGGAAAAATAGAAAATATATTTGAACTTGAGAATATTCCTTTAAATAAAAAATTCAATAAAATTCCACTCATTCTAAAAGACGTTGCAACAATTGAATTAGGACAAGAGAAAGACTTATCTTTATCAAGAATAAATGGCTTTAATTCTGTTTCTTTTTGGATTGAAAAACAGAAGAATAAAGATGCAATTAAATCAGTCGCAAAAATCAAGCAAACTGTTGGGGTTTTCGAAGAGGCCCTTCCAGAAGAATTAGAGATCTTCATCTCTAATGATTCTTCATACTGGGTAAAAGGTCGTTTTGATTCAATGATTAAAACTGGTGCCTATGGAATTCTAGCAGTTTTATTAATTCTTGCACTATTTTTAGATTTTAGATCAGCCTTCTTAGCTGCTTTAGGGCTACCTGTGGCATTCTTTGGAGCTTTTATTTTGATGCAATTCACAGGTGCTACCTTAAACGTTATAACAATGTTTGGTCTGATAATGGTCCTAGGAATTGTAGTAGATGATGCAATTATTGTAGTTGAAAACGTAAAAAGGTATATACAGAAAGGTCTGCCTCCTAGTGAAGCGGCAATAGTTGGAACAAAAGAAATAGCCTGGCCTGTAATAGCTACAATTCTTACAAACATTGCATCCTTATTCCCGATTTTATTAGCAACTGGTACTCTGGGTATCTTCTTATCTATAATTCCCCAAGTTGCCATCTTTGCATTAGTTTTTTCTTTAGTTGAAGCTTTAACAATACTGCCATCTCACTGTGCAGATTTTGTAAAAATTACAAAAGAATCTGGGTTCATATCAAGAGTGTTTAAAAGATTTAGAAAACGATATCTTGGTTATCTGCTTCTTTCTCTTAAGTTCAGATATCAGGTTATAGGCATGTCCTGCATCCTGCTTTTTATAAGTTGTGTAATTTTATTCAAAATTCCATTTGTTTTGCTTTATTCTTCAGATATAAACCAATATTTAATAAAAATTCAAAACCCTACAAACTATAGTCTTAGCTTAACTAGTGATAAATCAAAAGAAGTAGAAGATATTGTAAGAAAACATACTCCGAAGGAACTTTTAAAAAACTCATTGACAACTTTAGGAATAGATTTCTCAAAAAAACCTCCTGTATTTGGAGACCATGTTTCAAATATATTGGTCCAGTTTAAAGATTTTGAAGAAAGAGAGGAAAATGGTCTCAAATCTATGAAAGAAATACAGAGAATAACTGAGGATGAAATAGTTGGCCCTATCAATATAAGTTTTGTAGAAACAACTGGTCCTCCTAAAGGGAAGGATATTGATATCAGGATTATGGGTGAAGATACTGTGCTTCTCTCAGAAATAAGCAAAGAAATTAAAACCTTCTTAAAAGGAAAAAATGGAGTTTATGGAATAACAGACAATTTGTCTTATGGTAAAACGAAACTAAGCATTAAAGTTAACGAGCAGAAAGCTTCACTCTACGGAATTGATACGCTAACACTAGGAAAAGAAATCAGAGCACTAATAGATGGATTAAGCATTGATGAAACAAGAGTGAACAACGAAAAGGCTGATATTAAGATTCGAATAACAAACTCCTTAAATAAAGACTCTGCTTTAGATATTTCTTCTCACTTAATAAGGAGCTCCAATGGTTCTTATATTCCTATCTCAAACTTCACAGATAATGTTGTCAGTTCAGATCTTATTACTATATCTAGATTTAATAGGGAGAGGGCTGTAAGCATAGTCGCTGAAATAGATAACGACGTGACAACGCCTAGGAAAATAATTAAAAGTGTTATCAAATTCTTTGATAGTGTTAAAGAAAAATATCCTGGTTATAAATTAGCTTTAGATGGTGAGGAGCAAGATACAAGAGAATCNCTTGAAAGTGTAAAAAGGGCTTCAATCTTTTCGATTTTAATTATCTATTTAATACTAGCCACAATTTTAAGATCATATATTCAGCCCTTCTTAATAATGTCTATACTGCCATTTACCATAATAGGAGTAACAATTGGTGTCTTGGTTAGAGGTGACCCAATCTCAATCACTGGTCTAATTGGAATAGTCGCCCTACTCGGTGTTGTAATTAATGATAGTTTGATATTGATGAATTTTATTAACAAAGGTGTAAAAAACAACAACTATATAATGTCTATTTTCTACTCGGCAAAACATAGATTTAGGGCAATAATATTAACAACTCTTACAACATTTGGAGGGCTTTCAACTTTGATGTTTGAAACAAGAGGTGAAGCAGCATATCTTGCACCAATGGCAATATCACTTGGTGTGGGTCTTGTTTTTGCTACATTTTTGACCTTATTCTTAATACCTTGCCTCTACTTGTGCTTTATTGATCTTAAGAAAAAGTTTGCTTANTANTACTCTATTCTAATAANTCTCTNATATTAAANATNGGCTTATATTCTATGCCCTGCANCTTAAATTTCTCTTTTGCTCCCATTTCTCTNTCAACAATCGATAAGATTAGTTCTACAGTAGCACCTTTTTTATCTAGCTCATCTATGGCTTTAATTATTGAACCACCAGTAGAAACAACATCTTCAACAATTACAACTGAACAATTTGAAATATCAGGTCCTTCTATGGACTTTTTGGTTCCATGTTTTTTGTCTGATGATCTAACTAAAAAACCCTTTAAATTGCCATTATCTAAATAAGACTTATGTAAAATAGATCCCACAATAGGATCAGCTCCTATAGTAGGACCACCTACAAACTCTAACTTAGATTTAACTATCTCATCATATAAAATCTCAGTTATGTAGCCCAAAGAAACTGAGGACAATGTGCTTACTCTAGCATCAATATAATAAGAGCTCTTTTCTCCGGAGGACAGTGTAAAGTCACCTCTAAGGATTGAGTTTTCTTTTAAATAAACAAGTAATTTATTTTTCATTTTAAACCAACTATTAGTATTTTGAGTTAAAATAACTGTATGTCAAAGTTTCCCCCTGGAATCAACGATGCTGTTAAGCATTCTTATCTAGATGCCCTTTATGAAAGAAGATCTAGAAGGTTCCCTATGGGGGGTGAAATTGATGAGGGTCCTTTAAAGTTTAAATCAAAACACAAACCAATTCCTTTAAGTGAGCTGGAAGAAGCAATCTTGGCATGGAATGGGTTAGGTATTAAAAATATAAACTTGTCTGATTTCCCACCACATAAAGGACTTGACCTTGAAGTTAAATTCATGAGTAAAACAATCCCCTCCCTTGGGGATATTCATAGAACAGAACTTTTTTATACCAATGACGATGGACTTTATTTACTAAAGCTTAACGATAAAGATGCGCCTGATCTTAAAGGAATTGAGAGCTTAAAAAGAGAAGATAAAGTCAATAGAATACTAGAGTTATTCCGTGAATCTCGTATTAAAATCCATGATGGCAGAGCCAAAATACCTGATGTTCCNCCTGGTTTAGCAATTCATAATACATGGAGTGTTAATAAGCCTGGCACAACTCTTTTTATGCCTGTAACTGACCTTTCTGCAGGGTTAATAAATATTCTATTTTTTTATATGAGAGATGGTCACAGATTTAATTTTGTTGATGAATTAAATAAAATGAAACCTGCTGGAACTCAACAGTGGATTGACAATGGATATATAAATGACTCTAATCCAATACCCTTAATTGAAGCAGAATTAAGATTTGCTAATGGTTACATAGCTGAACAACCTTTATTTTGTCAAAATGTTGTTTTAACTCAACAAATTCTAGGACTAGGTGGTTGGATGTTTAGTGGTTTTCAAAGTCGACATATTCTAGGTGCTGATGATAGCTTTGAAGGACTAGGATTTACGTGTATTGAAGCTAAGGACCAGGGTGAAGAATGGGGATCTGCAGTATCTAAGGCACCTGTAGGTCTAGATGGGCACTTTGAATCTTTTTGTCCTCCCTATTATAAAAATATGTCTGAAGCAGTAGATGCATTTAATGAAATGAAGTGGGGCAACTGGGATTCTAAATATATGCCCTATAAAAATCCTTCTGGAGTGCTAAATGCTACACCTAAACCTTCAAAAGAAGAAATTCAAATTGTAAAAGATATATGCAATTATATCTTTGATACCTATGGTAAATTTCCTGGTTTCTCTGACCCTATGTATTGTAGAATGATGGTTCAAAACCATCATATTGATTTAGACTTCTATGATAAGTTCTATCCCGAAGGCTCCTATACAGAAAGTCATAAAAACCATTTTGCTTTATGGCACCCGGAAATGGAAGACCCTTTTAATAAATAGAGCATCAAATAAAATAAGTTAAGGAGCCTATTAATGCTAGAAAGAAGAAATTTAGTAGACACCCTAAAGGAAAGACTATAGTAAGCATAAGTGTTTAAATATAATATTTACCTAATTTAAATCAAAGAATTAATCCCAATCCAGTGAGCCAGCTGTCTGATACTCGGTAACTCGGGTCTCAAAGAAGTTCTTCTCTTTAGATAAATCTACTGATTGTGACATCCAAGGAAAGGGGTTCGGAGTCTCATATACTTTTGGTAACCCTATTCTTTCTAGCCTTCTATCTGCAACATGTTCAACGTATTCGCAAAACTGTTCTGGGTTAATCCCAAGCAACCCGTTAGGGCAAGCGTCAAATGCATACTTTTTTTCGTGGTCAACGGCTTTAATTATAAGGTCTGTAATATTTTTTTTAACTTCTTCTGTCCAAATATTTTTATTTTCTTCCTTTATGGTGTTTATCAAATCACATCCGAATGCTAAATGAATGCTCTCATCTCTCATAATGTATTCAAACTGTTCTCCTATTCCAATCATCTTATTCTGCCTCTTTAGAGCTAGCATCATTGCAAATCCTGCATAGAAAAAGATTCCCTCCATTATTACGTAATATCCCACTACATCTTGAAGAAAAATTTTTATATCTTCATCTGTCCTAAGCTCAAAATTAGGATCCATGATTGACTTTGTAAGTCCAACGACAAAATCATCTTTCTCTTTAATTGAAGGTATAGTCTCATACATATTATAAATATAGTCTGGGTCCAGGCCTAGAGTGTCACAACAATAAATAAAGGTATCTGTATGAACTGCCTCTTCATAAGCTTGTCTCAGCAAATACTGTCTCGCTTCAGGGTTGGTTACATGTTTATAGACTGTTAATACAATATTGTTCGCTGTTAAAGACTCAGCAGTTGAAAAGAACCCCAGGTTCCAGAGAATCATTCTTCTTTCAATCTCAGATAAGACGTCAGGAGATTTCCATTGTTCAACATCTTTCTGCATTGATATTTCTTCTGGTGTCCAGTTATTTGCCACACCATCTTTATAGTGTTCTCTAGCCCACATGTAAGTCATTGGTAGAATCTTATTAGGGTCAGTTTTAGAGTCGTTACTTAATATAGTCATAATTCACCTCTGTTGTTTTACTATTGGCAAGCTTCGCAGTCTGGGTCCATTATACTACAAGCGCTTGTAACTTCTGATGCGGGTTTTTCCACTACTTCATCCGTCTCGTTGTCAACTTCTTTGTACTCTCTCTTTTGAGTATAACCAAATTTCCCAGCATCGAGAGTGGATTTCTCTATCTGAGTAGCAGCCAAAGTCCTTAGGTAGTAAGTTGTTTTTAAGCCCAGTTTCCACGCAGCAATGTATATCTCGCTCAAAAGCTTACCGGAGACTCCTTGCATGAAAATATTATGAGATTGACTTTGATCAATCCACTTCCCCCTAACTGCCGTGTGCTTAAGTAAGGTCATTGGACTTATACCAAAAGCTTCTTTATGTTTAAGCCTAAGTTCTTCGGGAATTTCATTTATTTGGTCTAAATTACCATCGAAATATTTTATCTTTTCTAATATATCTTTAGACCATAGATTTAATTTTTTTAAATCTTCCACAAGGTATGAATTAACAACTGTAAATTCTCCGCTAATATTCGATTTAACATATATATTCTTATATATTGGCTCAATGCATGGGAAACAGCCAGCAATATTGGATATTGTAGCAGTAGGCGCTATAGCCATAGTGTTTGAATTCCTCATCCCATTTTCCTTAACTTTATCTTTTAAATCATCCCAGTCTAATGAGGTAATCTTGTTAACCTCTATGTTATCATTCCTTTCCTGCTCCAAGAGGCTCAGGGTATCAAGCGGGAATATGCCACGGTCCCATTTAGAGCCTTTAAATGTTTCATAGGAACCTCTTTCTCTAGCTAGTTCAGATGAAGCGTCTATAGCATTATATGAAACAAATTCCATTAGTTGATCTGAAAAATTTAAAGCCTTGGGAGACTCAAAAGGAAGATCTACTTTAAACAATGCATCTTGTAAGCCCATTACACCCAGTCCAATTGGCCTGTGCTTAAAATTCGAGTTCTTTGCTTCTATAGTTGGATAGAAGTTTAAATCAATTACATTATCTAGCATTCTTATAGCTGTTTTTATAGTTTCTTCCAACAAAGCTCTATCTAATTTTCCATTAATGATATGTCTAGAAAGATTAATTGAGCCAAGGTTACATACAGCTGTCTCTTCAGGAGAAGTATTAAGAGTTATTTCTGTGCATAAATTTGAACTATGCACTACTCCCACGTGGTCTTGTGGAGACCTAACGTTGCATGCATCTTTGAAAGTAATCCATGGGTGCCCGGTTTCGAATATTCTTGTGAGCATTTTTTTCCATAAGTCTGCCGCTTTTACCTTTTTAAATTTTTTTATTTTTCCTTTCTCAATATCGGCTTCGTAATTAATAAATGCCTTTTCGAAACTGCTTCCAAAAAGATCGTGCAAGTCAGAAACTTCCTCCGGAGAGAATAATGTCCAATCTTCATTTGCTATTACTCTCTTCATAAATAAATCAGGAATCCAATTAGACGTATTCATGTCATGAGTTCTTCTCCTATCATCACCAGTATTCCTTCTAAGATCTAAGAAATCTTCAATATCAAGGTGCCAAGTCTCTAAGTAAGCGCAGGTTGCCCCTCTTCTCTTTCCACTTCTATTAATCGCAACCGTTACATCATTAGCAATTTTCAAGAACGGTATAACTCCTTGACTTTCTACGTTAGTACTTTTAATTTGCGAACCTGTGGCCCGAATACTTGTCCAATCATTGCCTAATCCACCTGACCATTTTGAGAGTTGAGCATTATCTCCAACACATTTGAAAATATGAGATAAGTCATCTGAAACTGTAGTTAAATAGCAGGAACTTAGTTGTGGATGCGGTGTTCCAGAATGAAATAATGTTGGAGTTGAGGAAACAAATTCTAATGAAGAGAGTTTATTATAAAACTCTAAGGCTCTAGAATCCTTATTGCTTTCATTTAATGCCATACCCATAGCTACTCTCATCCAAAATGCCTGTGGAAGTTCAAATTTTCTATTATCGTGGCTTAATATATATCTTTCATATAATGTTTGTATCCCAATAAATTCGAAGANACTATCNCTCTCNACAATCAAGGAATTGCTTAATTTTTCCAAGTCAAACTCTGAAAGCCTACTATCTAAATAGTTATTTTTTACTCCAAATCTAACGCCATCAATAAAGGTCTGCTTGTACTGATCATCTAGATTGTTGTCATTTACTGAAACTTGCATCGCTTCTTTGTAAAGCCTTTGTAAGAAAATCCTAGAGGAAACTTTACTGTAGTGTGGATCTCTCTCGATAAAAGCTGTCGAGGATAGGATTAAAGCTTTCTCAATATCTTCTGTAGTCGCTCCATCAAAAATGTTCCTTGTAAGTTCTTTAACTATTGCATCAATAGAAGTAGTTTCAGGATAGTCTTTACAAGCTCTCTCAACCGTTTTTCTAATTTTTTGGGGATTAAATAACACATTTAACCCATCTCTCTTGCGAATTTTTAGCTTTCCTAACTCTGCTTTCTGAGAAATTTTCTCTTTAAGAACTTCTCTTTCTTTTGTTCTCTCTGCACGATAAATTATGTACCTTCTAGCAACATTGAACAAATCAGCCCTAATTAAATGCTTCTCAACGATGTCTTGAATATTCTCTACGTTTGGGTAAAACTCTATAAATCTCTCTCTAACTTCTTCCTCAATAGCATCTACGAGTATGCCTACATCTACCCCTGAATGGTCCTCATTTCCTGCGTTTATAGCTGAATTTACTGCATTTATTATTCTAGATGAATCAAATTTAACTAATTCGCCCGATCTCTTAACTACCAACATCTCTTCTATTTGATTCATTAATATTTACTCCTTGTTAAGAGTGTTTAGAGGCAAGGAAAAGCTTGACGGGGTGCAAAAGGGGTATTCTAACTTTAACCTTGCCCCGGTTAGTCCATAATCACTCTAAACTACCTAAGCTAAATTCAACACAATTAACAATATATTGTGATTATGATTTCATTAAACCACTATATATAGTATGAGTCAAGCAAATCTTATGCCAAAAAGAAAGTAATATAAAAAGTTAATTATCTAGAGGCTTTAGGAGATAAAAATTTCATAAATTCTTTGCTTTTGTGATGACTGCTCGGGCTAGATCGCTAAAAATAAATTTATGAAAAGGAGAAATTGAATACCAATACAAGTAGCCCCAGATGCCCTTAGGCTCAAAAACTGCAGTAATAACAAGGAAAGTCTTTTTGTTGTGTGGGATTGTCTCAAGTTTAAGCCAAGCCTCGCCTGGCGACCTTAAAGTCATTCTAAGTAAAATCTTTCTATTCTCTTCATATTTCTCAATCTTCCAGCAATCAAACTGATCTCCCTTCTTGAGATTATCTCTATCAGTATCATTAATCTTTGAACCACCAATTAACCGATCAGAAAGTTTCCTTAATTTCCATAAGAAATCCCAAGCCAACCAACCTTCCTTGCCACCAAGCCTCTTGATTACTTGGAATAGTGCTTCATCGGTAGAATCTGTCTGAAGAATCCTTACCTCCTCAAACCTNCCTCTACGCTCGAACATCTTTCTCCCTAAATGGGTATCTAACTTGTTCCAAGATGTTTCTACAAATTCTCTCTTTGTTTTTTCAAAGGATGATTTAATTGAATCATAAAACGACAAAATCTTAATCTCAGGAAAAAGCTTCTTTGAACAACTAGTGTCTCCTACAATATTGTTCACTATCCCTTTGACTATCGGAACAGCAAGCAGATTGGTTATGGGTGTAACTAACCCAATCCATCTAGCAGCCAAACCTGGAGCAAGTATTGGGACTGGAATAATGTGCCTCTTGAGATTTCTATAATCACAGTAAGAAAGCATCATTTGTTTAAAAGTTAAAGGCTCTGATCCAATATCCATTCTGCAAAGAGGAGTCTTATCTATAGCAAGTATTAGATACTTTAATACATCTCTAATACTAATAGGTCTTACTAAATGATTTATCCATTTAGGGGCAACCATAACCGGCAGCTTCTCGCATAAGTGCCTAAGCATTTCAAAAGATGCGGAACCTGAGCCAATTATTGGGCCAGCGCAAAATTCAGTAGTTGGAAGGTTATCCCTTAAAATCCTACCCACCTCAAGCCTGCTATTTAAATGATCCGACACTACATCGCCTTCAGGAGCAATTCCACCAAGGTATATGACTTGTTTAATATCTTTAAATAATGAAACAAAATTTTCAGCAACTAGCCTGTCAAGCCTAATATAATCTTCTGAATCAGACATTGAATGTATTAAATAATATGCCTGGTCTACACCGTCAGCTAATCCATCTAAGCTATCAATTTTTGTTAAATCTCCCTCAAATATCTCCACTTGAGAAAACCAGGATTTATGCTTAATTTTTTCTTTGTCTCTAACTAAAACTCTAACTTTAAGATTGTTACTTAAAAGTCTTGGTATAAGTCTTCCTCCTATATATCCAGTAGAGCCTGTGACCAGAACTCTTATTCCTTTAGTCCTAATTTTTATAGGATTATAGAATTCCTTCATCAGATAGTAATAATAACTAATTATTTCAAATAGCTAATTTTAGAATATAATTAAAATAAGTATGAATTATCTCTTTAATGAAGGCATTGCAATTGTTTTGTTTGGATATCCAGTGTGGAAATGGTTACTTGCTATATTAATAACTTCGTTATTTTATTTGCTAACAACATTTATAAAAAATTTTGCAGAAAGAAAACTTCATACCTTTTCTAAAAAAACAAATACTAATATTGATGATTATTTATATGAAGTATTATCTTCTGTCTCTAAAATATTTATATTTACCTCTTCTTTATATGTAGGGATTATCTTTGTTGGAGCAAGTCCAACCATCGAAGGAGCAATATCAAATATTTTCCTTCTTGTCTTTTTCTGGCAAATTGCAAAATGGGCAATTCTAATAAGTAAAATCCTCTTTGCGAAATATAAGAAAGATAAGACAGAACAAGANGATATGCACGCTGTAACTGCAATTAATGGGCTAACCGCGCTAAGTAAATTTATAATTTGGGTCATTTTCTTAATGCTTGCTTTAGATAACTTGGGAGTCGACATAACAGCTCTTGTGGCAGGTCTAGGAATTGGCGGTTTAGCAATTGCTTTAGCAGCACAAAGTATTCTTGGTGATCTTTTTGCTTCACTTACAATAATGATTGATAAGCCAATAGCTATTGGTGATTATGTTGTTGTTGATAATTTTATGGGAAATGTAAAAGCTATTGGAATTAAAAGTACAAAACTTGAGAGTTTAACTGGTGAAGAAATTATTATCTCGAATTCAGATCTACTAAATTCTAGATTAAGAAACTATCACCAATCTAGAATGAAAAAAAGAAGAAGTAGTATGAAGATAGGTGTTGTTTATGAAACAGACTTTATCAAACTTAAGAGAGTACAAGATATTCTTAAAGAAATAGTTACGTCCAACCCAAAAACTGAGTATATAAGGGCAATATTTGTTGATTTTGGAGACTCATCGCTGGATTTTGAACTTACTTATAATGTACTTAGTCCAGACTATGAAACTCTGACTGAAATAAATCATGAGATTAGATTAAAGATTTTCGAGACTTTTGAGAACGAAAATCTTCAGTTTGCATACCCGACAAGAACTATACACATCTCTAAGGATGCATAAGAATTTTATAATTATTACAAATAATAATTTGTCTTAAAACTATATATATTCTATTATTTTTTATGACGAAAAAAATTTGGGGTGGAAGGTTTAAAAAACAAACAAGCCTTGAAACAGAAAATTTCACTTCTTCCATAGATATAGACAAAGAACTTTACTCTTTTGACATTCAGGGATCTATAGCCCATGTAGAGATGCTGTATAGGAAAAAAATCATAGCTTCTAAAGAGAAAAATAAAATCATTAAAGGGTTAAACAAAATAATGCATGAAATTGAGGAAGGAAAATTTATTTTCCTATCTGAACTTGAAGATATACATATGAATATTGAAGACGCCTTGACAAGAAAAGTTGGCTTAGCAGGNAAAAAGGTCCANACCGCTAGAAGTAGAAATGATCAAGTTTCGACAGACACAAAATTATATATTAAAGATAAAGTTAAAGATCTAAGATCTAATCTTATAAAACTTCAAAGATCTATTCTAAAGAAATCTGAAAAGAACATTGATATTATCATTCCTTTTTACACTCATTTACAAAGAGCTCAGCCTATTCTTGCCTCGCACTACTTGCTGGCTTTCTTTGAAATGTTCTTAAGAGATACAGAAAGAATTGACCAAACTATAAAAAGACTTAATCAAAGCCCTCTAGGTTCGTGTGCAGGTTCTGGAACATCTTTTGATATTGATAGACTATATACTGCTAAGAAACTTGGATTCACAGAACCAACAAGAAATAGTATAGATTCTGTTAGTGATAGGGATTATATAGTCGACACAATTTATACTTGCTCAATAATCATGTTGCACCTTTCGAGATTTTGTGAAGACCTAATTAACTGGAATAGTGCTGAGTTTAATTTCATTAAAATAGGTGATGACTTCACAACAGGCTCGAGCATTATGCCACAAAAAAAGAATCCTGATATATTAGAACTTATTAGAGGTAAATGTGGTCTTGTCTATGGCAACCTAACAGCAATACTTACAAATCTAAAAGGCTTGCCACTAAGTTACAACAGAGACTTGCAGGAAGACAAATTGCCTTTGTTTAGTTCAATAAAGACAACTACTCAATGCATTAGTATCTTTAATAAAACATTGAATACCATAAAGTTTAAAAGTTCTTCTATATCCAGTGGAATGAGTATAGGATTTCTAACAGCGACAGACCTCGCTGACTACCTAGCAAAGAAGAACGTGCCTTTCAGAGAAGCGCACCATATAACTGGTAATATTGTTGCATATTGTGAAGAAAATAATAAATCACTTGAGTCATTAACTCTTAATGAATTTAAAAAATTCTCAAAAATTATACAGAAAGATGTTTTCGATTTTATTTCAATCGAAAATTCTGTAAATTCCAAAAAATCATATGGTGGTACTTCTAAAGTAAACGTCAAAAAGATGATAAAAAAATATAATAAAATGATTTCTTGAAGAAGGTCATTGAAATTCATTCTTTTAACTGTAGAATTTCACTTTGCTTATTAGGCCCCTTCGTCTAGCATGGCCAAGGACGTTGCCCTCTCACGGCAGAAACATGGGTTCAAATCCCATAGGGGCTATTAATCTTTATATCTTGAGCTTGAATTTTTGTTGTTTACAATTAACAGATGAGTATTTTAGAAACTTTTCCTAACAAAGTTAAAAAGAGAGACTACAAAATAGATATTGTTTGTCCAGAGTTTACGTCTTTATGTCCAGCTACAGGACAACCTGATTTTGGAGAGATAAGAATTTCTTATGTCCCAGATAAGTTGTGTGTTGAGCTTAAATCCTTAAAACTATACATTTACTCCTTTCGAGATGTAGGAGAATTCCACGAACATGTTACAAATAAAATATTAGATGATTTCGTTAAAGCATGTAAGCCAAAATCTGCTATTGTTACAGGAGACTTTAATGTTAGAGGGGGGATTAAGACTGTCGTCAAAGCTGAATATGATAAAAAATTTAAAAATAAAAAACTTTAGTATAATTTTAGTATCACTATGTCTTATTCTTTTAATCCTACTTGCTCTCTTCCCGGAATTTTTTGCTCCGCAATCACCAACAGAATCCAACTATAATAATTTACTCAAATCACCATCAATGGCTAATCTTTTAGGTACTGACGAACTTGGGAGAGATATATTGAGCAGAATAATTTTTGGAACAAGAGTTTCCTTATCAATTGCTTTTTTTACATCATTAATTTCTTTAATTTTGGGAACAATATATGGCTCAATCTCAGGGATAAAAGGTGGGGCTATAGACGAAGTGTTAATGAAAATTGTAGATATCTTCTACTCAATCCCAGACCTACTCTTAATCTCAATATTTATCCTAATACTTGGCAAGGGGACTGTTGGGATAATAATAGCCCTATCTTTGCTAAGCTGGATGAGGGTGGCTAGAATTTCTAGAGCATCAGTTCTTGAATTAAAAAATAGGCCTTTTGTGTTAAGTGCAAGGACAATGGGCTTTAGCGACAATAGGATAATATTTAAAGAACTATTGCCCAATATACTAGCACCAATAATTGTTACTTTTACGTTTACCATTCCTTCAGCAATTTTAGCTGAATCAACATTGAGCTTTTTAGGTTTAGGTATATCACCTCCTAATATCAGCTGGGGGTTGATGGCTAACAGTGGCTGGCAGGGTATAAGAAGCTATCCGCATCTTATTCTTTTTCCATGCATAGCTATTTTCATTTCTACTATCACATTCTTGAAAATTGGTGAATACTTAAAGACGAGAGCCAAATAAATATGAAAATTCTTATACTTCTTTTACTTCTTAGCATTCCTAGCTATGCTTCAAATGAATGCAACAAGCCAAAGGCAAACCTGCTTCATAAATCAGAATGTGATTTTAATTCTGGGCAAATAAGCAGATCTAGAGCCAGCCTTGAAAAATTTAAATCTACTACTGGTCCCGAAGTTCATGACTTTATAGATTACAAAATTATAAAATTATTGTTACTAGAGGAATCAAATAATACGGCATCAAGTATAGCAAAATTTAAATCAAGTTACCAAGATTCTCCCTTATTAAAAGAAATTGAGATTTTAAATGCTAAGAATCTACTTTTGCTGAAAGAATTTAATAATCTTGATAAGAGCCTTAGATACATAAAAAAAAATTATAAATTAAATAGAAAAGAGATTATTTTATTAAATTATTTAAGTGCTTTTGTAATAAAAGAGAGCGGAAAAATAGATAATTATTATAAATCTATGGTCAAAATATGGAAGAACCATCCCGACTTTAAAGCAGAAAGAATCCAGGCTGAAATAAAAATGGGTATAAATAAATCACTAGTAAAAATTACAGACTCAGATTTAGAACAAAGACTACTTTCACTTTTTAAAAATAGAATGTACAAACAATTTCTGAAGGAATATAAAGATGATTTATCAGCAAATGTTCTAATAAAAAAAGCTTTGATCTTAATTAAAGGGAGCAATCCACAAAACGGTATCAAGATTCTTGAGAGAATTGCTTCAACGAATTTTGAGTCAACTGGCTCTCAATCAAAAGATNTGGAAATAATAGCCGAAGCAAAATATCAATTAGTATTAATTAGCTTAAAAGAGAGTAATAATAATTCGNCTATTGCGAGTAATTTAAAATTAATNTTAAAGAATTACCCAAACTTTTCAAAAAATAATGANCTAGCATACTTATCAGCAAGATTATTTACTTTGGATCAAAATTATTCAGAAGCAATCAAAATATATAATTGGCTTATTAAAACTAAATCTAAAAATTATCTNGATAAATCCTTCTGGGGGCTTGGGTGGTCAGAGTATATGTTGGGAAATTACAGAGACGCTCTGAGTTATTTTTCAATTATTCAACATTCTGAAAATAATTATTACAAAACGTTGGGAATGTATTGGAAGGGTAGATGCTTTGAAAAAATAAATGANNAATTGAAAGCTACTTCAATATATAATTCCCTAATTAAANATTTTAAAGTTGGATACTANCCATACTTNGCATCAATCAGGTTAGGNAAAATAAGTAGTTTNANGCNAAAANAACCTNAAGTTAGTGAGCTAGGTGATATAGANTTATCAGCAGAAATGAAANTACTAGCTTANTCAACTAAATCAAAAAAACTTAAGAAAGAGGTTTGGAACTACATAACTAAAAAAGCTAATTCATCAAANTATAAGAGCTATTTAAATGCATTGCATTCAATNAATGAATTCAACTTAATGATTAANTTATCCTATAAATTTCCTAGCAATAATAAATATANATATCCGAGNGGATANAATNAAATAATAGANAAATACTCAAAAGAGTATAACGTAGATTCNAGTCTTGTTTTTGCNCTGATAAGAGAAGAAAGCCTTTATGACCCAAAGGCCAAATCATGGGTAGGTGCAAAGGGGTTAATGCAATTGATGGATAAGACGGCANAAGCGCTTAATAAAAAATTAAATATTAAATCTAGCATATATTCGCCAAACAAAAACATCCAATTAGGTACCTTATACCTNAGTGAACTCTTAAGTGATTTTGANAATAATTATTTCNAAGTNTTAGCTGCATACAATGGTGGTCCTAATAATGTAANAGCTTGGAAAAAAAGATTCAAAAATTTAGACTATGATGAATTTGTTGAGAGCATTCCNTTTAAAGAAACAAATGGCTACGTTAANAGAGTTTTAAGNAGCTACTTTTATTATAAATTTAATTAAGCTCTGAAAAATTNTTTAAGAATTGTANGCCAACATTNCTACTTTTCTCAGGNTGAAACTGACTAGCAAAAACATTATCTNAACTTATTAAAGCTGAGAAATCAGCCCCNTATTCTGATGTGCAATCTGTAATCAATGGGTCATTATCAAATTTATATGAATGAACAAAATANAACCAGCTCTTATCTGGNATACCTTTAAATATTCTTGAGTCTTTTTTTATATCAACTTGATTCCAACCCATATGNGGGACTTTTAGATCNTTCGTTTCGAACTCGATCTTACTTATATTACCTTTAAATACTCCAAGTCCATCNTGCCCAGGGCTTTCTTCACTACTTTCAAAGAGAATTTGAAGACCAAGGCANATNCCTAGAAAAGGTTTACCGCATTTAATTGCATACATTANNGGGTCTAATAAATTCTTATTTTCTAAGTTNGATAAGCAATCCCCAAATGATCCAACTCCAGGAAANATNATGGAACTTGCGTCATCGATATCCTTTTTTAAATCTGTAACCTTAGAATCTANAGATAANCTNCCNAGTGCTTTATGAACTGATTGCAGATTACCTATTCCGTAATCAACAACCGCGATCATTATAAATTGCCCTTAGTTGAAGGAACTGTATCAGATCGTAAATCTANGGANGTCGCANCATCNAAAGACTTTGCCACNGATTTGAAGATTGATTCGATAATATGGTGATTATTTGAGCCATATTTTAAATCAATATGAATATTAGCCTTGATGTTATTTGTAAACGCTTGAAAAAATTCTTTAGTTAGCTCAACATCAAATTCACCAACTTTAGACGGGATTAGTTCGGCGTTGAAAACAAAAAAGGGTCTATTGCATAAATCTATAACTGAGGATGAAAGCGTATCATCAAAGGGTATAAAACTAGATCCGTAACGTTTGATAGACTTTTTATCTCCAAGTGCTTTATCAAAAGCTTCACCTAAAGCAATGCCCACATCTTCGACTGTATGGTGAAAATCAATATCTGTATCACCAATTGCTTTGATTTCTATATCGAAGTACCCATGCTTTGAAAGCTGTTCAAGCATGTGATTAAAAAAAGGTACTCCTGTATCAATTGAATATTTGCCTATACCATCGATATCGAGATTAACAGAAACCTCGACTTCACTAGTTTTTCTATTAACTTTTGCGACTCTACTCATATTTTGATGTTAAACCAAAAAATATTAATATTCAATTTCAACTTTTTAATCATGCTCATCTTCAATATCCCCCAAGATTTCCTCCAAAATATCTTCCAATGTCACTATACCTATAGCTTTATTGATCGAGCCTACAATTGCCATATTAGATTTAGAATTTTTCATCTCGTCTAATAATGTTGAAACTAGGTATTCTTCGTTTACATAAAAAGGTGGGTCTACTGAGCCCATTATGTCATCATTATTATTCTGCGCCAAAAGATGGAAAGAATGGATTGTTCCTTTAATTAAATCTTTTTTGAAATCATAGACTGGAAGCCTAGAGAATCCTGTCAATTTAATTATATCTTTTGCTTCGGAAACTTTGGATTTAATGTTGATAGATGCAATATCATCAATGCTAATCATTATGTCTTTAACTTTAATCTTATCGAACAATAAGATTCTATTTAGAATGGTATCTCTAAATTTTTGAGATGANTCNTCAAGGGATGCTTCAATCTCAATCTCATGTATCAANTCCTCTCTNGTNATTAATTTNCTTTCTGTCCCAATTATTTTCACGATNAAATTAGTTAGAAACTCAATCAAGAAAAGGAAAGGTCTAAAAAGAATTCGAAAAAAGTGAGAAAAATATATTGTCTTAAGAACNAAGAAGTTGCTTTTATTTTGAAAAATTGATTTTGGNACTACTTGTCCAAAAACCACAATTAAAGGAGTTAATATAAGAACAGAAAGCAAATGTGGGTCATACTCNGTATAAGTTTTCTCAATAAANGTNGAGACCAAAACNGTGTTAATTATAATACATAGATTCTCTCCAACTAAACTAGTTCCAACGTATTCTTCAATTTTATCAATTGACTTCATTACAAGTTTTGCNGAATCAAGGCCCTCTTCAGACNTCGCTTTTATTGTTGCTTTATCGCATGATAGTAGTGANATTTCTGCACCGGCAAATATTGCNTGAAGAAGAAGTAGNAAGAAAGTTATCAATGGCAACGTGAAAATNTTAATCATTTACTCTCTCCACTGAAANCCTAGTTATCCTATTGTTTTCGAGGGTTAAAACTTTNAACCTAATGTTGCCNTNAATAATAGATTCGCNTTCATTTGGCAACCTACCAAGTTGTGTAAAAATGTATCCGCCTATAGTTTCTATATCTTGATCTACTGGTATTGTAGAGTTGCTAATTTCTTCGCCAATATTTTCTATTCCGCCGTATCTCAAAGCTGCAAAAAGACATGNGGAATTGAAGTCATTTATCCTCAAGCCCCCACNTATATAAAGAATTCCNCCTCTAAAGACAGTTGANTCTNTATCAACTTCTTTCTCATCTTCAATTTNTCCGAANATCTCTTCTAAAATATCTTCGAGCGTAACAATTCCCTCTAACCTGCCATACTCGTCTAGTACGATAGCCATATGANTTTTTTTAATTTGNAGTTCTCTCAGTAACTCGAAAACATTCTTCTTATCTGGAACAAAATANGGCTNATTAAGTATAGTGTGGATTTCAGAAGAATCNTGAGTTAACANATCTTTAGCNTATAGGATTCCGATTATATTATCAGAATCCCCATCGTAAATTGGAATTCTNGAGAACCCTCTTTGTNTAACCTTNANTAAAGCTTCATCTCTATTAGTTTNAGCAGGNAGCAAAAATAAATCTGGTTCAGGGGTCAAAATCCTTGTTAAGTTAATTCTTTGAAGGCTTAATAAATTATCTATTATTTTACTCTCGCTTCTTTTAACAGAACCTTCGTCTTCTCCAATGTCTATAAGAGTGGTAATTTTTGAGCNNGGATCAACTGCTGATATGTTATCTAACGGCAAAGATGAAACCAATNTTATTACATACTTGGATAACCAATCAATGGTAAANGAGATTGGGGCCATAGCTTTACTCAGATAATATATTATTGGCGCAACTTTTATTGCCAGCTTCCTAGCAAATTTCACACCAATAGTTTTTGGAATGATNTCACAGAAAACTAGTATTAGAATTGCAGTAANAAATATAGCGATAATAGAAATAAGCTCATAAGGNATCACCCCAACTANGGAATAATTTAATTTAGAAGATATTAGGCTTGTTATNGTTACATTAATTATCTCATCTAATAATAAGATTGTCGCAATAATAGTTGCAGGGTTTTTNATAAATNTTTCTAATAGCTTNCCAGAGGACGACTTCTTTTTAATTAAATTAACTTGATATCTTTGTAGAGAGAATATCGAGCTTTCTGTAATAGAAAANAAAGCTGAAAGCAGCATTAGTAGTAAGATAGTANATATAAATAAGACTTCTTCGTTCATTTAAAATCTATGTGTAAAACCTTTAATCTCCAAAGTAGTAGTTCTACCTCCTCTGNTTANCTTAATACCTTTATTTNNAGNAACATAGCCAATCTCGGAAACTTCCAACTTCTTTCTTTCTATAAGTTTTTTAAAATCATCATGATTTTCCCTTTTAACTGTAAACAATAATTCATAATCATCACCNCCACCCAAAACATTATTAGAAAAAAGCTTATCACTTATAAATTCCTTATTAACTTTAGTTTTCGGTATTTTCTCCCAAATAATAAGCGCACCTAAAGTCTTAGAGCTTCCTGATAGCAATCTATTTAAATCAATTGAAAGTCCGTCTGTGACATCTATCATGGAAGTTAAATAATCAATCTGGCCCAAAATCTTACCAAGTTTAATCTTTGGCTTAGGAGCTATATATTTTGATATAAGGCCCTTCTCTGACTTATTATAAATTCTTGTTTTTCTTAATAAAGTCATACCATTTGCAGCATCTCCAACTTTTCCAGATACGTAAATTATATCTCCAAGTTTTGATTTACCTCTTTCCTTAAATTTGTTATTAATACATTTACCAATAACTGTGACATCAATAATTAGCGAGGCAGAAAGTGAGACATTCCCACCAATTAGCTTTACTCCAAACTCATCGGAACTAAACTTAAACCCTTCAAAGAGTCTATTAATAAAAAATTTTTTTGTACTCCTAGGAATAAAAAGAGAGTTTAAAAAGAACTTCGGTTCAGCTCCCATAGCACATATATCGCTAACGCTAACTGCTAAAGCCCTAGATGATATTTCATTTGGTTTAAAATTTTTTAAGTTGAAATGAACGTCTTGAACTTGAGAATCTGAGGATACTACTAAGCTTGAATCCTTCAAATTAAGCACAGCAGAATCATCGCCTATGCCAGTTGGAAAGAATCTAGACTTGTATGGAAACTTTTTCTTTACTAATTTCTCTATATAAAATTCATCAAGCATTTCAGGTTCGATAAAAAAGGTTCATAAAAAATGATAAATCAATATACGTTTTATTCAAATTATTGGTTCAAATATAGCTTGAACTTATTAAAAAACTTATCTATTAAAGCTTTTTCAGAATTAAACCCCATTATTCCAATTCTCCAGATCTTGCCCTTTGTAGGACCTAGCCCTCCACCTATTTCAATCATTTCGTTCGATAACAAATCTTTTCTTAGTTGTAAATCTGCAATCCCATCCGGAATAATGACAGACTTAAGCATTGGCAATGCTTTATACTTATCTAAATTAACGAAACTAGCTAATCCTAATTCTTTCAATCTGATATCGAAGTGCTCGCCATTATCAGCATGTCTTGCAAATCTATTAGCTAAGCCTTCTTCGCAACAAAGCTTCAATCCCTCATTGAGAGCAAAAAGCATATTAACAGGTGCAGTGTGATGATAAACTCTATCTTCACCCCAATAATTTACTAATAAAGAAAGGTCAAAATACCATGAGCTAACTTTATTCTTTCTTTTCTTAATTATCGACAGAGACTTCTCGCTAAATGTAATAGGAGAAAGTCCTGGTGGAACGCTTAAGCATTTCTGTGTCCCCGAATAGCATATGTCGATACCCCATTCATCAACCTTCAATTGCACTCCAGCCAATGAAGTTACTGCATCAACAATAAAAAGAATGTCGGTATTCTTTAAATATTCCCCTATAATTTCAATATCTTGAAGAACTCCTGTTGAAGTCTCAGCATGAACTAATGCAACGGCTTTAAGATCTTTAATCGTCTTTATTTTTTCTATAACTTTTAGCTGGTCAAAAGATTCTCCCCAAGCAATCTCCATTTCTGTTACATTAGCACCATACCTTGATGCGGAGTCAGACATTCTATTGCCAAACTCGCCACATTTTAATATTAAAATTTTATCTTTCTCTTCAACAACATTAGCCATAGTCATTTCCATCCCCGAACTACCAGTTCCAGAGACAGCAAAAGTAACTTTATTGTTTGTTTGAAAAACTACTCTTAACAATGAAGAAATACTATTAAGTACATCAAAAAACTCAGGATCCAGATGGCTTATAGTCTCCTTAGATAAAGCGTCTCTGACTCTTTTATGAAGGTTTGTTGGGCCCGGGCCCATTAATGTCTTAATTGATAAATCTTTTTTATTTAAGCTCATAACAGAATTATAATAAATTTTTTTAACTCTTGGTATAATATATTTATGAAGACATTATTCTTAGATTTTGATGAAGAGAAAATAATATCNTCTNTACCTAGNACTGTTCCTTTGTTNCCGCTTGATAATGTCGTTTTCTTNCCAAATACGATATTNCCTTTACATATTTTTGAAGAAAGNTATAANCAAATGATTTCTGATTCACAAGATTCACATAATCTTATCTGTATGGCTTTGTTCAACTCNGAAATTGAAAATGATGACTCAAAAGCTCTTTCNACAACAGGTTGTGTTGGNAAGATAATCAACAACGAAGAAGATGATGAGGGNAAAAAGAANATTATACTATATGGACTTAAAAGAATAAAAATAGANAAAGTCCTTTACAACAAGCCTTACAGAGAGGCAGAAATTAGCATAATNGATACGNTTCCTTCTGATAATTCTACNGCTTTTAAAAAAAGAATTATTGANCTTGTTGATAATTGGAACCTACTTATAGATGGCTATAGTGATAACTTTAAAATACAAGTTGAGAATGATGTTTCACTCTCTAAACTTACAGACTCTCTTTCNTCATCAATGGTAGCTAAAGCAAAAGAGAGGCAATTGCTTCTTGAAGAGCTTAATGAAACTCTTAGGGCTGAGAAAGTTATTGANATTTTAGAGTCAAGAATTAGCTTGCTTTCTGATAAGATTGAAATACCAAGTTCTGATTCNAATTTAATTAATTAAAAATTCTAATACTTCTGGNTCTACTAAATTTTTATTCTCTTTCCAAAANCCATGCCCNCCNGGGAAACCTATTACTTGGGANTTTTTTATGAAACTTGCCATTTCATTAGACTTATAAGGAGGAACTATTANATCATTNTTCCCATATATTATTAAAGTTTCACACTTTATTTTTTTTAAATATTNAACATTATCTAAGGCCTCAATNGCCTTNCATTGTTCNAAATANCCTTCTATATCTNTTACTGAGTTCTGAAAGACAGTTCTTTTATATTTNGGAAAATTCTTATAAATATATTCTCTTGAATAGCCAAGAAGTAAGGCATTAAACCAAATCTCTTTCATGCCAACCTTGGTGGCAATCTTCTTAGCGACTTGTATAATCTCTTTGCTGACTTTATCTCTTGTTCCACATGTACAAGCTAAAATTAACTTCTTTACACTTTTGGGATACTTTGCTGCAAATACTTGTGCAATCATACCGCCCATAGATTTNCCGACTACATAAAAAGACTTAAGATTAAGTTTCTGAGAAATCTCANAACAATTTTCTGCNTAATCTTTCATCGTAAGAGACTTATTTGGATTTGAACTCTTNCCTGCTCCTAAATTGTCAAATGCNANAGTTGANAAATCATTCNTATACGAAGCNANTTGCTCTTCCCAGCTTGAAATAGTNCTGCCTAACCCTCCAATAAAGAAAANAAGAGGTCTATCTTTATTTAGAGTCATTGAGTAATTTATTTTACCAAGTTCAGTATCTATAAAAGGGATTACAGGCTCCTCAGATAGCTATCTATTATTAAGCAAGCGGCTAACATATCTTGAAAATTTTTTCTTTTCTTTCTTGAAATATTCATNTTAATTAAAATTTCATCNGCTTCCTTAGATGTNAAATTNTCATTCCANAATTCAACTTTCTTATTTGTTAGATTAACTAATTTCTTATGAAAATCTTCAATGTCATCTTGGATTTTTAATCTTCCGTCATCTTTTACTGGCAATCCAATTAATATTAAATCAGGATTCCTTTCCTCGATTATAGATACAATTTCATNAACATAAGAATTATCACCCTTATTATGTATGAGCTTNATTGGATGGCTTGCTATNCCAAGCTCGTCACTAGCTGCAACACCAATTCTTTTTANACCGAAATCAATTGCTAAAATCGNCATTTTAAATATTATATATCAATGCCTNCTAATTTATATTTAAATACTGTCGACTTTATATTTAGNGTGNTNCATATAGTCGTAATAATGGTAAATTGCTTTGGTTGGTTGTCCAAGAGAACNTTAAAGCTTAATCTGTTATTTCTCGTTTTAACAATCTCAAGCTGGTCAATACTTGGAATTCTGTTTGGTGTTGGTTTTTGTTTTATAACTCATTTTCACTCNATAGTATTANATANGCTATTNGGTGTAAGTGTTCCATTCTCATTTTTAGACTATATGATAATTNATAAACTTGATATAAACGCGNCCAGTAAAATNTTGTCCTTAATTGGCATANTTGCAATATATNTCTCCCTNACATTATCAATTAAAAAAAATTTTAAATATATCGGGGATTTAATGTCNTTTCTATTAATTTTTACTTTTTTCGNGTGGATAATAATNTGTAAAGAATCTGGAATCGGGTTTATCCCCGAACTTACCAACCCATTAATGCTAACAACACTTTTTAGTTCAAATTTATTAATAATTTTGATTCTCTTAAAAATTAAAGAAAATAATTTTTCAAAAAAAATATCTAATATACAATGTACTTAAGGATTNATTAATGAGTATTGTAACAAGATTTGCACCAAGNCCTACGGGTTCACTTCATTTAGGTGTTGTAAGNACTGCTATATTTAATTACNTGTTCTCGAAAAAAAACTCTGGAAAGCTNATATTAAGAATAGAGGANACAGATCAAGATAGATCAACTAAGGATTCTTTAAATCAAATAATCTCATCTTTAAAGTGGCTAGGTATAGACTGGGATGAAGGGCCTTTTCTCCAGTCAGATCGCTTAANTATATATCATAACTATTCCGAGCTTTTAATAGATAAAGGTTTAGCATACAAATGCTTNATGACTAATGAAGAAATTGAAGACTTAAAAGTTGTTGCGAAAAANGAAAAGAAAATTTATAAATACCCNGGGNTATGGAGAAACAGAACAGATCATCCTNATGATAAAANCTTCGTAGTTCGTTTTAAGACACCAGAGTTATCTGAAATTAGCTTTAATGATTCTCTAAGAGGTAATATTAAAATTAGCTCAAATAACTTAGACGATTTTATAATAATTAANAGTGATGGCTTCCCTACGTACAATTTCGCTTCAGCCGTAGATGATGCTGAAATGGGTGTGACAAANATCATTAGAGGCGANGANCACCTATCAAACACCCCTAAACAAGTACTTATATTTAAATCGCTTGAAAAAAAAGTTCCTAATTTTACTCATGTCTCTATGATTCTTGGTAAAGATAAGTCGAAANTAAGCAAAAGAAATGGTTCTCAATCAATTGAAGATTTCAAAAATAATGGATTGATGCCTATTTCAATAATCAATTATCTTGCTAGNTTAGGTTGGTCTCATGGAGATCAAGAAATATTCACNTTAAGCGAAATGACAAGNTTATTTGAACTTGATAACTTNACAAAATCCCCTGCAATATTTGATGAAGAGAAACTAAGGTGGGTAAATTCGCAGCATATAAAGATNTCNAANAATGATGAGCTTAGGGAAATCATAGATATCGAGTTCTACTCTNAAATAGACTCNGAGCTTGCTATATCAGCAGCAAAAGAGAAAGCTAAAGATATCAAATCACTTAAAGNGCTACTNAGTTTTGTTGAAAAAGAATATATTGAGATTAACGAAGANCTGTTTNCANCAATCTCAAATATTGAAACAAGAAATACAATTGAATCATTCNTANGTGAGTTGAAANAGCTAGAAACTTTNNATGTCGATGANATTAAAAATTTATTTAATAATTTCCTCNCAGAAAANAATATAAANATGAAAGCTTTGGCTTTACCTTTAAGGATAATTTTAACAGGGAGTAAAGTCTCNCCAGGNATTTTTGAAATATTCTTAATTTTAGGAAAAGANTTATCAATTAAAAGAATTGAAAAATATCTTAAATGAAAAAGTTAAATGACTTATTGAAAATTGGAGTTTCTGGATTAATGGGGTCTGGTAAATCAGAAGCACTCNAATNTTTTAAGAAAAAATTAATACCAACTTATGATTTAGATATTGAGTCNAAAAAACTTTTAAAAATTAATAGCCNAGTTTACTTCAAGGTAATCAAGAAATTTGGAGTCGGAATCTTAAATAAAAACAAAACAATAAATAAAAGAAAGTTAAGGGAGCTCATTTTTAACAACTCTACAGCTAGAATTCAACTAAACAATATTGTACATCCCGAAGTTCTTAAAAGGGTAGTGATGATATCCAAAAAAGAGAGTAAAAAGAAAAAAACACTTATAGTGTTCGAGGGTGCACTAATATCGAAAAAAACAGACATAGGAAAATTTTTAAATAAAATTATCTTTGTACATACACCAGAAAAAATTTTGGCTAAAAGAATTAGTACAAGAGATGGATTAAGCATCAAAGATGCATTAAAACTCTTAAAAATGCAGAATAATATTAAAAAGAATAGGAAATCTGCTGATATTGTTGTCTTAAATGATAAATCAATTAAAAATTTACATAAACAATTGAATTTGGTATTGGATAAATTAGCTTATTAGATTATATTTTATAGTTCAATATTATAAATAATTATTAAGTTTAGCATTATTATTTCGAGAGGTTTGATATGAGTAATGAAGTAACTATGGAAGAAAAAATTAAACAACTAGAAGATAAAATTAAACTTGCAAATGAAGCAGGTGGACAAGGTCGAATAGAGAAGCAACACGAAAAGGGTAAATTAACTGCCAGGGAAAGAATTAGCGTCTTACTCGATAATGATTCCTTTGTTGAACTAGACAAATTTGTCGAACATCAAAACTATAATTTTGGCATGGAGAAAACAAAATTCATGGGAGATGGTGTTGTAACTGGATACGGTAAGATTGATGGTAGACAAGTTTTTGTTTATGCTCAAGATTTCACAATATTCGGTGGTGCGTTGGGATTAGCTCACGCTAGAAAAATTACTAAAATTATGGATATGGCTGTTCAAGTTGGCTGTCCAGTTATTGGTTTGAGTGATTCAGGTGGAGCAAGAATTCAAGAGGGTGTTCGTGGTCTAGCTGGGTATGCTGAGATTTTCCTAAGAAATGTTCAAGCCTCAGGAGTTGTTCCTCAGATTTCTGCAATAATGGGTCCGAGTGCTGGTGGTGCAGTTTATTCACCTGCTATGACAGACTTTATAGCAATGGTTAAGAATACTAGCTATATGTTTATAACTGGTCCAGATGTAGTTAAAACCGTCACTAATGAAGAAGTAACATCAGAGGAATTGGGTGGCGCAGAAATGCACTCTACTGAAAGTGGTGTAGCTCAGTTTGCTGCTGAAGATGATGAAGATTGCCTTAATCTTTTAAGAGAGCTTTTTACTTTTCTTCCTTTAAACAATATGGAAGACCCTCCTGCTATTAAATGTGATGACCCTTCTGATAGAAAGACAACAAAATTAAAAGAAATAGTGCCGACAAATCCAAACAAACCCTATGATATGAAAGAAGTTGTTAGCTCTATTGTCGATAATGGATACTTCTTTGAAGTTGCTGAAAATTATGCAAAAAACATAATAGTTGGTTTTGCTAGACTAAATGGTAAAACAGTAGGCATAGTAGGTAATCAACCAAATGTNTTAGCGGGCGTACTTGATATTAAATCATCAATAAAAGGCGCAAGATTTGTTAGATTCTGTGACTGCTTTAATATTCCTTTATTAACTCTTGTTGATGTACCAGGTTTCCTTCCTGGTGTTGACCAAGAATTAAATGGAATCATTCTTCATGGGGCAAAGCTATTATATGCTTATTGTGAAGCTACTGTAGCCAGGGTTACAGTAATTACTAGAAAAGCTTATGGCGGCGCATATGATGTTATGTCATCAAAACACCTTCGTGGGGACATCAATTTAGCTTTTCCAACTGCGGAAATTGCAGTTATGGGGCCTGATGGTGCGGTAAATATTGTTAATAGAAAAGAGATACAGAATGCTGACGACCCAGTAGCAGAAAAAGCGAAGCTCGTTGAAGAATATAAGGATCTTTTTGCAAATCCTTACAGAGCTGCAAACTTGGGGTATATAGATGAAGTATTAAAACCTGAAGATACAAGGATAAGGGTGATAAGGTCATTTGAAATGCTAGAAGGAAAAAGACAAAATAATCCTCCTAAAAAACATGGCCTAATACCTTTGTAGGTTTAAAACTGGAGATTTAACATATGTATAAAAAAGTCTTAATTGCAAACCGTGGAGAAATTGCTGTAAGAATAATTAGAGCTTGTAAGGAACTAGGAATTAAAACCGTGGCAGTATTTTCTGATGCGGACAAAAATTCTCTTCATGTAAACCTTGCAGATGAAGCTTACAATATCGGGAAACCCTTACCTAGTGAGAGTTACCTCATTGGAGACAGAATATTAGACGTAGCTAAAAAAGCAAAATGTGACGCAGTCCACCCAGGCTATGGTTTTCTTTCAGAGAATGCAGAATTTGCTGAAAACTGCATAAAGAAGAAAATTGATTTCATTGGTCCTAGTGCTGAATCAATTAGGTTAATGGGTGACAAAATTACATCTAGAGAGATAGCTAAAGCAGCCAAAGTCCCTTTGGTTCCAGGAACTGACGGGGAAGTTAAAGATAGCGAGGCACTTGGCATTGCCAAGAAAATTGGTTTTCCCTTAATGATTAAAGCTACTGCAGGTGGTGGTGGTAAAGGAATGAGACTAGTCCATAAAGAGTCTGAATTCGAAAACTCTTTACAAATGGCAAAAAGCGAGGCTAGATCAGCATTTAATAATGACGCTGTGTTTATAGAAAGATTTGTACAAGAACCAAGACATATTGAGATTCAAGTTTTAGGTGATAAAAAAGGTAATGTAGTTCACTTATTTGAGAGAGAATGCTCAATTCAAAGAAGACATCAGAAAGTTGTTGAAGAGGCTCCCTCTCCTGGTGTAAGTGAAAAAACTAGAAAGAAAATGGGNGAAATCGCTGTAAATCTTGCTAAAAAAGTTTCATACTATGGTGCTGGTACAGTCGAATTTATAATGGATCAAAAAGAAAACTTCTATTTTCTCGAGATGAATACTAGGGTTCAGGTCGAACACCCTATTACAGAAATGATTACGGGAATAGATATAGTTAAAGAAATGATTAAAGTATCTTATGGCAATCCCCTTAGCTTTAAACAAAGTGATATCTCGATTAAAGGGCATGCAATAGAGTGCAGAATTTGTGCTGAAGATCCTGACAACAACTTTTTACCAACACCTGGTACTGTGGTTTATGTTAAGTCACCTCAAGGTCCTGGAGTAAGAGATGATTCTTCCCTTTTTAATGGTTATGAAGTTACCACTTTCTATGATCCCATGCTCTCAAAGTTAATAGTTTGGAGCGAAGACAGAGAGAATGCCATAAGAAGAATGTCTAGGGCTTTGTCTGAATATATTGTTCTTGGAGTCAAAACAAACTTGGGTTTTCTAGTTAGGCTTATGGACGATAAGGATTTTAATTCTGGAAAATTAGATACAGGGTTCATAGAAAAACATAAAAAACTTTTAAAAATTCCTTCCGCTAATCAAGACGTTGCATCGATTGCGTCAATTATTATGGTTCATGCTGGTACTGGAATAAAGAACCTAGAAAGAGATCCAAGATTTACTCCTTGGAAATATATTGCAAGGAGAGCAAGTGTCTCTAGAAACTCTATGTTTTAGGCATTTATTAAGTATATGAAATATAGTTTAAAAATAGGAAAAAAGATTATTTCTTTCATTCTTATAGAAGAAGAGGACTTCTACAAAATCGAATTAGACGAAAAGGAATACAAGGCAGAGCTGATTAAAATTGATTCTAATCTATATTCCCTTATTATTGATGGCTTAACTTATACCTTAGCTTTATCTAAAGAAGGAAAAAAAATCGAGTTATTCTTTAAGGGAGATCTTTTTGCTTTTGAAATTCCATCACAAAGAGACAAAGGTGCCCTAGAAAACCTTTCAGGAATTGATAAAATTTCAGCCCCTATGCCCGGTAGAGTAGTGAAGCTTCTTAAAAAAATCGGCGAAGATGTCTTAGATGGTGATGGAGTTATTGTTGTTGAGGCAATGAAAATGGAAAGTGAGCTCAAAACAAATATTGATGGTAAAATAACAGAGATAAATGTAAAAGAAGGAGATACTGTTGACCTTGGTGCACCGCTTTTAACAATCGAGTCCCAAGATAAAAAAGAAGAATAAATTAGTTTTGAAATTAAAAGATTTTATTTTAGCTTTTCTTATACTGTTACTTTCTCCACTCAACCCACACTCTGAAGAAATTAAGATTAATATTGGCAGTGAGCCAGGAACACTTGACTGGAACTTGGCAACGGATAGTTCTTCCTTTCAAATAATAAATAATATAATGGGCGGTCTGACAAGGTTCAATGAAAACTTGATCCTTGAGCCATATCTTGCTGAATCCTGGGAGATAAATAAAGAGAAAAATATAATTAAAATCAAAATAAAAGATAAAATTAAATGGTCTGATGGAAAGAAGCTTTTGGCTTCTCACTTCATAGATTCATGGGAGAGATTACTTAATCCNGCAACAGGAGCTGATTATGCATATTTCTTATATGATATAAAGAATGCTAAAAAATATAACTTAGGTGAGTTAGGGGATTTTAATTTAGTTGGCGTTAAGGCCACAGATGAAAGAAATATAGAAATTCAACTAAATGGTAATAAATCCTATTTCATGAGCCTTTTAAGTTTTATGTCTACATTTCCGATAAGGAAAGATGTCATAAATAATCATAATGAAAAATGGATAGAGCCTGAAAATATTATTACTTTAGGAAAGTATAAACTTGCTAAGTGGGAAAACCATAACTATATATTGCTNACACCACTAGATGCTAAAAACAAANATGTCCTNCTAATAATGAACGACAATCCATCCTCATCTTTGGCCATGTTTGAAAATGGTGAGCTTGATATTGTTGATGGTAGCGGAATACCCCTTTTAGAAATACCATATCTACAAAAAAAGAAATTGCTGAATTATAAACAGCAATTTAGAAATAATTATATTGGATTNAATGTCNAANAATTTCCATTTGATAAAAAAATTATACGAAAGGCTTTCTCTATATCAATTGACAAATCTGCTTTTGAGAAAATTCTTCATAAAACTGTAATTCAGACTGAATCATGGATTCCACCTGGTTTGCTTGGAAATATACATAATAACGAAAACCGTTTTAACAAAAAATTAGCTAATCANATTCTTGATAATAACGGNTATAAAGATAGGTCAAAGTTTCCAAAAATAAAATTNTTATTCCCTGANACAGGAAATAATAGAATTATTGCNGAAATGCTACAGAATATGTGGATNGAGAATATTAATGTCCCTGTCGAAATAGTAGGACTAGAATGGAAGATATATTTAAAGACTCTTGATTTGGATAGGCCTAATATGTTTAGAGCTGGCTGGGCCGCAGACTACCCAGACCCGCACAATTTTATGAATTTGTTCATATGNAATGGAGGTAACAATGAAACTGGGTGGTGCAATTTNTCATATGACGAGAAAGTTAAAATGGCTTCATCTGANACTAACAAGAAAAAAAGAACTTTATTATATAAAAAAGCTCAAAATNNATTGATTTACGATGAAAACGTTATNATTCCATTATTTATTTCCAACCAAATATATCTTAAAAATCACAGGCTGTTAAAAGTCCCATANTCAAGTATGGGGATTATTGATTTTGAAAAAATNAAGTTAAGAACTAAGAATTAAAATAAGGAATTATNTCTTTGGCATAAACTTCCATTGCGAGATTTGGATCGGGGCTAAAATAGTGGAAAAGCACAAAGTGATTAACTCCCTTATTAATATACTTCTCTATCTTATTAATACATGCCTTTTTTGAACCTGTAATTGTGAAATCAATTACCGCTTCCCTAGGAAANAACTTGCCCATGTCTCTAAACTTTTGTTTTCGNTCTTCATCTGTAGGTGTAATATTAAAATAATTAAGTCCNTTNTACTCATCGGGAATATCAATGTCATAACCAGCTTTCTTAAGTTGNTCTTGCATTATACANACATATCTAAAAGGCTCTAAGGTTTTATAGGCTTCGTCTTCGTTTTCGCCCAATGATGTAAAAANCCATAAAGTAGAGTCTATGTCATCTAATTTNCTACCAGCACTAATTGCCGAAGNCTCTATTTTACTAAGTGATTCCTTATAAAGATCGGGTGTTAAATCTAGGGGCATCCAGCCATCTCCNGATTTTCCAATTAAATCTAACCCCTTGTCTGTATGCGTTGCAAAATAGAAAGGTACNCTTTTCCTATCATTATATAAGTTTAACAACAATGAAGCTTTGTCTAATTTAAAAAAATCACCTNTATAATCGACTGTCTCTTTTGTTGACCAAAGAAGTTTCATAATATCNATTGATTCAGTCATTCTTTGAAACGGCTTGTCCCAAGGAATCCCATATGCATCTGTATTCATAGACTCTCCAACGCCTAGGCCCAGAGCTACTCTACCTTTTGATAGATGATCTATAGTTGCAAGTCTTTGAGCAAAAACTGCGGGATGATTCCTATGTGGATCAGATGTTGCTCCGATTAATATATTATCAGTTANTTGTGCAATAGCCGCTGCNATTGTCCATGCCTCATATGCAGGACTTGGAGCTATAAANGCAAGNTGGTCTGGAAACCAAAGACTNTCGAAACCTGCTTTGTCCGCTTTNATACAAAAGTCAATNAGNCCTTGACTATCTGCACCTGGCATAGGTGGAACTAACCCGAACTTAATTTTATTCATTTCTAACTCCTATTCCAGGAAACTCTTTAAAACTTCGCCTACATCAGATTTTGCTAACTTTTCTAAAGCTTTTTTCTCAATTTGCCTAATACGCTCTCTTGTTAAATCAAACTTCTTACCAATCTCGTCAAGCGTGTAGGTGCTTTCCATGTCTATNCCAAATCTCATTTTTATTATTTCTTCTTCCCTAGGAGTAAGAGCCTTTAGNGCCCCTTTAATTCTTTCAGTNAAAGAGCTTTCTGCAACAATNTTNTCAGGAACCGGTGATCCTTCATCNGGAATNAAATCAAGCAATGTTGCTTTNTCGCCATCNAAAACCGGTGTATCTANTTGAACAACTTCATTNGTTGATTCAAGTATCCTTTTNACACCATCAAGAGATATTCCTACCTTATCNGCAATCTCCGAAGGAGTAGGCTTCCTCCCTAATTCTTTTTGTAGCGCTGTGCTAGCTTTAAATACTTTGCTAGCTTGCTCTAAAACATAAACAGGAACTCTAATTGTCCTTGTTTGATCTAANAAAGCTCTNGATATTGCCTGATGAATCCACCATGAAGCATAAGTAGAGAACTTAAAACCNTTAGTNTGATCAAATCTTTCAACAGCCCTCATCAGTCCAACGTTACCNTCTTGAATCAAATCTTGAAGTGCCAAGCCTCTTCCAATGTATCTTTTAGCTATACTAACAACTANTCGGAGATTCGCTTTTACGAANCTCTCTTTCAATGAGTTTGCTANGTTTGTATAGGCCTTAATGTANCCTTCAACCTCAGCTACTCTTCTCNTCTGGCCACCTTTCAAACTTAAAAGCCTCTTCTTCTGNGACGCTGTAATTTTTGCNGNGCTAACTTGTTCNANTAATTCTTTGTANTTCACAGCATGAAGTTCTGCTTTCTTAATTTTAGAGGAAACTTCTACTTCTTGTTTAGATTTCAATAAAGGCTCTAGCGACATATCTTTAAAATAGACATAGAGAAGTCTATATTGCTCATCAGGAACCCAATCTTTCTTCTTAGTTTTACTGGCAATACCTTTNAAAGTAGTCTTTTGGTACTCTTCGACTAGCGCCTTGTCATCTAGCTCAGCAGANGGACTATCNTCTTTNTCAGTTTGATAAGTTTCATGTTCGTTCGAACTCATTGGATCAACCTTATTTGCTTATTTGATTAGTAAAAAAATTTATTNAAAATTAAAAACAACCTATTATACTATTTTTAGATTCATAAGTATAGAATAATNACTGGCCCGGAAGGGGTCGAACCTCCATTGCTTGTACCAAAAACAAGAGTCCTGCCATTAGACGACGGGCCAATCAATTAGAGAATACAGAAAAAATAAACAAATTCAATCAATAGAAAAATGCCACCCTTCAACTGGTTCTGCTCTAACAACTTTTAGAGCACCTGATGATTCAATGTAGGCCTCTGCTTCACTTGAATCATAGTTATCTTCTAGTAAACAAAAAACTGTTGATCCGCTCCCAGAAATGGAATAACTCCTAATCCCAACATTATCAAGGGTTTCAAAAATAGACCTGTATATTTGATTTTGTCTCAACAATATCGGAGTAAAATCATTTTTAAGAATGTAGTCTTCGTTATTCAAGGAAATACGATTGAATTTAGTCGTAGCAGAATCTTTTAGAGGTTTAGATTGGTCTTTATCCCATAAATTATATAAGTCATTGGTTTTCGACTCTATTCCNGGGAAGATTAACAAATATTCTAGNTTATTAGTTATCTTAAATGGNGTTANTANTTCACCCCTACCAGAGATTTTTGCAGTACGTGAGAATAGAAAGAATGGTATNTCTGACCCTAATCCCCTAGCAATATTAAGTATTCGGCTAAAATCATCTATTTCGAAAATCTTTGANAGCCCTATTAGTGTAGCTGCCGCGTTACTACTGCCTCCTCCNAGGCCTGATCCTAATGGGATTCTTTTTTTGACTTTTATNTGAATTGAATCCTTGATNTTGAAAGCTTCTAAAAAAATTTTTGCTGCTAAAACAATCAAGTTCTTATCATATAAAACTGATTTAAGAGGAAAGTCTATTGTTACATTTTCATNATTTTCTGACTTTTGTATTACCAATTCATCATAAAGATTAACNGTCTGAACTAATGAATTGATATCATGGTAACAATCATCTCTTTTATAATTAATCAACAAATCTAAATTAACCTTTGCNGGTGAAAAAACTTTTATCATGCTCATATAAAGTTTATTTTATATTTTTTATNGCATAATTAAAACATTTGTATTCCNAACTTAACTTGACATATCATAATTTTAGGTTTTGTTTAACATGTGAAGCGAANAACTAAAAAATCTAATATTCTATTTAAAAAAGCCACAAAACTAATCCCAGGGGGTGTAAATAGTCCTGTCAGATCATTCAGTGCAGTAGACTCAAGCCCTGTATTCATAAAAAAAGCAAAAGGTTCATACTTATTTGACGAAGACAATAACAAATATATNGACTATATAGGNTCTTTTGGTCCTTTGATTCTTGGCCATTCAAACAGTTCTATNATTAAATCTGCTTCTNANGCAATGNAAAAAGGNACGACCTATGGTGCATGTCACAAAAATGAAATTGTTCTTGCAAAGTTGATTTCTGANAATATTAAATCGATGGAAATGGTTAGGCTTACAAGCTCTGGNACTGAAGCTACTATGAGTTCAATCAGGCTTGCAAGAGCTTTNACTGGCAAAGATAAGATTATAAAATTTGAAGGATGCTATCATGGTCACGTTGACCACTTATTAGTCNAAGCTGGGTCAGGTTTAACTACATTTGGATCACCTTCATCTCCNGGTATTCCAAAAGACTTCACAAGAAATACTATTATTTGTAAATTTAATGATATAAAAAATCTAGAAAAAGCNCTTAAAGAAAATAAAAAANCTGTTGCNGCAATAATTCTCGAGCCTGTTCCAGCNAATATGGGATTAATTATCCCNAAAGTTGGCTATTTAGAGAGCTTAATGAAATTAGCAAAGAAGTATAAAACACTNGTTATTTTTGATGAAGTAATCTCTGGGTTTAGATTGTCAATTGGGGGTGCGCAAANCTTTTATAACCTTAGGCCTGACCTTACATGCATTGGCAAAGTAATAGGTGGGGGGTTTCCTATTGGTGCTTTTGGTGGCAGAAAAGATATAATGTCAATGTTGTCTCCATCAGGTCCAGTTTATCACGCAGGAACATTATCAGGAAATCCAGTAGCTGTTAGTGCAGGAATAAAAACTCTTGAAATACTTAAGAAAAGGAAAGATAAATTATATAAAGACTTGGATAATAAGGGTAAATATATTAAAGAACAGGTCGAAAAGAAAGGGTTTAAGTCGATAACTATTAATCAACTTGGATCAATGTTAACAATCTTTTTCAACAGTAATAAAATAGAGAACTATTCTGATGTTTTAAAGTGTGACACAAAAATTTATGGAGCATTCTTTAATCAACTCCTTTCTTCAGGAATTATGTTAGCACCATCTCAATTTGAAGCCATGTTTCTATCTACGGAACATTCTAAGAAAGATTTAGATTATACTATTTCTAAGCTTATAGAAGCTTTAGACAATTTGGGAATTAAATAGTTGAAAAAAAACGCTTTATGGCTAAAATTTATTTTAATAGGTACTGAGCTTGCCTTTATGATTCTAGCTGGATTATTTATTGGAGATAAAGCTGACAAATATTTTGATTCTTCACCAACTTTTATAATTATTGGTGTAGTAGCTGGATCCATCGGTGGTTTTAATCTTATGTTAAGAATTCTCAAGAAAATGGGGTCTAAAGATGGAAAAAACTAATAAAATTTTTGCTTTGACTTCAATTATTTTACTGATTTCAAGTTACGCATTACATAGCTTATATGCGAGTAAGCTCTTTGAAGGGATCCTTTATGGCGTGCTAATAAGCTATATAAACATATTAAGCACCCAATTAATTGGTAAATTCTTTATAAAAGCGAAGAAATCTAAGACTTTTATCTTCTTATTTACTATTTTGAAGATAATGCTTTTAGCTGGAATTGTAATCTTTTTGGTCTCGAATTTGTTAGTAGATTTAATTGGATTTTTAATAGGTTTTAGTGTAATTTTAATTGTGTTTATTCTACTAAATCAAGGGAAATAATTTATGAGCGGAACACTAAAGCATGCCCAATGGACTGAACTTTTAGGTGTTAGTGAATTTGACCATATTGTTGGCTCAGGAATTGTAATACTAATATTAATATTAGTGTCATTAAAAATTAAAAATCAATGTTCAAAAACTGATTCTTTAGTACCATCTAAGAAATTCTCATTAACTAATCTTTTTGAGTTTCTCACCTTAGATTTTCTACTAAATTTGCTAACTGGAATTTTTGGTACTGAAGAAAAAGCTAAAAAGTACTTGCCACTACTTGGTGGGTCATTCTTGTTTATATTCATCTCAAACCTTCTGGGAATTTTCCCTGGGTTTTACCCTGCAACTCAAAATCTAAACTCTACGTTAGCTTGCTCATTGGTAATATTTGTTGCATACAATTACCTAGGGTTTAAAGAGCATGGTGTTGGATACTTGAAACATTTTATGGGGCCTGTTATCTATCTTGCGCCACTAATGATTTTTATAGAAGTTGTGAGCCACTTGGTCAGGCCTGCTTCTTTGTCTCTCCGTTTATTTTGGAATATGTTTGGTGACCATTTAGTTCTACAAATCTTTTCTAATCTTACCCCATATATAGTTCCTGCAATCTTCATTGGTTTGGGAGTTTTTGTTTCATTTCTTCAAGCTTTTATTTTTACTATTTTATCAAGTATATATATTTCACTTTCAACGAGTCATGATCATTAAAAAAGGAGGACTAAAATGAGAAATTTTTCAATTTTTGCATTTAGCATGTTTGCAATTCTTTTTCTATTTACGCCTGAAGTCTATGCGGCAGCTAGTGGAGAAGCTGTTTCCGGTTTAGCTTTAGGTGCTGGTTTAGGTATAGGCATTGCAGCTGCTGGTGGAGCAATTGGTCAAGGTAAAACTATGGATGCGGCATTAAACGCAATTGGGAGAAATCCTGGTGCAGCTGGACAAATCCAAACACCAATGATTATTGGTTTAGCTTTGATTGAATCACTAGTTATTTATGCACTTGCTATTACGTTCTTACTGCAAAGTAAGATATAAAAAAATTATTTTCAAAAGGGAGATGCCTCGGTTATCTTCCTTTTGAAAATAAATCAGTATGTAAACAAATCTTTCCTATAGATTTTCTATTTTTGATTTCTAGAAATGCTTCTTTGAACTCTTCCATATGAAATAATTTGGGACTGACAAGCTTAATTTTTTTCTCATCGTATAACTTATTTAGCTCTTTAATGCATGATAGATTGAAGTTTGTGTTGCCTCGTGCGAAAGGTCCCCAAAATATTCCTAAGGCTGAGCAGCCCTTCAATAAAAGCTTATTAGAATTAATCTTAGGTATTTTACCTGTGGCAAAACCTACAATTAACAACTGGCCTTCCCAGCTAATAAAACTTAAGGAGTCTTCCGAATAATTGCCTCCTAAAGTATCGTAAATAATATCAAATTTTCTTTCTTTTGAGTCTTTCAGTGAATCTTTAATGTTATCATTAGTAGTTAAAATTAAGTTATCAGCGCCATACTCGGCACAAACTGATAGCTTACGTTCAGATGAGGCAGCAGCTGTAACACTGCTACCAACCGCCTTTGCTATTTCAATAGCAGATAGCCCTATTCCTCCAGAAGCTCCCAGAATTAAAATTTTATCATCCTTTTTAATTCTTGCACGTTCAACTAAAGCATGATAGGAAGTACCATAATTAATAGTCATGCATGCTGCAACATCGAAGTCCATATTTTCAGACTTCCTGTAAACAAATGATGTATTCACGCATACTAATTCAGAAAAACCACCCCATTTAGTTAGCGCAACAACTTCATCCCCAATCTTTAGGTTTTTAACATTATTCCCAATCTTTTTAATCATTCCTGATACTTCTAGTCCTGGAACAAAAGGGAGTTCAGGGGTATCTTGGTACTTTCCTTCCACAACTAATATATCAGCGAAGCTTACTCCTGCACAATAAACCTCTATTAGCACCTCTTCTTCGCCTAAAATAGGCTCATGATAGGAACCAAAAACTAAATTGTCTAGGCTTCCGAATTCTTTAATATTAATTGATTTCATTCTTTACCTCTTTAATAAAAGACTTTGCGAGTGCCATGCCATCTTCTTTGGTCTTCAAATTTCCTTCTAATTGTTCATCAAATATTTGCGAAAGAATGTCTTTAAACTCTGGCCCCGGGTTCAATCCAAGTGAAATTAAATCATCGCCGTTAATAATGGGCTTTGGTTTTATTGGTTCATTGCTTAATTCCTCTATTTTGTTAACTGTAAAATCATAGAGTGATAAATCTCCATGACTTGCTAAACAATCAGCCTTATGAAGCTTTAAATGTAAGTCGAAATTATCAATTGATATAAATCTTTTAAAGGTGCTCTTCTTCATATCTTTTACATTTCCAAACTTCATATGTTCGCTAACCAAAGACTTAATCTCATTAGATTGTTTATTTGAAAATTTAAGTCTTTTACATATTTTATCCGTCATGTTTGCCCCAACATACTCATGNCTATTAAACCGTATTCNATCTGTTTCAGTNAAAGTTGATGGTTTGCCAATATCATGAAAAAGTGCNCCAAACGCAAGAGTNGCNTTTTCTTCGACTTCTTTCTCCAACATATCTAAGACTAAGCAAGTATGAACAAAAACATCNCCTTCAGGGTGAAATTCCTNNGGTTGCTCTACNCCTTTTAATAATTCAATTTCTGGGATAATATNCTGGNTCAATCCNTAACTACTCAACATATGAACNCCTTTACCAGAATTTCTATTAGTTATAATCTTAGTTAGTTCNTCTCTTATTCTTTCTGCGCTAACCTTAGTTATCTCTGGAGCCTGCAGTACGAGTTCTCTCTCTGTTTCTANTTCAATTTTNAAACNAAACCTATTAGCAAATCTTATTGCTCTTAATATTCTTAGATGGTCCTCACTAAAACGCTCCTTAGGATTGCCGATAGTCCTGATAGTCTTGCTTTTTAAATCATCCANTCCANTGCAAAAATCAAAGATTTCAAGAGTGTCTGGATCAAGCATTAGTCCATTAATCGTAAAATCTCTTCTTCTTATGTCTTCTTCTTCACTTTGAGTATATACAACGTCTGTGGGATGTCTTCCATCAGCGTACTCCATATCTTNTCTAAAAGTTGCAANCTCAAAAGAAACATTATCAACAATTACGAGCATCACACCNAAACTTTGTCCAACCGGCTTAGTTTTTTTAAANATCTTTTGAATTTCCTCTGGTTTAGCACATGTAGAAATATCAAATTCATTAGGTTCTAAGTTAAGGCATAAATCTCTAACGGCTCCTCCTACGATGAAGGCTTTATGATTATTCTCTCTAAGCTTTGTCACAATAGACTTAGCAGCTTTAAATTTACTATCATTTATAATTGAATTNGTTATTTTTATCATCTTTCAAATTGCATTCACATGCACTANGGTATATTATAGACAAAATCTAGTTTAATTAAATCATATGATAAATATACAAGAAATAAAAGAGACACTTAAAAGAGGCGGTTCAAAGCTNGTTTACCAATCCTTGGATGGNTTAAACTGGAAACAATTAACATTTAATGATATTAATTCTANTTTGGACTATATAACGTCGTATNTTAGAACAAACAATATTAAATCCAAGAATATTTTATGTTGTNCAAAAAATTGTCTTGACTCATTCNTGTTGGAGTCTGCCTTATCAAACCTNGATTCTAAAATATTTTTTGCNNCAACTTNAACCCTGCAGNCAATAGAGTTTAATGAAGAATTTGATCTTATAATAATTGACCACATTGATNAGATAAATATGAGCCCANNATTGAAAAAATTAAGTCTTANTAAGGAATTCATAACCATTCAAAACTTTANAANAACAAAGGAAACTGGAGATAAGATAAAATCTTTACAAAATATACTAAAAATTGGNTTNTTAAACAANAGAGANCTTGATAAGAAAAAAAATGAATTTGAATTCAANCTATCACAAACATATAAATTTGCTAGTTTAGNAGGATTAGTTGANTGCACAATAACCGATTTTGCAAATCAATTAGNTAAGATTCGGAATNNTTTTGGATCAATTAATGTGCATGATTTTTCTACATCTCTATACACCGAACAAGATNNATTTTCCAAAGTTGTTAATTTTATTTTCTTACTTGAAGGTAGAAAATTCTCTANTAACTNATCAATTGATTCATTNATTANAAATTCAAATGAGTTNATGCCTAAAAATATTATTATCGATGCTAAAAATCTATCAAGTATGCTCAATATCTCTGNTGACAATGATAAAAAACTTNATGAGCTGCTTGGTTCGAAGGTNGAAAGGATAATAACTTATGAATTTGATTCAGATTTNNATNNAAATAAAATTCTCNAAAAATTTAATTTAATTAATTATAAAAGATAGCTTATTTCTTTAATCTCTCNGCCATAGGAAANATCTTGCTAATAACTTCAGCTATTGCGATAGCAATATCCATGTGTTCCTTCTGTGTACCATTTGAGCTTCTTAGTTCAATATAATGAACCCAGCTCCTAAGNGAACCATTCATATACATTCTGCTTACTGTATTTCCTTCTGGTAAGACTGCTCTTGCTTGTTCTTTTGCGATTCCCTTATNAATTGCCCAAANATAGGTTTTTTTTGCAAGACTAATAAGTTCTAGTTGTTTTTGATTCCATTCTTCCCTTAATAAATCATCCCNTGTTTCNACAGAATTTTGTCGATTCTCNNTATCCTGAAGTCTTGCATCTCTNGTAATAAAAGACAAATCTTTAGTNGGGTCAGCATATCTTTGACTAAATTCTTGAAAACTAAAAGATCTATGCCTTAAGATTTGCCTAGCAATGTCTCTAGTAGTTTCAATTTCAACACAAGCACTTACCATTTCTAGAGGTGACCAATGCTTGTTCTTTATTAANTAGTTAATCAGTTTCTCACTAGTCTCATTATTAATCTGATTTGATGGNTTGGACACTCTTGCACAGAAAGCAATTAATTCTTGAACATTTGATATACCTTNGTTCAAGAATTCATCTGTTGGCTTTGAAAAGCTTACTAATCTAATTTTCATATTAATTTATTACCNAAAATATCCATCATTAAATCCAAGGCAGAGTCTACGCCAGAAGTTATAAAATGANTCTCCCCCTCTGGGAATTTTAACATACTGTCATCTAATAATTTGTTACTTACAATAAAAGTCTTNTTNGACCTTTGAGAGACAATNTCAATAAAAGATATAGTAACAGGAGACAAAAAAGTATCTGAGAAAATAACAAGATTCTGGCATTTATTTAACANCATCCANGAATCTNTTAAGTCCCATTGCGAAAATTCTTGGCCAAGAAANGGAATGCTGGGCTTCAAAACATTGTCATTACATCCATTACAAATATAGTTATCTTTACTATTGATAATTGATTCTGTTTCCTTATCCATTCCGCAGTTTGAGCAATAGAACCAGCNTATATTGCCTTCTAGTTCTATAAGTTTTTGTGCTCCATTTTGCCTTAAAAGTCCATCGATATTCAAATTAATAACCCCTATTACTTGATTAACCTTCTCAATTTCAAGTATTTTTTTATAATTTGACGAGATTTCAAAAGGGTAATTGCCACTTAAGGCTGCTATAAAGTTGTTTATAAAACCTTCTCTAACTGAATTTTCTGCTCTAAAACTATTAATCTCAGGCCTGGTTTCATAACTCAAGAGTTTCTCGTATCGACCAGATTCAAAGAAATTCTTGTCCAATAATATAACGATATCATCACTGTTAGCAATACTTTGTAAAGTTGAATTGTTGGAGCTCATATCTTGATATTATCATGAATAAATAGATGTTTTTATCTTTTTTAAGATTAAACACCTTTGATATCTCCCCAAATAAATTTATGTACTTGTGGAACAAATCTTACATTCANCTTGTCTTCAAGGATATGTTTTACTAGAAGCTTAGAATCAGACCCATAGACAGGNTGAAAAATGACTTCTGCATTAAACTTCTCCTTNAACACAATCTTCTTAGCAAATGTATAATCTGACTTATCTTTAATGACAAATTTAATCTGGTCTTTATTGCTTAATGTTTTTAAGATTGAAATATTAGATTTATCTACCATATTTGATTCTGGGCACTTACAATCCATGCTGATTAAAACATTAGGATCCTCAAAAATACCTTCGGGCTTTATGTGTCCAGCCGTCTCAAGAATTATTTTATAGCCATCTTTCAATAAATTTTCTACTAATACTACTAAAGTCTTTTGTTGTAGTAAGGGCTCTCCCCCTGTTATGCAGATTTTTTTATACTTAAGATCTCTTATTTTTGCTAATATGATATCAAGGCTTAGGTTTTCATAATCGTTGCCCTCCACAGCATACATAGAATCACACCATGAACACCTAAGGTTGCAGCCAAAAAGCCTAAGAAAAATATTAGGAGAGCCAACGTCCAAGCCTTCACCTTGTATTGAACAAAAGATTTCACTAACTTTTAATTTCATAATTCTTTGTCTTTGGTAGCTCCATTAAATTCTCGTTAACAGCTCTCAATATTAGTGGGTCTGGTAAGCCTGCTTCCTCAAACCCTTTCGCTCTTAACAAATTTGCATGGTCATTAGATGAGGGAGGATATTGTCCGTCATAACTTGTATGAGTATAAGATAGAGCCCTCCAAGAGGGGTCAGGAAGCTTCCTAGCTAAATCTACAATTTGAGACTTTCGCAAATTCATTAAAGGAGTAAGAATATTTATTCTTTTATCAAGTGCTAAGGATATGCTTTTTTCTAAACTATCAATAAACTCTCTCCTGCAATCTGGGTAACCGCCAAAATCTTCCTGGCAAACGCCTGTAATTAGAGTTGAAATATTTTTAGAGTAAGCTCTATTTGCAGCGATAGAGAGAAAAAGTAAATTTCTAGCTGGAACGAAAGTGTCTTGAAGCCCTTTCTTAAATTTACCAATATCATCATGGACCTCTAAGTTTTTAGCTTTATTAGTTAATGGAGAATCTCCATGGAACAAGGGTCCTAAGTCAATCAACTCGTGATCCATGACCTTTGCAAGTTTTGAAATCTTTTCCGCAGATTGAATCTCTATATTGTGCAATTGATTATAATCAAAAGTTATAGTTGAACATTTATAACCTTGATTTATTGCCCAAAAAAGACAAGTAGTAGAGTCTTGTCCGCCACTTAAAATAACTAATGCATCTTTCATAAATTTATAAAGTAATATTATATATAGATGAGACAAATTAGAAAGATAGAGATTAAGGATAAATCTACGGTTCTATCACTTGAACATAAGATATTTAAAGACCCATGGTCTGAAACTCTTATCAAAGAACAATTAACAAATGAGTCTTCTATTAATCTTTATTACTTAAAAGATAATATGGTGTGTGGCTATGTTCTTTCTCATAACTATCTGGATTTTATGGAAATACAAAGAATTGGCGTATTAAGAGAGTTTAGAGGGGAGAATATTGGCACAAAACTATTGGAATATATAGAATCCCTATGTTGTGAATTAGGAATAAAGAAAATTAGTCTTGAAGTTAGGGAAAGCAATGAAAATGCGATTAAAACTTATAATAATTTTGGATTCAAAGTTGATAGTGTGAGAAAAAAATATTATAAAAAATGTCCGGAAGATGCGATTCTAATGAGCAAAAGCTTATCCTGAATTCTTGTATCTACCATGAACTTCTTCTAAAACTTTGGTCATCTCACCAATTGTACAATATTCCCTAGCTGCGCTAACTATATTGGGCATTATATTCTCATTGTTTTCCGCTGATAATTTTAATTTTTTTAAACAATCTTGAGCCTTATCATTATTTCTTCTGGCTTTAACTTCTGACAAGCTTTTCTTTTGATTAGTTTCTAGCTCTGGGTCAATACTAAGAATAGGTGGAATCTCCTCTTCTTCTGCTACAAAATCGTTAACTCCAACTATGATTCGTTCTTTCTTCTCAAGTTCTATTTGAAAATCATATGCGGAATTCTCTATCTCACTTTGTATATAATTTTCTTCTATGCAATTAATCATACCGCCTTTCTCTTTTATTATTGACAAGTACTCATAAACCTTCTTCTCAATCTCGTCAGTTAAGTTTTCTACAAAATATGACCCTGCAAATGGGTCAATTGTGTTAGCAACCTCACATTCATGTGCAATGATTTGTTGAGTTCTTAAAGCTATAGTGGCAGATTCTTCAGTGGGCAGACCTAATGCCTCGTCAAAAGAATTTGTATGTAATGATTGGGTGCCACCTAAAACTGCAGCCATGGCTTGCATTGCGGTCCTAACAATATTGTTTAAAGGCTGTTGGGCAGTAAGAGTAACTCCTCCTGTCTGCGAATGAGTTCTAAACTTACATGCGTTATCATCTTTAACATTAAAATCCTCTCTTAATATTTTTGCCCATATTCTCCTTGCAGCTCTATATTTTGCAATCTCTTCAAAAAAGTTCCCATGCACAGCAAAAAAGAAGGAAACTCTCTTGCAAATTTTCTCCACATCTAACTTCCTTTCTTTCGCAATCTCTAAGTATTGAATAGCATCAGCAAGCATAAAAGAGATTTCTTGGACGGCCGTAGATCCAGCCTCTCTAATATGGTATCCACTAACACTAATTGGATTCCATTTAGGAACATAGTCTTTACAATATTCCATTACATCGACTGTTATCTCAACAGATGGCTTAGGTGGGAAAGCATAAGTCCCCCTTGCTATAAATTCTTTGAGTAAGTCATTTTGTGTGGTGCCCATTATCTTATCTGCTGAAACACCTTGTTTCTCAGCGGTTATTATATACATAGCTAAAAGCATTGAGGCTGTTGCGTTAATTGTCATTGATGTTGAAACTTTATCTAAAGGTATTCCATCAAAAAGTATCTCCATATCTTCTAGTGAATCAATAGCTACTCCAACTTTACCAACTTCGCCCTTACTTACAGGGGCATCGGAGTCATATCCCATTTGAGTAGGTAAATCAAAAGCAACACTCAAACCAGTTTGACCTTTATCTAAAAGATACTTAAACCTTTGGTTAGTTTCTTTCGCAGAGCCAAAACCAGCATATTGCCTCATTGTCCAGAACCTACCCCTATACATGGTAGGTTGGACTCCTCTTGTAAAGGGAAATTCACCGGGGTAGGAGTTCATCTCATCTAAGTTATCTGGTAAGTCATCTTTCGTATAGAATCTTTCAATCTTTATATTAGAGGTTGTCTTAAAAGACTCCTTCCTTTCATTTAGCTTGTCTTTATACTTTTTTTCCCAATCTTTCTTTCTCATTACTAAGACATCCTAATTAAATTATCTTGAGCTAGCCTAATTAAAGAAGCTTTATATTTGCTATCTGGCAAGAAATTAATCTTAGAAATTGCTGTTTTAGAATATTTTCTTGCAACCTCTACAGTATCTTCAATGCCATTATTTTCTAATACAAAATTATACAGAAAATCCAGGCTCTTTCTATCAAATTTTTTTTTCACCAGAATTGCTTCAGCCTTCTTTGATGAACTAGCTGAAGAATTAGCTAGAGAAACTAAAATTGGAAGTGTAACTTTGCCTTCTTTCAAATCTTCCATAGTGCTCTTTCCCATCTTCTTAGAAGTACTAATAAGATCTAGTGCATCATCCATCAACTGGTATGAAATTCCTAAATTTATACCGTAAGACTTAAATGAATTAACCTCAGAATCATTGTTTGACCCTAAAACTGCTCCAACTTGAGCTGATGCTGAAACTAGAGATGCGGTCTTTAATTTAATCATTTTGAAATATATTTTTTTGTTGAAAGGTATAAGCCTTTTTGAAATCATAATATCTAAAATTTGTCCGTTTGCTAGCTCAGATGCAGAATTAGTGACTATACCCATGATCTTATGATTCTTACACTGATTCACNAGATATAAAGATTTTGCTAANAAGTAATCGCCNGCTAAAACAGTCGCATGGTCTCCCCAAATTTTATTCGCCGACTTAAGACCCCTTCTAGTAGTAGCCTGATCAACAATATCATCATGTATCAAAGATGCATTGTGAAGTAACTCCACAGATGCAGCTGCAAAATATGCCTGATTATTAACTCTTTTCTTCAGTGAAAGNGCNGCCAAGAGTANGATTGANGGTCGAAATCTTTTCCCGGGTTTATGAATTAAATGCCTTAGNATCTCCACAGAAAGACCTACATTGCTTGGCACNTGCTGCTTAAGTANTTTCTCGACTGAAGCTAAGTGATTTAATATTGGCTCTTGAATNAAAGCGGAATCCATTTTTCTAAGTTATCAGAAATAAGTAATAAGTCAAAATCCTAATATTTNATATAAAATAATAATGATTATAATTAGTTAACTAATTAATAGTATATGGAGACTCTATAATGATTATATATGATTACATTTTCTTATTAATTGTTTTAATTTTTACATTTGTGGGTTTTCTNTCTGGTATAATCAAGACTTCTTCGAAGTTCTTTTGCTTGCTCATACCTTTCTTTATCTCTTATATAGGGACTTCATTTTTAAACAAAGAANTAATAAATAGGTTCGATTTCTACTCGGGTACNGGCTCTAGCTTAATTACAAGCTTAATTATATATATAAGTTTTTACTTTCTACTTAAATTATTCTTTCTTCTTATTGAAGGAATATGCTCTTACTTCAACNTAACTNTAATNAATAAAATCTCAGGCTTAATAGTTGGCTTCATTGGTGGNACAGTNATAGGATACTTCTTGCTAANAGTTGTCAATAAAATCTTNGATATTCAGACNATTATATATTCAAAGATTCAATCATATTTATCTTTTTTTTTAAATATATAAGTGTATGATTTAAATGTGAAAGAAAGATTAACTGCNTATCAGTACCTTNTNAAAGATAAACTTGCCGGTGATAAGAACAGAGAGCTAATTGCANTATTAAAAGACCTTAAATTAGCTGCTAGACAAGTCAGTAANGAATTAAATAGTGGCGCTCTAAATGGAACACTTGGTGAACTTNCAGGTTCGAAAAATACTCATGGTGAAAAAGTAAAAAAGCTTGACTTAATTGCTAATAACTTATTTATTAAATCGCTTGAAAATGGTGGTAACTGCTGTGGTTTAGTATCCGAAGAAAATGACAAAGTAATAATATTTAATAATGAAACTTCAAAAAAATCNAAGTACNTAGTCCTTATAGATCCGCTAGATGGATCCTCAAATATTGATGTTAATGTTCCCGTTGGAACTATTTTCTCTGTCCTGAAAAAACCTGNCAATCAAAGACAAACACTNACAAAAGATTTCCTCCAAGAAGGTACTAANCAAGTTGCTGCAGGATATATTATTTATGGATCATCNACTATTTATGTTTTAACTGTTGGCAAAGGTGTAGATGCTTTCACCCTAGATCCTGTTGTACAGGAATTCTATCTATCTTATAAGAATATAAAGATNCCAAAGAANGCAAGAATGTATTCAGTTAACCAAGGCAACTTCTTTCAATTCTCAAATGGAGTTCAANAGTACATTACATGGTGTGAACAAAAAGATTCAAAAACTGGTAGACCTTANTCCTTNAGGTATGTTGGGTCAATGGTTGCGGATTTACATAGAAGCTTATTGAAGGGCGGGCTTTTTATTTATTCACAAGCGAAGGGTGCTCCACAAGGAAANTTAAGATTAATGTATGAATGTAATCCAATGGCATTTATAATTGAACAAGCAGGNGGTCTAGCTACTGATGGTAAGAATGATATTTTAAATATTAAGCCAAAATCTATTCACCAAAAATCTCCAATATATATAGGTTCTTCTGATATGGTGAAGAATGTCTGCAAATTCATTAAAAAGTAAATTATGAGAATTAAGCTAGGCTAATCTTTTTGTTTAAATAAACATCTTGGACAGCATTGAGAATCTCAATCCCTTCTTTGAAAGGTTTCTGGAAAGCTTTTCTACCTGTAATTAGTCCCATTCCACCCGCACGCTTATTAATTATTGCAGTCTTAACAGCATCTGCAATGTCACTCTCTCCGGAAGCTCCCCCAGAATTAATCAGACCTGCTCTTCCAGATAAACAATTAATTACTTGATAACGATTAAGGTCTATCGGATGATCAGAGGTAAGCTCTGAGTAAACCTTCTTATGAGTTTTGCCAAAATTTAGCTCATTGAACCCACCGTTATTCTCAGCTAATTTTTGTTTAACAATATCCGCCTGAATAGTGGATGCTAAATGATCGGCTTGCCCAGTGAGGTCAGCTGAAACGTGATAATCATTATCACCTTTCTTGAATGAAGAGTTTCTCAAGTATGCCCAGAGTATAGTCACTAAACCTAGGGAATGAGCGTGCTCAAAAAGCTCTGATACTTCCTGAATTTGTCTATTACTTTCACTAGAGCCAAAATAAATAGTTGCCCCTACTCCTATTGCTCCCATATTAAATGCTTGATCGACTGAAGCAAAACGTATCTGATCATACTCATTGGGATATGATAAGAATTGATTATGGTTCAATTTAAGAATAAAAGGTATTTTATGCGCGTATTTTCTTGAAACAGCTCCAAGAACACCAAGAGTCGAGGTTACAGCTCCACACCCACCTTCAATTGCTAGTTTAATAATATTTTCAGGGTCAAAGTAAATTGGATTTGGAGCAAAAGAAGCTCCGGCTGAGTGCTCAATTCCTTGATCAACCGGCAAAATTGACAAGTAACCCGTGCCCCCAAGTCTTCCATGATTAAACAAAGTTTGAAAATTTCTTAATAATACATTAGATCGATCAGATTCCTTTACTACTCTATCAATGAAATCTGGCCCAGGATTAATTATATTTTTTGAATCTATAGTCTTACACTCATGCTCTAATAAATATGAAGCTTCATTTCCGAGTAAATTTTCAATCCAGGATAAATCAGTTTTTGAATGTTTAATCATTATGTTTTTTAAGTATAAGATATTAATCTAAAATTTCTATACCTGGTAATTGGCTTCCACCTAAATATTCAAGAAGTGCCCCACCGCCGGTAGACATGTGTGAGATTTCTGATTCTAATACCTCTGCTTTTCTTATTGCAGCAATAGTCTCCCCGCCTCCGACAACCGATGTAGCTCCACGCCATGTTGCTAAAGCAACTGCTCTTGCAACATGTATAGTTCCTGAAGAATATTGCTCGAATTCAAAGACACCCATAGGACCATTCCAAAAAATATAACCTGGTCCCTTAATAATAGAGTTAAATAATTCAATTGTCTTAGGCCCTATATCCAATGCCATATGCTCTTCTGGTATATCTTTATCGGAAATAGAGCAAGGGTCGTCTTTATTGAAAGACTTTGAAATTACATGATCAATTGGTAAAACGATTTTATGTTGATATTTCTTATAAACTTCTCTGACCCAATCTATCATTTCCTCTTCATAAATTGAGCTTCCTATATTGATACCATTGGCTTTTAAAAAAGTATACGCTGCTCCGCCGGCAATTATTATCTTATCAGCACTTTCTAGGAGATTTCCTAGCGCAGAAATCTTGTCTCTAATCTTGGAGCCACCTATGATAACCAAAAAAGGATGTTCAGGCTCTTTCATCATTCTAGAAATAAATTTAATTTCCTTGCTAACAAGAAAGCCAGCAATCTTAGTCTTAAAACCTTGAGCCATACCATAGGTAGATGAGTGTGCCCTGTGCGATGTCCCAAAAGCTTCATTTATATAAATCTCAGCTAGACTTGCTAAATTAGATGAAAAAATCTTATCATTAGCGGTTTCTTCTTTATGAAATCGAAGATTCTCAAGCATAATCACCGAGCCGTTTGGCATGTCATCAACCTTCTCTGATAAATTATCTTTCATAAAATCCCTGCAGAATAAAACTTCTTTATTTATTAATTCTGATAATCTACTAGATACAATCTCCAATGAAAGATCTTTCATTATTGTTCCCTTAGGTCTGCCTAAGTGCGAACCTAAAATAATCTTTGCACCTGACTCTATTAGAAAATCAATTGTTGGAAGTGCCCTACGAATCCTATAATCTTCACGAATACTATTACTTTCTTTATTTATAGGAACGTTGAAATCAACTCTGACAAACACTTTTTTTCCATTAAAATAAGTTTTTGGAAAATCTCGCAATGTCTTTTTCTTATTCAAGGGAGTTACCAATTTTTACAGCTAAATCTAGAACTCTTGAGGAATAGCCATATTCATTATCATACCAACCAATAACTTTAATAAAATCCTCATTAATCACACTGGTACCAAACGGATCGAATACGGCAGAATGTTTATTCTTTAATAAATCTACTGAGACTGCTGCTTCAGGAGCTATATCAAGGTAGCCCTGTAATTCATTTTTAGAAGAAGATATAAATGCTTCATTTATTTCCTTTATAGTAGCTTTAGTCTTAATCCTAGCAACAAAATCCACCATAGAAACATTGGGTGTTGGAACTCTAACTGAGATTGCAGATAAGTTTCCTTTTAAATCAGGAAAAATCTCTTCGATTGCTTTAGTGGCCCCTGTACTTGTAGGAATCATTGAAAGAGCGCCAGCCCTAGCTCTTCTTAAATCACTATGAGGAGAATCGATTATTCTTTGGTCGTTTGTGTATGAATGAATAGTTGTCATATGCCCGCTAGTTAAACCAAAATTATCAGTAAGAACTTTCACAATCATGGCTAAACAATTTGTTGTACATGAGGCATTAGAGATAATATTATGGCTGCTCGGGTCATATAGGTCATCATTGGCGCCCATTACAGTAGTAAANTCAACNCTTCCTTTTGCTGGTGCNGAGATAATTACTTTTTTCACTGTACCATTTAAATGGAGAGAAGCTTTTTCCTTAGATGTNAAAATACCTGTGGATTCAACAACTATTTGGCAATCTTTAGAAGACCAATCGATATCAGAAGGAGACCTTTCNGAGAAAATCTTTATTCTGTNTCCGTCTATGGAAATNCTATCTTCATCGTGCTTAATATCATTATCTAAGACTCCAAATACAGAGTCATACTTTAAAAGATGAGCNCACGTCTTNATATCTGCAATATCATTAATTGCAACTACATCTATATCATCAGAAAGCAATGAAATCCTAAGTAGATTCCTTCCAATTCTTCCAAANCCATTAATACCTATTTTAATTGACATATAATTATCCTTTTTTGAAGTGATTTTCTTTATATTACACTCTGTCAAATGGATTTCAAACAATTGAATTTATAAAAATTGCATGATAATGTGACAATTATGAANAAATTGAAAACTGCTNTTCTAGGTGCNACTGGATATACTGGGCTAGAGCTAATAAAAATATTATTAAATCATCCACAAGTAGACTTATTTTTNNTAGGAGCAAATTCTANCCATGGATCAACATTAAAGAGTTTAGTCTCCAATAGATCTATAAAAAAGAACATTAGAGTCAGAAGAAACTTNGAGATTTTAAATNTTAAAAATGTCGATTTAATTTTTTCTTGTCTTCCTCATGGCGAACTTCCTAAACATTTGAGAAAATTTAAAAANTTAAATTCAAAGATTATCGATTTGGGNGGTGATTATAGACTTAATAAAAAAATGAACGCTCTTTGGTATAAGAACAAAAGAAGNGAAGAATCATATAAAGANTTTCAATATTTAATACCCGAAATTAATNGCGATNAAATAANCAGTANAAAAAATATTTCTAATCCAGGTTGCTACGCAACCTCTATTATTTTAGGTTTAGCGCCTATCAATNCAATGATAAACAATTCACANAGTATCATTGTTGANACAAAGTCAGGTACTACNGGTGCTGGAAGAAGCTCCAANGTTGAACATAGCTTCTCAGAGACNGATGAAAATTTATCTACATACAANGTTGGTGCACACCAACATGCACCAGAAATTGAACAATTTATAAAGAAAATTTTTAAGAAAAGAGTTAAAATTTTGATGGTTCCGCATCTGCTACCAATAAAAAGAGGGATTATGTCTAATATCTATATTAAAAATAGTTCCATATTGCACGAAGAAAAAATATATAAGCAATTTAAAAAATTCTACTCCAACTCTAAATTTGTAAAGCCTCTAAAAGGATCCATGCCATCTTTACAAAATATACAAAATACAAATATTTGTGAAATTGGAATTAAAATATTACCTGACAAAAAAACTCTTCTTATCACATCTGTTATTGACAACCTAATTAAGGGTGCTGCTGGTCAGGCAGTTCAAAACATGAACATAGCTTACGACTTTGATTCAAATCTAGGACTTTAATTCTTTAATCTTATTCTTTAATTCTTCAATATCTTGCTGAAGCTTAAGCATATCTTCGCCACTTGGGTCTGGTAGTTTGTTATGATATAAATCAGGTGCATCAGATGAGAAGGACTTACCTACAACTTTTCCAGGAACTCCAACTACAGTAGAATTTTCTGGTATGTCATCAATAACGACTGANTTCGCTCCAATCTTTGTATTAGAACCAATGTTCAAAGGGCCGAGAATCTTGCTGCCCGCTCCAACAATTACATTATCTCCGATTGTTGGGTGTCTTTTTCCTGCATTTGCGCTAACACCGCCNAGTGTCACACCTTGATAAATAGTTACATTTTTNCCTATTTCAGATGTTTCNCCAATAACTACACCCATTCCATGNTCAATAAAAAAACCTTCTTTTATTNTAGCTGCTGGGTGAATCTCAATTCCNGTNAGAGTTCTAAGTATATTTGAAATTATTCTCGCNATTAACCTAAGGCCTATTCCCCANAATATNCTAGCTATTCTGTGCCAAAANATGGCATGAAAACCTGGGTANTTTATTAANATCTCAAGAATNTTTCTCGCGGCAGGATCTCTCTCGTTTGCGGCNGAGATNTCCGATTTAATNTTTGTAAAGAAACTCATAATTACTGCTGATCAAAAACCTTTAAGTAATCATATTTAGTTGATCTTTCTACTGGTCGACGATTAATCTCGAATGTTAATCTNCTAAATTCTTCTGGAGGAAAATATTGGCCAAACTTACCGCCAGCAGCAGTTGTAATTTTCTCTTCCATNAAAGTTCCACCAAAATCATTAGCTCCNGCATTAAGACAATACTGNGCAAACTCTGGCCCTTGCTTTACCCATGAAACTTGGATGTTNTTAATCCAGCCTCTAAAAAAAAGTCTTGCAATTGCATACATTTTNANCTGGTCTAGATCTGTTGGNCCTTCTCTTGAAAGGCCTTTTTTATAAAGTCTAGTATCCCAAGGAATAAATCTTAAAGGNACAAACTCTGTTATACCACCAGTTTCTTTTTGTATCTCTCTAAGAATATTAAANTGTTTTGCCCAGTGNAATGGCTTATCTACATGTCCGTACATTATGGTTGATGTAGTATTCATTCCAGCCTTATGAATCTCTTTTATAGTATGAACCCATTGATCTGTAGTAATCTTTCCAGGAGCTATAATTTTTCTGACATCTTCACTGAGAATTTCAGCCGCAGTGCCAGGGAAGGTACCATGACCAACCTCTTTTAGCTGAGTTACAAAGTCTCCTATAGGAATTCCTAAAGTATCTGCTCCATAGTGAACCTCAAAAGGGGAGAAGCAATGTGTATGCATTTCAGGGACTGCTTCTTTGACACTTTTAATAATTTGCAAATAAAAATTGCCATCTATGTCATCATGCATTCCACCTTGCATACAAACTTCAGTTGCACCATTCTCTTTAGCTTCAAAAACCTTTTCTTTAATCTCGTCCATAGTCAGAAAATAGGCTCTTGAATCACCTTCTGGAGCCATGAAATTACAAAAACCACAATAAGTATTGCAAATATTTGTGAAGTTAATATTTCTATTTACTACATAAGTTACATCATCGCCAACATCCTCTTTGCGAATCTCATCTGCTAAAACAACTAGAAGAGAAAGATCATTAATATCTTCTATTAAGAATAAATCTTCAGCTTCGCTCTCACTAATCTCGGCTTTGTTTAAAGCTTTGCTCAAAATATTAACAATTTTTTCATTGGAATTAGACATTAAATAATCTATTCCTTTAACACGATTATTTTCAATTTGGTCAATTATATTTTTTAATTCGCTTTCCATATCAATCCTTAATTTTCTTTTATATAGCCCGTATTATCAACAAATTTTATTGCTTTATCATAAATATTATCATTTAAAAATTTTTTATTAAGAAATTCAGGGTAAACAGGCAGTCTTTCACGTAAATTAAAGTCAAATTCCGAAATATTTTTCTTCATTATATCAAGTTGTGGCCACGGGCTTTCTGGATTAACATAGTCAATTGTTAAAGGAGAAACTCCCCCCAAATCATTGACTCCAGAGAAAATATGGAGAGTGTAAGTCTTTGCATTGAGATTTGGAGGAACCTGAATATTTACATCCTTACCCATTAAAATTTTTGAAATAGCAACAGTTTTAATCATGTCTAAATCTGTCGGAACCGGGCTCCCTTCCATCTTAATACCAGGCTTTGGGCTAAAATTCTGAATAATTATTTCTTGTATATGGCCAAATTCATCATTTATCCTCTTTAACTCTATAATTGAGTCTACTCTTTCTTCCCAATTTTCACCTATTCCAATTAAAATCCCAGAAGTCCAAGGTATGTTAAGCTTGCCGGCATCAGAGATTGTCTTAATTCTAGCTCTCGGATATTTGTCTGGGCATCTATAATGTGCCTCTCCAGGCTCCATAAGTCTTTCACTTATACTCTCTAACATAAGGCCCATACTTGGATTAGAATTTTTAAATCTTTTTAACTCATCAATCTTTGCTATTCCTAAATTAGAATGGGGGAAGATTCCTTCCTCTAAACAAAGCTCGCTCATTCCAATCATATAATCTGATGTAGAACTATATCCAATCTTCTCTAATTCTTTCTTATAAACATCATACATCAGCTCAGGCTTATCTCCCGAAACAAACAACATTTCAGTACAACCTAATTCAGTTGATTTCTTTGCAGCTTCAAGAACTTTTTCTGGTGAAAAAAACAAGTCCCCTTCACCTGGCTCGTACTTAAAAGTACAGTATGAACATTGATCTCTACAAAGCTGAGTTAATGGAATGAAAATATTTTTTGAAAAGCTTATCAATTCACCTTTATATTTTTTTCTAAGAAAGTTAGAGACTGACATTAGGATAGAGACGTGATTCATTTCAATCATTGTAAGCAGAAGAACTTCTTCTCTTGTTAAATTTATTTCATTTAAAGCTTTTTCAAGTACTTGTATAGTTTTACTGTCCAAAGTTTCCAAATTCCCAACTGGTATATCGTGGGCAAAAAGTATCTCCGATGCTTTATTTGATTTTAGAAAAGATTCATGGGTTTTATTTAAAGATATCATTGTTTTTACTTCTTAATAATAAATTAGAATTCTCCTTTGATCTCAGATAATTATACCCTCTTATCAAAACAACAGGAATACCAACATCTTTNTCCATTAANAATCCTGCAGTAGATGCTAATTCATCAACAATCGGNACCTCTGTNTCATATAGAGGATTNTTATATAAATCTTTCTTATAACTCTTNAATGGCTTTATGCCATAGCTACCTATAGATATCTGTGTNAATCCATACCTCCANGGCCTTCCGACAGAGTCTGCAATAATAACAGGTAAATTTTTATCAAAACTGTTGGAAATTGCTAAAGAAATTTTTTTTGCAGATAGATTAGGATTCTTNGGGAGAAGCAAAGCAGTATTCTTATNCTTGATNTTTGATTGATCTATCCCTGCATTTGCAGCTACTAGACCTAATTTGTCTCTAGTTATAATCACGTTCTTGGAAGCTTTAATTATGTCTTTTGAATTTTCTAGAACTAATTGACAGAAACTTCTGTCTTTACCNGTTCTTTTACTTAGTTGAATNGCTTTTTTNGAAATTCTAACTTTCGATAAATCAACAAATCTTCCTTGTGAAATTGAGACTATTTTNTGGGCTATTACTATAATATCCTCTGGCAAAAGTTTNAGCCTCTGCTTNGCAATTGAAGTCAAAATTTCTTTACTGATATTGTCNCCAGGTTTTATGACAGGAAAATTCTTTANNGCTATCAANTTAATTTTCATCATCATGCACTAATATTAAGTATATCTCTAGCCATTCCCTTTGAAACAGACTTATTACTCATTTTTATGTTTTTAATAATAGGTTTAAGACCAAGTNCAGAGATACNNCTANCAAGTTTNCTGTCTAATGTATCAATCATTAAGTAGTCTGCAAGACCTGTATAAAATTCTGCCACGCCAAGNGCTGACTGTTTTAAATTCTTGAATTTCATAAATTTTAATACGGGGCCTTTNAAAGCTTTGCTNCTAACTATNGGGCTAATGGCAACTTTNATTGCTTTTGACTTNCTAATAGCGCTTTTGACTCCAGGGACTNCTAATATTGGANCTATACTAATGATTGGATTACTNGGACAAAATATTATTATCCTAGATTCAGCAATCAAATTTAACATGCTATCTGGCGGCTTAGACTTTTTGATATTACTAAAAAAGACTCTTTCAATTTTTGGTNTCATNTTNTGCTTTATTAGATACTCTTGGAAATGAATTTTNTTTCCCNCAGAAAATATGTATGTTTCCACTTTATCATTCGTCATTGGTAAAATCTTCGCTTTCTTAATTCCTAATTTTTTTCTTTGTCGCTCGATAACCTCTTCCANACTTAATCCTCTTTTGATTAAATTCATTTTTTTAATATTCTCTTCTAAATCTTGGTCTCCAAGCTTGAACCATGAATGCTCACTCCCNATTAAGTGAAAAAAAGAATCGTTTCTNATNCCCCACCCTNGTTTNCGATTAATNCTGCCAGACAACCAATGAAGTACAGAATCAACATCTGGACTNACNCGNACATTGAAGATGTCAAAATCATCAGCTGTGTTTACAATTACATTAAGAGTTTCTTTGTTAACTTCTGAATATAATCCTTCTAGAAATTTGCCAGCTCCAACGCCNCCGCCTAAAGTAGTAATCATTTATAAATAATACAAAAGAATTTGACAATTAAGAACAAATTTTATATCTTATGACTGTTGGTACCTGCGAGGGTATAAAAGGGAAGTTGGTGAGAGTCCAACACAGACCCGCTGCTGTAATTAGCATTTCTTATAGTTAATTATCCACTGTTGAAAAATGGGAAGGAAACTATAAGAGCTATAAGTCAGAAGACCTGCCAATAAAAAAAATTTTATTTTTCTTCGAGGTCAAAGGAAAGATAAGCTAAGATACTTATTTTTTAATNNAATTTGNACTTGTAGAAAGGAGAATCTANTGAAAAACTCTATTCTACTTCTATNTTTATTTNTATCTATTAATCTTCNTCANGCAGAAGAGGTATCACTATCAAATCCAAGAATATCAAATAGTGAAATTAAATTTTCAGAATATGGTGGCTCTGCAACTATCATTACNGAGGAGCAAATTANAAANTCTGGNNNAAGTAATGTANAGGAATTNCTNAGAAAANTACCTGGGTTATCTGTAAAACAATCGGGTNGTAATGGTGGTGTAGTTAGCGTCTTCTCTAGGGGGAGTGAGAGTGACCACAATTTAGTAATAATAGACGGTGTGAAAGTTAACGAGATAGGTGGGTATTATGATTTTTCTCGATTGACTACAAATAATATTGAAAAGATTGAAATACTAAGAGGCCCCCAAGCAGCACTTTATGGTCCTGGAGCAATGGGACTAGTTGTAAGTATTACTAAAAAGAAATANGCTGAGAAAAATAGCATTTTTTTTAATACTGCTGTCGGTGTTGGCCAGTCACCTTCAAGAGGACTACAGAGCGANGGAAGTAAATATTTAATTAATGANCAATCTTTTAATCTTTCAGGGCCTTTAAAGNTAAATGAAGATGACNACTATTTGAAACTTGGTTATTCATTAGGNTTTCAAAGAGTAGATGATAATGGCCATATGCTCAAAAATAATAANCATGATAAAACAGACTTAGATGGTGGACTAAGTCTAAGAACTTCAGATAACAAATTAAAGNTAGCTACTTCTTTTAATAAAAAGAAAACTNGATANCGATACCCAACTGATAGCACAGGGAACACCGAAGGTACNCCATTCCTTAGTACACAAAANGATAGAAGACATATAACAAGTAGGTCTATTAATTTAGAATATAAANTTTANGAGCCCCTAACCCTTGGAACAACTTACAAGTACTGGTATATGCATAAGTGGGTAGAATCTGGATATCAAGCTTGGAATGGAGTTGAAACAAACAGTGATACAAACTTTTGGGAAAAAAGAGAGGGGTTTGAGTATTATCTTAAGCATAATAAAGATTTTGGAATTGTAGATGTAGATTCACTTGTTGGTTACGACAGAACAATAGAAAGTAGCGACTATAATACTTACGGTGGAAGTTATTACGGACATGATGATGAAATTGAACAATTTTANGGTANTGCTTTACTAAAATTTCCATATGAAATATCAATTAATCCAGGAATAAGAAAGATTCATCATGAAACACANGGTGGGTACACTCTGCCATCAATATTTGCCTCAAAATCAATCATAGAAACTTCTACAAAGATAAGAGGAGGAATGAGTAAGGGTATAAAGTATCCGAATGTATATGAATCTTATAGTCAGAGTTTTGGACTAAANCCAGAAAANCAAAAATCTTATGAAATAGGTATTGATCAAAATATTAGAACAAATATGACATTAAGTGCAACCTATTTTGACACTNAAATAACTGACCTTATAACATATACAGGTTGGGTTACTGGTACCCAATCAGGAGCAGTATATAAAAATGTTCAGGAAGCATCTAGTTCAGGATATGAATTNTCNGCCAATATATACTTTCCCAANAGAATAAANACAAAACTTTGGTTTACTAAATTAGANACNAATACTGATAAAACAGGAAATTATGGNGGGGATGCAAACTGGCCNGATAATAAAGATTTATTAAGAAGGCCAAGAAGAAGTGGAGGATTTGTNATAACTAAATCTAGTAACTTTTACAACTTAATTCTAGATGGCTCNTATACAGGTGGAAGATGGGACTATGANTCATCNGNAGTAAGNTTNTGGAATAAGCCTTTCTGGAATTTCAATCTTTATGGTGAATATAAATTAGATAAGAGCTACATTGGATACGATCTTAAACCATTTATTAAGATACAGAATGTTTTTAATGACGAGCGCCAAGAAATTCTGAATTTTGACTCACCTGGAAGGACTGTCTTTTTTGGACTTAAGGGAAACATATAAAATTTTGATGAATCTTAAAAAAATATTATTATATAAGAATGAAAATTATATCCCTCCTTCCTAGCAGTACGGAAATCCTTTGCCAACTAGGTTTAGAAGAAAANATCTTTGGAGTAACTCATGAATGTGANTACCCTGACTCTGTTGAAAGAATAAAGAGCGTTGGTTTTACTGAATTAGATTTTAANAACAAAAGTAGTTTAGAAATAGAAACAATAGTNAGCGAAAATAAAAAGAAGGGCAAATCTTCTTTCATAGTTGANATNGNGGCACTTGAAGAAATTAAGCCCGATTTTATCGTAACGCANGATCTTTGTGAGATATGTGCCNTCTCTAAAGACCTGGTAACTAAATCAATCAATTCTCTTAGCAAAAAACCTAAGATAATTACCCTGNGNCCAAAAAACCTAAAAGAAGTAAGCGAATCATTTATTAAACTTGGAAATGANTTNGGATTAAAAGAAAAGGGTGTAAAAATTTCTCAAGATTTTGATTTACAACTTAATGATATTATTTTCAAAACTAANGACNTAATTGATAAACCTAGAGTTTTCTGTATGGAATGGTTANACCCAATCTATTCTGCNGGACATTGGGTCCCTGANATGNTTGANGCAGCAGGTGGAGTTAGTAGTTTATCTAAATCTGGCGAGGAATCGTCTATTNTTAGTTTTAAAAAGTTANTTGAATACGCCCCAAATTATCTATTTATAATGCCTTGCGGATATTCTATTGATAATTCACTTAATGAAATTAATATACTTTTAGAAAATCCTGAGTTGAACAAAATTCCNGCATTTCGAAAAGGGCAAGTTTACATNGTTAATGCAAACTCATATTTCTCCAGGCCTTCNTTCAGACTTATTGAAGGGATAAAAATCNTTGCCAGAACAATAAATANTGAAAACTTTATATATGAGCCAAAGCCTGACTCAATTATTAATCTTCAAAATTACATTCATTTTGAATCCTTTACATAATAAGANAATTAAACTTATTTTGGTGTAGAGAATTCAGANCCGTCAGTTATTGATTCATCTGAAGCTGGTGGTGTTCCATCAGTCAAAGAATCNTCTGCAGGTCTTTCTTCAGGAGCACTCGCGGCCGCGGCACCACCATCAGCACCAAAATTTGTNTAGGCGATCCAATAAAGCCCGACGATTCCTAAAGTAATTGCTAAAGCAGTCATAAACACTCCTCCTTGATAACTTAAAGTGAAGACATTACAATTGTACTCTATCAATGATTAGAAAATCAAGTGTAGTTATACCGAAAGCTTTGGCTTTAAAAGCTTTTGATTTCATAGAAGAAGGCTCTATTTTTTACGAATATAAGAATTGTATACTGCTAATTGCATGCAAAAATACAGAATCTTTAAATAATTTTAATCTAAACATGGATTTTAAGCTTGCATTAAACCCTGTAATGCAAGGTGATTTTCCAACTTTAGAATTAAAATTTAATTTCTTTAATAATAAAATTTATAAAGAAGAAGTCTCCAATCTTGTATCTATTGCTAACAACGAAGAGGTGGAGCACTTGATAAATTATTTTAATAAAGACTTTTTAAATTTAATAATTTTTTCTAAAGATAATGACTTTCTAAAATCTTATGAGTTNATGAATACCCAGAGAAATGAATTAATAGAGGTTATGAAGAATTTTCAAATTGACATTGAACATATAATAAAAAATAATACAACTTAAGGTTAGGTATACATTTGAATTTTGCAAAAATAACTGGAACTGGTATCTATGTGCCAAATACAATAATGACNAATAAAGACTTAGAGTCNTTAGTGGATACTAGTGATGAATGGATTAAAGCACGGACAGGNATATCTGAAAGGAGAATACTAGATAAAGAAAAAGCAACTTCTGATATGTGCCTAGTTGCATGCAAAGAAGCTCTAAAGAACTCAAATACATCGCCTGATGAAATAGACGGTATAATAGTTGCGACGGTTTCCCCAGATTATATGACTCCATCAGTTGCTTGCATTCTTCAAGATAAACTTAAGACAAGAAAAATATTTGCTTTTGATGTTTCTGCTGGATGCTCGGGCTTCATATATTGTCTCAATATCGCAAAAGCTTTTATAGAAAACAATCAAGCAAAAAAGCTTCTTGTAGTAGGAGCCGAAAACTTATCAAAGATTACTGACTATAAAGACAGAGGAACTTGTATATTGTTCGGCGACGCAGCTGGAGCAGTTGTAATNGAAGAATCTAGCAAGCCTGGCGTTTTATCTGTTTGCTTNGGCGCTAGTGGAGCTGAAGCAGAGCTATTATTTGTCCCAGGTGGTGGGTCTAAGGATCCACTAGGCTANAGATTTCTAAAAATGGANGGAAGCTCTGTNTTTAAGGAAGCTGTCAAAATAATTCAATCAAACTCCCTTGAAGCAATAGAGAAAGCAGGCTTGGAGCCAAAAGATATAGATTTATTCATACCTCATCAAGCAAATATGAGAATTATTGAAGCAGCAAGAGAAAGATTAGAGCTGCCAANAGANAAATGTTTCGTAAATATTGAGAAATATGGCAATACTTCATCGGCCTCTGTATTACTAGCTTTGCATGAAGCAATAGATGAAGGAAAAATAAAAGAAGGTGATAATATTNTATTTTCNGTNTTTGGTGCTGGTTTTGCCTGGGGTTCCGCTGTACTAAAATGGTAGAAGATAAANCTTTCANACTAAATTCAATCGANGTAATTATTCCCACNACAACAAAAGAAAAGAATCTCAAGTTAAGCGAAAGATTAAAAAGAGAATATNGCAATCTTGAAATAATTAANGAAATTAGTTCCTCATTAAAAATAAAAAGTTTTTTAGATACAAAAAAAATAAGATTTAAAAACTTAATAGTATTCGGACTAGGAGGATCAAGCCTAGGGACAAAAGCTACATTTGAAGCACTCAGATTTCCCAAGAATCCAAANACAGTCTATATAATTGATAATCTTGATAGTGATAATTTTGAGAGNATNTTTAAANAGATANCTATTAGGGAATCTATCTTCATGTTCATAAGTAANTCTGGTGAAACTTTCGAGATTAAAAACTTACTTAAAGAAACAGTAAAAAGAATAGTAGCAAAAAACATTAAACTTTCCCAAAGGCTAATTTTTTTAACGGAAGAGAATAAAAGCTATTTGAACAGATTTGGCCAAAAGAATGATATTCCAACCTATNAGGTAAATAAAAATCTGGGTGGGCGCTTTTCAGTATTAAGTAAATCAACTTTTTTACCCTGTGAATTAATAAACCTTAATTGGAAGAAAATCTTAAATGGTGCTTTCAATTGTTACAATGAATTATCAAACAAAGATTTTGTCTTGATAAATAATTTAGTTGAATTTTATTATAGAAACTATTTAAAAGGGAAAAAGATAACTGTAATGATGCCTTACACAGAAAGTCTTATCTCTTTTTCTGAGTGGTTTATGCAGTTGTGGGGGGAGAGTCTGGGTAAAATAAAATCAGACGGTTCAAATATTGGGCTTACCCCAATTAAGTATCTGGGTCCTAAGGATCAACATTCTCAAATGCAACTTGCTTTAGATGGACCAAAAGATAAAACTTTTACTTTCATAAGCTTAAAAAATAAAAGTATATTTGGCTCACTAGTCAACAAAGAAAAGTCAGCGACAGTAGAAGCTCTCAACAAAAGAGGAGTGCCAAATATAGAATTTAGGTTAGGCTCTTTGACTGAAGAATCAATAGGCTCTCTTTTCTTGATTTTCGAACTAACTACTATTATGTTAGCAAAAAAATTAAAAATTAACCCTTTTAATCAACCCGCTGTAGAACTAATAAAAAAGAATTTAAAGAATTAGAAGAATCTTTTATCGAGAGACAAATTTCCCCCTCCAATAAAAATAAGAACATATGCAAGCCCTATTAAACACAACTGATAAGCATATGTATCATAGGTTGGAAAAAAACCATCATCAAGATGTGCGACCCAGATTCCAACGGACATTACAGCAATAATCCCAAAGGCTGCTAATCTGGTTAAAAGTCCGAGAGCTAATGCAATGCCACCAAAAAACTCTACAAAAACTGCTACACCTGTCATCCATGTAGGGAAGCCAAAGTTTATATTCCATGCTATGGCTTTAGATTGAAAATCTGAGATTTTATACCACCCCGCAGGTACAAAAGTAATAGCTAGAATTAGTCTGGGGAGTAGGGAAGCCCATGTAGGAGAAGTACGAAATATCCACATAATTTGAATTATAACAAAGGATTGTCATATATCAATTTACATTGTGTAAACTGTATTAATGGAACTTTGGCTTAAAGTTTTTGAAGTTATTCTACCAGTAATCATTATTGTCATTACAGGATATGTATTCGGTAGGCTGACAAATGTAAATTTAAAACCAATCAATCTTTTGCTTTTATATATATCTACACCTTGTTTAATCTTCTCCTCTCTAATTGATGGCAAGGTAACACTAAGTGATGCTTATCAGATACTTATCTCTGGTACTGTAATGATATTTCTTTCTATAATAATAGGGGCCTTTTTATTAAAATTATTTAAAAAAGACTTAAGCATTTATTTAAATACTTTGGTTTTTCCAAATACAGCAAACTTAGCTCTTCCTATCGCCTTGTTTGCGTTTGGCCAGGAAGCTTTTGAATATGCAATCATTTTCACTACTTTAGTTTTTTTTTACCATTGCTCAATAGGAATATTTATATTAAATGGTCCAAGTAAAATTGCGGAAGTTTTTAAAACTCCCTTAATTTANGCGGTCTTACTAGCAATAATATTTAATCGAGCGGATGTAGAAGTAAGTACNGGTATAAATAATTCAATCAAGTTGCTTGGTACAACCAGCATCCCTTTAATGATGTTTAGTTTAGGTCATAAACTTTCTGAAACAAAAATAGATAATTTGAANGAAGACATNTTGCTTGGGATTCTTAGGCTAAGCTTGGGTTTTTCTTTAAGCTACACAATATGTAAGATATTTGAGATTGACAACTTTATTGCCAAAGTNCTTATATTACAGTTCTCTATGCCTTCTGCTGTATTTAATTTTATTCTNTCAGANAAATACAATAAGTCTCCNGAAAAAGTCGCATCNATTGTCTTTGTATCTACAATCTTAGCTATACCAGTGATACCAATTATTCTTTATCATCTAATGAAGTAAGATGCTTTTTTATCTCGAAATCTAACTCGGTTCTATATTTNTTTGCCAATAAAATTCTATTCGCATCCCATATATCGGTAGCATTCCTAATTAACCTAGCTGATTTTGATATTTTTCTATATAANANNNCTGTATTAATATAGAATGTGATTTGAGACATTGGATGAATATTAATTTCTACTCTTCCTCTTCTAATTTTATATAAACCNGAAATACCTTCAAAGGATAGAACNGGAACCCTGCTTGCGTCAGTCTCTACAATTTTTATAATTTTCTTCATTAGCAAATAAGAGTCATTATTTAATCCAAATGACCCTATCANNCCTTTATTCTTCCCCAAAATACCTAATGATTCATTAAGCTCATTTTGTTNAAGCTCCCCNTCACTACCATAACCAAGCACACCAATCTTTGTCTCAATCTTTTTATTTAATTTATTTAGAACGGTCAGCATTAATGAATCAGCTAATGGACTTGCTAATCCTTTTTCATGTCCTTGAGCTAAGATATCTCCCCCAACATCAACCCCAACAATTAAATCTATTTTATTTTCAATTGAATAATTATACAAATCATCTGCAATATTATTTGGACTGTTAAAAATATTAATTAAAACCACTCTTTGCTTTAGAATTCCAGAAANTTTAGACTCNCTAAAACTAAGCCCATCTTTNGTTTTAGTATNTTTCTTAGCAAAACACAAACTATCATTAATTTTTACTTTATTGATTATTTGATCAAAGGGNCGTGGCCCTGGAAAGGGATCTATAGANTATCTTTCCCACGGAAGNCCNGCAAGTTGGCAGTTAATTCCATTACTCTCGAGAAAGAATTTNGTTGGAATAGTACCAACAATATCAGCTCCACCCCCTATTCCGATAACCAAAGCTTTTTTATATTTCGAAAAAGATTTCAGCATAGAATTAATTAGGTTATTATAAGGTATCGAGAAAAACAATGGGTAAAAATAATATAATAGGTAACAGCTTTAATTTTAAAGGTTCAATCAATGTNCCAGCAGATAAATCAATTGGTCATAGAGCACTATTCTTGGCGGCTTTAAACGAAGGTAAAATGACGGAAATCACCAACCTTGCTTTGACAGAAGACATAAGAACTATCTCAAAAGACATTCAATCTACTATTAATTGTCTAGCACATATAGGTATACAGTTTGCTGAAGTGAAAGGGAAAATTTTTGTAAAAGGAAGGGGTATAAAGAAACTCGTAGCGGCTCCAAATAATTTACATTGTGAGAATTCTGGTACCACAGCACGTTTGCTGATGGGTTTATTAAGTGGACAAAAGTTTGCTTCTATCATCGATGGTGATGAATCATTAAAAAAGAGGCCGATGAAAAGAGTTGTAGAGCCGTTGCAACAAATGGGTGCAAATATTAACTCTGAAGATAATTTACTACCCATAGAAATTAACTCAGCCGAGCTTAACGGAAAAGAATTCGAATTAAACTTGGGGTCTGCTCAAGTTAAAACTGCAATTATCTTGGCTGCTCTAAATGCAAAAGATGTAACAAAAATTAAAGACAGCATGCCTTCCAGAGACCACACTGAAATAATGCTCTCTCACTTTACTAAGAACCTTAAAGTTGAGGACGGAATAATATATATAACTCCAGATCCTATTATTAATTTAGAAGTAATCAATATTCCAGGTGACCCTTCATCTGCTGCCTTCTTTATTGTTGGTGCATTAATTAATCCTGGCTCTGATCTTGAATTAAAAAATATATGTCTAAACCCAACTAGAATTCACTATATTGATATTCTAAAAGAAATGGGTGGAAAAATTGAAATTNCTAACTCCAGTGAAATTAATGGTGAGTTAGTAGGCGATATTCAAGTAAAATCAAGNGATTTNAATGCTATANATATCAACAAAGAGTCTATNCCTTTCTTAATNGATGAACTACCGATACTTTCTCTTGCTTGTGCATTAGCAAGTGGAAAGTCAAAAATTTCTGGTGCAGANGAGCTCCGATATAAAGAGTCTGATAGAATTAAAACTACAGTTTCACAACTTAAGATACTTGGTGNNANTATAGAAGAAACCAATGATGGAATGATAATTGAAGGTNGNAATAATTTAGTAGGCGCGGTNTGTGAAAGTTTTGGTGATCATAGNATTGCGATGATGAACTCAATAGCNGGGACAATTGCAAGCGGAGAAACTACAATAAATGAATCCGATTCAGTCGCTGTCTCTTTTCCCAATTTNTACGAGCTACTAGATTCATTTAAAAAGAGATAAATTATGATAATNACTATTGATGGTCCAGCNGGTGTTGGAAAAGGTACNATCGCAAAAATAATATCGGAATCTTTGGGTTTAAATTATCTTGATTCAGGTGCAATGTATAGAGCATTAGCTCTATTTGCAGAATTGAATGGAGTTACAGAAAAAGACGAAAATAAATTAAAAAAAATACTTATTGATCTCCATATAAGGTTCGTTAANGAAAATGGAGATGAGAGAGTTCTAATAAATACTGATGATGTAACAGAAGATATAAGAACAAATGAAATCTCTACCTTNGCTTCTAANTTTGCTGCCAATGAATTTGTTAGAACCATATTAAGAGAAATGCANAGAAGAATGGTAAAGAATAAGANTTTCATNGCNGAAGGAAGAGATATGGGAACCTATGTCTTTCCAGAGGCTGAGCATAAATTTTATCTTGATGCNGAACTNAATGTAAGNGCTAANAGAAGNGCTGCTCAGTTAAAAGATTTGCTAGGGATTAATNTAAATGAAAATAAGGTCTCGATNGAAATCGAAGAGCGAGACAAGCTTGATATGACTAGATCAACATGTCCACTCCATCCCGCNGAGGATGCACTNATAATTGATACAACTGATATGAGCATAGAAGAAGTTGTTGCCAAAATTAAACTAGAGGTAGATGATGCCTAAAAAATTAATAATATCTGATAGCGCTGGCGTTTGTTTTGGGGTAGAAAAAGCAGTAACAACTGCTGAAAAGGTNCTTGAATCAAATCCAAATCAAAATGTAAAATCTTTCGGTCCTTTNATACATAACCCTCAAGTTGTAGATATATTGCAAAAGAAAGGCCTTTCGGTAGTAGATGAGATNAAAAAAAATGAGAAAGGCACTGTTATCATAAGAGCACATGGAATACCAAATTATAAAGAAGAGGGNTTAAAGAATTCAGANATTAATGTAATNGATATGACTTGTCCAATCGTCAAGAAACTACAATTTGCAGTAAAATATCTATCAGACAATGATTACTTCATTTTAATTGTGGGCAACAAAAATCACCCNGAGATAATTGGAGCGAAAAGTTACGCAAAAGAATCATCAGCCATTGTTATAAAAGATAAGTTCGAACTTAAAATTNNGGAAATAAAGTCANAGAAAGTTGGCATAGTCGCACAAACTACAATTCCAAAAAAACTTTTTTGGGAGGTTGTNTCTANAATTGAGGAATCTAANAAATTTGANACTAAAATTATCGATACTTTATGTGACGATATCAATAATAAACAAATTGAGTCTGAAGAAATTGCTAAAGATGTNGATATAATGCTTGTTATTGGGGGCAAAAATAGCTCAAATACNAAAGAAATNGCACAAATCTGCAAAAATGTGAACAGAAATACTTTTCAAATCGAAACATTTGAAGANATTATAAATCTCAACTTGAANCTAGATGATAAAATTATAGGAATTACAGCAGGTGCATCAACNCCTCCCTGGTTAATAAAAGAAACTATTGATGGAGTTCTTCTNAATGGATAAAAATTTCTTCNTAAAAAAGAAAAATATATTCATCTTTGTATTAACAATTATTATNCTNTTTGTATCTTTTAATCCAACAAGTATTACTAANAANATTGCCATACTAGAAATTGACGGCGTAATTAAAAATCCNAANGCNTACCTTGCTAGTATAGATAAAATCAAAAATGACTCTTCAATTAAGGGCTTAATAATTAGGATAGACTCACCAGGAGGCACTGTAGGTTCGTCTCAAGAAATTTATNATTCTCTTTTNGATCTTTCCANCAAAATTCCTGTTGTTTCAAGTATTGTTGATATTGGTGCNTCAGGTGGATACTTAATTGCCTGCGGCTCATCATATATATTTGCAAACTCAGGGTCAATCACAGGCAGCATAGGTGTAATTAGCCAATATTATGATTTCTCAGAGTTAATTAAATTTCTAAGGTTTGATATAGATATAGTTAAATCTGGTGCNATGAAAGACATAGGAAATCCCGCTAAGAGCTTGTCNNCAAAAGAGAAAAAACTATTAAATATATTAATTCAAGATGTCCATAACCAATTNAAATCGGTTGTTAAAGAAAGAAGAAAATTAAATGATAAGGAAATAAATAGCGTNTCAGATGGAAGAATTTTCTCGGGTAATCAAGCCTTAAATTTAAAACTAATTGATGAGATTGGTGGACTCAATGCAGCNAAAAGNTATATAGAAAAAGANATNGGCATAGCTGACTTAGACTTGGNATATTTCCCAAAGAAAGAAAAAAAACTTNTAGAAAAACTCCTGCCATTTATAAATGCNTCTGAATTTAATTCCTTTTTTGATAAGAAATTCTATTTTCTATACACACCAAATTTTTAATGTGTTAAACTTTANTNAATGCTGAAAACAATTGCTGTAATTTTATTATTTGTTCTTGGNATTACTTTTATATTTCAAAATCAAGAAGTCTTTATTCATGANTTTTTTCTCAATTATGATATGAAAATTTTCTCCTTTGAGAATAAAAATATTAGCAATGGNTTATTAATGNTCTACTCTTTTTTNCTNGGTGTTNTAATCTCTTTAATCTTAATAGCTTTTAATCTTATATCTAAAAANAGGGAAGTTAATAAGCTTAAAAAGAANATAATTGAATCTGAAACCAAAATANTATCTAAAGAGGAGAAATAGAGGTTAATGAGAAAACCAAGATGGATTAAGTCTCCTGTTCCAATAGGTAAAAACTTNACTAAACTTAAATCATTAGTTGCCCAAAATAAATTAAATACTGTNTGTGAGGANGCTAAGTGCCCAAATCTAGGTGAATGCTGGGGGCTAGGAACTCTGACTTTTATGATTCTGGGTGANACCTGCACTAGAAGTTGTGGNTTTTGTGCGGTTAAAACAGGAGCTGGNTTAAATATAGACTATNTAGAGCCAAANNGGCTAGCGAANGGTATCTCNGATTTAAAAATAAATAATGCTTTAATAAACCATGTGGTGATAACTTCTGTTAATAGAGATGATAAAAACTATGAAAGTGCCAAAATCTTTGCAAACTCTATAAGAGAGATAAAGAAGTTGNAGNTAGATATTAAGATAGAAGCTTTGATACCGGATTTCCTTGGCAACAAAGATTGCTATAATCTAATTGTTGAATCAGCTCCTGATGTATTAAACCACAANATAGAAACGATAGAGAGGCTTTATAAATTCAAGCAAGAAACTGGCACAGACAAACGTAGATCTGTAAGACCTCAGGCAATATATAAAAGATCATTAGAACTTCTAGAATATTTTAGTTCTTACGNATCCGAAATNNTTACAAANTCAGGAATTATGATAGGTTTGGGCGAAGAAAAATCTGAAATTTTTAAATGTATTGACGACTTAGATTCAGCTGGCTGCCAAATTATTACTGTGGGTCAATATCTTCAACCTTCAAGAAAGCATATAAATGTTTCTAAATACTACACANCAGAAGAATTTGAGGAGATTAAAATTTACTCCNAAAAAAAGCCCAATATTATCTCCTCAGAATGTGGAGCAATGGTNAGAAGCTCATACCATGCTGAAACACAACTAAAGAATGCAATTAAAAACAAAAAAGAGNGTGCATTAAATTGAAGTTTGTNCTTATACAGGCGGATGGTATGCCAGATAGACCTNTAAAAGANCTTGGGAATAGGACTCCNTTGGAAGCAGCAATTACGCCTTTTATGGACAGCTTAGTTCAAAACTCAATAATGGGAACTGTTAACCACATTCCAGAAGGTATGGATTCAGGAAGTGATGTAGGCAACTTAAGTATACTGGGTTANGATCCAAAGGAATTCTTCACTGGTAGATCTCCGCTAGAAGCAGAAAGTATAGGAATAAACTTNNNNCCTACTGACATTAGTTATAGATGNAATCTAGTAANAATTAGTGGAAAAGAGAAAGATAGATTCATGGAAGATCACTCGGCAGGACATATAGAATCTAAAGTTTCAAAAGAAATTATTGATTTTTTGAAGCCTGAGCTTGACANCGATGAATTTGAATTANANCACGGAGTAAGTTATCGNCATATNTTAGTTTGGAAAAATGGTCTTTCAAAAATACAGACAACTCCTCCACATGACATATTAGAAAAAAATATAATGCAATTTNTACCAAGAGGTGAAGGTGCAGAAAAATTACAAGANCTAATGAGTAAAGCCAGACAATTAATAATGGACTTCAAAGATAAAACNCCTGAATATAAGTATCTTGATTGTAGTGATATCTGGTTGTGGGGACAAGGTGTTAGGCCTCAAATTCCTAGCTTCAAGTCTATTAATGGAATTGNAGGCTCNGTAATATCGGCNGTAGACCTTATTAAGGGGATAGGNAAGCTNGCGGGTTTAGATGTTTTAAATGTTGANGGAGCAACAGGCTACTTAGATACTAATTATAAAGGGAAAGTTGATGCTGCTATTCANAGTCTAAAAAAATATGATTTTACTATGATTCACATTGAAGCCCCNGANGAGACAGGACATGAGGGTGACTATAAGAAAAAAATTCAGGCAATAAATGACTTAGATTCAAAAGTTATTGGTGAAGTTGTTCACAGGCTTAAAGCTGAATATAAGGAATATAAAGTTTGTGTAGTNTCTGATCATCCCACNCCAGTTGAGCTTAGAACTCACAGTTACGAATTNGTNCCATTTATGATATATGATTCCAGAAATGAGAAAAGCAATCATGATGAAGTCCTATTTAACGAAAAAAGTGCTTTAAAATCTGANGTTAGAATTAATGATGGACATGAGCTACTTAAGATCTTCCTTGCATAATANCTTAGCTTCTACCCAGGCCTCATTATCACTCAANCCTTTGCTTTTTAATTCTNTAAATAATTNAGCTCTTTTTAGGAANTTATCTGTGCTTTTATTCAATGAAATTTCAGGATTNATCTTTGACCACCTNCATAAATTTGCTACTGTGAAAAGTATGTCCCCGAGTTCTTCCTCTATTTCATTTTCACTCTTTGATTTTACTGCTTCGTTGAATTCCTCAATCTCTGAATAAAGACTTGTCACTATATCATTCAAAGAATTCCACTCCAGCCCATATNCAGTAAAGGCTTTAGAGGCCCTAATTGCTCGAACAAGTGAAGGAGAAGCTTTTGAAAATTCTTTCTCTGAATTCAGTTTTTCCTTTGATTTTTGTGNATTCCAAATCTCTATAGCCTCTTCAGCATTNTTTGCCTTCTTGTCNCCAAANACATGAGGATGCCTACGAATCAGCTTCTCTGTTAACTTAGCTACNACATCTTCGAACTTAAAGAGNCCTTGCTCTTCAGCAATGTTTGATAAAAAAATTNCTTGCAGTAAAAAATCNCCTATTTCCTCTTCTAAATTAATATAGTCTTCNTCATCTATTGCATCTATAACTTCATAAGCTTCTTCAATAATATATCTCTTCAGACTTTTAAAAGTTTGCTCTTTGTCCCATGGACATCCATCCTTAGCCCTTAATGCTTTTGTAATTTCAATTAAATTATTTAATTTCTTACTAATATTACTCAAATGCTATATCTCAAAGAATTTTGGGAAATTAGTTAGATTTTTATAGCCCTGCTTGGTTACGAGNATAGTATCCTCTATCCTAATTCCNCCAANGCGTGGATAATATAATCCCGGCTCAACTGTAATTACTTGGTGATCTCGAAGCANATCTTCACCACTTGAAACTCTTGGCGCTTCATGTATTTCTANACCTAACCCATGCCCTGTTGAATGAATAAATCCTTCTGGCTGTTTNTTCTCAAAATTAGTATGGAANCCCGANTCTTCGAANAAATTAAATATCCTATTGTGNACGGTNTTTGATTTAATTCTTGCCTTTACGAGGCTTATNCCTAACTTCTGGCCCTTAAGTACTNNGTTGAACATTGTTTTTAGTTTCTCTGGAGCTNTTCCTTTGCAAACTGTCCTNGTTATATCAGCATAATACCCATTCTCAAGATCCCTTGGAAAAATATCCATCACNATTGGCTGGNNCTCTTTAATNGGNCCTGTTCCTTCATGATGTGGTAAAGCAGAATGTTTACCTGAAGCTATTATACAATCAGGGCACTCTAAACCCAGAGCTGCTAATTCTTTCTTACAATAACTTCTCAGTGATTCTGAAGTNAGTATCTTCCCGCCATAGAATAGATACTTATTCTTAGCTTTCGAGCTCTTAATTCTNTCTATAATTAGTTTCATCACTTTTTCAGTAGACTTCATTGTTTTAGAAATCAACCTGACTTCTTTNTCTTCTTTAATTTGCCTTGATGAGTAAAATATAGGGCTAGATGAAGGAAANAATGGGATATTCAACTTTTTAAGTTCATTAAAAATAAAAGANGGGAATGTGTAAGGGACTTCNACTTCTTCAATTTTATACTTATTTAANANAAATTTTATTATATCAATTGTATCGTTTGACTTAATACTACTAGAAATTGACCTCAATGATAAAACATGGTCAACTGTTGCTTGTNTTATTCCTCTTTCAAATTCTAAGTCATTAAGAACTAAGTATTTCTTGTTTCTAATTTCAAAAAAAATAACAGGGTCTGGGACTTTAAAATTAGTCTTATATAATANATCCAAAGAATTCTTTGTATCNTCGAGAATTAATTTCATTCTTTTCATTTAAAANTAATATACAGGATTTATATATAAACAAAAATATTGCCAATATCTTCTAACTTATTTAAACTATAGTCATGTTTAATATTAGTGAAAAAGCAGCATTGGAAATAAACCGTCTCCTTACCGAGGAAGAAGATACTGATTCTTTTTTAAGAATTAAAGTTGTTCCTGGAGGTTGCTCAGGTTTTGAATATGAGATGGGCTTTGATGACTCATTGGACGATTCTGATCAAATCTTTGAAAACCTAAATGTTAAGGTTGTAATCGACAAGTTTAGTTTTGACCATTTAAATGGTGGAACATTAAATTTTAGTGATGGAATAAATGGCACAGGGTTTGGCGTTGAAAACCCCAATGCAAAAGCAACTTGCGGATGCGGTACTTCCTTCACTGTATAAGAACCTAATCTTTTATGCCTTTTACTATGTAAAATAAAATTATCCCTCCCAAACAACAAGCAACTGTAAAGCCAAAGAGATTTCCTGTAGCTAATTGAATGACTGCATATATTAAAATTAATATTGATGACGCCAACATTAAGGAACTCAAGATAGGAGAGAAAAAGCTATCGTTATTAGTTTGGGCATGGTTAAATTTCCAAAAGCCATTTGGTCTAATCTTTTCGTAGAAATACTTCAGCGTGGATGGATCTTCTGGTGATGTAAAGAATGTGGTCAGCAAGCCTATTACGATTGATATTGGAATAATTAATAGTTTAAAGGTGAAGCTTATTTCAATAGTCCCATAAAAATCCAATAAATAAAAAATCAAACTTAGAACAATAGAAGAAATTAAAGCAGAAATCTCTGACCATGAATTAATTCTCCACCAAAACCATCTTGCTATAAGGAAAAAGCCTAGTCCAGAACTTACCGACCACAAGAAAATCCAGGCAGACCCAATATTCTTTATTCTTAACCCTAAAAATAATGCAGCAATTAGGAATAAGACCGTAAAAACCTTAGATACAAAAACATAATGTGATTCTGTTTCATCTTTGCAAATAAATCTTTTGTATAAATCATTGACCAAATATGATGATCCCCAATTTATTTGCGTACTGATGGTTGACATATATGCTGCNAGAAGAGTGACAATTAGAAAGCCTTTGAATCCTACACCCACATAATCTTTAATTAATAATGGGTAAATTTCTTCATTATCAACTAACTGACTTGATTCGGTTGGATAAAGAATCAGCGCACAAAGGCCAATTATAATCCAGGGTGCAAACCTTAGAACATAATGATTCAAAACAAACCATATAGAGCCAAGTACACCGTCTTTCTCTGTTTTAGCCGAGCATAATCTCTGAATTATATAGCCTCCACCATCGGCATTATGCGATGACCACCATACTACTACAGCATAGCTTATGAAAATCATGAAATCGTCATGATTATAAATTGACGGAATCATCTTTAACTTTTCAGCTGGTAGACTATTAACTAAAGAGAAATAATTTGAAATCCCTCCAATCTCATCTGAATTAATTAAGAAAAAAACAAGTATAAAAGACCCAGCGAAAGCTATAAAATACTGTATAAAATCATTAACAACGATACCTTTAAGGCCAGATGAAGCGGTATACAGTAGCGCTACAGAAGTAGTAATGATTAGGAAAATCGTACTATCGTACCCAAGTACTACATTAAAAATTTTTAAAAAGGCACTTATGATCCAAGCAGAGATTATTAAATTAAAAAAAAGAGAAAAATAAGAAGCTTTAAATAGTCTCAAATATTCGGCAGGCTTACCTGAGTACCTCATTTCAATTATTTGATTGTCAGTTATTACTTCAGCTCTTCTCCAATATCTTGAAAAAAAGAATATCACTAGGCAGTGTGTAAAAAGGAAAGACCACCAAAACCAATTCTTCCAAATCCCAGGGTCTCTAATCCATGAAATAATAACAATTGGGGTATCAATTGATAAAGTGGTTGCGACCATTGAAGTTCCAAGTAGCCACCATGGCAAATTTCTCTGTGAGACAAAATATGAATTAATATCATCTTTGCCTTTGTTCCTAAAATAAAGTCCGACAAAAATACTTACTAACAAATACGAAACTATTATTGAAATGTCAATAAGAGTTAAATTGCTAAGAAACTGTAAATAACTCATTTCTTCATTAAATTCCTTGCTTTGTTTTTAATTGAGTTAATTTTAGCTAGTTTCTCTTCCATTAAATTAGAAGAGGATTTAACAATTTTTTTCATAATGCTTAAGCTCTCAATAGGGTTTATAGGATCAAGAACTAAATCACCTCCATTTAGAATAAATTTCCATATTACTTCTTCCTCAGTAAAATTTCTTGACAATGCTCCCATTCTGATAGAGTCACTTATTATTAAACCCTTATAACCTAAATCTTTTCTCAAAAGATTTTCCATTATTGTCTTTGACATTGTAGCGGGGCATAAAGATTTATCTAAAGATTCGTATGAAAGATGATTAATCATTATAAAATCAGTATCATTAATTAATTCAATAAAAGGTATAAGATGTGAAGACTTAAGCTCTTCTAGCGAAAGCGGAGAAATAATTAAATCACTATGGGTATCACCTTTTGCAGCTCCATGTCCAGGAAAATGCTTTAAACAAGGAATTATATTTGAAGCTTTACATGAGGATAAAAATATAGATGCTATTTTGGAAACAATCTTCGGGTCATTTGAGTAAGATCTGCCAATCAAAATTTCCTCATTAAGATTATTTAAGTCAACAACTGGCGCAAGATTAAAAGAAATTTGATTCTCGAAAAGTTCATCGTTAATGAGCTTGAAATTTTTATAAATCTTTTCTTCCTCTGATAAATCCAAAGTCTCGAGATTAATATCTAGTCCTTCTATGCATCTATGTCCAAATCCAGACTCTGCATCTATAAAAAAAAGAATTTCTTTGCTAGAAAAATCTTGCAACATGCCCTTTGTTTCTTGAAAAGTTTTAAGTGAAAATTTATTATTCTCTCCAAATACGACTTTGTCAGATGCAAAAAGTATAAATGTGTCGAAGCCAAGCTCCTTAGTCATGTATATAGCTTCATTTATAGATTCTCGAGAATTAATATTAATTCTAGGGACAATAAATGAGGAGAGACTTTCTTTCATAATTATGGATTTGAAATTTTACCCAAAAGCAATTTCTCGTTTGACCCAGTTAAGTTTTTTAAAGAAACTTTCTTATTAGAAAGTCTTAAAAAGCAAAGTAGAGCAAAAAGTATTGTCTCCTTATATTTAGATGGTATACCAAGCTTATCTGATTTAATAAATTCAATGTCAGGCAACCTTCTACTGAGGTTATTCATTATATAATTATTATTCACTCCACCTCCTGAAATAATTACTTTCTTAGCAATAGAGTATGGGAAAATAAATTTTTCATATGAAGAAGCAATAGTTTCTACTGTTGCCATTGAAAGAGTAGCAACTAAATCTTCAAATTTAATTTTCTTATCTTTTGAATATGCATACAGATTTCTTGCATATTCAATCCCAAACTCCTTGTTGCCAGTTGATTTTGGTGGGGGCATTGAGAAGAATGGATTTCTTAAAAGCTTTCTAAGCAAACCATTATTAATAGTCCCACTAATAGCAATAGCTCCGTTTTTATCGTAAAAAATTTTTCCATTAGACTTAAATTGTATCACTTTATCAATTAAACAATTTGCAGGACCAGAATCGTACCCAATACAACTAGATAGTTTCGATGAAACAAGTGTTGAATTAGCTATACCTCCTAAGTTCTGACAAATAAATGGTCTCTTAATAGAGGGAAACAAATAATAATCAAGAATAGGGACTAATGGTGCTCCAGCACCTCCCATAGCGATATCTTTCTTCCTGAAATCATAAATTGTTGTTATTCCAGTCCTAGCTGAGACAATATCAGCCTCAGTAATTTGTATAGAGATAGTTCTACCTGTGTCTTGGGAATGATGAATAGTTTGTCCATGCATACCTATTCCATCTATGGAGCGTTTTGATAAATTATTCTTCGATATGAACTGATTAATTTTCTTCGCAACAAACTCTCCTAATTTCAAATTTAATAATTCTACATCATAGACCTTGGAATTTGGCCCTGCGCTTAGTATTTCATTTCTTAAACCAGAGGGATAATTAAAAGAAAATGCATTTAGCAAAGCAATATCACCTCCCTTGAATTTTACTAAGGAAACATCTAACGAGTCTGCTGAAGTACCAGAATTAACCCCGATTATCTTAATAGTTTTAGAATTATTCATTTAACAACTCAACTAAACTTATTTTCTTAGCAAGCTTCTTAGCCTCACTAGCACTAATATTCATCTTGCTAATGAATACGGCAGCTCTTATATCCCAATTGCTTTCTTCTAACAATTTAATAGATTTTAAGTCATCTATGTTTAAAATATTAGATAAATTTCTTATAGATCTGGACCTTAGTTTGTTTGTAGTTGGGGAAATATCTATCATCATATTCTTATATACTTTCTCTAACTTGATCATTGATATAGTTGTAATCATATTCAGAGTAACTTTTGTTATAGTTCCTGATTTTAATCTAGTTGAACCACCAACAAATTCTGAACCAACATTTAAAAAAATATCTAGATTAGACGTATTCTTAGGAACTTTATTACAGGTTATGAGAATTGTGTTTGCTTTCAATTTTCTAGCAAACTCAACCCCTGATAAAACATAATTGGATTTTCCACTAGCTGATAATCCTATTAACAAATCATTCTTTGAAAAATTTCTCTTAACTAAATCTGTTGTAGATTCGGTTAGAGAATCTTCTACACCTTCTTTTGACTTAAAAACAGCATTTTTCCCTCCAGCTATAATACCAACTATTCTATTTGGGCTTGTTCCAAAGGTAGGTGGGCATTCCGCGGCCTCAATTATGCCTAAACGACCACTTGTGCCTGCTCCGAGAAAATATATATTTGAACCGGAGGCAAAAGTATCAATAAATAATTTTATAGCTTTTGATATTTTTTTAGAGTTCTTAGTAAGAATTTCTTTAATATTAAGGTCGTCGTCTATAAAAGAGTCTACAATCTGATTAATATTGTCAGAATTGTTCTTATTTTTAAGACTAATCTTCTCTGTTTCAAGGTTTTTAAAACTATCTTTCATTAAAACTTTCTCTTAATTTTTATTATAACAAAATACATATAATTAATATAAATTTTTGCTTCCAATCTTAATCATTTAGATATAAAATATTATAATCCAATGAATAAAATTAAAACTGCTTTAATAAGTGTTTGGGATAAAACCGATATAGATGTTCTGGCTAAGAAACTAAACGATATTGGTATCGAGATTGTTTCAAGCGGTGGAACTGCAAAGTTTCTTCGTGATAAAGGTATTTCTGTAAAAGATGTTTCAGAAATAACAAATTTCCCTGAAATGCTAGATGGTAGGGTTAAAACTTTACACCCCAAGATTCATGCAGGATTGTTGGCCATTAGAGGCAATAAAGAGCATGAAGCATCTTTAAAACAAGAATCAATATCTACTATAGACTTAGTAGTTGTTAATTTTTATCCATTTGAATCGGTTATTAAAAAAGATGGCATTAAGTTTCAAGAGGTTATAGAGAATATTGATATAGGCGGTCCTACAATTGTTCGTGCAGCAGCCAAGAACTTTCAGGATGTGACTGTAATTACTAGCCCTTCCGACTATAGCGAAATATATAATCAAATATCTGATGGCGAACTCAAAATAACTAAGGAAGCTAATTATGAATTTTGCAAAAAAGCATATTCATACGTCTCTAAATATGATGCGGCTATTTCTAATCATCTTGGCATTCTCAATCTAGATAACTCAAAAAATAAAATCCCAGATACACTAACATTGCACTACAAAAAAGCATACAATTTAAGATATGGTGAAAATCCTCATCAAGAAGGTTCTTTCTTCGTTAACGAAGACATGAAAGAATCTTCAATAGCTAATTCCACTCAACTACAAGGAAAAGAGCTTTCATTGAACAATATTTATGATGCTGACTCTTGCTTGGAAACTGTTAAAGAGTTCAAAGATAATGCATGTGTGATTGTCAAACATAACAATCCTTGCGGTGTTGCTGAGCATCAAAGCTTACTTAAAGCATATGTAGATGCTAGAGATTGTGATCCTATTAGTGCTTTTGGCGGGATAGTTGCTTTTAATAATAAAGTAGAAAGTGATGTTGCCAATGAGATAGTAAGTACTTTTATAGAAGTGCTTGTAGCTCCTTCATATTCAGATGAAGCAATAGAAATCTTGAAAGCTAAGCCAAATCTACGTGTTCTTCAAACCCCAGAACTGAAAGAAAGAACGGAGAATCTGATGGACATTAAAAAGGTTGTTGGTGGTATTCTCTATCAAGATGCAGACACAACCTCAGACGAGGATTTTGTTGAATATAGCGTCCCAACAGAAAGAAAGCCTAGTGAAGAAGAAATTTCAACTTTATTGCTAGCATGGAAAGTGTGCAAAAATGTTAAATCTAATGCTATTGTTCTAGCCCGCGACAATAAGACCGTTGGTATTGGAGCAGGCCAAATGAACCGAGTTAATTCGGTCCAATTGGCCCAAATTAAATCAAAAGATCATTATGGTTCTCATGATTCTTGTTTAGCATCTGATGCTTTCTTCCCCTTTAGGGATGGTATTGATGAAGCAGCAAAAGCCGGGGTAACAGCAATTGTTCAGCCTGGTGGTTCAATTAGGGATGAAGAGGTAATTNAAGCAGCTAACGANAATAATATGGCAATGATTTTTGTTGGAGTAAGACACTTTAAGCACTAGTTNTCAATTACAATCTTATTTTCTTTAATTAAAATACCTANAGCATAATCTAATGATGTTATAGAGACATTGTACTCTATAAGGGATTTATTATACTGTGTCTGAGCNTTAATAAGATCTCTTTGTGCTTCTAGAAGATCTCGCGTTTTTGAAATACCTACTTCAAACCTTGCNTGTTCATTGTATAAGACTTCTTCTTGAAGCAATAAATTCTTTTNCGATGCATCAATTCTCTCAATATTTGACATNACGTCTCTATAAGAGCTTCTTGCCTCAAGATGNATTGAATCNAANAGTCTATCTAATAGTATNAGTNGTTTCTTCTTTTCCTCGTTTGCTACTTCAAACTTACTTTCTGCAATATTNTTATTTAAAGGAATCCTTAACTTAAAACCAAGCCCCCATGTTTGATTCTCNAGNGACTCTANNCTGCTAATTGAATCAGAATATCCNNTATCATATTTAGANGCTATTCTTGGCGAGCCTAATATGGCNGATGAATAGTTAGAGTTCCTAGAGCCTCCTANGCCAGAATAAGATATCAAACCTTCGATATCTAAATCAGGCAAAAGTTGGTTTGAATAGTATTCNACCAACTGCTTTGAATTAGCAACTTTNATCGACTCTTGTTTNACCTCNGGNCGGTTATTNATAGCTATAGCCTCTATCTCATTTGNGTCTATCTTCTTTAAAACTTTCTTAGAAATATTACTNTCGATTGTAATGTNTTGTTCTATTGGAATTCCAATAGATAGTTTTAAAACATCTATAGAGTTTTGATACAAGTTCTCNGCCCTAATGTGTTCNACTTTTCTAAAAGCAACTTCAGACTCTGCTTGAAGTAATGCAACTTTAGGAAGNGTACCTACCTCAACCTCAATTCTATTTTTTTCAACAATGTCTTCAGCTAATTTCAAAGACGATAAAGCAAGTTCTAAATTTTTCTTAGTGTAAACAGTGTTCCAATACTTGGTTTCGGTATCTAGTATTACCAAAGATACAACTCGTTCGAATTCAATTTTAGAAATCTCAGAATTTCCTTTAGCAATCAAAATCTTAATATCGTTAACTTTTACTCCAAAATCTTTTAATAAATTTTGNGTCACTCTAAAAGATAAATCAGAATTCCAAACAGGGCTCATTGCNCTTGTTCCAAGATCTGTTTCACTCTTTTNAAGTCCGAAGTCAAAAAAGTTATAGGATGTTCCTGTTGGAAGATATCCNTCGAAACCAAACTTGTAACTAGTNGTCTTCTCCCCAAGCGTATTATTGCTAACAAAGGCTGAAGTNGANGGAGTTGTGGAGTCCAAATAACTNANTTCAGAAACAAAAGAAATATCATATATGCCTTTAGATTCTTTTATTAAACTCCTACTAGACTGCAGCTGGGCTTCTTGTAATAAAATNCTTTTATCATTCTTTAANGCGAGCTNTATAGAACTATCTAATGTTATAGATGNAGCTGTTAATGTCAGNAGAAAAGTAAANAATAAAACTTTTTTTATCATTACATATAATTTAGCAGATTATAAAAAAAAAGGGAGCCCTAATTTAGGACTCCCCCAAGATTTTCTTCAACTAATACTACTTAGTAGCAGCAGGAGCTTTAAAGAAATCATCAATAAAAATTAACAATCTACTTTGGAAAGCCCAAATAGTTGATTCAGTATCCATTGCTGATTTAACAGCGTTTTGACCTGCAGNTGTTTCGGAATAAGCTGCAGCAATTAATAGGTCATTAAGACCGTCTCCAACATCGATAATAGAAGCGATGAATGATAACTCAACACCATCTACTAAGTTTGTTGAATAAGTAGCTTCATACTCAGTACCATAGTAAGAAGAAGCTGTTCCTGCAACACCGTCAGNNNNACCAAGGTTTNNACCAAAGTCTACACCAACNCCNGNAGGNNNTNTTTCTTCTAACCAAGCCATAAGNACAGCTAAGTTAAGGTTGTCNCCANNACCAACTGCAATGTCAGCATCAGCTTTTAAATATTTAGCATTCATGATACTTCCTGATCTCTGATAAAGAGAAGGAANAACGTGTTTGAATAATAAATTATCTAACTGATANGCTCCATTACCTCTAATGATGTTACCTTCNTAGTCGTTACTNCTTGATGNTGAATTACTATGATCACCTTGAGAATAACCAGCTTCAANAGNNAGTTTATCTACACCAGCGTTAAATAACTCTAATCTTGCAGCAGCAACATATTGNTTGTTTACTGTGTAATAATCAGGGTTGTCGTCTGCTTTTAGCTCACCATAACCACCAGCAATTTCTGAAATGAATCTATAATCAGCAGTTTTATACTCAACATAGAAATCATACAATTGGAAAGTCATGTCCCAGTTTACACGAGTACCAGCAGATTGACCGTCAAGATCAACACGCATGTTGTTTTGCTCGATGTAAGGGAAGAAGTAAGCTCCAGTAGTGAATCCACCATTATTTAAAATNANGGCAGCAGCTAAATAGTCAACTGTTTGACCGTTTCCTTCGAAAAGACCAANATCATTTGACGNNGCNTCAGTACCAGNATCTCCACCACCACTAATATAGTCAGAAACAAGAACAACTGTAANACTACCCATNCNAGTTGCAAATCCTTTTAACCATAATAAACGGTCGATGTTNAAACCAAGATCAGAATATGGATCGTGGCCTCCATTTGCGTAAATTCCCATTCCAAAATCGAATGGTTGTCTACCTATTCTTACNAATCCTCTGTCGCCTAAATTAATGTCAGCGTGCATAAATTTAACAGTGAAAGAACCGTAGTCCGTTGTAACTGCATCATTTCCATGAAGCAGAGCACCATTAAATCTATCAGTGGATCTAANGTCATCCATAACTGCACCACCACTTTCTGATCCGTCTGAATCTTCACCAAACAAACCGTCAGTAGCACCACCAGCTATTGCGTTACTAAGAACATCGATAGAAGCTCTAATTGTAACAGCATCACTTAACACAAGCTGTGGAGTTAAACGAAGAGTCATATCGGCGAAATTAATATTCTCACCAGTAGAATCTCTGTTAGCACCACTAATGTTGTGAAGTACACCAGGTGTTAGCAAGTTATGATATGTAGCATTNTGGATGGATCTCCATCTAAAACGCATAAAACTTGGGAATCCGCCAAGACTTAATTCAACCGCAAAAGACGGTATAGCTAAACCTAAAGCAAAGACCAAAGCAAGTACATATTTCATAATACGCATAATTACTTTACCTCCTATGTAAAGATGTATCCAAGTTAACATATTTTTAGCACATAAGTCAATGTTTTTCTTTGCTTTTTTAGGGGCTAAANTGAGATTTTAAGAGATTTTATTCTTTAATCTCTAAAGNTAATTTATTNATACTATTATCTCTTATATTTTGAGGAATTTCTATAGTAATGAGAATCTNCTAAATATCAAATATTTTACCTGGNTTCATAATATTTTTAGGNTCAATAGACTTTTTAATCAATTTCATNANATTTATTGAACTTGANTGCTCATTNANCANATATTCTTTCTTATTTAAGCCAATTCCATGCTCTCCNGTAATAGTTCCGCCTAATTCCAATGCTTTTTCGACTAATTTATCACTAAATTCCCTAATTATACGAAAATCATCTTTGTTCTCTTGATCGTAAAGTACTGTTACATGGAAATTCCCNTCCCCAACATGNCCTATTATCGGAGCCTTCAAATTANAGTTTNGNATCTCATCCTCTGCAAATTCAATACATTCTGCCAACTTTGTNATTGGNACGCAGGCATCCGTAGCATAGACACGGGCATTTGGCTTCAAGGCTTTTACNGACCAATAAACATCATGTCTTGCTTTCCATAANCTGTTTCTTTCTTCAAAATCCTTAGACCATTTAAAGCTAAATCCATTATTAGATTCTGAAATCTCTTTAGATACCTCAATTGACTCAATGTTCNCATTCTCGCTTCCATGAAACTCGAAAAATAAAGTTGGTTTGATTTGNAGACCNTCTAGTTTCGAAAAATTAATNCTTATTTCCATTTGATCAGCATTAAGNAGCTCTATTCTGGCAACNGGGATTCCATATTGAATTATCTCTTTTACAGAGTTTATTGCATCTTTTACNTTNTTAAAATGACATATACCACTAATTATACTTTCTGGGATAGGATTTAATTTTAACTGTATCTCTGTAATAACTCCCAAGGTACCTTCTGAGCCAATAAATAATCCAGTTAAATTATANCCTGCNGAAGTTTTCTTNGCTCTTCCTCCTGTTTTAATTATTTGTCCGTCTGGNAAAACAATNGTAAATCCTAAAACATTTGTTCTCATAGTNCCGTATCTTACTGCCATAGTTCCCGAGGCAGAAGTTGAACACATGCCACCAATNGATGCGTCAGCTCCAGGATCAATNGGGAAGAATACTCCTTGATCTTTTAAATTATTGTTTAATTGAATTCTTGTAACTGCAGCCTCAACTCTACAATCAAAATCATCTTTATTCACTTCCAATATTTTATTCAAATTCTCNAGACTTAGAGAAATACCCTCAGCATTTCCNACAACTTGTCCTTCTAAAGAAGTTCCAGCACCAAAAGGAACTATAGGGATACTATGCTTATTGCATAATTTTATAATTTCTGCCACCTCTTCAGTNCTATTCGGAAATGCAACTCCAAANGACAGTATGGGATCAAAAATATCTTCGCCNTTAGCGTAGTTTGATCTAACAGATTCTGATAGGGAGAACCTATCAGACAAAATNAAATGAATTTCATCTAGGAAATCTTTATTCATAGATANATATTATATACAGTCAGAATAAACTTCTTAACTATTCTTTTACTGGCTCTTCTTCTCCGCCCATCCATGAAGGTCTATCGTCCCAAGTTTTACTAACCCAAGAACATGATTGAACAGATGAAAGTAAAAAAATAGATAAAATAAAAACTTTAAAAAATTTCATAAGCTTCTCCTANTTGATAGAATATACTAATAGAGTATAAAGGTTTTTTTGTAGAAAAACTTAAAATCTTCAAAGTATTCTTAATCTCAGTTAAGGTTTNATTAAGAATTTATATATTATATATAGAGNTTCTAGCAATAAACCTTTAAATAAAATCTGAAATAGAAACCAACATTAATGTNCCAGCNTCTNTGAAGTAAAGCTNGCCATCGAACCTTTCTTTTAGATCTTCCCACATAACCTTATTGTCAATTACNTATAGAACGTTTTCATCTAGTAGTCCTGTCTCAAATATATTGCTTAAACGTTCTTTCTCATGTTCCAACTTATTTCTGTTAACTCTGGCAAAATAGCCTGAATTAATCTTTATCCCGTTCTTTGCAGCNAAATAGCATAACCTAAATAAGTCTTCATTCTTTGGTANTTCACCNGGATAAACAATATTTATCTCTTTATATTTCTTTGAAATACCAGTCCAAAGAATACTATTGTAGCCAATATCTAGACTAGATTTATCATATTCAACTTTCTTCGCAAATCTATCTCTAATCATCTCATAGCTTCTCACGCTATCTAACAAATGTAGAGAGATTGCAAACAAGAATATGCAGATGGAAACTTTTCTAGGATAGNACCTAGTAATCAAAACAAACAATAAGCAAAAAATTAAATAATAATTAATCCAAAAAAACCTGCCTGAGGCNCTGAATATAGATAATTTAGAATACAATTCTGAATTGATATCAATAACAAATGAAGAGCTACCAAAGCCAATATGATTACTTACGGAAATTAACAAAANAAGAAACGACATCAAAGATANAATAAAAACCTTCTTCTTATTTCTTTTAATAATCTCTACCAAGGCTACTANTTTGACTAAAGCGAAGGGCAAAAGAACTAATGCGCCTATCCCTAAATAATTAAAACCTTCATAGTCAGCATAGAATTTGCTNAATTCTCTGCTTTCTAAAGCTGGTATCAGAATGGACCAANCTGAAGAGGGAACACNAANNCCANTAGGATTAATAATTGAATTTAAATTCATCGAATAATAACCAAANCCNCCAATTAGACCCAATGAATCATGNGCAAAATAACCGAAAAGTNCCATAAAAGANAAAATTCCAAGATAAAGATATATTATTTTAAGACTATCAAGNTTGAGCTTTACTTTGTTTTTTAAAANNAAGTCAAAATTAAACAGGATAAAAGAAAACATAAATAAATACCCGTGCACTAATAAGGCTATTAGTAAATTAAGAAACCAAATTTTNTATGAAAAGTCTTTTCTTAAGAGTAAGTAAATTGCAAAAAGAAGAATCCACTGAGCTAACAGTCCTATGTGAGGAATATAAACCCTGTGGAGAAAAATAGGCGATACTACAAACAATATGGTCATCAAAAAAACTAAGATTTTATCAGTTGAGAAAGACCCTAAAATTTTCTTAGAGAAATAAGATTGCATTATAAATGATAGATAAATCCAAAGGCCAAAGTACTGGAAATCTGAGGGAATGATGGCAGAAAAAGGTTTGANAATAATTCCTAATAATGGAATTGACCCTGAGAAAATTATATTAGAGCCTTCCGCAAAACCATAATTAGAATTTTGAAATAGTGGGAACTGAAAAANAGCAGTATCTTTAAAGAAAACCCAGCCAAGCCAAGTAAATCCAATATCTGCAATTCCACTAAACTGCAATATCCACTGAACATTAAAAGGGTTGATAATATTTAATGGAAGCAGGAAAAGAAAAGCAGCAGAGCCAATTAAAATTGAGTCAAAATTTAAACGGAAAAAAATCAAAACAAACCTATTCATTTTTTAATTACACTAAAATTAGTATAGTTTAAAANAGAANAGGGGCAAGNAGTNCTTGGNCNNANNT
>NZWJ02000020.1:115474-180014 GCA_002701925.2 bacterium
TNNCTCTNGNATTATTACCACCNAGNCCAGCNCCTAAGAAACCTATANCTTTAAATTTNTTATTAGGCANNANAGCNTCTANTTTAATNCCNTGNTCTCTNTCAAATGTNAANTGCTTNGANGATCTATCNACAAAAGTTAANNTACTTGATGANGTTTGNNCNTCTAAAGTATGNGGNANCTTAATTTGACCAACTGTAAGTTTCAGAACATCCCCTACTTTGTACCCAAAATATGCCTCTTCAATTCCAAGACCATCGGCTCCAACACAGTCCGAACCATTCTTATCTGAGCAAATTACATATTTATAAAAAATGTTTGGGCTATATGCATACCCAGAAAAGCCTAACTGCAATCTTCTAGTCTGAAAATCATGGCTTGTACCTTCGGAACCATCAGCACTAGGTGATCCTCTTTTCTCCTGGTTCTTTTTAGCTGAATCAAACCTAAACTGCATTCTTCCACCAATATTTAGTTTAAAAGCATCGCCACCTTTAAACTCTAAACCTTTACCGGCCTTATATTTTATTTGAATATCTTTGGACTCTGTAGTTAGATCTGATTTGAGAGTGCTAAAGGTATCTTCAACAAGGGGTTCTTGAGTCGTATAAGTGCTTGCGTCTTCTTTGGTAAGTGCTGTGTGTTGAAATACTAAAAAAAACAAAAAGAAAATTGACAGTTTCTTTATTGTCATTTCTAAAATCTCCTAAAAAAATTAATAACCATTTGATTTGATCCATTGAACAAGAAATATAGCGCAAATAGATATTCCAAGGCCTAAAATTATTTTACCAAAATCCTTCGCAACAATAGGGAATATATATTTAAATTTATAATCGCTTCTCATAGTCGAAATCGCAAGCTCTCTACCAGTCAAAAGGCCAACAAAAACCCATGTGGTAGACATTGGCAAATTATTCAACTCTTTAAAAAAGTAAAGAATTGTTGCATAAATCAAATCTATTATTGTTGTTGATCTTAAATACCTAGCACCAGTCTTAGTCAAAATTATTTTCTGAATTCTTCCGCCTTCAGTTCTAAATATTATTCCAAGAATTGATACACCAACAATTAATACGCAAAGCAACAACTCAAAAGATAATTGTCTAGGTAAATAAACTGCAATATTTGCCATATCATGCTGCAACCATGCCATCCAAAGATAACAACTGGAAACCCACTGTGCTACTCTCCAATAGATTACGTTCTTAGGCTTAACTCTATCGTTTTTCTCGTCTATATAAGAACTAATCCCAATCCATAAGACATAAGCTGTAACAGCTGCAACGCCATAACCCATTGCAGATTTAACTATAATTTTCTCTAAAACAATTCCTGATGCAAAAACAGAAAACACAAGAAGGGTTGTAGAAACAGGTATGCCAAATCTAGTCAAAACAAGAAGGATGGCTGGTGTCATAACGTGATACCATTGAGGTTCTATGTAGTCTATTCGGCCCAGCCTACCATAAGCTATATCACCACCAGTTGTATACCAACAATAAATGACAATAGAAGAAAAGATTGTTGCTCCAAATAAGAATTTCCATTTCCAATTAATCTTTTCATTTGCTGCAATGAAAGTTCCCAAAGTCTGAATTGAGTCATTTCCAATTACAGAATAACTAGCAAGAATGAAACCAAGAACCGCCCATAGGCTTAGGTCAAAAACCTGATCCATTTTGAGCACCCAAATATATTGTTTGTTTAATTTTTAAAAGACAAAAAAAAGAAAAATTTTTTACTTTTTTCATTTACGCAAAAAAGTATTCCTCGAAAAAAATAAATTGCAAGTTAATTTAAAAAGATTTTTTATTAGTCTCAATGAAGGGTCTTTATTGAAGCTTTTTCCGCAGACTTATAAATTTCCATAACTTCAGGCAATAGTTTTTTTATTTCATCTATCCTTTTTTGAGTTGGAGGGTGTGTGCTCAGCCAAGCAGGTGGTCTCTTCTTATCCTTGTTCTTTTCGTACATAATTTCCCAAAACTTAACGGCCTCTTCTGGGTTGTAACCTGCTCTAGCCATATAAATCAAACCTATCTCATCAGCTTCATGTTCGTGAGCTCTACTAAAAGGCAGTATCACTCCAACTAAAAGGGTTGGGATATATGCTTGGAACACTGCGTATTGAACTGCAGGATCTTTATCTCTCATTGCAATTTGCAAAGCTACAGAGCCAATTTGCGCTAGAATACCGAGACTAATTCTCTCTCCACCATGTCTAGCGGTAGCATGAGCAATTTCATGCCCCATAACTGCAGCTATCTGCGCTTCATTCTCCATTATATCCAAGATTCCTTCATAAAAAGCTATCTTGCCGCCTGGAAGACACCAAGCATTTATAAGATCTGAATCTAGCACGGTGAACTCCCACTGATAATTTTTTCCAGTCACTGGAGCAATTCTAAGCCCCACTCTTTCTACGGCATCTATGTAAACTTTATTTGTAGACTTTTTCCCTTCCTTAATAGCCTGCGAATATGCAGTAGCACCTAGCCTTAACTCCTGATACTCCGAAAGTAAAATAAGTTGACTCCTACCAGTAATGGGAGCAGTTGTACAAGAAATTAATATGCAAACAAAAGAAAAGACTATAAAGAATTTTCTTAGCATTACTATGAAAGAAACTCTTTCATTCTTTTAATACCCTCAGCTATATCATCATCATGAACTGCATATGTAACTCTAACAAAGCCTTCACCTTGTGAGCCAAAAGCAGTACCGGCAACAACAGCAACTCCAGCATCCACGACAAGTTTGTCAGTAAACTCTTGAGAAGTCATGCCTGTTCCACTTATATCTGGGAAACAATAGAATGATCCCGGTGGTTTCATACAAGTAACACCAGGAAGACTATTAAGTCCTTTGACCATTAAATTTCTTTTCTTTTCTAGCAAGTCTCTTTTTTCGATAGTCCAATCTTGAGGACCCGTAACTGCTTCGTAGGCTGCTCTTTGAATAAACGCTGCAACATTAGTTATAGAATCCTGAAGAAAAATTGAAAGCTTAGTAATTATTTCTTCGTTGGCAACTGCAAAACCTATTCTCCAACCCGTCATTGCATAAGTTTTTGACCATGTATCTATAACAATACATCTATCTTTCATTTCAGGTATTGAAGAGATTGTTTTGTGTTTCTGGCCATCATAAATAACTTGGCTGAAAATTTCATCCGTAATGACTAGTAAATTTGGATGCTTTAATACTATTTCAGCGATTGCTTCTGGGTTTTCGACAATTTGACCATTAGGTCTTTGAGGTGTGTTTATAATTAATAGTTTTGTCTTATCAGTAATCATTTCATCTAACTTAGGTAAATCATATTGCCAATCTTCTTTCCTAAGAGGAGTATGATGGATTTTAGCATTTGCATATTTTGCCCAAACTTCGTCTGGTGGATATCCTGGGTTTGGGAAAACTACTTCATCGCCATCTTCTAAAATTGAAAGTAGTGTCATAGTTAGAGCATTTTTCGCACCAGCTGTAATTATTACTTCTTCCGGTTTTGTTCCAGGTCTTCGCTCTTTCATAGTTTCGGTTGCAATATACTCTCTTAACTCTGGCAGACCTGGTCCTGGATCATATCTAACATAGCCTGATTCTAAAGCTCTTACAGTAGCATCTAAAATATGTTGTGGTGTTTCAAAATCTGAGCCTTGATAATCGCCTTTTTCAAAATGTATAATTCTGTTTCCTGTCTCTTTTTCTAGCTTCTTAGCGACTCTCATGCTGTCCCATTGTTTAGGTAATGTGAAATGGTCAGTTCGTTTGCTAAAATTATATTTCATGTATTGCCTCCATTGTATTTTGATTCAAATTAGATTGTTACAAACAAAAAGTATGAAATATATATATTTTTTGTCAATCAAACTTAACAATTTTTAAATACTTTTCAAAAACATTTATTTGGGTAGATTATTCTTCTTATATGCTATAAAAAGAGGTAATTTATTTAAATGAAGGAAATAAATACAAAAAAGAAAGTTCAAGCTATTGAGGTTGAAGCAGATCGTTCAATATCTGACTTATTAGCTTCGATGGAAAACACTGGATTTCAAGGCAAAAGTTTAGCTAAAGTAGTGAGTGTACTTGAAAAAATGGCAAAAGATCCAGACATTACGGTACTTTTTGGATATGCAGGTTCTTTGTCTACTACGGGCCAATGGAAGATTATCAACTGGCTTATGGAGAATAATTTAATAGACATTTTAGTCCCAACTGGTGCAAATATATCTGAGGATATTGTAGAAGCGATGGGTGGAGCTTATATTCAATCTTCTCATGTTAATTCTGATGAAGATCTTTTCAAAAAAGGATTCAACCGATATTACGATATTCTTGGGGATGAAATCGAATACTTACAAATGACTGAGCTAATATCTGAATTTATTATGAGCTTAGAGGAGAAGCACCCTTACTCATCTAGAGAATTTCTTTATAGATTTGGTTCATGGTTGTCGAAAAAAAATATAAAATCAATTGTTACAATCGCTGCTGAAAAAAACATACCAATATTTTGTCCTGCTTTTCCTGACAGTCCTTATGGAGATGCTGGTCTTATCGCAAACTCTAAGGGCTTTTCTCTTTCAATTGACTCGATGAAGGATTATAGAGAATACATGTCTTTGGCTGAACACGTAACCGACACTGGAGTAATTTACATCGGTGGTGGAGTGCCTAAAGACTGGATTCAATTAATTTCTGTTACTGCTGACTTGCTTTACGACAATAGAGAAGTCCCAAACAGGAAAAATCCAAAGCATAGAGAGAGTGTTGGCGACCAAGAAACATATTATCCTCATAGATATGCAGTGCAAATTACTACTGATTCACCACAATGGGGTGGATTATCTGGGTGTACTTTTGAGGAGGCTATTTCCTGGGGCAAAGAAGACCCTAAGGGCCAACTTGTTCAATGCTACTGTGATGCAACAATAGCTTTACCAATAATCTCACAAGGTTTGGCAGAAAGACTAAAAAAATTCACCAGGGAACCAAAAAACTTAAACTCTATCTTTTAAGCTATTGAGTATTTCCCTTGTTGATAGTCCTGGATTGATAGAGGAAAATACAGCGTTTATAACAGCAACACCATTGATATTTGTACTTATAACTTGGTCAATATTTGATGTATTAATTCCACCAATAGCATAAATATCTGTATTTTTTATTAAAGAAGTAATCTTTAGCATCGTGGCGATCGAAGTTGGTTCTCTTTCTGGTTTAGTTTTAGTATAAAATGGAGTTCCTATTGCAATATAGTCTGCCCCAAGTTGGGCATACTTAACGCACCTATTTACGTCACCATAACATGAAACCCCTAATATTTTATCGTTTCCAATCTTACTTCTCACTTCCTCAAAGGATTCATCTTCGTTTCCAATATGTACCCCGTCTGCGTTGCACTCAAGTGCAACGTCTACGAAATCATTTACAATAAACTTCACATTGTACTTACTTGAAATCTCTCTTATTTTTTTTGCTTTATCGAGAACATTTTTTGATGGCAAGTTTTTCATCCTAAGCTGTATAAATTCTGGTTTATTTGAAAGTACTGAGTCAATAATATTAAAATAATTTTTTTTATCAATTAACGATTCATCAGTAATAACATATAATTTTTTACTCTTACACATTTCTAAAGGATCTGTTTCTCTAAAACTTCTAAAACTTTATCGACCTTGGCTTCCATTTCGAAAGGATGATTTGAGAATTGATTTGATATACCTTTTAGTTGTTCAAGATGATAATGAATCTTAAAGTCTACGAACTTTAGCCCATGGGCTGTTGAGATTATAACAACCTTGTCATTTTTTTTAATTATTTTCTTTTTTACAAGCTTCTCAAATGCGGCTACAGCAACACCAGTGTGAGGACAGTTAAATGTCCCTGTTAGGTCTACTTTGGCTGAAGAAGTTGCGAGTTCGTCTTCATTGGCTTGTTCGACAATACCATCAAATTTCTTAAGAATGTTAATAGCCTTATTTACACTAACTGGATCGCCAATTTGAATGGCATTTGCAAGTGTAGTTTTAGCTGAAACTGAATTAAAGGTCTCAAAATCTTTCAAATAACTTAGGTATAATGGATTAGCATTTTCAGCTTGAGCGCAAACTAACCGTGGAAGCTTAGAAATTAGGCCTAGGTCTTTTAACATTAAAAACCCTTTTCCAAGCGCAGAAACATTTCCCAAATTACCTCCAGGAATTATTATCCAATCAGGAACTTCCCAATCAAATTGCTGACAAAGCTCAATACTAATAGTTTTTTGACCTTCTATTCGGAGTGAGTTGATTGAATTTGCTAGATAGATATTCTGTTTTTTACAAACTTCTTGCACAATCTTCATACATCCATCAAAATCTGTATCCAAAGAAATAACCGAAGCTCCATTTGCTAAAGGCTGAACTAATTGTGCAACAGAAACTTTGTTCTTGGGTAAAAAAACGATCGACTTTAATCCTGCTGCTGCACAATATGCGCTAAGAGCAGCTGATGTATCACCAGTTGAAGCACATGCAACTGCCTTAATTTCATTACCATTTGCAATAAGCTGCTTAACAGCAGAAACTAAAACTGTCATACCTAAATCTTTGAATGAGCCTGTATGACTGTTTCCACACATTTTAATCCAAAGGTCTTCGACTCCAACTTGTTTCCCATATTTATCAGCCCAGAATAGATTCGTCCCGCCTTCATACATAGATACGATATTCTTATCCTCAATAAATGGCGCAACCCATTCTTTCTTGCCCCATACTCCACTTCCATAAGGCCAACTTTGTCTCCTGTATCTGGAATCAAATAAATCCTTCCAATAATCGCGCGTCTTCTTCTTCAACTCATTTAAATCGTGCTCGACCTCAAGCAAGCTTCCAGTCTTAGAGCATCTGTAAATTACTTCATTTATATCATACTTATAGTCTGAGTTTTCTATGCTCTGAAACCAGCAATTATACTTATCCATTTCTCAGTTCCTTTTTCATAATCTCATAAGGAGGTTCGACAGATTCCCATATACTAAAACTTTCTGCACCTTGGTAAGCGAGCATGTCTATCCCGTTTGTTACATTTGCACCTTTAGCAATTGCAGCCTTTAAAAGCTTTGTTTCAGATGGAATATAAACTAAGTCATAAACATATTGGTTGGATGAAAAAACTTCGGGTGATACCAGCAATGGATCATCTTGTTTCATTCCTATGGGCGTGCAATTTACAATCAAATTACTTTCTCTAGAAAAATCATTTATTTCTTTAGAGTCAACCAACAATACCTTAGTTTTATAATTAAACTTATTTATATGATCTATTAATTCATTAGCTTTATCTACATCTATATCAAGAACTCCCAAAGTTTTAATTTCTGCTTGACATAACTTTGCTGTAACAGCCTTAGACGCACCTCCTGCACCTATTATTAGAGCTGATTGATTAATGGCGTCAAATCCAAGGTCAGAAAAAAGAGACCTCTTAAACCCTAAGCCATCAGTATTATCTCCCACCAAACTACCATTTAAGGAATACATTGTATTAACAGAGCCAATCATGGATGCTTCCTCGGTCAGCGTATCAACATACTTCATAACATCTTCTTTATATGGAATTGTGACGTTAGACCCTGAAATAGTTCCTGACCTAATTAGATTACATATGATCTCAAGCTCATCCGATTTAGGTTCCAATGGTATATAGCATCCATTTATTCCTAGGCTCTGAAAAGCAGCATTATGCATATCTGGAGACTTGCTGTGTTTAACAGGGTTCCCAATTACAGAATAAACTCTTGTGTTGCCATGAATCATTGATTATTTTCCATCCTCAAAAAACTTTTGTGCAAACTTAACATCTTTCTTTATATTCTCTATAAGATTATCGACACTATCAAACTTTTTTTCACTCCTTATTCTCTCTATGAACTCAATGTTTATTTGTTCTCCATAAATGTACTCATTAAAATCGAAAATATGTGATTCGATTAGTAAATCTTTTTTACCAAATGTAGGCCTATATCCTATGTTAGTAATCCCTTTTAATTTTCGATTGTTATAATTGATATAGGTGACATAAACACCGCTTCTTGGGAGGAATCTCCATATAGTTGATAAATTAGTTGTTGGAAACCCAAGCTCTCTTCCTCTCTTTTCACCTTGAACAACTTCTCCTGATAAAAAATAGTTTCGACCTAAGAATTTGTTAACCTTGGAAACCTCACCTTTTATTAGTAGTTTTTTGATTAAAGTAGAGCTTACTTTCTCCTCTGACATTTCTTCGATATCAATTGCATGAACCTTATAGTGCGAAGAGCCCAATTCTTCTAAAGTTTTAATGTCACCAGATGCTTTGAACCCAAATCTAAAATTTTTTCCTACTATAATATTTGTGGGATTATGCCTAGCTATTAAAAACTCTTCAACAAAAGCTTCTGGGCTCATTTTCGATACTACTTTATTGAATTTAATTTCATCTATTTCATCAACAGACAATTTTTTTAACAAATTAATTTTCTCTTCGTAGGGCAAAATAAGATTAATCTTTTTGTCTAAAATAACCTCTCTAGGATGAGGCCTAAAAGTAAGTACAGACAATTTGGCGCCTGTCTCTCCAGCAATCCCTCGTGCATAATCAACTAAAGCCTGATGTCCAATATGCACCCCGTCAAAATTTCCAATGATTAAAGTTTTTGGTTCTTTATTCAACATTTCAAACAAATATTAACACAATTAAGTTAATATTTTTTCCAAAACGAAGGAATTAAAAGTGCAAATAATGTAAATATTTCTAATCGTCCAAAAAGCATCAAGAGAGACAATAATAGTTTCGATTTAACAGTGAAGAAAGAGTAAGCTGCATGAGGATTAATTAGTCCAAAACCAGGTCCGACATTAGCTATCGATGAAATAACACTTGAAAATGCACTTAGAGCAGTAATATCTTGTTCAAATATTATTATTAATACTGGGGCAAATAAACAAATTCCCAAATAAAGAAAGAGAAAACTAGAGACGCCAGAAACTATCTCATCATCTATAGACTTTCCATTTATCTTCACGGTCGAAATAATGTTTGGACTAACTCTCCTTTTAATTTCAATTAAAATCCTTTTCAGGATTATTAATAGTCTAATAATTTTTATTCCTCCGGTTGTTGATCCTGAGCAACCCCCTATGATCATGACAATCAAAAGAATAAATTTTGTATGCTTTGTCCATAAATCAAAATTAAAACTAGTAAAACCAGTTCCAGTAGTAAGGGATATGGATTGGAACACTCCGAATCTTATTGACTCAATAAACGATTCATAATTGTAGAATTTATCTAAAGTAAAGACAACAAAAATTATTACTAATAAATTTAATAAAACGTATGTCTTAAACTCTGAATTTTCTAATATTTTTCTATAATTACCCGTTATTAAAAAGTAAAAGATTGCAAAACTTATACCTGATAGAAACATAAAGATTACTATTACCGCTTCAACGATTGGGCTACTAAAAGACTGTACGTTTAATGGATAGCTAGAAAAACCACCACTGGAGACAGTGCTCAAAGTATGTACAATAGAATCATAAACAGTAAGGTTCGCTACTCCAAAAAGAAGTAGACTCAAAGAAACAGTTAAGCCAAGGTATATGTAGAATAAAGTTAATCCTGTTTCATATAATCTAGGAGTTATTCTATCTTTCTGAGGACCTGTTCCTTCCTGATCAGTAGCAATCTGCATTACTCCTACAGAAATTCTCGGAAAAATTATCAATACTAATAATATAATTCCAATCCCGCCTAACCATTGAGATAAAGATCTCCAAAATATTAAGAGCTGATGTTTTTCAATATCAGGGAAGGAATTAAAGACTGTTGCTCCTGTTGTTGTAATTCCTGATACTGATTCAAAGAAGGAATTAATAAAAACATTATCTATAAAGACTGGTTGAAAAAAGACTTCTGTTGAGAAAAGAATATTTATTGAAGAAAGAATATATGGTAGCGAACCTAACAAGCCAGCCATTATCCATATTAGTGAAGCCAGAAAGAACCCATCTTTTCTTGTTAGCTCTTTCTTTTGTGCATCTATATCATAGGAAAACTTTTTAATCGCATAGCCTAACATCAATGTTAACAAAGAGGAGAGAACGAAAGGACATGCTTGTATTAATAATTCAGTGTTTGTTAGGCTCTCCTTCTCCATAAAAAGAAGCCCCAATAATGGAGCTAGAAGAAAAAGACCAAAATAGGTAACAAAAGATCCAATTAAGTATATTGATTTTCTTAGGTTCATTTTAGAATTTTAGACTCTAAATCCTTCTCTGCTTCAGAATTAAGGGTCACACATATTACATAATCCCCTTTTTTTGCTATGCCTTTCTCCGGATTACATACCAAATCTTTTAATTCATTATTACGAATTACAAAAGCAAGTGAAATATTGCTTGAAATTCCTTCAATATTAAGATCTTCCTGAGCTTCAAACTCAAATATTTTAGTATCCTCGTCAACTATAGTCTCGTGTGAATAGTTCTTTCTCATTATATATGAATTGATTTCGCCTGAAATAGAGTATTTAGTATTAATCTCTCTTTCAGCACCTATACTATTAATAACGTTTTGATATTCTGATTTAGAGTAAACAACTAAAGAATTCTTAGCTTTAAGTTTGTTGGACAACAAGGCACTAAGCACGTTTATTTCGTCATCATCAGTTAGTGCTAAGAAATAATCGCAATCTACGCCTACACCGTGGTCTACAAGTAAGTCTTCATTGGTTGGTTCGCCTAGAATTATTTCAACACCGCTCAATTCTTCAGAAAGCTCTCTTGCCCTAGCTTTATCTGTAACGATAAGTTTTACGTTACATTTTCGTCTTAATAGCCTCTTCGCAACATTTGAGGCTATATAGCTACCGCCAACTATAAATATATTCTTTAGTTCAGAGTCTTTATTTGAAAAATAAGTTTCCTCAAACTCTGTCTCAAATTCATTAGCAATAACTACAAGAGCTATATCGTCTCTCTTCAACCTTGTGGCGGGACCATCTGGTTTAACAAAATTTAACTTATGATTTAAAGTGTCCTCTGTTACTGCTAAGAATTTCCACTTATTTACCCCATCTTTATTTAAAGAGTACAGCGATTTTCCTATAAGTGGACTCATCTCATCAATCTTAATCTTGAGAAAAAGTATTCTTGAATCAGCTATCTTTTCTGTTTCCCATGAATATGGTGTCTCAAATAAATTCATAATTTTCTCTGACACAATATCGCCCTGATAAAAAGTTTTTATTTCAGGAAAGCCTAACTTTCCAGGGTAGTCCTTATATTTATTGTTTTTTAAAACTATGAGAGTTTGAATTCCTGGAATCTTCTCAAAATACATTGCAGTTAAAAGATTTAATTTGTCATCATTAGTACATGCAATGAAAAAATTTATAGTCTTTAAGTCGATTTCTTCAAATAAGTTTAAATCCGCTGCATCCCCAGAGATTGTCATAATATCTAGTTTATTCTTGCTCTTTATCTGATTTATTTTATTTATATCTTTATCAATTAAAATTACATTGTTTTCTGAAGATAATTCTTCTGCTAAAAACCCTCCTGTGGATCCAGAGCCTAAAATAATTATGTTGTTTGAATTGGAACTAGCCATTTTGTTAGCCTAAGGCTAATAAATTAATATAGTCTAATATTTAGCCCTACTAGTGCCGTAAAGAAAAATTCTTTATGGTCCATGTCAAAACTATTGTTCAAATATGCATGGGCACCAACACTTAAATTATCAGATAAGATATAGTCAAATCCTGCCCCTAATACAGTTAGAAGTGAGGAGCTATTATCATCATTGTCATTTTTTTTATCATCAACTAAAACACCCAAGCCAGCCTCCACAGAAGGGACGACTTTAGCATCTGTGCTTGGTAGTATCTTCTTTATGTTTCCTGTAACACCCATTAATGTTTCATCGTCGCCATCAGCGTATTGAACAACAGGCCCAATATATAAATCATCTTTAAAAGGTAAATCTAGTCTTGTGGAAACTGCCCAACCGCCTGGGCTAGCTGAGAAACCTCCGCCAATTGTAAAGACAGGTGAGGGTCCATAAGTTTTATTATAGTCAAACTTCTTAACTTCTTTAGCTTTTACTTCTTCTGTCTTTGTAGAAACCTCATCTGAAGAATAATCAGTTTCTTGAACTTCTTTTGCATATGAAAAAAATGTAGAGCTTATAAAAAGAACTGCTACAAAAATACCTAGTGTTTTAAAAATGCTCATAAACTACCTCTTTTTTATGAGATTATTTAACTTAAAATCTTTCTTGTCAAGCTACTCTCAAGTCCTGAACAAATAATGTAATACTTGTAGAACCATTATAAGTATCTCTTTGAATCGAATAAACCAAATCTATCTCGGTGTTTAGTGCTACATTCTCTCTATAATTAAACCATAATGCCCTCTTTGTAGCCCCATCTTTACTGATAGTGAGCTCCAGATGCTTATCCTTTAATATTTTTTTACTTTTAACTACCACTTTATTAGTAACAAAAAGTGGGTTTGGATTACCTTTCCCAAAAGGCTCCATTCTCTTTATCTCATTTAAAAATTTAGTGTCTATATCGCCCAGGTTAATCTCTGCATCAACCTCTAATCTTTCCTCGAAGGAGCAATCATACTCTTTCACTGAATCCTCGAAAGTCTCTTGAAAAATTTCAATTTTATCAATGCTTATTGTCAGTCCTGCAGCACCAGAATGACCTCCAAATTGCATTAAGGAAGTTGCGCAATTCTCTAGTATAGTAAAAAGATTTATGTTGTTTGCTGTTCTAAGGCTTCCTTTTCCTATCTCATCTTTTATAGAAATAATTGCACAGGGTCTATTATATTTCTCAACAATCCTAGAAGCAACAATTCCTATTACTCCTGGATGCCAATCTTCAGAATAAAGGACCAAGGAAGCCTTTTCTGGCTTCTCGCTAAGTACCTTTTCGGCCAAGATCAAGGCTTCTGATGTAACTTTTTCCTGTATTACTCTTCTTTTGGAATTATCTTGTTCAATAATAGCAAGAAGCGATTCAATCTTGCTGTCTTCCTTCTCTATCAAAAGCTTCACTGCATTAGATGCACTTCCGACCCTTCCAGTAGCATTTATTTTTGGAGCAATTTCAAAAGAAACATCTCGTGTTGAATAATTCTTTTTATTTTTCTTTAACAATGCTAGGAGTCCTTTCTTGTTAGATACAGGTATCTCTTTCAATCCGTTATAAACAAATATCCTATTAACTCCTACTATTGGCATACTGTCTGCAATAGTCCCAACGGCTACTAAATCTAGGTCTCTTGCTAGGTTTGGCTCCTTAATAAATTCAAAATATCCTATCTCTCTAAGTTTATATCTAAGGGCCATTATTAAATTAAATGCAACACCAGCTGCGCAAATTTCCTTAAATGGGTATTCGCAATCTAGTTGCTTAGGATTAACGATTGAAAAAGCGTTTGGTATATCGTTGGGAACAGTGTGATGATCTGTGATAATGAAATCTAAATCAAGGGTTTTACACTTATCTATCAATACATTTTCTGAGATGCCACAATCTGTAGATAGAATTAATGTTGCGCCATTATCAGCCAAGCCTTTTATAGAATCAAAGTTCATTCCATACCCTTCCTTGATTCTTTCGGGAATATAAAAAGATACACTAGCCTCTATCGAGCTTAAAAAATTATAAAGAATTGTAGTTGAAGTAATTCCATCGCAATCAAAGTCCCCATANATAACAATCTTCTCCCCACTNTCTATAGCCTTGATTAGTCGATTCGTTGTGGCCTCCATNCCTTTCATAAGAAAAGGNCTTGGTAATTTATCTAGCGACGGATTAAAGAAAAGTGAAGCATCATCTTTATTAATCACATCTCTNCTAACAAGCAGCTCAGATAGTATTTTAGAAATACTCAATTCTGCTGACAGAAAATCAACTTTCTCTTTATTTGGCCTTTTGAGGTTCCAGAAATAACTCATCTATAATTATTTTTCNATATTATTTAAAGCATCTAGNGCCATTAAATAGCCTTCATGNCCGAATCCAGAAATAACGCCTAAGGCTATTGAAGAAACAAATGAATTCTGCCTAAAATCTTCCCTACTAAATATATTAGAAAGATGTACTTCAATAAATTTGGATTTCACTGACAGNAAAGCGTCTCTTATTGCTATACTAGTATGTGTAAATGCAGCAGGATTAATAATAATATAGTCAAAAACNTTTGCTGACTCTTGTATAGTTGACACGATTCTTCCTTCTTCATTAGACTGAAANAACTCTACTTCTACNCTAATTGACTCNGCTTTCTTTATAATTAGCGCGTTGATTTCCTCGAGAGTTAGCTGCCCATATAAATCTTCTTCTCTTTGTCCAAGCATATTTAAATTTGGACCATTTATTATTAAAACCTTCATAAATTTAAGGTTAATGCAAAAATAAAAATATGTACAATGATAATTTAATTAAATATCATTTTTAGTTCTTTAATTTTAAGCAATTTAGATATGATTAAGAAAACAATANCNGAGAAAATNATTGTTAAAACTAGTGAAATTAAATTNCCTGAGATCGGTGAGATCATGCTTACCAACCAAGATGAAAAAGTTATNGAGATTATTGAAATAATAAGAATAATTAAAAAGAATAGAATGAGNTTATANGTTTGAAGCTCTTTAAAAATATTGCGTAATCCAACAAAAAGAAATAAGAATAAGAAAAGTGANGAGATTGAAGAAGCNAAAGCTAGTCCAAAAAAGCCTANATTGAAGTAAAAACCTAAAACATAGCACAAGATTAAATTAATCAACAAATTTATNGCTGCAAAGGAGACNGGGGTCTTGGTATTCTTCATTGCATAAAAGGCTTGAGTTAGTAGCCTTACTCCAGCTACAAATACTAANCCAAACGAGTAAGCCAACAATGCTTGATATGTTANGTAAGCGTCTNAATTATTAAATTCNCCGCGAGCATAAAGAACATTGCAAATACTTTCACCGGNAATTACAAAGAAGGTAGCAAANGGTATAGTTAAATAAAATAAAAATTTCATTTTNTCATTTATTAAACTAGTGAATTTTTCNAACTTCTTATCCATATANAAATTTGCAAAATCAGGNANGGANATAGTAGCTATTGAAACAGCGAAAATNCCTAAAGGGAATTCAATTAGTCTCTCNGCTAAATAAAGATANGTAATTGAACCTTTNTCTAAAAAAGATGCAAATTGAGTATTAATTAAAATGTTAAGATTATATATNGCTAAACCAAAGACTTGAGGAAAAATAACTTTAANAATTAATNATGTCTTNGAGTTTATTGATTTCTTGAAATCGAANGTGTAGCCAAGATTATTTTTAAGTATAAAAGGAACCTGAAAAATATATTGAAGCAANGCTCCAAAGAGNACTGCATATGATAAAACGTAAATATCTAGCGAAAAGAACCAATAAGAAGATAGAATTGTTGCAATTATTCCTATATTCATAAAAACAGGNGAGAAAGCCGGGGGATTAAATTTCTTCAAAGAGTTAAGTAGCCCCATNTTNAGNGCNGATAGAGATATTAAAAATANAAATGGCGCCATCCGCTTTAAAAGATCCGCGGATAAAGTTCTTGATTCTGAATCAAACCCAAAAGCAAANAATAGAATAATCTCCTCTGAAAAAAAATAAAAAACNAGCGTGGTAAAAAACAATAAAACGAATACTATCGTAAAAATATGGTTCCTNAGTTCTTTAAATAAAGTTTTATCANTAGNCTTATTAGCTTCAGTAAAAAAAGGGACCAGNGTTGAGCTTAGAGTGCCTTCNGCCAAAAGTCTTCTAAATAAGTTTGGTATTCTAAATGCTACATAAAANGCGTCTGTTTCAAAATTAGCNCCAAAAAAGAAGGCAATNAACAAGTCCCGTATATAGCCAAGNAATCTACTTAATGAGGTAATAATCCCTACGTTAATAGTTGAAGAAAAAAAATTTAGTATATTACCCTCCCCTTTACTTGGGCTTAAAAGTATATAAAATACNCAGGGAAATTATAAATTATTCTTATGGAAAAAAATATAAGACAGTTAGATGAAATTATATGGCAACTCGACCTTGAAGTTGATAATGAGAAGGAATTTATTGCTCCATACCTAATAAAATCAAACAAAGATTTTATAATAGTTGATGTTGGGCCAACGTGTGGAATCAAAGAGCTTGAAAGACAACTTAAAATCATGAATGTTAATCGTGACAACCTTAAGTATGTTTTTCTAACTCATATTCATCTTGACCATTCAGGAGGTCTTGGTACGCTCTTGGAGAATTTTCCTAACACACAAGTGGTTGTTCACAGGAGAGGGGCGCCGCATTTGATAGATCCAGAAAAAGTCTTGTGGCAATCATCTTTAGACACTCTAGGCTGGGTTGCAGAGATGTACGAAAAACCTCTACCAGTCAAAGAAGAATGTTTAATTCCAATACACGAAGATACTTTTCATATAAAAGTTAATGAATTAGAATTCAATTGGATTGAGACTCCTGGACATGCGAGTCACCATTTTAGTTTTATGTTAGAGAATAAAAAAATAATGTTTTGTGGCGATTCCGTTGGGATGGTTATCCCAAGCCTAGACAATGCTATGGTACCAACAGCTCCACATCCCTATAGAATCGAGTCGGGTATTACATCAATAAATAAAATGATAGAGTTAAATCCAGAAAAGTTGGCTTTTGCACACCACGCCATAAGGCCTGGGGCTTTAGAGCTACTAAGAAAGCACTCGAAACAACTACAATCTTGGAAAGAATGTGTTGAACTCTGTATATCAAAAGATATTACCGAGGAAGAGGATATAGCTATAGAAATATCTAAGATTGATTCTGATTCTGCTAAATTATTTCAACAAAAGGATGTTTTTGGCGGACTTAGAAAGGCCCTCGTAGGAAGTATCACGGGATTCAAGAACCTAGTCCTTAAAGAAAAAGAAGCGAATAGTTAGTTTTTTTCCAAGAAATCAAACAAAACAATCTTCTTGATACTATTTAATATGATTTTATTTTCAACAATCAAGTCGTCAGTAGTAAATATAGTAATTTCCTCTGGTTTTTTACTATTAGACCTAGGCCATCCCAAGTGCTGGTGGAGAGAATAAAGAAAATGAAATAGAACAATTTTACTCTTTTCTTTAAGAACTATATGAATATTTGCCATTTAATCTAATTCTAACCTATCTATTGACTTTGTTTGTAAATTTAATAAAATTCCATATAAGGCATAATTTGTCATTTTATGGCAGATTTTGGTAGATAGTATGTTTAGAGGTCAATTTTTACATAAAATTTCAGATTCTGGAAGGGTTAGCATTCCTTCTAAATTTAGAGATAATCTAGATGTAAAATACAAAACGAATGTAGTGATTGTATCAGCATTTGAAAACTCCTTAATTTGCTATCCTCTACCTGAATGGGAAAGGCTTGAATCTAAGATTTCAGAGTTACCTCAATTTAAAAAAGACACAGTAGAGTTTGAACGTTACCTCATAGGTAGCGCTAATGAATGTGATATTGACTCGGAAGGCAGAATAATGATTCCTAATATTTTCAGAAAAAGCTTAAAAATAACTAAAACGGTNGTTTTTGTTGGTATGTTAGCAAGATTTGAAATTTGGTCTGAAAAATCATGGTCAAAAGTNTCTAAAACGGGTTTTAAAAAATTCCAAAAAAGTAGAGAGGTGATTGATGCAATCTAACTATCACTATACTGTGATGAAAGATGAAGCCATTNAAAGCTTATTAATAAAAGATGATGGAGTATATGTAGATGCCACCCTTGGAATGGGTGGACATTCTTTGGGAATACTNGAAATAAATTCAAACTTNAAAAAAATAATATGTATAGATAATGANATGGAATCCATTGAGATTGCAAANAAAAGGCTTTCTAANTANGATCANAAAATTGAATTTATATGTGGAAATTTTAAAAATATTCATGAGCTAATAAGCGAAAAAGTTGATGGGATAATTGTTGACCTTGGNTTATCNACTTATCAAATCTTAAATTCTAAAAGAGGTTTTAGNTTTAATGATGATTCTAAACTAGATATGAGAATTAATTTNAATCAAAAGCTAACAGCGCATGAAATTGTTAACACTTTCTCNGTCACAAAACTTTCCGAATTATTAAAAGATTTTGGGGAGGAAANAAACCATTACAAAATTGCTTCAGAGATAGCTCGCGAAAGAAATAAAAAAGAAATAAAAAATAGTATTGAGCTCTCAAATATAATTGAGAAAATAAATAAGAATATATCAAACATAAACCCNTCAACTAGAACTTTCCAAGCTTTAAGAATAGCTGTTAATGATGAGCTCCCTGCATTGTCAGAATTTTTAGTTAATAGCATTAAAGTCCTTAAAAANGGGGCCAGATTNATNATAATCACTTTTCACTCTTTAGAAGATAGGATTGTTAAAAGATTTTTTAAGCTNTGCGAATCAGAGTGCATCTGCCCTCCNTCAAAAATGATTTGTGACTGCGAGAAAGAAAAGACCTTAAAAATTATAACCAGGAAACCCATAAGTCCTTCANAAGAAGAAGTGNCCGAGAATCCAAGNTCAAGAAGTGCNAAAATGAGAGTAGGTATGNCAATATGAAAAAANGAGAATCCTTATTGCTAGCNAGAAACAAGACAAAGATTATCTCGTCAATTAAAACATTNAGTAAGCCTTTCAGCATTCTNANAATCTCNCTTATTTTATTAATATCTATTATTTCTTTAAAAACATTTAAAACTAAAGTGGGTTACAAGCTAACAAAATCTAATTTAACTCGAACAAAAACTTTGCTGGAGAATCAAAGACTTAGGAGTGAAGCTTTATACCTTAAATCCCACNAACGAATCGAGTCAATCGCAAGAAATAATGGTATGAAATTTCCAAATCAGCAGGATTTAATAAAGATAAACAATGAATAATTTTATAAATAAGTTCAAAGAGAAAGACACGGAATTNAAAAAAAGATTGAACTTAATTAAATTCTCNATTTTTTTACTTTTAGCATTAATTAGTATTAAAGTTTTTAATCTTCAGTTGATAGACAATGAGCAGCCACTAAAATTCTCGAAGGTTAGAACAAACCCCTTTCAACTTTTAGGCAATAGAGGTGAAATTAGGGATGCAAATGGTGAAGTGCTAGCAGTTAGTGTTGCGTACCCTTCTATTCATTTAAATCCTCGTGGCATAAAAGATAAATCATATTATGCAAAAATTATTTCTAAAACATTATCTATACCAGAAGCTGAGATTTTAAAAAAATTAAATAAGAGAAAATACTTTGTATGGATAAAAAGACTTGCAAGCCACGATGAGGGTAAGGCAATTTCTGATCTTAATCTTCCTCATGTTTCAATCAAAATGGAATATAAAAGGGTATATCCTTTTGGCTATCTTGCTGGACAAGTCTTAGGTCATACGAACTTAGATCAAGAAGGAATGGAGGGACTAGAGTTTAAATTTAATAAACAACTCACAGGCGGAAAGAAAACAATAACTCTTACTAAAGACGGAAAAGGACAAATTATTACTGATAGCTTTAACGCCTTAAATGAGCCCAACAATGGTTCCAATATAACTCTAACAATTAAAACAAAATACCAATTTATTTTAGAGAAAGAAATTGAGGCAGCAGTTAAAAAATCTAAAGCTTTAAGGGGTTATGGAGTAATTATGAATCCTAACACTGGTGAAATATACGCCATGAGTAGTTACCCTTTCTTCGATCCAAACAAATATCAAAAATATAAGGATGTCGGCATTAAAAGAAATCTTCCTGCCTGGAATACTTTCGAGCCCGGATCGGTTATGAAAAGTTTCCTTGTTGCTTCTGCGATAAATGAAAAAGTAATAGATAACAATACAATAATAGATTGTGAAAATGGTAAACGAAGAATTGGAAGATATATCATTCATGACGTAAACAAAAAAGGAAGGCTTAATATTTCAGAAGTCCTCAAGTTTTCAAGTAATATTGGTGCATCAAAAATAATAGAGTTAATGTCTAGGGAAAAATACTATGACTACTTAAAAAACTTTGGCTTTGGGGAGCTAACCAAAATACAGTTACCCGGTGAGGCTTCAGGATTACTCTCAAACCCTAAAAAATGGAGCGATATTAAGGCTGCGAACATTAGTTTTGGTCAAGGGATCTCTGTTACATCTATACAGTTAGCAAAAGCTTTATCTGCGATTGCTAATGGAGGAGTTATTGTTGAGCCTTATATCGTAAAGTCCATCACTGACCCTAACAATAAAGTTAGTTTTATTAAAAAAAATCCGGCTAAAAAAAGGGTACTTTCTTTTGCTACTAGTAAGGAGATGAAAAAGCTACTAAGGACTGTTGTAGAAGATGGTGGAGGATTCAAGGCCAAGATAGAAGGAGTTAGCGTTGCTGGTAAAACGGGTACTGGTCAATTTGCTATCAAGGGAGGTTATGATAAAAAAAGATTTATTGTTTCCTTTATCGGTTTTGCCCCCACAGATAACCCTCAACTCGTTAGCGTTATAACAATAGACTATCCAAAAGGAGAAAGAGCCTATGGTGGAAGATGGGCTGCTCCAGTTTTTAAAGAAACCATAGAAAAGATCATGATTGATGAAAATAGAATTAATGAAGTTGTTTCATTGAGAGATGTCCCTTCTTTTATTGGTAAAGCCAAAAGGGATGTTATCAGAATTGCAGAGGAAAATAACCTTAAAATAAAGATTAATGGTAATGGCTACGTTAAAGAACAAACTCCAAACCCTGGAAACAAATATAAGTCTAATCAAGAAATCAAAGTATTTTTAGAACCAGGAATATAATTCTGTGAAAAGAATAAAGAATAATCAAATATCGAAAAAATTTACAAACTTAAGTAACAATTCTAAAAAAATTAAAAAAAATGGTGCTTTTTTCATAATTAACGGAGAGACACAAAATGGAAACTTGTATATACAAGATGCAATTAAAAATGGAGCAACAAATCTAATAAGTGAGAACAAAGAAGACTTTAAAAAGATTGACAAAAAAATTAATACTTACTTAGTTAGTGATACTAGAAAAGCTTTTGCAAACTCATGTACAAAATACTTTCTTAATCCGTCTGACAAACTAGATGTATGCGGCATAACTGGAACAAATGGAAAAACCTCTGTTTCTTTCTTGTTAAAGAAGATTTGGAGAAAAGAAAGCCCAGGATTAATTGGGACAATAGAGACAAGCTACTCAAAAACTAAAAGCTTATCTTCTCTTACAACACCTGACACATATGAATTAAACGAAACGATGAGTAAAATGGTGAAAAAAAATATAAAAAATGTTTTCTTGGAAGTGTCTTCTCATTCTCTCGCAATGTCACGAATAGAATGTATCAATATAAACTCCGCAATATTTACTAATATGTCTAGAGATCACTTGGATTTTCATAAAAACTTTAATGAATATTTTAATTGTAAATCAAAATTATTTATGAATCATTTGAGGTTTAGTAAATCTAAAAATAAAATTGCAGTAATTAATATGGATGACAAATATGGATTAAAACTTCTAAAACTAATAAACAAGAATATAAAGGTTATTACATATTCATTAAGAAATAAAAATGCAGATTTTTATTTAAAAAATAATTACAAATTAAATAGTAAATTCCTCTTAGAAATAGAAAACAAAAGAAAGACATATTTTATTAAGACTTCGCTATTTGGAGAATATAACTTTCAAAATATCCTGGCGGCTTTCTCCTACTCTTTAACTAAAGGGTTAAATGTAGAGAAAATTATAAAAGGCATAGAAGCTTTCAGAGGTGCCCCAGGTCGACTTGAAAAAATCAAAAATAATAATCTTAATATATTTATCGACTATGCACATACACCTGATGCACTAAAGAAATCACTTATTTCTCTAAAAGAAAACTTTAACAATAAAAAACTTTTTGTAGTTTTTGGTTGTGGAGGAAATAGAGATAAAGGCAAAAGAAAAACAATGGGTGCGATTGCAGAAGAATTCGCTGACAAAGTAATATTAACTTCTGATAATCCTAGATTTGAGGATCCATTAAAAATTATTGAGGATATATTGGGTGGGTTTAAGAAGAAAGGAGAAAAAGCTATTATCATCAACAGAAGAGAAGCTATTAGGTCTTCTATTAAAAATTTGAATTACAATTGTGTTTTATTAATTGCGGGCAAAGGTCATGAAAACTATCAAGAAATAGATGGCAAGAGAAAAACTTTCTCGGATTTGGAAGAAGCTAAGGAGGCGTTGAAAGAGTATGCTAGTTAATTTATTAATAGAAAATTTTATTGACCAATATGATGGGCTAGTCTATAGAGATCCTAATATAAAATTAGATTCATTCAATAAAATCTCAACAGATTCGAGGACGATAAACGATGGGGATTTATTCATTGCCTTAGATGGAGAAAATTTTAGTGGCGATAAATTTGTAGAGGAAGCATTAGAAAATGGTGCTGAATATTTTATTACACATAGCCAAATTGGTTGCAGCAAAGAGATTGTCGTGGATTCCACCTTAAAGTTCATTCAAGAATTTGCAGCATATATAATTAAAAACTTTAAAAAGTTAAAAGTTTTTGGAATAACTGGAACAAATGGTAAAACATCAACGAAAGAGATTCTAAATTGTATTCTATCGAAAAGATACAAAGTTCTATCAAACATAGGGAACCTGAATAATCAAATAGGTGTTCCACTAACAATATTTCGTCTTGAAGAATCTCATGAAATCTTAATTCTCGAGATGGGTACTAACTCAGAAGGAGAAATTTTTAACTTGGCTCAAATTGCTAGACCTTCATATGCAACTATTACCAATATTGGCAATGGCCATACTGAGAAACTAATTAATAAAGAAAGTATTCTAGAAGAAAAATCAAATATATATCACTTCTTTGATTCTGATTCTGTCTTTTGCTTTAATTTCGATGATGATTTAATTAGACCGCGATTTAATCACCTTAACTCGAAAAAAATAAGCTTTGGCATTACTAATGATGCAGAAGTCATGGCAAGAAAAATCTCTTCGGATTTTTCTTCATTCTCTATGTGCTATGACAAAAAACAAGTTCAGATAACACTAAAAGCTCCTGGAATAAATAATATTTATAATTCTCTTTGCTCTGCATCACTAGCTATAGAGGCTGGTGTAGACCTTGAAACGGTAGCTGCAGGAATTGAGAGTTTTGAAGGGATAAAGAATAGGTTCAAGATTATTGAACTAAAGAATAAAAATGTGATTATAAATGACACATATAATGCAAATCCAGATTCGATGCAAAAAGCAATAGAAATGACAAGTAAAATATTTCAATCCAAAAAGAAGATAGCAATACTTGGAGATATGTTAGAACTTGGAAAGATTTCAGAGGAAGAGCATATTAAAATTGGTAATCATTTGGCAATAAATGGGTTTAGCGAACTTTATTCTTTTGGAGATAAAGCGGAGAATTACGCTAAGAAAATAAACAAGGGGGTAGTTTACGGAAAACTAAAAAATCATTCGGAAATTAAGAAATATATAAACTTAGATTCTACTACTAACACTGTTATTCTTGTTAAAGGTTCAAGGGGGATGAGAATGGAAAAAATTTTTGATTCTCTTAATAATTAATGTTTTATTCTTTTTTTACTTTTTTTACAGATCAGAATGCCTTCTTTAATATATTTCAATATATAACTTTCAGGGCGCTTCTTGCAGGAATCTTGTCTTTTTTTATAGTAATTTTTGTAACCCCTAGATTTATAAGACTTACGGAAAAGAGTAATTTTAAAGAAAACATAAGCAACTATTTAGAAGCTCATAAGATTAAGAAGGGTACGCCAAATATGGGTGGGATTGTGATTGCCTTAAGTATCATAATAAGTTCAATCTTATTTGGTAATTTTAATAATTCTAATTTTCTATTAGTTCTTATTTCATATTGTATTTTTGCAATTTGTGGCTTTANCGATGACTTAGTTAAATTAAAGACTGGTAAGGGCTTATCAATAGTAAAAAAACTAACAATGCAGACAGTAGCAACTCTTATAGTAATTCTTTTCTTTATTAAGAANCTAGNTGGATTTAGTTACTTNAATGAAGTTTATAATATTACTAGCATCAGCCTCCCTTTTACAAAAGAAATATTTAATCTTGGTCCTTATTACTATATCNTGTGCTTTTTAATTATATTGGGNTCTGCTAATGCNGTTAACNTAACAGATGGTCTAGATGGTCTAGCTACTGGTTCTATTCTTAGCACAATAGGAGCCATAACTTTGCTTACTTATATCGCNGGAAATGCNATATACACATCTTATCTATACTTGCCATATNTAGTANATGTTGCTGAATTAACTATACTTCTTTCTTGCCTTTTNGGNTCATTNCTTGGTTTCCTATGGTTTAATTCGAACCCTGCACAAATTTTTATGGGGGANGTAGGCTCAATTCCATTAGGTGCTACNATTGGGATAGTTTCAATANTNATNAAGCAAGAAGCTTTGCTATTAATCTCAGGAGGTATNTTTGTTCTAGAAGCTTTATCCGTGATAATACAAATCTTATCATTCAGANTCTTNAAAAAAAGGNTTTTCAAAATGGCTCCATTNCATCATCATTTTGAACAGNTAGGGATNCCAGAATCAAAAATTGTAGTCAGGTTTTGGATTGTATCAATTATTTTTGCTTTGATTGCAATCGCNTCATTAAAAATTAGATAAAATGAAAAANGTTCTTATATATGGATTAGGTAAAACAGGGACGGAACTTGTTAAATTCTGTAAAAGGAGAAGNATCCCTTTCTTAACTTTTGACGATAAAATTAATAAAAACGAAAGTTTTTNCAATTATCTAAAAAAATGTACCGAAATAGTTGTTTCCCCTGGAGTCGGATTGAGAAACTCGAATATAAGAGAAGCAATTAANCTTAAAAAGACAGTAATTAGCGAAATTGAGTTTGCNTCTAGATTTATTTCTAAGCCGATAGTNGCTATTACAGGAACAAATGGCAAAACAACAACTACACTTTTAACATCAGGCTTATTAGAAAGTTCTGGNTTAAGNGTCTTCACTGGTGGGAANATNGGGACGCCACTGATCAAAGCCGTTAATAAACAAAATGATTACGATATAATTTTATTGGAAACAAGTAGCTTCCANCTTCAGTTCATTGGAANNTCNTTCAGNCCGTCAGTCTCAGCAATATTAAATATTTCTGAGAATCACTTAGATCATCACTTTGATATNNAAGAATATGTAAGCTCAAAAATGAATATTATTAAAAATCAAGATGAGAATTGTCACTTTATATATGCAGATAAAATTCTATCGAAACTTAGGCAAAAACCATTGCCCAGACATCATAATCCATACAAAAATATAAATATTAAATTAATTAAAGATAAAATTTTAATTAACGNATATTTGAGTGTTGAAAGTTCAAAAATAAANTTACTAGGACAGCATAATCTTANGAATATNTTATTTGCATTAAANATTTTTGAGATNTTTCAAAAAATCACAAAAAAACAAATTTCCTTTTTGGAAAATTTTTCTTCTCCTGATCATCGACTAGAGACAGTTAATAGAAGGGGTACGATAATTAATGATTCTAAGTCAACTTCTCCTTTGGCAACCGAGGTGGCTTTAAAAAGTATTCAGAAGGACCTAGTGTTAATAATGGGAGGAAAAGACAAGGAATTAAAATATAATTCTCTACTGCCTCTAGTAAATAAAAAAGTGAAGCTTCTTGTTCTCTATGGAGAAAATAAATTTGAACTTGCTAAGTTATTTAAAAAAAATAAAATGATTCTGGCTGTTAATCTTTCTGACGCAGTAAAAGTTGCTACTAAGAATAAATTAAGAAGCCAAGTATTACTTTTTAGCCCTGGTACTTCAAGTTTTGATCAATTTAAATCATTTGCTGAAAGAGGAGAGAAATTTAAAGAATATGTTAAAAGAGTTGTTTAATAGAATCGGACCTAGAACTATATTTATCATTACAACAATAATATTGTCTGTTTTTGGTTTAATTATGGTTTTCAGCTCTAGCTCGGTTAATGCAATGGAAAATTATGGGGACTCTTTCTATTACTTAAAGAGACAAGCTTTCTTTCTTTGTGCAGGCTTCTCCATGCTCCTTATTTCATCTAAGCTTAATATTGGACTACTAGAGAAAAGGTATAAATTGTTTTATTTAATCGGGATTATTTTGTTAATCTTGGTTTTTGTGCCTACATTAGGTAGAAAATCTGGTGGTGCAACTAGGTGGATAGATTTAATCTTCTTCTCTATTCAACCAATAGAAATTTCTAAATATATGCTATTAATCTTTATTGCTCAGCATTTAAGCATTAAAAATAAAAGAATTACAGAGTTGAAAATAGGAGTTATTTCAACCTTTTTACCTTGCTTACCATACATAATACTCCTACTTATTCAACCAGACTTTGGAAATACGGTGCTAATTTGTATGACAATATTCGCAATGATTATAATGGCAGGAGCGAAAATTAGTCATATTATTGGAATTTTTATTTTTCTTACTTCTGCTTTTTTAAGNTTAATCTACATAGCCCCATACAGAATGCAAAGGGTCTTCTCTTTTCTAGATCCATATAATGATCCTCAAGGTTCAGGCTACCAAATAATTCAATCATTTGTATCTTTTGCAAAAGGTAAATTNCTGGGNGTAGGATTAGGAAACAGCTCACAGAAATTATTCTTTCTACCCCAAGGCCATAACGATTTTATTTTCTCTATTATTGCAGAAGAGCTTGGCTTCCTTGGAAGTTTCGNAGTAGTCGTNCTTTTTAGTACTTTAATTTATAGTGGNTTCAAAATGCTAGAAAGAAGCAAGGANTTGTTCTCCAGAAATCTTTTATCNGGATTATTAATACTTATCTCAATGCAAATAATAATAAATCTATCNGTGACTGTTGGTCTTATGCCTACCAAAGGAGTTCCGTTGCCGCTTATTAGTTACGGTGGTAGCTCTTTAATCTTTACTCTTTCTTCGTTAGGATTAATATTAGCATTAGACAAGAGAAGAAAGTGAGCAANGTACTTATAACTTTAGGGGCAACTGGTGGGCATATTTTCCCTGCTNTAGCAATCTCAGAAGCTATTAACAAAGTTGACGATAAAATTGANGTTGCATTCGTTAATGCATACAAAACAAATATTAAAATGTCCGNTATAAAGGAATCAGAAAAAATTTANCAAATTAACTCNCTAGGGTTTATNGGTAAAACNGTCTTTGAAAAAATAAAAGCTTTNTTCTTTTTAATTATATCTATANTGGAGTCAGTAAAAATTATCATCAACTTTAAGCCAAATATAATAATTAGTACAGGTGGATTCGTGTCTCTACCAGTATGTTTCAGCGGTTTTATGATGAATAAAAAGATATATATTGTTGAAGGNAATTCTGTNCCNGGAATTGCGAATAAAATTGTATCTAAATTCTCAAAAAAAATTTTTATTAACTTTGATGAAACAAAAAAATACTTCCCTGANAAGAAATGCTANAAAACNGGGTTTCCTATCAGGAACTTTGAAATAAAGAAGTCTAAAAAAGATATTGACATATTAATACTCGGAGGGAGCCAAGGNTCTAAGATAATTAACAGNATATCTTGCGAAGCATTAAACTTACTATTAAAAGAAAAAAAGGATATTTATAAAAGCTCCAACATAAAGCTNAANATAGTCCACCANACAGGTCAAGNAGACATGAAACGGATTAAACAATACTACTCAAACTTAAAAAGTGATTTTGGGTTTTTTGATTTTNANGTCTTTGATTTNATNAAGAATTTAGATGAATTNTATTCGAAATCAAAAATCCTTATAACCAGAGCAGGTGCTAGCACAATATGCGAGAGTCAAAATTTAAACTTACCTNGTATCTTCATNCCTATAAAGAATTCAACTAGCAACCATCAGTATCTCAATGCACTTGAATTAAAAAATAACAAAATGGGNCTGCTGCACGAAGAGAATGACAAAANAGAAGAATTGACGAGCAAGATTTATTCCTTACTCAACGATGATAAATTACTAAAACAAATAAATTCTAATCTTAATAAGTTTAATGGAAAATATAACTTATCGTCATCACAAATAATTGCAAAGGAAATACTTTCAAATCATGAGAAATAAAAAAAATTTAAAAGTTCACTTTATTGGGATTGGTGGAATTGGTATGAGCTCACTTGCTCTTTTTCTTTTAAAAAATAATTATCAAGTATCTGGCTCAGATATAGGCAATGATCCGTCTATATATAAACTAAAAAAAAATGGNTGTNTTTTTTTTAATAAACATTCTAATGAAAATATTACTGACCAAAATTTAATTATCTACTCTTCTGCAATTAAGAGCAATAATCCNGAAATTCTNNAGGCAAAGAATAAGAATATTGAAATATTAAAAAGAGGCGANGCGCTTGGNTTCTTTACTAAAAAAATGAAAAATATAACTGTATCNGGNTGTCATGGAAAAAGTACTACAACTTCTATGACACACCTTCTAGTTAAAAATACAGGANATGACTCAACAGCTTTCATTGGTGCACTAGATCGNAAATTNAACTCCAATTTCTATTCTGGTGGGTCAAATTTATGTATTATTGAGGGTGACGAAAGCGATAATAGTTTTAATAAAATAAATAGCTATATCTCAGTAGTTACGAATATAGATAATGACCATTTNGATTTTTATAAAACTCAGAAAAATCTNTTGGAAGCATTCAGAACGTTTATTTTGAAAACAAAAAAGAAAGCAATCGTGAATAATGACTGNAAGCTCACTAGAAAACTTTTAAAATCAATAAANACNAATAAATTAATCAAATTTGGCCAATTTCACATTAAAGAAAATGATTATTCTTTCNAAATAATAGAGAACAAATCAGGTTTNGATATNAGGTTATATAAGAGAGANAANGATCTAGGTATATTCAAGTCAAAATTATACGGGGAATATAACGCTTACAACCTTGTAGCTTCAATAATCGTTGCCTTAGAACTAGGTATCAATTCTTCCGATTTAAGAGCTAATACTAAAAAATGTCTAGCCCCTAGAAGGAGATTTGAAACAATACTTAAAAATAAAGAANTGACTATTATTGATGACTACGCCCANCATCCTGCAGCAATCAAAGCAATAAGAAAAACTATAGAAAAGAACTTTGANNATCAAAATATCGTCCTTATTTTTCAGCCCCACAGATTCTCCAGAACAAAAATTCTTTTAAAAGATTTTGTTGANGAACTTTCAAAATGGAAAAAGATATATATGGTGGACATTTATTCAGCATTTGAAANAACTAAAATTGATGCGGATNTGCTGTATAAAAAAATTAAGTTAAACAAGGTGGATNTTACTTATTTTTCAAATAAGAATTCCTTAGTTAANAAAATAATTTCCGATATATCTAAAAAAAATTATACAATAATTACAATGGGAGCTGGTGATATTAGAAATGTTGGACTCNCAATTAAAAAACAAACTCAATAAACTTTGTCCTTATCTTTTAGAAAGGAAAATTAAGTATTTTGAAAATTTNGATATGAGTCTATATTCATCATGGAGAGTNGGTGCNGAGACTNCNTTAATNCTATTTCCTAATAACTTAAGNGAATTTATCGANGTCATATCTTTCCTTAATAAAAATTCAATTAAATTTNTTATTACAGGTAATGCCTCAAATAGTTTTTTNGTAAAATTGACCNAAACTGTAATTGTTAGCACTAAGAAAATTAATNAATTAGCAATTAACAATAATGAAGTAGTNGCAGAGTGTGGNTGTTCACTNANNTTTGTGCTTAATCGNTCTTTAANAAAAAACTTAATTGGGTTTGAGTTCTCAACGGGTATACCAGGAACTGTNGGNGGAGCNCTTATAACTAATGCAGGTGCAAATGGTGGNACGATATCNGATTATTTAGAGTCAGTNTTTTTTCTNATTNATGGANAACAGGTGGAAGTNAACAAAAAGGATATTNAATTTGAATATAGAAAAAGCTCTATCAAGAGGGATGATATTGTAACCAAAGCTAAATTTAAATTAAAAACTGGCNACCCTAACGAAGTTAAAGAGAAGATTAAAGAGTACATTAAATATAGAAACCAAACCCAGCCTGTTCAATATCCAAGCGTAGGAAGTGTTTTCCTAAATACAGAAGAAATCCCAGCAGGANAATTGATTGAAGATTTAGGNCTAAAAGGTATGAGCATAGGCGGGGCGAAGATATCTGAACTTCATGGCAACTATATAATAAACACAGGTGAAGCTAAAATAAAAGATATGGTCTCTTTAATNGATAAAATAAAAGAAGAATCTAAAAACAAAAAGGGAATAGTTCTTTCAACAGAAGTAAGAATAATAGATGAATAAAGATGAAAAAAAAATTACTTTTAATCTTAATACCAATACTAATTTTTCTGTATTTTCCTATCATAAGCTCCGTAAAAGAAATTGAAGTTAGTGGAAANCATTATGTTAGCAAAGAAGAAATAATTGCAACTTCAGAATTAAAAAATTCATNCCTTACTTTGATTAATAAAAANGATGTGCTGAAGAGGCTTATGACAATAAAGCTCATAAAGAAAATAAAATTTAAGCAATTATCTTTAACAAAAATAAAGATTCTTGTAGAAGAGAAAGAAATAATAATGATTGGTCATATAGGTAAAAAAATTGGGCANATTGATTCAGANAACNAACTTATATTAAATGTATCAGAATATATTGACTATAACTTTCCAATATTCACNTCGGATTTAGAAGCAAATATTAACAATGGTGTCTTAATACTAAATCTTTTNACCTCAAAAAATGTTTTAAANATNGANGAAATCTCAGAAATTTCNTACGATGAAATTATAGGGGTAACNATTTTTACTTCTGATGGAACAAAAATATATGTTGGAAATAATGATTTTACTNAAAAAATAATTAATTTAAAGATAATANTGGAAGATGGCGANAAAANGAGAAAAAAAGAATCNTATATTGATATAAGCAATACCAAAAAGGGGGTTGTAAATTATAATCTTTAAGATTATAATCGCATAAATGGCTCAGAGTAATGTAATCGTTGGACTTGATATTGGAACNACAAAGATTTTATGTCTAGTTGCTGAAGTTCGTGGTCCCGGTGATGTAGAAATTATAGGTGTTAGCTCATATCCATCCAAAGGTCTTCAAAGAGGAATCGTATTAAATATTGATAGCACTGTNGAATCAATTAGAAAAGCNATTGAGGATGCAGAGAAAATGGCTGGTACTGAAATCACAAGTGTGATTGTCGGTATTGCAGGTGGCCACATTAGAAGTCTAAATGGTCATGGAATGATTACTCTTAGAAATAGAGAAGTAACCAAAAGAGACTTAGATAGAGTTATAGAGTCAGCAACTGCTGGNGCTCAGCCCGCAGACAGAGAAGTAATACATGTAATGCCTCAAGAATTCATTGTNGACGGTGAACGAAAAATAAAAGATCCTGTTGGACTATATGGTGTTAAATTNGANGCTAAGATACATATGGTTACNGCTCAAGTAACACAAGCAAAAAATTTAGTAAAATGTGTCCACAATTCTGGAGTNGATGTTCAATCTTTGGTTCTTGAACAAATTGCTTCAAGTGAAGCTGTTCTGACTCCTGATGAAAGAGACGTAGGGGTTGTATTACTAGATTGCGGTGGCGGTACTACAGACATTGCTGTTTTCTCGGATGGGGCAATTAAATATACTAGCAATATNACAATAGGNGGAGACTTTTTAGATAATGATATTTCTTTTGGCTTAGGCGCATCTAAACAAATTGCAAAAGAAATTAANGAAAGATATGGTATAGCTTCAGCTGATCTGGTTGATGCTGATGATGAAATAAAAATTGATAAAATTGCGGGCTCTGGCAGNAAGAAAATTAGCCAACTTGAGTTAGCAAACATAATTGAACCCAGACTTGAAGAAATCTTTACTATGGCTCGAAGAGAGATAATGAGATCAGGGTATCACGATATGCTACCTGCTGGATGTGTAATAACTGGTGGGTCTATGGCAATCAAAGGAGCTGACTATCTAGCACAAAAGATACTCAATATGCCAGTAAGACTTGGTGTTCCAAATCAAATAACTGGCTTACAAGANCTTGTTTCAAAACCTGAGTGTGCNACNGGTGTNGGNCTTTTAATTTGGGGCTCTAATAANGAAATAGCCAGCAAAGGNCAAAAAATAAGAATCCGTGAGGCTGAGGTCTTTAAAAGGGTTTTTAGCTCNATGAAATCNTGGTTCTCAGATCTTTTTTAAATTAGTGCTTTTTCTTTAATTTTATTATATAATACTAAATATAGTAGTATGNATTTGGTNGAATACTACATATAGTCTTTGAACTAGGGAGATACTATGCCAACTTTNGAATTTTCCGGAGAAATTGCAGGAACACCAAAAGAGAATCTTTTTGATTCCTTAGGNGCTAAAATTAAAGTAGTGGGTGTTGGTGGTGCTGGCGGAAATGCTGTTAATAGTATGATTAATGAGAATATCGATGGAGTAGAGTTTATTGCTGTAAACTCTGACTTTCAAGANTTACAAAAATCCAAAGCTAAANTTGTTATTCAGATAGGNAAGAATATTGCTAAAGGTCTAGGCGTTGGTGGAAATCCTGATTTAGGTAATGAGTGTGCGAAAGCTGATCAAAACGACTTAACGGAAGCNTTNCAAGGATCGGATATGGTTTTTATTACAGCTGGNATGGGNGGCGGAACAGGAACAGGAGCATCTCCTGTAGTAGCAAAGCTTGCCAGAGANGCAGGCGCATTAACTGTAGCAATTGTAACAAAACCATTTACTTTTGAAGCGAATAAAAGATTAATACAAGCTGAAAGTGGGATACAGGAACTGGCCAATGAAGTAGATTCTTTAATTGTAATACCCAACGATAAACTTAATGAAGTGCAACAAATTTCTGGAATACTAGATTCTTTTAAAGCTGCCGATGATGTTTTAACNAAAGCTGTTAGAGGTATAGCCGAAATAATTGTAGGCTCTGGTTTTATTAATGTAGATTTTGCAGATGTTAAAAAAATTATGAAAGAAAGTGGTGGNAAAGCTCTAATGGGTACTGGAGAAGGAGAAGGGACATCAAGGGCTGTAGAGGCTGCAGAAAATGCTATAACAAGCCCACTACTTGAAGATATCTCTATTGAAGGTGCTACAGGAATACTAATNAATGTTACAGCATCTAGTAATTTTACAATTGACGAACTAAATGATGCATGTAGTCATATAAAATCAAAAGCAAACCCTAATGTTGAGCTTATTTTCGGTCTTGTTGTTAATGAAACTTTATCTGACAAGGTTAGAATAACNGTCATTGCNACTGGTATTGATGGCAACTCAGATTCTATTCGAAAAGCTGCTGTTCCTTTAGAAGAAGATGTAGAGCAGATAAGTTTAAATTTAGAAGAAGATGANANTGAAATTAATAATGACCTTAGCGGAACAGAAGAGGAAGTTAGCAAAATNGATGAGCTTCATCCTCTTGGGGATGATGCTCATTTTGAGATACCTGCCTTTATTAGAAAGCCAAAAGGCAAATCAACTGACGAGTGATATGTTTTTAGCTTCTGTCCAAAGTGACTCTATATCATAATATTTTCTTGTNTCTTTATGGAAAAAATGAATCAATATNTCTTTGAAATCTATTATCACCCACTGNCCTTCTTTTAAACCATCTGCCTTGACGTTATATTNATAGTTCTTTTTTATACTTCTNGAGATATTCCTTGCNAATGCAGNAACACCCCTTTCNGAGTCAGCACTAACNATAATAAAGTAGTCTGCAAAAGAGGAAATATNTTGCACGTCCAGCNNNAGAATATCTTCACCTTTTTTTTCTTCAAGTTCCGCNCAAATTANTCTAACTAGTTCTAAAGTTTCCATTATTTATAAAGTCTATTCTCAACAATAAAATCTATCACACTTAAGGGTATGAATTTTTTAAGTTTGTCAAAATCTCCNAGGTTGATATATTCTATCAGCTGNGAGGACGAAATATCAATCTTTTTTATTAAGTCATAAAAAATTAAAACTTTATTATTNTCATTTTTAAAAAACATTGTGTCTTTATATAGCTTAAGTTTTAAATAATTTTCTTTAGTAGAAATNATCTGTTCNGAATCTATNAAGTATGGAGCCCTGATAGGAACAATCACATCAACTATTTTATTAATTTCATCAAACTTGTACCATGATTTCATTTGTAAAAATTGATCACTACCTACGATAAGAAATAATCTCTCATTGCTATGCTGTTCAAGCAACTCCGTTATAGTATTAAAAGTAAAATGTTCCTCTTTAGTAGAACTTTCTAAATCACTTATTTGAAATAATATATTGTCTTTCATTGCCAATCTAATCATTGATGAAACATCTTCAAATTTTATTTCTCGGTGTACTTTATAATAAGGGTTTAGATTCGGGACAAAGATTACTTTATCCAAATTAAATTTGTCAGATACTTCATCAATTAAAGACATGTGGCCAAAGTGTATGGGATTAAAACAGCCTCCATAGATTCCGACTCTCATCAGGTAAAAACCAACATTATAGATTCGCCTATTTTTTTAGTGGTGCATTTCCTATCTTTGATTAAGTAGTTTTTATTTAGCTGTTCTGTTAAAAGCATGCCAGAATTTCCTAAGAATTTTGGTGAATAATAAATCACTAATTCATCCCAAAGATTTGATGACAGAAAGCTAGTAAAAACCTTACCCCCGCCCTCAATTAAAACTTTTTTAATATTGGCTTTTCCAATTTGTCTAAGAACTTTTTTAGGGGTTAACTCTTTCATGCTAACTAGATTGCATCCCGAACTATCTAATAACTTAAATTTTCTATTTTTGGGTTCTTTTTTAGTCAAGATTAAAGGTTTATTCCTTAATTTGACTATATTACTATCAATTGGAGTTCTTAGATTTGAATCCAAAATAATAGGCCTAGGTTGTGTAATAACTTGTTTGCCACGATATGTTAATTTAGGGTCATCTACCAAGACAGTTCCCACACCAATTAAGATTGACTCGAAGTCCTTTCTTAGGGCATTAGAATGTCGAAGTTGATCCGAATCACCAATAGAGTTATTTTTAGAATTTAAATCAAAAATCATTCCGTCCAAAGACATACAAATCTTTAAAGTTACAAAAGGTAATTTCGAGGTTATCAGTTTTTCAAAACCTCTGTTAATTTTAAAATTTTTCAATTCATTATCCAAATATTTTGTTCTAATTTTATTTTTTTTCAAAATTTGTATTGAATTCCCATTTACTTTAGGATTCGGATCTATGGACCCAAATATTACTTGTTTAATTTTCTTCTTTATTAACAAATCAGTACATGGGGGTGTCTTTTTGTCCTTATGGCTGCAAGGCTCTAATGTTACATAAAGTGTTGAACCAGAAACTTTGCGTCCTTTACTCTCGGCATTTGTTATTGCATTAACTTCTGCATGGGGACCACCGAAGGATTCGTGATATCCTTCCCCAATTATCTTATTATTCCTAACTAGAACTGCCCCAACCATGGGATTAGAGCCGGTGGCATTTTGTCCCTTTTTTGCTAAAGAAAAAGCTCTGTCCATATAATCTTTATCTTTCATCTTAATTAATCCAAACCTAACAGTGCTTTTGAAAAATCCTCGGAATCAAAGGGTAGTAGATCATCCAAAGTTTCACCTACTCCAATTAGCTTTATAGGCAAATTGTAATCATAGGATGCAGATATTGCAAAACCAGCTTTTGAAGTGCTATCCAACTTAGTTATAACCAAGCCTGTAATGCTCACAGTTGCCTTAAACTTTTCAACTTGACTAAGAGCATTTTGACCCGATGTACCGTCTAGTACTAATAAATTCTCAATTATCTTAACGTTTTCTTGTTTTTCCACAATTTTTTCTATTTTTGCTAATTCTGACATTAGATTGTCATTATTTCCTAGCCTTCCTGCAGTATCTATAATAACAATATCGATATTAGAATTTTTAGCTAATTCGATTGAAGCATAAGCAACACTAGCAGGATCTTTGCTCTCATTAGAAAAAAAATCTACGTCAGCCTTTTTAGACCAAACCTCTAATTGCTCAATTGCTGCAGCACGAAATGTATCAGCAGCTACAACCATGACCTTATTCTGGTTACCCAGAAGATAAGCCAACTTGCCTATTGTAGTTGTCTTTCCACTGCCATTCACACCGCTTACAATAATTACTGATACTCCTTCATCATTTAAAGCAATTGAAATGTCATCTCTGTCTAAGATTTCATATATTTCTTTTTGTAAAGATTTTAAATAGAATTCTGAATCTACAACTTCATCTGTTTCTAATTTAGATAAATTAGTTTTAAAATTTTGAATTATTTCCTGGGAAGAATTAAAACTAACGTCAGCCAGGATTAAAGACTCTTGTAAATCCTCAAGAATCTTATCGTCTACCTCAACTTTCTGCTTAAAAACAGAAGTAATTGAACTTCTTAATTCATTGCTGGTTTTGGTTAATTTTGTCTTTACAGCCTCAAATAAGGCTTTAGCCTTTTTAAACATATGAATTTATTCTGTCATCAAATAAAATAATTATCAATTATATACTCTCAGTATGTTAAAAATTTATTAAATTGTTTATAATTAATTAGGTTAATGAAAAAAGACTTTGTCCACTTACACCTGCATTCACAATATTCTCTTCTAGATGGCGCAATCAAGTTTGATGAGCTATTTGACGAAGTTAAAAAGCAAGGTATGACTTCAGTAGCTCTAACTGATCATGGGAACTTGTTTGGTGCTTATGAGTTCTATAAAAACGGAAAAAAGAAGGGGATTAAACCAATACTAGGTTGCGAAGTCTATATAGCTAAAGATCACAAAAATAAAAACCCTGAGAACAATAAAACGCATCATTTAACTGTTTTGTGCATGAACATGGAGGGTTATGAGAATCTATGCTCCCTCGTTTCAAAGGGTCACCTTGAAGGGTTCTATAGAAAACCAAGGATAGATAGAAAAATGCTTTTTGAGAAAAGCTCCGGGTTAATTGTGTTGAGTGGCTGTCTTAACAGTGAGGTTTGTTTCAATATTCTTAAGGGGAAGAAAGACGAAGCTATCAAAATTGCTAGTGAATATAAAAACGTACTTGGCGATAGATATTTTATAGAAATACAGGGCACCCTTCTACGAGAACAGATCAGGGTCAATGGTACTCTTAGAGAAATAGCTAAAAAATTAGAAATACCTGTAGTAGCTACTAATGATTGTCACTATCTTACTAAAGATTGCTTCAAATCACATGATACTTTACTTTGCATACAAACTAATTCGTTAGTTAAAGAGGAAAAAAGATTCAGGTTTAATGGAAACGAATTTTACTTAAAATCTAGGGAAGAAATGATGGGTGCTGTTGATAATTATGAGGAGTCTCTTGAGAACTCCTTACTTATAGCTGAAAGATGTAACGTTAATTTTGATAATACAGATTATCGTCTTCCTAAAATTGATAATAATGAAGATTTTGGCAATCAGAATATAGGAAATCTAATTAATAACGCCTTAGAAGATAAGCTTAAATATAATCTAATTGATAATAGTTCATTGCAAGTTTATCAAAAAAGAGTTCAGCATGAATTAAATATAATAGAAAGCATGGGTTTTGAGGGATACTTTCTTGTCGTATCAGATTTTATTAGATATGCAAAAAATTCTCAGATACCAGTTGGGCCCGGTAGAGGAAGTGCCGCTGGTAGCCTTATCGCATATTTACTAGACATAACAGAAGTAGACCCTATCAAACACGGATTGATATTTGAAAGATTCTTAAACCCTGAGAGAATTAGTATGCCAGATATTGATATTGATTTTTGTGGAGAAGGTAGAGATGATGTAATAAAATATGTAACAAACAAATATGGAAACGATAAAGTCGCTCAAATTGGAACTTTTGGAACTATGTCTTCAAAAGCCGTTATCAAAGATGTAGGAAGGGTGTTAGGTTTCAACTTTGCAGATGTAAATAAATTAACTAATTTAATTCCCTCATTTAGAGGTAAAGTTTATTCACTGAAAGAATGCTACAAAAAAGTAAAAGAATTTAAGACACTAATAAATTCCTCAAAACAATTTACAGAACTTTACGACTTAGGAGTTAAGTTAGAAAATTCTGTNAGACATTCNTCGACNCATGCCGCGGGAGTAGTTATNTCAGATGATTCATTAGANAAAATGATCCCTCTTTACANAGGTTCAAAGGGTGAAACNGTAACTCAATTTGATATGAATGCAGTTGAAGATTTAGGTTTTGTTAAATTTGATTTTTTAGGNTTAAAGACATTAACAGTAATAAAGAAAGCTAAAGAATTTNTAAAGGCTGTTAANAAAGATATAGACAAAGAGCTTAGCTTTGCAGATTTAAACAATNCGAAAATATACAAACTTCTATCTAAAGGTTTAACAAGAGGAATTTTTCAAATTGAATCAAGTGGGATGAAAGANGTTCTTAAAAATCTGAAAGCTGATAAATTTGATGACTTAGTAGCTCTTCTTGCTCTTTATAGGCCGGGGCCAATTGACAGTGGAATGGTTGAAGAATATATCCTAAGAAAGAATGGAAAGAAAAANATTGACTACCCAACTCCAGAACTTGANNAAATCTTGCNAGAGACTCACGGGCTGTTTGTTTACCAAGAGCAAATAATGAAAACCGCNTCTATTTTAGCAGATTTCTCTCTAGGNGATGCTGACTTGCTAAGAAGAGCGATGGGAAAGAAAAAAGCTTCTGAAATGGCGGCACAAAATGAAAGGTTTATGGTTGGAGCTAAAAATAAAAAGATTCCTGAAAAAGTTGCTAAAGAGATATTTGACACTATGGAAAAGTTTGCNGAATACTCTTTCAACAAAAGCCATAGCACTGCATATGCNTATATTACTTTTCAGACAGCTTACTTAAAAGCCTATTACCCACGTGAATTTATGTCTGCNTTAATGTCAACTGAGATTAATTTAACAGAGAAAATAATAGCCAATATTAGAGAATGCAANGAAATGNATATTGAAATTTTACCTCCTGATATTAACGAAAGTGGATCTGGTTTTACACCNATAAATAACTCAATAAGATTTGGNTTAAATGCAGTCAAAAATTTAGGAACAAATATTGTTCAAAATATTCTAAGNATTAGNAGTGANTTAGGGANATTTACAAACTTATTTGAATTCTTATCTTTAATGGATTCAAGGAAGATGAACAAAAGAACACTNGAAAGTTTAATAAAATCTGGCTCATTAGATTCTTTTGGTCACACAAGGTCAACACTTTTTGAGAATNTAAATGTACTNCTTNGTTTTGTTGGACAAAAAAGNAAAGATGNAGATAAGAACCAAGAAACACTATTTTCAATAGAAGAAACAATCTCNGAACCTAGTTTGGAACCANNTGATGAATGGTCTGAATTCCATNTAAGNAAAAACGANATTGANACGTTAGGTTANTCTATAAAACTAAAGCCTTTGCAAATAGTCAAGGACCAGCTTTCTTTAATAAAACATAAGTCTATTGCTGAAGCAAAAAGTGAAGCAAATAAGTCAATNGTTACGATTGCGGCTTTTATAACTTCAATAGATATCAAAACGTCAAAGAAAAATTCTAATAAATATGGAGTCATTAATCTTGAGGACTCCAANGATATAATCGAGGCTTTGATTTTTAATAAAGAATATGAAAAACACGAAGATAAGTTGGAAGTGGGTTTGCCTCTAATCTTAACTGGTTCAATTGAGAAAGATGATGGNCCTCCAAANTTAATTATTAACTCNTATAATGANGTTGAATCAATCAGAAANGTCACGGACTTATCNATNCCAGTCAGAATTAATATAAACAAAAACTTGTCCGCTGATCAAGTTAACAGCTTAAANGATATTTTTGANAAGTTTCCAGGAAAAAGTTCGATNGAGATTATGTATACATATGATGGGCTTAAGACAAACATATCGATAAATGATTTTAAAGTGNANAACTGNAAGGAGCTGNATGAGGAAATATCTAAGACCTTCGCTTTAAACTAAGTTTGTTTANTTCTTANCTAGATTGATCTNCANAATTAATTTTTTTACTTTTAATGGNCTACTTGTAGAAACAAATACTTCTTGATTTGAATTTCCTGATGTGGCATTNAGTTTGCAGCCAACAANTATATCCCCCAAACCCTGGAAAATCTCTCTTCCATAAGTTACNTTTAAGGTCTCGCCTTTACCTTTGCCTACTTTAATGGCNCCNGGTGTAATTAAGTTTACAAAATCTAGTGGTTCAATAAATTTTTCAAGAAATTTATCTAAGTTTTTTATTCTTGAATGTTTCTTCATTATCTTCCCTTTTCTATATTTGTTTTCTACCATTTTATTGAGCACCCTACTGGTAAAGTATCTATTATAGAAATAGAATCGTCATTTAACTCTATNGCNTCTTTAAGATAATTCTTCTTAACATTTNATGCATCATCCCAATTATCATCTAGCTTACCTTTATAGGTNAATATTCTCTTGGNATTAAATAAGAAAAAGTGTGGCGTATGCGTTGCATTAAATGCTTTAGCNGTTTTCTGGCTATCNTCANGNAAATATGGAAAATTATAATTTTTTTCGTAGTATCTANTCCTCATTTTATCAAAACTATCCTCGGGATAAGTTATTTCATTGTTAGAGTTTATTCCAACAAACTGAACAGAATCTATAAATTTCTCTTGAAGAGTAATAATTCTTTCTTCATANGCATGAACNTAAGGGCAGTGGTTACATGTGAAGAATACTACTACCTTTTTTTCTTTATCAATCAACTTACTGTTAAATAGCGNATNNTCTGTNGACTTTAATATAAAGTGATAGAAATTAGCACCTACGTTCACTAAGCTTCCTCCAGGTCATCAATAAAGACCTTCTTTCTATGTCCCGANTCAAANTGNACCAAAATAACATCTTCACCNAGATCATCATCTCTTGNCTCGACTATAAAGCCTTTCCCAAATCTGTAATGAAATACTTTATTTGACTCATNATCAAAATCNNTCTGATTTAACTCATTATCTAGTCTTAATAAATTCTTAGAGTCAGAAATCTCATCNATAAACCTTGATCTGCTTGATGGCATGGTTTGCCCAAATATTTTTCTATAAACTGAATATGACAAATGTAGCCTTTTAATTGCCCTTGTAATTGCCACATAACATAGCCTTCTTTCTTCTTCTATTTCATCACCATTATCGTGAGTTCGTATATGAGGGAAAAGCTGGTCCTCCAGTCCAACCAAAAATACACAAGGAAATTCTAAACCCTTTGCTAAATGAACTGTCATCAATGTAACGCTTTCATCATAACCATCAAGAGAATCTACTTGTGAAGAAATTGAAAGAGTATTCAAAAAATCCAATAAATCTCCGNTATTAAAAGTCTCTTCATATTCTGCTATTAAATTTATAAATTCGGANACNTTCNCGATNCTGTCNTCATCGTTAAGATATTCTTGATACCCAATATCAATTAANAAGCTCTCAACAGACTCTGNCATAGAAGTGTTCTTTTTTAAATTNTCTTTAANTACTTTTANNCCANCTTGAAGCCTTGAAATGTTGGANTCCACTTTCTTAGNAAANAACTTGCTTTCTAAGGCNTTAGTAATTAAATCAAGGTGATTTAAGTTTTCATTATTNTTCAATTCTTTGAGTTTCTGCAAAGTTTTTGCCCCTATTCCCCTTGGAGGNANATTGATTATCCTATCAAAAGCTACTTCATCTTCTGGATTAACAACTAATCTTAGATAAGAAACTGTATCTTTTATTTCTGCTCTATCATAAAAACTTATATTTCCAAAAATCTTGTATGGTATTTTATTTTTTCTTANTTGGTCTTCCAATACTCTTGATTGNGCATTNGTCCTATAGAAAACCGCAAAATCACTAAGCTTAAATTCATCTTTATAATCTTTTATTTTTTCAGCAACAAATTTCGCCTCATCTGAATCATTATATTGACTAACAAGTTCAACCAAAGGTCCATTNTTGTTTTGTGTCCANAATGTCTTATCCATTCTTTTCTTATTGTTAACTATTAAATTATTGGCAACATCTAATATCTGAGGAGTTGACCGNTAGTTCTCTTCAAGTTTATAAATCTTTGTGTTAGGNTAACGAGCTTCAAAATCTATAATGTTTTCNACAGAAGCTCCTCTCCATCCATATATAAGCTGATTGTCNTCTCCTACTGCAAAAAGATTTTTTTTGTCACTAGTTAACANGCTTANCAATTTTGATTGAATCTTATTAGTATCTTGATATTCATCAACTAAAATGTATTTAAACTTTTTTTGTAGATTATTTTTAATTTTTTGATTCTTAGACAAAATCTCATAGAGGTTCAATATTAAGTCACCGAAATCCATGGAATTATTTTCTTGTAAGAGAAGCTGATAGGTCTCTATAATTTTTCTTCTATTTGAATCCTCTATTTGCCATTCTCCGTAAGAATAAGAATTTTTTAAGTTATCAATTATTGCCTTAATTAATCGAGGATTGTGCTGATCTGAATCAAAATCAAGTTTTTTAATAGCATTCTTTAAAACCTTCAATTGATCAGTACTGTCATAGATAGTGAAGCCCCTATTGTACTTAGGATAGAGTTCATCTATAAAAATTCGAAGAATCTTAAAAGAAATAGAATGAAATGTTCCCATCCAAGGGAATTCATTTTCTTTCCCCAAAATATTTGTAACTCTCAACTTTATCTCTTGCGCAGCCTTATTTGTGAAAGTGAGAGCCAAAATCTCGTTGCTGTTGGCAAGGCCAGAACTAATTAAATTTACTATTCTTAAGGTCAATATTCTTGTTTTACCAGAACCTGCACCAGCGAGAACGAGGGCCGGACCACTTGTGTGACTTGCTGCCTCTAATTGATTATCATTTAAATTATATTTATCTAGTATGCTCAATTTACTACTTTAACTTTGATAATGATACACGAAAGAAAGTAATATTTTCTTGACAAAGCAAGTAACATGCTTATCTTCTATATATCTAACAATTATTAAGTATAAAAAAGGGGGGTTTTTATATGAAAATTAAACCTTTATATGACAGGGTTTTAGTAAAAATTAATAGTCCCGAAGAGAAAACAAAGGGTGGTATAATTATCCCTGAGAGTTCTAGTCAGGAAAAACCATCTGAGGGTGTTGTAGCTGCTGTAGGCACTGGAAAACTTCTTGATGATGGATCTATTCAGCCATTAGATGTTAAAGAAGGTGATGCTGTATTGTTTAATAAATACGGTGGCATGGAGCTTTCATTAGGTGATGGTGAGTATGTTTTCTTAACACAAAACGAAATTTTAGGAATCATTGAATAACTTAGGAGGTTAAATCAAAAATGAGTGCAAAAGATATTATGTTTGGAAGAGCAGCCCAAGCTCTAGTAAAAGAAGGGGTAGACAAACTAGCAAATGCTGTAAAAGCTACGCTAGGACCAAGAGGTAGAAATGTTTTAATTGAAAAAACATTTGGTGCGCCAGTTGTCACTAAAGATGGTGTAACTGTAGCTAAGGAAATTGAGTTAGAAGATAAGTTTGAAAATATGGGAGCACAAATGGTTAAAGAAGTTGCTTCTAAAACTAATGATGTTGCTGGTGACGGAACAACTACTGCAACTGTTCTGGCACAAGCTATTTATAGAGAAGGTATCAAGCTTACAGCTGCTGGCCATGATCCAATGAAGTTAAAAAGAGGAATAGACAAAGCAGTTTCTGCAGTTATTGATGAAATTCGAAAGAACTCCAAGCCTGTTAAAGGTAAAGATGAAATTGCATCAGTAGCTACTATTTCTGCTAACGGGGAAGAAGAGATTGGTCAAATTATTTCTGATGCCATGGAAAAAGTTGGTAAAGACGGTGTTATAACTGTTGAAGAAGGAAGGAGCTTAGAAACAGAACTTAATATTGTTGAAGGTATGCAATTTGATAGAGGTTACTTAAGCCCTTACTTGGTTACAGAGCCTGAAAGGATGACTGTTGAATTAGAAGATCCTTTCATCTTTATGTATGGCAAGAAAATTGCTAACATGAAGGATTTAGTTCCACTATTAGAGGAAGTAGCTAAAACTGCTAAGCCTGTTTTAATTCTTGCTGAAGATATTGAGGGTGAAGCTTTGGCTACATTGGTTGTTAACAAAATGAGAGGGACACTTAAAGTTGCTGCTGTTAAAGCTCCAGGATTTGGTGACAGAAGACAAGACATGTTGGAAGATATTGCTACTTTAACTGGTGGTACTGTTATCATGGAAGAAGCAGGTATGACTCTTGAGTCAGCTAATCTTCAACATTGCGGTTCTGCAAAAAGAGTTGTTATTGATAAAGACAATACAACTATAGTTGGTGGAGCTGGTAAAAAATCTGAAATAACATCCAGAATTAACCAAATTAAAGCTCAAATACAAGATGCAGCAGGTGAGTATGATAGAGAAAAACTACAAGAAAGACTAGCTAAGTTGGCTGGTGGTGTTTCTGTTATCTTAGTTGGTGCTGCAACTGAAGCTGAAATGAAAGAAAAGAAAGCTAGAGTTGAAGATGCTCTAAACGCTACAAGAGCTGCCGTGGACGAAGGTATTGTTCCTGGTGGTGGAGTTGCTTTAGTTAGAGCTATCAAAGGGCTGGATAAATTTACAACTGGTGATGACGAAGAAGATGCTGGTGTAAATATTATAAGAAGGGCATTAGAAGAACCAATCAGAGAAATAGCACAAAATGCAGGTGCAGATGGTTCTATCGTTGTGGAAAAAATTAAAGAATCAAAAGGTTCTTTTGGTTTCAATGCTGCTACTCTTGATTACTGCGACATGTTAACTGCTGGAATTGTTGACCCAGCAAAAGTTACCAGATCTGCAATTCAAAATGCTGGTAGTGTTTCTGCTTTGCTTCTAACCACAGAAGCATTAATCGTTGAACAACCTTCAGCAGATGAAGGTGGAGGCGGTGCTGGTGGAGGAATGCCAGGCGGTATGGGCGGAATGCCAGGAATGGGCGGCGGAATGCCAGGAATGATGTAAAACTAAAAGGGGCTTAATGCCCCTTTTTTTTTGCCTATAAATTAAAAAATTCAGTTCTTATTAGAAAATTCATCTAATACTTTCATATGAAAGTTAAATTCTTTAGAGTAGATATCGGTAAGACGATTTTCAAGTTTTATTAAATTAAGGTTGTTGCCTTTGATATAAATTTGCTTCATTAATGAAGCTATAGACACCCATCCTAAAGCAATTTCATGCATATCTATCTTTAAATTTAGTCTTTTGATCTTCGAAGAATAAACTTGTGCTAAATCTAAGAAGTCTTCATAGATAAATCTAAATCCTGCACCCTTCGAGCCACGTTTAGCAATTATTTGATATGCAAACTTAAAAACATCTCTCTTGTCAGGTAGCTCATTCCACTTCTTTATATTGTTAGCACACTCTAAAATAGCAAAAACTGAACTGATACCTCTATCAGATTCTTGCCCTTTTAAGAAATTAAAAGAATTCTTAAATGTAGCTAATTCAACTCTTTCTTTGAGATCTCTAAATGCAGTAAATTTTTTGACAACAAAATAATTATATGAAAGCGGGTAAGGCTCTGCTTTAGAGTTTCTAGCATTATTTAACTGAGAGAAACTTGCTGTCTGAATTTCCTTAAAATTTGTATCTGAAAGATAGAATAATTTATTTTTTTTATCATATCCTATACATACCACTACATGCCCGGGAAAATGAAGCGATGAATTATAATATTTTAAATAAAATAGGTCCGTTTGAAGAAAGACTGGAAAACCTTTTGTTATATTTTCAATAAGTCTATCATGNGCAATACTAGAATCTTTTTCCTTAAGCCACTTATAATCCCTACCTGTACTTGAAAAAAATATTGGCTCCATGTTTGGCGCCCTTAAATGTATTACTTCTGATGGTTTACTCTCATTATTTTTATTATAAAAGAATCCCATACCGGCTCCCAGCCCAAAACATAGCTCTTCAGGATAATCTGTTCCAAAATAATTAATAACATTTCTGATTGCTACGGACCCACAATGAACGCCTGTTATGTTTTTCCAGTCTAAAATAAACAAATTTGACTTGATACCTCTCTAAGTTTTTTCTCTATCTCTTTCTTTAGAGTATTTAAGTTTAATTCAGAGTCGGCTTCAAAACGAATAGTTAAAGCTGGCTGAGTATTAGAAGCCCTTACTAAAGCCCACCCATTTGCAGTTTCAACTCTAATTCCATCGACTGTGATCACTTTAGCTTCTTTATCAATATCCTTCCTCATTAACTCCTTAAACTCTTCAATAAATTGAAACTTTTCTTTTTCAGGAAAATCAATCCTTATTTCCGGAGTTGAGTACATTTTTGGTACATTGCTTAACATAGAACTTAAAGCTTTGCTTTGTGAAGAAACTACTTCAATAAATCTTAAAGCAGCATAAAGTGCGTCATCAAAACCATGATGCTTATCTGCAAAGAAGATATGGCCACTTAACTCTCCTGCTAGTGGTGCGCTTTCCTCTTTAATTTTTCTTTTAATATTTGAGTGTCCAGTCTTCCACATTATTGGTAGTCCACCATTATTATGAATATCGTCAAATAAATTCTTTGAGCACTTAACTTCCCCTATGATTTTTGAACCAGGTCTCTCTGCTAAAACTGCTCTAGCTAATAAAAGAAGAACCATATCAGAGTAAATAAAGTCTCCTTTTTCATCTACTATACCAATCCTATCTGCATCACCATCAAAAGATATTCCCAGATCTAAGCTTTCCTTTCTAACAAGATTAATTAGATCAACTAAATTTTCTTTTACTGATGGATCGGGATGGTGGTTAGGAAAATCTCCATCTGGTTCCGGAAAAAGTTCGTAAACCTCACATCCTGCTGAAACTAAAATATCTTTTGCAAATAGGCCTATTGGTGTATTTGCACAATCTACCCCTACTCTAATTCTTCTTTTTATATTTATAGACTTAAGGATATCTTCTTTATAATCTTGAATGATATCAAATTCATTCAAAGACCCTCTAGCTTCTAAAGAGACATATTTGCCGACAAGTATCCTTTCTTTTAAGTCTTGTATTTGCTCTGATGACAAAACATTTTTTCCTATTGCAGCTTTGAAACCATTATAATCGGATGGGTTATGGCTAGCTGTGATCATAATACCTCCATCTACTTTCAGCCCATACAAAGAAAAATATAAAACTGGTGTTGTTATCATTCCTAAATCAACAACATTAATTCCTGATTTTAATAATGCCTCTGACAAAACTTGAAAAATTCTTTCGGAACTCTTTCTACAATCTCTTCCTATGGAAATCGTACTTAAACCATTTTCAATTAGCATGCTTGCAAAAGAAAAACCTATGTTTCCTACTACCTCATCTGAAAGATCACTATCCGCTATGCCTCTTATGTCGTATTCTCTAAAAATAGAACTGTTCAATTTAGTCTCCTATATTCATTTATAGTTGAGTATTTCTATTATTACTCTCAAATAAACTTTGACAAAAGTTTGCAGTAATAATATATTGAATTTACATGATTTCTTTAACTTTAGAAAATTTCAGGAAGCTTTCGAGAAAAGGTAATCTAATTCCAATATTTAAGGAAGTGGACTTAGACTATGATAATCCTCTATCAATACTAAAGAAAATATCAGATAAAGAGCATTGTTTCCTTCTGGAAAGCTCAGCAGGNCCTGAGAAATGGGCGCAATATAGCTTTATAGGTTTTGATCCTGAATTAATAATTACTTCTCATAACAACAAAATAAAAATTAAACCTAGGAATAAAAACCAACAAAGTNTAAAAGGGAATATATTCTTNGAACTCAAAAAAATCATGAAAGACTTTAAGCCCGTTAACGTGCCAGGTCTTCCACGCTTTTATGGTGGGTTAGTTGGGTTTTTTTCTTATGAAGTAATAAACCAAATAGAAAAAATAAAAAATACTCCTGAAAANGATATAAGTTTTCCAGATTCATGCTTTATGCTAACTGACTCNGTTGTAATTTTCGACAACATCAATAAATCTGCNAAAATTGTAATAAATGTTCATCTNAAGGAAAAAGTTGATATAAAAAAAGTATATAATNAANCGCTNAAGCAAATAAGTATGATTGAAAAATTACTTAAAAAATCTGTAAAAAATCCATATGGATCAAAAAGTATTAGTAAAAATTCAAAACCAAAAATTAAATCTAATTATAAACAATCTAATTTCCTAGATGCTGTAAAAAAAGTTAAGAAGTATGTTAGAGAAGGTGATGTAATTCAAACTGTTATTTCTCAAAGGTGGGAAACTGAATATCAAGATAATCCAATTAATCTATATAGGTCTCTTCGGNTNCTGAATCCATCTCCATATATGTTCTTCTTGAANATGAAACAAAATTATATTATNGGAGCATCTCCAGAAGTTTTAATAAGGCTAGAAAATAATAAAGTTGAATCCAGACCTATTGCTGGAACAAGGCCTAGGGGAGAAACTCAAATAAAAGATNAGTATTATGAGAAAGACCTGCTCTCNGATCCAAAAGAGCTCGCAGAGCATGTAATGCTTGTGGATTTAGCAAGGAATGATATTAGTAAAGTTTGCNAATCAGGGACCGTTAAAGTCAGCGAGATGATGNCNGTAGAAAGATATTCTCATGTAATGCATATAGTTTCTCATGTNGAGGGTAAAATGAAAAAANACAAAGACTGTTTTGACTTGTTTAAAGCNGCTTTTCCTGCTGGAACTTTNTCCGGTGCCCCTAAAATTCGTGCCATGGAAATAATTGATGAGNTAGANCCGANAGCAAGNGGTCCATATGGNGGATCAGTTGGTTATTTCGGNTTTTCTGGCAANATGGATATGAGCATAGTAATNAGGTCATTTTATTTAGATAAAAAGAAATTATACTTTCAAGCNGGGGCAGGAATTGTNGCAGATTCAATACCTATAAAAGAATTTGAAGAGACGCAAAATAAATCCAAAGCTATGCTAAGAGCAATAGAAAAAAATTTAGGAAGAGATAGTCAATGAAAAAGAAAGTTTTAATGATTGATAATTATGATTCTTTTACATACAACTTNGTTCATTATATTGAAGAACTAGGAAGNAAAGTTACNATTCAAAGAAATGATNAGATTAGAGTTGAANAAATTAGAGCCCTAAGGCCTGATATTATTTTCATTTCTCCTGGCCCCTGCACTCCTAAGGAAGCTGGANTTTCTGTAGATGTTATAAAAAAGCTTGCTGGTGAGTTCCCTATATTCGGAGTTTGCTTAGGCCATCAAGCAATAGCATATGGGTTTGGTTCAAAAATTATTAAGGCTAAAGCGCTCTTGCATGGCAAAACATCNGACATATATCANAACGGAAAAGGAATATACAATAAAATTCCAAACCCCTTTAAAGCTACAAGATATCACTCATTGGTTATTGATAAAAAAACTTTATCTAAAGACTTTCTTATCACTTCCAAAACTAAAGATGGAGTCATTATGGGAATTAAACATAAATATTTAGACATAGAAGGTGTTCAATTCCATCCGGAATCAATACTAACAACTTATGGAAAAAAAATAATCAAGAATATTCTTAAATAATTAATATGGATAAAGATGAAATAACTTATTACATGGAGCTAGCACTAAAAGAAGCAAAGAAAGCTAAAAAGATTAATGAAGTTCCAATAGGAGCAATATTAATAGATAACAAGAAAAATATTATTGGAAGAGGCTTTAATAAAAGTGAAGGACTTTCTGATCCAACTGCTCATGCCGAAATTCGTGCAATTAGATCAGCATGTAGAAAAAAGAAAGATTGGCGCCTAGATAACTCAATCTTATTTACTACAATTGAACCATGTGAAATGTGCATGGGTCTGATAATTGAAGCTAGAATTAAAACAATCTACTTTGGATCTAAAAATTACAAAAAACTAAACTCTGAAAAAAGAATAAGTATGATTTCTACAGAGAATATTGAATGTGGTGAAATTGTGAAATCTTTCTTTAAAAAATTAAGATAAATTCTTATCTATAATCTTTGGTAAAACTGTTATTTTCTTTAACATCCCAACTTCTTTTGTTTTATAAATGACTTGGTCATTCTTTTCTATCTCTAAATAACAAATCCTTCTTTCATATGAATTCATAGGATTTAAACTTAGTGGTCTGTTGATAGATATAACCTTTTCTATCAATGCAGTAACTCGTTCTGCTAGCTGCTTATCCTTTTTCTCTCTAAAAGAATTTATATCTACAGAAACAAATACACTCTCAGAATTTTGTTTACTAGCAATTCTAGTTAGAAGAAACTCGATATTTTTTATCATATCTCCTTTTCTTCCAATAAAAAAGCCTAAATCTGAATCACTCTTTAATTTTAAAAGGATGTTTCTATCATTAGTTTCAAGTTCAATGGTGCTNTCTTCAACAAAATGGTCAACAATTTGCCCAAATATTTCCCTTATCTTCTCAGTCTTCAAAGGCTCAAGATTTGAATCTTCATCTTTTGTATCCGTCTTTGAAGATTCTTCTTTCTGAGAAACAGGCTCTGTAACCTCTACTTCTTTCGTTGCTGAATCTGAAGTTTCTTTTACTTTTATTACTGCATTTCTGCTACCTATACCAAGCAATCCAGTAGAACCTTCATTGATTATCTCAAACTCCAAATCCTCTCTGTTAATTCCCAGCTCTTTACATGCTTCAATTGTCGCATCTGTGACTGTCTTTCCTTCGAATTCTCTTTCAATCGACATCTTATGCCCCCTGCATTTTATTAAATTTTTTATTTATATAAAGTTGTTGAAATATAGAAATAATATTACTTACTGTCCAGTACAAAATTAAACCTGACGGCAACCCCCAAAACATTACAGTAAACATTATTGGCATATACTGAAAAATCTTTGTTTGAAACTCATCTGCTCCAGGGTTTGGTGGTGTTAATTTTTGGGTCAAAAACCATGATATACCCATAATTAGTGGTAAGAACCTAAAAGGAATACCCGTTCCTGGGATATCGAATAAAACTTCTGGTGAAGATAAATCATTTATCCATAAAAAAGTAGAATGCCTCAAATCTAATGAGTAAAGCAGCACATTATATAAAGCTACAAAAACAGGGATTTGAATCAACATTGGTAGNCATCCNCTCAAGCTAGACAATGGGTTCATTCCTTGCTTAGAATAAACTTTCATTATTTCACTATTCTGTGTAGCTTTGTCATCTTTGTATTTTTCTTTGATTGCATCAAGCTCTGGTTTCATTAAAGCCATCTTTGCCTGCATTTTCTTCATGGACATCATGCTCTTAACAGTTAAGGGAAGAAACAGNAGTCTGATTAAAATGGTTACAAGAATTATTCCTACACCAAANTTATTAANGAACTTGTTACAAATTTTCAATAAATCTTCAAGAGGAGAGGCTAACCAGCCAAACCAACCTAAATCATGAGCTTTGTTGAATTCTTTTCCAAANCCCTTTAGTACTTCTGGATTTTTNGGTCCAACAAAAAGAGTTGAAGAAGAAACGTACTGTGATCCAGGCATNAAACTAATAGTTTTGTANCTCAAAAGAGTTCTAAGAGTGTTTTTAGAAAATTTATTATACTTNAGNGTCTTCTCTCCATCAGNAAGAATATTTGAAGTTAAAAAATACTTCTTTGAGAATCCATACCAACTAAAATCTCCTTTTATTTTCTCTGTCTCTGATGGGATTGAATCTACTGTCTCCATATCATCTTCTAATAAATAACCCATTATCCATTGTTCAGGACCGTCTATNTTCCCTACTGATTCTTCAAAAATCCTAAAGACTAAATTGCTTCTTGATTTATTAGTTAAAATAATTTTTTGCTCTATNCCATAAGNNCTATCATTAAATACTAGGATTTTCTCAATATTAATACTCCCAACCTTGGCTAACAACCTAAGTTGTTGTGAACCATTNGAAACACTAATTTGATTNGNGCTTGTAGTAAAAGTAATATCTTTAGGAATATTTATATCTTTNGCTTTAANAATTGTCTTNGAAAAAAACTCANTCTTATCCATTATTTCAATTGGCTCAANGGATTCAGGAGNCTTGTAATNCNTCCTGAGTTTTANTTCAGTNATATATCCACCNGTCTGAGAGATTTTTCCAGAAATCAGTGGTGTGGAAAAAGATACATATTTATCTGNAGAAAATTGTCTTTCTTCTAGCAAGTTTTCCTCAACTTCATATGGTTCTTTNCTTATGGAAAATTCACTTTCCNCTTTTTGTTTAACCTTAATATCNGAAACAGGGGGTTGCTCTGTGGGACCAAAGAAATTTGAGGCAAAAATAATAACCATTGAGGCTATTAAAAAAATCACATAGTTCATCTTCATTATTTTTTAACTCCTGGAACCAAATCTTCACCTGNTGAACAAAATGGATTGCAGCGGATTACTCTCAAAAAAGCCAGTTTAGANCCTTTATACGGTCCNAAAGTACTAATAGCTTGCATCGCATANTCTGAACAAGATGGAGTAAAACGACANGACTTTGGCAANACNAAGGAAAATGATCCTCTATAAAGTTTAATCAGAGTTAGTAGTAATTTTTGTATTAGTTTTCTCATCAGTTATATGCTTTCTAAATATAGAAAGCTCTTTTCTTATCCTATTGAAGTCTAAATCTAGAATATCTTTCTTTGCAAGAAAAAGAAACTCTTTATTGTATAAATCTGTAAAATCTAATCTAACAATCTCTTTTATCAATCTCCTTTGTCTGTTTCTAACGACNGCAAGATTACTTACTTTTTTAGATACTATAACACCAAGTTTAAATCTTTTNATGTTTTTATTCTCATTGAAAAAAATATCAATTCCTTTAATTCTAAACTTTCTACCNATTTTCAGAANCTTTTTAAAGTCTAAATTGTCACTATCGGAGCTTATNCTTGATGAATTCATTTAGAATATCTAGAAACAGCTAAACTAGCTCTTCCTTTAGATCTTCTGAGAGCTAGCACCCTCTTTCCGGCTTTGGTTTCATTTCTACTTCTAAAACCATGGGTTCTCATACGTTTTTTTTCACTGGGTTGATATGTCCTTTTCATAAGTCAAATAAGTTACCATCAATTAGTTAAAAATCAACAATCTACTGAATATTCGAATCNGCAGGTTCTTCTTTTGTGGCAGGTTGTTCAACNAGCGTACATTTTTGAGAAATTTCATCCCATTTTTGCTTATATATCTTCAAATCAGAGCTTGCCTTAGTGAAATCGCCTTTAGTGCACAAATTATAAATTGACCACATATCTTTNACAGAATTTTCATTTTTTANCGTAAACTCGTGAATGACAGAAGTNAGTTCAGCATANTTCAANACTATCATGCTGTCATCTGCAAACTTAGATATCCAAATTAACATTTCAGATAAGCCGAATTGCAAATCTTTAANGAAGTAATCTAAATCTTTAGGAATNTCTAATTTAGCCAAACCATTAATAGCATTATTTAANCTGTCTTTTGAATGAACTGAATCTGTATTGTAATAAATGCCATCAGGCTGAATAGCTCCATCGCCCGCATGCGAATAAAAAAATTTCTTTTCACTATCATCAAAAAGAANNAACCATTGNGGCGGNATNGTATNNTCTGATTCTTGNATATATTTATCAGAATCAATACCNANGGGAGTAAGATAATATTCACCATTTTCATGTTTAGTGAAAAGACAGTCTTTTACTTGGTCAGGCTCGATTTCTAANTAGCTAGAAAGTGANTCTCTATATTCTTCATACTCCCTACCATAAAANACATTNTGAGAGGCATTAGGTCCATCCCAATAAAGCTCGTGAAACTTAATATATTTTTCCCAGTAGCTATTATCTTCNTCAATGCTATTTAAATTTTGNTAAACCANTAATGCTGCTTTTTTTGACATAANTACAATTTAACTGAAAAAAAAANTTTCTCTAGGACATATCAGGAACTGGNCCATCAGGAACAGGGTCATCAGGACTAAAAAGCATTGAATCCATTGTCCCACCAGGGGTTAACATTGGGTAAACCATCTCCGTNTGATCAACAATTACTTCNATCAGGACAACTCCTTTTGTNGAAAANCCTTCCTTCAGAGAGGATTCTAANTCTTTTGGNGAATCNATAGTAAAAGCTTTGGCNCCGTATGATTGCGCNATNTTNANATAGCTAGGATTAAGATCAAACTTTGAACACGAGTAATTGCTNTTAAAAAAAAGTGTTTGCCACTGTCTAACCATTCCATGGTGACCATTGTTAATNAAAACAATTTTTAAATCCAAATTATTCGCAACCGCAGTAGAGAACTCCTGCATATTCATTTGGAAACTTCCNTCTCCGCACACAGCTAGTACTGTATCATTGGGTCTTCCTAGCTTNGCACCAATAGCTGCAGGAAATCCAAATCCCATNGTNCCTAGGCCACCCGAAGTAATCTGATTTCTAGGATTTTGGAACTGATAGTACTGGGCTACCCACATTTGGTGCTGCCCAACATCTGTAACAACAACAGCTTTACCTTTTGTTATTTTCGAAAGTAAATCNATTGTATANCTTGTTTTAATCGCTTTCTGATTTTGGGTAGCGACAGTNGGGTGGGTTTCTTCCCATTTCTTTATTCTTTCGAACCAATTNTCTCTATCTTCTTTATCAGGCTGGAAATTTAAAGGAATCGCCTCATCAAGTTGAGAAATAACTGATTTAGCNTCGCCNACTACNGGACAATCAACNTTTATATTTTTATTAATAGTAGAAGGNTCAATATCTATGTGAATAACATTNGCATCNGGGGCGAATTTATCAAAAACTCCACCTGTTGATCTGTCGTCAAACCTAGCACCAATACAAATNACTAAATCGCTNTTATGAACGGCCATATTCGCAAAATAAGAACCGTGCATGCCTATCCAACTAACACGCATCGGATCATCTGGGGGATATCCTCCTAGCCCCATTAAGGTTAANGTGACTGGAATCTTAAGCCTNTTTGCAAATTTTTGCAAGGTTTTTGTAGCTTCAGAGATAACTATTCCCCCGCCNCCAAAAACTATTGGGCGCTTGGATTTCATTATCAAGTTAGCAGCTTTTTTTATTTCTCTTTTAGTAGCAAAAATAGGAACTTTATATCCACTAACCTTATCTACTGGGAGAAATTCAAATTTATGATTTGCGTCTAATACCTCTTTAGAAATATCAACCAACACTGTTCCNGGTCTTCCAGTAACAGANAGGTGTAGAGCTTCACGAATAGTTNTAGAAAGCTCNGAGANTTCTTTAACTAANAAGTTGTGCTTAGTACATGATCTTGATATGCCAACATGATCNATATGTTCAAAGATATTNGTTAAATTTTTATCCTCAGTAAAATGACATACAAAAACTACAAGCGAAGCTGAATCCATATTTGCTGTCTGTAGCCCNGTTATNGTATTAGTTCCACTTGTNTCAGANTCGCAAACTACCACTCCAGGGTTGCCTGTAACTCGAGCATATCCATCAGCCATATGGCTAGCACCCTGNTCGCTTCCAGATACAATTCTTTCTAAATATTTAGACTTTGAAAATTTTCTATCGAAAAGCTCCTCNGCATCTCTACCAAAACTATTTGGTGGAGAAAATAAAAATTCTGTTTTTTCTTTTTCAAGTGTTTTAAAAAAGATTTCAAGACCATTCATGAATATCATTATAATTAACTTAGCAAAAAATTAAAATTTTTTATTTATCTAAGTATCAATTTTTAATTATTTGATGCTTAATGGTTTATATATTAAAATTTTACTGTGTCACCAATAATTATAATCAATTGTTCATGCAGNCCTAAATCTAAGCTNTATATAAATGTNCCNAAAGAAGTNTATTTNAAANAAAGAATAGATACTCATGATTGGCAGCTGGANTACTCAAAAAAAGTCAAAGAAGAGAAATACGATTTTTATAGAAAAAATGTACTTGCAAGCGGTGACCAATGGATTGANTCAGNTTCTGAGGCTATTATATGCAAAAANTGNGGAAAAACGNTANAAATATAAAAAAAGAGAGGCATCGCTAAATACCTCTCAGAGTGTTACGGGGATGTTACCATCCTACCTACGCTTTATNATTGTATCACAACATGCTTTTTAATTTCAACTACTTTTTTGCTAAGGCTAAATTCCCTTAGTAGATGCAACTTTGGGGTGTGTTTTTCGCCAACGAAGATTGTTAAGTGCATTGATAAANGCTTTTGCACTTGCTATAACAACATCTGTACTNGCACCTTTTCCTCTTGANGAAAANCCTTCATGGTTAATTGAGACGCTAACTTCAGCTTGTGCATCCATACCTTCAGTAACTGATGCAACATTATANGAGTCCAGTGAAGGAGCAATTCCTGCAGCTTGTGANATTGCCTTGAATACTGAATCCATNGGACCATCAGCAGATTCTTCAGCCATCACTTCTGAGTTNTCAACAACCATCTTTATTTTNGCTGAAGGTTTAGTCTCAGTCCCTGAAGCACACTCCAAAGAAATNAGTTGATAAAAATCAGAAGACCTAACAAATTCCTCATTAATTAANGAATANATATCCTCATCAAACACGTACTTCTTCTTNTCACATAAATCTTTAAATTTTTCAAAAGCTACTTCAAAATTTTCATCACTTAATTTGTATCCAAACTGACTCAACCTNTCCCTAAAAGCATGTCTTCCAGAATGCTTNCCTAGAACTATATGGTTAGATGGTATACCAACATCAGAAGGATTCATTATCTCATATGTCATGCTTTCTTTNAGAACACCGTCTTGATGTATTCCNGCTTCATGCGCAAATGCATTCGCTCCTACTATAGCTTTATTTGGTTGAACNGANACACCNGTAACACTACTTACCAACTTGCTNCAAGGNTAAATTTGTTTNGTNTCNAGTCTTGTTTGAAAAGGATTTAAATCATTTCTTACATTAAGAGCCATAACTAGTTCTTCGAGTGATGCATTACCAGCTCTTTCTCCAAGACCATTGATTGTNCATTCAACTTGTCTTGCACCTGAATGGAGGGCTGCCAATGAGTTTGCNACAGCCAAGCCCAAGTCATTATGACAATGAACACTAATAACTATATTTNTTGAAGCAGCAACATTTTCTTGAATCTTACTTATAATTTCAGCAAACTCTGATGGTACAGANTAGCCGACTGTATCAGGAATATTNATTGTAGTTGCACCAGCTTTAATTGCTACAGTTATAGCTTTATACAAAAAATCTAAATCCGTTCTTGTTGCATCCTCACAAGAAAACTCAACATTACTAGTATATTTNCATGAATGAGAGACTGAAGCTTCAATAATATCTAAAACTTCNTTTTTAGATTTTTTCAATTTATATTTTAAATGAATATCTGATGTAGCTATAAAAGTATGAATCCTNGGGTTAGCTGCNTTCTTNATAGCCTCCCANGCTCTATCGATATCTTTTAAATTAGCACGAGATANGCCAGCAATTTCGCAATCTTTAACGTTTTCAGAAATTAATTTCACAGAATTAAAATCACCCTCAGACGCNATAGGGAAACCAGCCTCTATAATATTTACACCTAATTTTTCTAGTTTAAGTGCGACCTTAAGCTTTTCTTCCTCATTCATACTACAACCNGGAGCTTGTTCACCATCTCTCAGNGTAGTATCAAAAATCTTAATCATATTATCCATTTATGAAAAATATAAGTTAACTTAATTTTTTGTCAATTTTAGGAAAGAGTAAATCTATCTTGCTTATTTTAGAATCATCATCTAAAAATTCTGTATTTTTCANNGTTGAAAATAAAATATCNTCANCTTNAAGCTTCAAAGANAAAGATTCTAAAATTTTGCATGAGGAATTNGGCATGACAGGNTANAACATAAAAGCAATTATTCTAATAGACTCAAAACTTAGGCGAAGAACAGTGGACAACCTATCGATTTNATTATTTTTTGCAAGAGTCCATGGCTCCTCTGTATCGATATATTTATTAANCNAAGANACTANCTCGATAACAGCTGACAAAGCTTTACTAAAAAGAGCTGANTCAAAGAAAAGTTTATATTCNTCTACTAATNTATAAATTTTCTCCCTTAATTCGTCATCTATTTTTAAAGACTTAGAGTATTTAGGAATTATCCCATTAAAATTTTTTTGATTCATAGAAACAACACGGTTAACTAAATTACCAAAATTATTTGCAAGATCAGAATTTATTCTTGAAATTAAGGAATCTTTAGAAAAATCTCCATCGTTGCCAAATGGGACTTCTCTTAACAAGAAATATCTAAAAGAGTCAAGTCCGAACTCATCAATTACATCCTTAGGATCAACTACATTCCCAAGGGATTTAGACATTTTTTCTTTTTCTACTGTCCACCAACCATGAGCTATAATCTTAGATGGCAAAGGTAACTCTGCAGCCATTAGAAAGGCTGGCCAGAAAACTCCATGGAATCTTAGAATGTCTTTGCCAACAACGTGAAAATTCGCTGGCCAAAACTTGCTAAAAAGCTCTGATGATGTGTTTGGATAGTCAATTGCTGTCAAATAATTAGTTAAAGCATCTAGCCAAACGTACATCACGTGCTTATCTTCTTCAGGAACTTCGATGCCCCAACTAAAACTAGTTCGAGAAATGGATAAATCTTTCAAGCCAGATTCAACGAAACTCACTACTTCATTAAAACGGGATTTGGGCTGAACAAAATCTGGGTTTTTTTTGTAAAATTCCAACAAGGGTTCCTGCCAGTGTGACAACTTGAAGAAAAAACTAGGTTCTTCAACCCATTCTACATCTGATCCTGTAGGAGCTTTACCATCAACTAGCTCTTCTTCCTGATAATAAGCTTCATCTCTTATTGAATACCATCCTGCATATTTATCCAAATAAATTTGATTATTTTCTAATAACTTTTTCCAAAAAGACCTTGCTCCGTCTTTGTGCCTGCCAGAAGTTGTTCTAATAAAATCATCATTAGTCAACATTAAAAGATCAGTCAAATCAGAAAAATTTTTACTAACTGAGTCTACAAACACTTGAGTATCAACTTGCTTATCTTCNGCAGACTTCTGTATCTTCANGCCATGCTCATCAGTACCNGTTAGAAAAAAAACCTTNTNACCCAACATTCTATTAAATCTTGCTAGAGAATCACATGCAATACTGGTATATGCGTGGCCAACATGTGGCTTATCGTTTACATAATAAATTGGAGTNGTTATATAAATATTCTTTTTCATGAAATTAAATCTTCTTTNCTTTTGTTGCCTAAAATAAAATCTAAAATTATCTCTTCNATTCCCATCCTAAAATTNAAATTTGAACNGTTTAATGTTGTGTTAAAGCTATCTAATCTAGAGATAAGTTCAACAAGNCTTATGTTTGAAATAGTTGAAAAGGAGTTCTCTACNTCTAAATGAGTATTGTTAGACAAACATTTATTTTTTAAAAAATATGTAAGTACTCTAATTATAGAAGAAGTTAAAACTTTCGAGTCAATTTTNGATTTAACAATATTATCAATCTTATCTAGTAGAATATCGGTCTTCCAAACTTCTTTCTTTGCTATTATNNCAACTAAATCNATCAAGTTTTTTAAGTTCTCTTCNTTACAAAAATAATTTTTTTCAATTGNNCCATTAGATAAAAAAACTGCTAAGTCCAACAGGTTTTTATCATCAAAATCTTTTTCTAAATAATTTAAAACCAAATTGTCAGGCAAGAAATCAAAGTTAATATCAATNCATCTAGACCTTACAGTGGGAAGNAACATGGAGCTGTTTGAAACCAACAAAAAAAAGAACAAATATGGTGGNGGTTCTTCTAAAATTTTTAACAATTTATTTTGTGCAATAATGCTTAATCTTTGTGAAGATGGAATGATAATAACTTTTTTATCTGATTCGAACGGNGGGCTNTCTAACCAAGACTCAATTGCCTCTACGTCNTCAACAGTTATCTNATCTTTATCTGTNTCTAAAAAATAGAAATCTGGNTGTATCCCCTTCAAAACTTTTGATGTATCACNTANAATTGCCTTAGATAAATATAANGCAAAATCTTTTTTTCCTATTCCTTTGTTCCCGGATANCAANTAAGATCCNGAAGAATCGTTTAGAGTTAAGTATTCAAAAAAAGAGNATTGTTTTTTAAGATGGAATTCTACTATTTCTTCATCTAACATAATCATTAAAGTCTAGAGAAAATACTAAAATTACTTGATAGACATTTTTTAATATTTTCATGAACTACTAGTTCATCTTCTTCTCCGTTAATTANATGAACNCATGAAGATTTTTCAGCTATTCCAAGATAAGCCTTCTTGACTCGCGAATGAAACTCAAAAGATTCATCATCTATCTTGTTTCTTCCTGGCCTTTCAACNATTCTACTGAGTGCCGTATTAACTGAAATATCTAANAAAATTGTTACATTCGGGTAGACACCTAAAGTTGATNCNTTTGCCATATTCTTGATTAAGTCTAAATNAAGACCCCTTCCATGTGCTTGATATGCAATAGTAGAATCATAATATCTATCACACAAAACTATTTTNCCTTTGTTNAGCATTGGNNTAATGNATTCTTTCACATGCTGTGCTCTGTCTGCACAAAAAAGAGAAACCTCTGAAAAAGGGTGCAAATCAAGNTCTTCAATATCCAGGATAATTGTCCTGATAAGCTTACCTATTTTTCCCCAACCAGGCTCCCTNGTAAGCTCTACATCAAAGTGTATTTTTTNTAGAGCCTTTTTGAGAATTTTGATTTGGGTAGANTTTCCNGACCCCTCAATTCCTTCAAAAGTTACGAACAAATTCTTACCTACCTAAGACATTAATTTTTTTAAGTCTTCTAATTCATTATAATCTAATTTAATGATTTTTCCTGAATCTAATTCTCCTAATTTTATAGGTCCAACGCTAATCCTTTTTAGCTTTTTAACNTCTTTACCAAAATATTTGAAAAAGTTCTTAACAATATGNTTTCTTCCCTCNTGTATTTNTATTTTNACTAAAGTCTCGTCNCTNGTCGAATTAAGCAAATCAAGCTTCTCTGGCATCANAAAGCCATCTTTTAAATTAGCTCCCTTTCTCATTTTTTGNAAAAAAGTATCGCTAACCTTACCANTTAAATNAGCCAAATATGTTTTTTGTATCAAAAAACTNGGGTGNGAGATTCNATGAGCAGTCTCTCCATCATTTGTAAAAAGNAGCAAGCCTTCNGTATCATAATCCAACCTACCAATNGGAAAAAGCTTAATTGTAGATTTTGGCAAAAGATCCTGCACNGTTTTTCTTTTTTCATCTTTTGCCATAGTNGTAAGGNAAAATCTTGGTTTGTTCATCTTGTAGTATTCAAAATTTTGAGGAAANATCTCNTCNTCTTTAAAAAAAACTTTGTCAATTTCAGTNTCTATTACTTTTTGAAGNCTTANTTCTACTTTTCCATTAACTNNGATTTCACCAGATTCAATTAATAACTCTGCTTTTCTTCTTGANGCNACNCCACAAAGTGACAAATACCTATTTAATCTAAATTTCATAATTATCTAAAATTACTTGGTTTTAGACAAAGACTGATCAACTACTTCCATNGTTATTCCAGCATGNGCCCAACAAGCGCCTGCATTCATCACCATAGCTATNTTAATTGCTTCAGTAATCTCTTCCTTNNTGACGCCTTCTTGGATTCCNTCTCTAATACAACTTCTNATNCACCATGCNCATTTTGCTAGTATCGCACAAGCTAGACCCATAAGNCCTTTTTTTAATTTTTTTGATAAATGGCCGTCCTCATATACTTTTTCATTAAATACAGAGAATTTTTCAAACATAGTNCCACTATGCTCGTGNAAATCTTTTATCTGTGGAGTAATATTNTTGCTAAAGAAACTACCTTCGGTAACGCTTTCTTTGTTTTTCATTTTATCAAAATTCTCTAGNGCAATGCTACTGTAAGCATATGGCTGACCTATTGCNAGTCTCATTGCGATAAAAACAGTCTCTGCAATTTCTTCGGCTGTAGCTCCAGCTNCGAGAGCCAACTTAGTTCTNGATCTAATACAATAAGGGCAACTAGTCATATGTGCGCAAGCTAAACCAATAAGCTGTTTATCTTTCTTGCTAATTTTTCCTTCTTTGAAAACATCATTATGGTAGCCCATCCAGGCATCATTAAGCTCCGGAGCTGCATCTTTTAATTGTCCCATAAACTTTGATATATCATCTTTATAAATGCTGTCGCTCATACTATTCTCCTTTAAACTTTTTTATTATATTATACAATACAATTAAAACTATGTCCCTCAAGGCTGATTATGCATTACAGAGAAAGAATCTAATAGGCTCATTCCTTGAAAGTGAAAATATTACTTTTAAATCTTTAATTAAAATAAAAAGCGATGCTTCTGATAGAAAATATTATAGAATTCAAAATAAAAAGCTACTCTTGATGGATGCTGACCCAAGAACTAATGAAAAATTAACCTCTTTTGTCAAAATTGATAAAATTCTTTTAAGTTATGGACTTACCGCACCCAAAATTTACAAAAAAGACATCTTAAATGGCCTCATGCTATTAGAGGACTTTGGTGAAGATACTTTTTCTAAAATCTTAAATAAAAAAAATGAAAAGATTATGTATAAAAATGCACTTGAAGTTTTGTCAGTACTAAACAATAAAGGCAAAACTGCCCCAACAATAAAAGGATTAAAAAAATATACAATAAATGAACAGTTGAAAGAAACTTCGCTTTTTTTTGAATGGTACCTTCAAGAACATCTTGGAAAAAAACTGGATAAAGACTCTATTTTTTCATTTGAATTAAATCTTAAAAAACTCTATAAAAAAATTTGTACTAAGAATCGAACTTTAGTTTTAAGAGATTTTCACGTTGACAATTTAATAAGAAGGGCTGATAAAAAAATAGGTTTGATTGATTTTCAAGATGCGCTTTTAGGCTCTTCATCATATGATTTATCTTCTATTGTTGAAGATGTACGGCGACCAATAAGTAGAGAGCTAAAAGACATGCTTATTAAATATTTTCATAAGCTGACAAAAGAAGACCTGGAAAAATTAAAGATAGAAATTGCTTATTTTTCGATTCAACGTAATATGAAAATAATTGGAATCTTTTCTAGACTTAAGTATAGAGACAATAAACCAAGATATATGAAATATATACCAAATGCTAAGAATTTTATTAGAAATCACTTGCAAAAACAGGAACTTCATATGCTTAAGGATTGGTTTGAAGCTAATAGTATAAATGTTTAGAAAAATAGACATAAAAAAATTTAAAATTAAAGAAAAAAACCTTAAGAATAAAATTAATTCAGATTCAATTAACCTTTGTTCTTTTATAAATGAGAACCTAGAGAATAAGACAATACTCGAGCTGGGTGCAGGCTCAGGTTTGATTTCTATATTTATTGAAAAAAACTTTGATATCAAATCTATTGATGCTGTTGAAATAGAAAATGAAACTTATTCAACACTAAAAGAAAATGTGATTCTAAATGACTGTAAAAAAATTCGAACACATCATCAAGACATAAAAAATATAATTAGCATTTTTGAAGAAGACAGTTTTGATATCATCATCTCCAATCCGCCATACTATCAAATCGGAAATGGAAAATTACCTGAAAATTATCAGAGAAAAATTGGCAGGCATGAAGTATTAATAACTATGAGCCAATTATTTTCAATTATTAAAATACTTTTAGCAAGTGAAGGTCATTGCTTTTTGTGCTACCCAACATCTAGAGATCATGAAGTGGAAAGGAATGGAGAAAAAAATAATTTAAAAATCTTAAAAAAAGAAACATTTAACAGTACTATAGGTTTTTATAAATTAGCTAAAAATTAACTTCATTGATAAGTTTTTCTAAGTTATTACTTTTCACAGCAATGCCAATTGACTCCTTATCACCAGGATTTGCTTGAAAGTTGGAATTAATTTTTAGGCCGTAAATATAAAAAATTTCTCCGCTGAGTTCAAAGACAGGGAGCTTGTACCTTAAAAACTTTGGGACCTTTTTATCAATGAAAATATCTTTAAGCTTTTTAGAGTGTTGTCCTTTAAGTCTTATCCTATCGCCATCTTGGTAGTTCCTTACTCTAATATTTGAGTCAGGAAATGTTAAATTAAAAAATTTATAATCTACGTCCTCTTCAAAATTATCTTTTTTAACCGTAACAAATAAATCATTGCTTTCCCACGAGCCTTCTTTGGAAATCTGAAAATTAATTTTTTTTGAATTTTGAACTCCGATTTGTAAAAGCAAATAACCATATCCTTTTTCAGCTTTAAAACTGCGAGATGTTCTAAAATCCTGTCTTTAACCTCATCCAGCCCATAATGATCT
>NZWJ02000017.1 GCA_002701925.2 bacterium
CTTAGATCGTCTGCTCCAATACAATAAGCAGTTTTTTTTATTAAATTCTCTAGTGTTTCGCTTTTTATTGCCCGGAAATGAAAATCTTCTGGTTTGGGAATTTGTGGGAAGTCCTCCGCGGGCAGTGTTTTTATTTTTATCTTTCCTTTTCTATAACCAAATTCTGCTTGTTCATTCTTTAGGTCAACTTGAATGTCACCATCGGGCATTTTTTCAACAACCTCCATTAGTTTTTTTCCTGGTAAGCAAGTCGCACCGCCCTCGGTTATGTTGGCAGGAAAAGACGTATAAAGCGAAGACTCCAGGTCTGTTGATGAAAGAAAGACTTTTCCTTCTTTGGCTTCAAAAAGAATGTGGGCTAAAACAGCCATTGTTGTTTTTGTTTCAACAACACCCCCAACATAAGCAAGGTGTTTGGCAAGTTGTTTTTTGTCCACAGATAAGTTCATTCTTCTCCTATTATATTATTATATTATATTAAATACAAAGTAGTAGCAGTAGTATTGTTTATATGTTGAAAACCTAAGTTTAGCATTAAAAAACAAGACAAACTTTTTCAACACTGCCTAACACCAACTAACAAGATTTTTTAATTTTTGATTTACTAACACTAGTCCTCTAGTTTTCCACCAGAGATTTTTCTTAGTTTCGTCTGAAGAATTCTAATTGGGTTTTCTTGTGACGGATTCTTTGCAAGAAGGTCTTCTACTGTTGCAATCGAGTGCAAAACAGTGGAATGATCCCTTCCACCAAAAAATCTGCCAATTTCTAAAAGAGATTCGTCCGTAAACATTCTACAAAGGTATATTGCAACCTGTCTAGGCCGAACAACACCCCTTGTCCTTTTTTTAGAACACAAATCTTGAACAGTGGTTCCATAAAACGCCGCAGTTTCTTTTTGAATTAACTCAATTGTTATAAGGTCAACACTCTTGGTTGAAAGCAATCGTGAGGAAACGTCAAGAACAAGGGTTTTGTTAATGGGATTTCCAAGCATAGACGCCTGGCCAACAACGTTGTTAAAAAACCCCTCCAGCTCTCTAATAGAGCCGCCTGATTTTTCAGCAATAACGAATAAAACTTCTTCGTCAATAGATAAACCCAAAGAGCGGGCCTTTGTTTGTAGGATTGCGACTCGGTGCTCAACATCGGGGGGAAGAACTTCAACCGCAAAACCCCACTCAAAACGTCCCACAAGCCTTTCTTGTATTCCCGCTAGTTGGTGTGGTGGCTTGTCACTTGTGATAATGATTTGTTTGTTTGCATCGTAAAGCGCATTAAATGTATGAAAAAATTCTTGTTGTGTCCCCTCCTTGCCTGATATAAATTGAATGTCGTCGACCATCAAAATATCGCAATCGAAGCGTAAAGAATCTCGAAGCTCTTTAGTTTTTCCAGATCGGATAGAGCTTATAACCTTATTTGTAAAATGTTCAGCGGAAAAGGAACGAATTTTATAGTCTTTGTTGTTGTCGTATACAGTATTTCCAACAGCGTTAAGAAGGTGTGTTTTGCCTAAGCCTGTTCTGCCATAAATAAAAAGCGGGTTATAAGATTTGCCGGGATTTTCTCCAACTCTTTCGGCAGCAATCGCTGCGAGCGTGTTAGAAGCGCCCTTAACAAAGGTTCCAAATGTTTGTCTGCCATTTAAAGTTCCCTCTTTTACTCTTGTCAGTCCGCGGTTTTTAGAAGCTTTCTTTTTTATTTTCAAACTTGGTGTTGTTACAAGGTCCTGAGAAGAAACCAAAACCTTTTTGCTACCAAGAACCTCTTCTGACTCCTCCCAAAAAACTTTTTCTAATATGTGCATATAGTGGTTGTTAATCCATTCCGCTGTCATGAGGTCTAACACAACAAATCGAGCCTCTTCTTTGCTAATTTCTAAAAGCTTTAGAGATGAAAAAAATTGCTTGATTCCTGGATAGTTCTCAGAAATGTTGTCCAAAACCATGGCGCATAAAACATTTTTATCTACTAAGTCTGAATCTTTGTGCTCAGCCGAGTTGTCAATTTGGTCGGGTATATTGAGTTTTTCAGTTTCGTGGGCCAAGTGGGGTTTCTCCTTTTTTATCCACATAATGTGGATAAATGTGGACAAAAATGTTAATAATTTAGGTAAGTTGCCCTAACAATTTTGTCATTAATATTTTTAAAGTTTAACAAAGAATCAACAGCTAGTCCATAAAAATATAATTTAAAAACAATTTCTTCAATGTTTCTAAGGAATTAAAAAAAATTTTTTATTTTTTATTTTTTTTCGCAAGTGCCAAAGTTAAATCTTTTAGTTCTTGTGAATAAATTCTATAGCTGGTCCTATTCATAACAAGCTTGGCNCAAATGTCGTGNAAGCTATCNACAANNTTNAGGTTGTTTTCTTTTATNGTTGAGCCAGTTTCTGTTATGTCGACAATTGCGTCACAAAGACCTACNGCTGGAGCAAGTTCTACTGAACCGTTTANATACACAATTTCTGGAAAAATTTTCTTTTTTGCAAAAAAAGCTTTTGTTATTTTCGGATACTTCGTTCCAATTTTNAAATCCATTCCTGGAGNTAAGACAAGNTTTTTGTTCTTTAAGCAAGCNAGTACCATTTTNCACTTNCCAATAGAAAGNGTTAATGGTTCATAAATNTCGTAGTTTGTTTCCATTATGCANTCAGAGCCGACAATGCCACAATCNGCTGCTCCAAGATCAACATACTTGGTTACGTCTGNAGGTTTGCATGCAAGTATNGTGAGGTCTTTAATTTCAAANATTAANTGTCGNGTTTTTTTNTTAATAGTATTTGTTGGATATCCAGAGGCCGANAGNANGNCNCAAACCTCTTCNAATATACGNCCCTTTGCTACTGCAACCNTTATTCTTTTGTTCTCCAAATATTTGCTCCAATNATTTTAAGTTTATTATTAATCGATTCGTAGCCTCTATCAAGGTGATATATTCTGTGAACCTCACTTTTTCCTTTTGCAGACAAAGCAGAAATCAACAANCAAGAGCTTGCNCTGAGGTCNCTAGCCTGCATATTTGCACCAATTAGNNCATTTACACCAGTTATCTCTGCTTTATTTGNTGAAAGATTTATNTTGGCACCCAANTTTCTTAGTTCTGCTATGTGGATAAAGCGATTAGGAAAAACATTTTCAACAATTGTAGATTTTCCGTCTGCCAANGTTAGCACTGCCATCAGNTGAGCTTGCAAGTCAGTTGGGAAAAGCGGGTGAGGGTTCGTTTCAACCTNCAGTGGTTNAATTTTGCTGGCCGAGGTCACTTTAATGCCAGTCTTTGTGGTTTCAATTTTTGCTCCCATTTTTTTAATAATTTTTATTGTTTCTTTTAAATCTTTGGGGGCACAATTAGTGATGTTAATTTTGTTGCCCGGTATACAACCCAAAAACAAGAAGGTACCGGCCTCTATTCTGTCTGGAATAACTACGTGAGGGCTCTTCTGTTTATAAAAACTTGATACAGGGCTTATTGTTATGTTTCCTCCCCTCCTTGTTATTTTTGCACCTAATGAGTTAAGAAAATTAATTAAGTCATCGATTTCGGGCTCCATCGCGCAATTTGAAAGCATAGTTTTTGTTTTTGCAAAGACAGAACACAGAATAAGGTTTTCTGTTCCAGTAACACTTTTAATTTCAAATGNAAAATTCCCTCCTGTATTTTTTGAAGAGACTGACTCTAAGTATCCCGAGTTGATTTTTGTTTGATACCCCAAAGCATCAAACCCATTTAAATGCTGGTCTACAGGTCTATCACCAATAGCACAACCTCCTGGAAAGGAAATCTTAGCTTTTCCTAGCCTGCTTAGCAATGACCCCCAAATTAAAACCGAGGCCCTCATCGTTTTTACTAATTCATAAGGAGCCTCGTGCTTAGTAATCTTTTCAGTATCTATTAAGACCACGTTGTTTTTGAAGGAATATTCAGCTCCCAAGGTTTCTAAAAGTTTTAACATTGTAAACACGTCGCTTATTTCCGGAACGTTTTCAATTTGATATTTATTTCCAGAGAGTATTGTGCCGGCAAGTATAGGCAAAGCCGAATTTTTAGAGCCAGATGTTCTTACTGTTCCTTCTAATGCTTTGCCACCTTCAATAATTATTTTTTCCATTTTCCCTTAACCACTCTTTGAATTCCGTTTAAGTCATTATAAGATACGACATCTTTGTATCCAATCGACTCTAGTAACTTTTTTACCTTATTTCCCTGATTATAGCCAACCTCAAGGAAGAGGTGGCCTCCATTCTTGAGATAATCCCCTGCTTCTGTGGAAATTTTCTTTATAAAAGTTAAGCCCTCTGAGCCCGCAATTAGCGCAGACTTTTGCTCAAACCTCATTATATCTTTATTTAAAGCCCCATAGTCTTTGTTGCTAATATATGGAGGATTTGAAATTATATAGTCAAATTTAATTTTAGTAACAGACTTGAAAAGATCAGACGATACATATGAAGCTTTCAACGAAAGATTTAGTGAACTTATATTTCTCAAACAACATTTCTCGGGTTTTTTATAATTATCAATTAAAAACATTTGTTTGATTTTTTCAGTTTCAAGACAAAGTGTAAGCCCTATGCACCCCGTACCAGTGCACATGTCCATGCAGGTGAGGTTACCACGGTTTTGTTTGCTAATTTCAGAAAGAACTTTTTCCACCAAAATTTCAGTCTCGGGCCGAGGAACAAGAACTCCGCTCATTATGTGAAATTTTTTGGAAAAAAAATGAGCTGTTTTGGAAATATATTGTATAGGCTCGCCGTCCAAACGTCTTGTAATATAAGTTTTAAATTTATTAAAATTTTTAGTTGAAACAACTTTGTCTTTGTTTAAAAAAAGATACTCACGTGTTACTGATAAAACTTCTTCTAATAAAAAAGTAGCTTCAAAATTAAAGTTCTGCACACCACAGTCCTTTAATCTTTTGATTCCAAAATTTAAAATTGAATGGATTGAGTGGCTCATTTATGAGATTATATAATATATTATTTAAAATTATGAATATAGATGTTTCCCAGAAATACCAAGAATTTAAAGAAGAATTCACTAATTATTCAATTTTGAACAAAAAAGACGCACTCCTTTTAGCTGTTTCTAAAAAAAAACCTTTTGCACAAATTTTAGAACTAAATAATTTAGGTCAAAAAGACTTTGGTGAAAACTATGCTCAAGAACTTAGGGACAAAAACAAAGAACTTACAAGGAGTGAGGCCAAGCTTAATTGGCACTACTTGGGACCTATACAGAAAAATAAAATCAAATACATTGTTGGAACCTCATCGCTCATTCATACTTTAGATTCTTTTAAGGTTGCTGAAGAGATTGATATTTTTAGTCAAAAAAACAATATAGTACAGAGAGCTCTACTACAGGTTAATATCTCGGAAGATCCAAAAAAATCTGGAATATATGCTGATGAAACTTTATCTCTCTTAAAAAAGATAAGAAACTTGAAAAATATTTCTATTGAGGGCTTTATGACCATCACTGAATACTCTCCAATCGCAGAAAATTCAAGAATTCATTATAGAAAAATGTTTAAGCTTGCTGAAAGTTTAAGAGCGGAATTCGAAAATAGAGTCCAACTCTCTATGGGAATGAGCGGTGATTATAAGGTAGCATTAGATGAAGGCTCTACTATCATTAGGGTTGGAACTAAAATATTTGGAGAAAGAATTTAGTTTATGAAAATAGGTTTAATAGGAAGTGGTAACATAGCTGGTGCTATTTTAGATGGCCTACTGTCGGATAAGAAAAAAAATCAAATAATTTGTTCTGACATTGATAAAAAAAAATTGATTAAAATAAAAAAAGATAAAAAAATTTTAATAACTACTGATAATACAAAAGTTGTTGAAAAATCCGAACTAATATTCATTTGTGTTAAGCCAGATTCCTTTAATGAAGTTCTGAGTGGTATTCGCAAAAAAAGTACTACTACCAAAATCTTCGTTTCCGTTGCGGCAGGAGTAAAAATTAATNTTATTGAGNATTTGTTGGGTNGCGACAAGAAAATTATTAGAACAATGCCAAATTTAGGTTGTTTGGTCTCAGAAGGNGTTATCGCTTACAAGGCGAATCCAAATTGTCTTAAAAAAGATGTAAAGAATTTTTTAGCCTTAATATCTAAAATGGGGGAAACTTTAGAAATTAAAAAAGAGTCAGATTTCGATCATGTTACTGCCATTAGTGGCTCTGGGCCAGCTTTTTTGGCAGAATATATTAGTTCACAACTAAAGTTTGCTAGATCAAAGAAAATGAACACAAGAGATTCCAGACTTTTAATTTATAAAACCATTCTAGGGACTCTTAAGTATTTTGATAAGACGAACACCAGCCCTACTGATTTTATTAAAATGGTTAGTTCCCGAGGCGGTACAACGATTGAAGGTTTGAAGGTGTTGAAAAATAAAAAATTTAATAATACTATTATTAAGTGTCTTGACTCAACATCAAGGAAGTCAGCCAAAATCGCCAAGATTTTAGGCGGGAAGAAAAAATAAAATGTTTATTAGTAATTTATTTATAGCTTTTGCTGGTCTAATGGACCTGGCCTTATCTATCCTTGTTTGGCTTATTATAATAAGAGCTTTGATTTCTTGGTTCAACCCAGATCCATATAATGTATTATATCAATTTTTATATACGATAACGGAGCCTGTTTTAAGCCTAGTAAGAAATTCAATGCCTAACCTGGGAGGCATAGATATTTCTCCTATTATTGTTTTATTGGCAATTGAATTCTTGCGAACCTTTTTGGTTCAATCCCTACTTGATTTATCGCGTATTTTTTAGCTTTGAAACTATCTGTTTCAGTTAAACCTAGGGCTAAAAAATCGGTAGTTGTATCGTTTGTTGATGATGTATTGGCAGTAAGGGTGGCGGCTTTTCCGCACAAAGGAGCCTCAAACAAAGAGCTTTTACGAACACTTTCTAGTTTTTTTTCAATTTCCGCTAGTCAAATTTCAATTGTTTCAGGCTTTAAGTCAAAAGTTAAGGTTCTTGAATTTAACTGTGAGGACGAGATTCTTAACTTAGCTTTAAAAAAACTGTTATAATATTTCAATTCAGATTAGGAGTAAAGGAGAATTAAATGAAAATTAGTTTACTAGGTGGAACAGGATCTTTTGCAGAAGGTCTTGTAATAAGATGGGCCAAGGTAGGCCATGAAGTTTTAATAGGCTCTAGAACCCAGGAAAAAGCAGATGTTGCAGCTGCAGAAATAAATGAAAAAGCAAAAGAACAAGGTGTTGATGGAAGCATCATTGGTATGGAAAATGGAGAAGCTGCAAAAGCTAGCGAAGTAGTTGTCGTTTGTTTGCCCCCTGAATATACAAATGCAACATTGGAAGGTATTTCTAGTTCGTTTACAAATCAAATTGTGATATCACCAGTTGTACCAATGAAGTTTGGAAAAGTCGTTTCATATGATCCACCAGAATCTGGCTCTTCTGCAATAGATATTCAAAATGTTTTGCCAGATTCAGTAAATGTTGTTAGTGCATATCATAATATTCCTGCAAAAGGACTTGCTAACTTTGAAAAACCATTGGATTATGATGTTGTTATTTGCGGAGATGATGATGAAGCTAAAGCTGTGGTTTCTAAGTTAACTGAGGAGATGCCAAGCCTTAAGACTATAGATGCTGGACCACTTGAAATTTCTTCAATGATAGAGGCTATTACACCATTGATAATTAACATGAACAAAAAGCATAAACATGAATTTTCAATAAAATTTATTTAATTACTTGAATCTTTGATAATCATGTTTAATTTATAATAAATATTATTTATAGGAGTTTTAAAATGGGAAAAAAGCAAAAAAAAGTTAGACCTTTAGGGGCATTTGTTTTGGTTGAAAGAAACGAAGCAGAAAGTACCACACAAGGTGGAATTATTATTCCAGATAGCTCACAAGAGAAACCTCTAGAGGCAACAGTTGTCTCTGTTGGCAAAGGAAGAGTTGATCAAAAGGGCAACTTGTCACCTTTGACAGTAAAAAAGGGGGACAAGGTTCTTTTTAGTAAGTTTGGTGGAGCAGAAGTATCAATCAACGATCAGGATTTAATGGTTCTTGAAGAAAGAGATATATTAGCAATTATCGGTTAAAAATTTCCTTGTAAAATTTGCAGATTGGGCTGAAGATTTAAGACTTTTTAAATCTTCTTCGCAATCTATATCCAATTCAATGTTCTCGTTTCTCAGTATTAAATACTTTATAGATTTTTTTTCTAGAGCTGCAATATGTTTTTCTAAACTATTTACACCAAAAAAGGATGGAATAACGTCTGGGGGATTTCTAAGTATTGCATTTGTACCCTTGCCNCTAGCNGAAGGGACAAGGATGGAATGNCCAGTTTTTATAAACGATTCAANAATATTATCTATATCTTGATTCTTTATTAGTGGTATGTCGCCTGGCAATCGTANAATTGANGTGGCTCCATTTGCAGNTAGGTCNTTAGAAGCTTGGTCTACGGAGACACTTTCNCTTATTTGTATTTTTTCTTTTATTACNCTAATTCCNATTTCATTTGCAAGCTCAATAGCTTTATCNTCCATTGTNAGTAAAAATTTTTTATCAGGCANNGTAGATTTTTTNACNTCAGTTAATACGTCTTTTAGCATACACTCTACTAATCCAACTGTTATTTCATCAGAAAAGCTATTTCTTAGACGAGATTTAGCGAGTTTAAAATTNTTAAAAGGCACAATTACNATATTCATTTTATTTTTTTACTAATATGATTAAAGAAAATATTATAAACTAATTGTATGAAAATTTTTTCTTGGAACGTTAATGGTATAAGAGCCGTACAAAAAAAAGGATTCCTCGAGTTTATAAAAGAGTATCAGCCAGATATCTTGTGCTTACAAGAAACAAAGGCCCACTTAGACCAATTAGATGAATCTTTAATTAATATAGCCAAATATAGGTCTTATTTTAATTCACCAAAATACAAAAAAGGCTACTCCGGCGTCGCAATATATACAAAAACCGAACCTAAAAACATTTCTTTTTCATTAGATTCTACTGAAGATTTAGATGATGAAGGTAGGACAATAATAGCAGAATATGATGAATTTATTTTGTTAAATTTTTATTTTCCTAATGGTCAAATGAATGAAACTCGCTTGGACTACAAGCTTAGGTTCCATGAGGCTACCTTAAAGAAGTTTTTAAAATTAAAAAAAAGAAAAAAAAATTTAATTATCTGTGGTGATTATAATATTGCTCACAATGAGATCGATTTAAAACATCCGAAGCCAAATCAGAATACTTCTGGTTTTTTAAGAGTTGAAAGAGATTGGATGGATAAATTAAGCAACAAAGGCTTTATTGACACTTTTAGATTTTTTTATCCTAAAGAAATAAAGTATTCATGGTGGACATATATGAGGAATGCAAGAAAAAATAATGCTGGATGGAGAATTGATTATTTCTGGGTATCAGAAATAGAAAAAATAAAAAATGCGTATATTCACAATGATGTTTTTGGATCAGACCATTGCCCAGTTTCTATTAAGCTATAGTTTTTTAGTTCATATTTTCGCTANCATATTCCTCAGCAAGATTTTCGAAGCTTGGAACNCCTTGGCTATCNAAGAAAGCTAAAGAGACTGTTCCCGTTGGGCCGTTTCTTTGCTTGCCAATTATTATTTCTGCNAAACCATCTCTTTCTTCNATGTTTCGTTTATAGGCATCAGCTCTATGGAGAAACATAACCATGTCTGCATCTTGTTCTANTGCGCCACTCTCTCTTAAGTCTGAGAGNTGGGGTTTTTTATCTGTTCTTGCTTCCGTTTGCCTGCTCAATTGTGAAATTGCGATAATTGGTATCTTCATTTCCTTAGCTAAAGCCTTTAAAGATAGCGATATTTCAGCTATTTCTCTTTCTCTACTTTCAGTTCTTCCTGTCCCTCTCATTAATTGCAAGTAGTCAACAATTAAAAGGTCTATTCCTTTGTCGGCTTGAAGGCGCCTTGTTCTTGATCTTAAATCCAAAGAATTAATAGCAGGAGTATCATCAATGAAGATATTGGCTCTTTGAAGGGAAGTGGCAGCATCTACCGTTTTTTGAAATTCTGCATCAGACAAAAAACCAGTCCTAATTTTGCCAAAATTTATTTTTGATTTGGCAGACAGCATTCTCATCATTAGTTGCTCTTTTGCCATTTCAAGAGAAAAGAAGCCAACATTCAAGCCATGTACTAGTGCCGCATGCATTAAAACGTTTAGACTAAAAGAGGTTTTACCCATACCAGGTCTTGCAGCAATAATAATTAAGTCAGAGTTTTGAAAACCAGATGTCATTTTATCTAGCTTTTTAAAGCCACTAGATACCCCCGTGACTGCTTGCTTTCTTGTAGTAAGGTTTTCTATTATCTTTAAAGTTTCCTTTGCAAGCTCTGCTGAAGAAACAAAACCAGACCTTTTTTTGTTTTGTGAAATTTCAAACAATTTCTTTTCAGCTTCATCAACAAATTCGTCTACAACTACTTGATCAGTTTGACTTTCAACTATTATTTCAGATGCTGTTTTAATCATACTTCGAAGTACCGATTTTTCTTTAACAGATTTTGCATAAAATGATACGTTTGTTGAGCTCGGGACTATCTCTACTAGCTGACTTAAATATGAGCTNCCACCTACTTCTTTAAGAAGAGATTTTTTCGTTTTTAATTTATCGTAAAGAGTTAGTATGTCGATAGGTTTGTTTTCTTTTTCAAGATCTACCATTGAGGAAAATATTTTTTTATGGTTTTCATCATAAAAATCGTCTTCATTTATTTCTTCTAAAACAAGATTCATTGCGTTTTGATCAATAAGTATAGAGCCGAGTACAGCTTGTTCAGCTTCTTTGTTTTGTGGAAGAGTTTTTAAATTTACTTGCATACTTAAATTTTATAGTAAGTAACAGTCTAAGCAAACAAGAAATATTATTTTTCTATTAAAATGACCCCTATGTCATTAACATTTGTACCAGTTGGACCTGTTATTTTGAGGTCCCCAACCTTTTTGAAAAAACTATATGAATCATTGTTAACAAGAGAGTCTTTGGCGCTAACACCTAGTTCTCTAGCTTTAAGCCGGCTCTTTCCATTACAATACGCGCCAGCAGCATCAGTAGGCCCATCTATGCCATCTGTCCCAGCAAAAAGCGCCGAAATTCCTTTCTCGTTCATAATTTCAATTGAGAAAGCCAAAGCAAGCTCGCTGTTTCTACCACCCAAGCCACTTCCACGAACTTTTACAGCTGTTTCACCACCCACAATGATACAAGCAGGTTTTGAAATTGGAATATTTGATTTTTTAATTTCTATAGCTATAGAAGCTATAGCTTTTGCTACTACTTTAGCCTCTCCACTTATTTGTGAAGTAAGAATTATCGAATTATAGCCCATTTTTTCTGCCTCTTCTTTTGCAGCTTGTAGACTTGAGAGGTTGTTTCCAACCAAAAAAGTATTGTGAGAGGGATACTTTATTTTTTTTATATCTTCTTTGATTGGATTTTCCAAATTTATTACTACTCTCGGTGGAAGTTTGTTTTCTATNCCAAGCTCGCAAATTTCTCTCCAAGCATCTTTTGCCGAAGACTTGTCTGGGAGACTCGGACCAGATGCAATAATGTCAATTTTGTCACCAACTACATCAGAGAGAATAAGAGTTATTACCTTAGATGGATAAGCTTCTTTTAGAAGACCCCCGCCTTTTATTTTTGATATTTTCTTTCTTACTGTGTTCAAAGTATTCGTATCAACACCCGATCTCAACAACAATTGCGTCGTGATTCTTTTGTCTTCCATCGTAACGTTTTTATCTGGTAAGGCGATCATTGCACTTCCACCACCTGATATAAGAAAAAAAACTAAATCATCTTTTCCTGTTGTAGCTAGTATGTTTAAAATAGAATTTGCAGCCTTAAGACTTCTTTCATCTGGCACAGGGTGGGTTGAAAGTATAAATTTAAAATTAGAAATCTTATTTTTTGGCTGAGTGTTAGAAATTATAAGACCTTTTGTTATTCTTTTTCCTAAAACTTTATAAGCGCCTTTGGCCATTTGATATGCCGCTTTCCCAAAACTAATCAGAAAGATTTTTTTTTGCTTTGTTAGATTGTACTTCTTGTCACNCAAAAAAAGGACATTNTCTTTTATTATTAATTTGTCTGAAACACATTTAGTTGCATCCGCCACACCAAGTCCAGCAGAAAAAATTTTATCTAGCCTGCTTCTTTCTNCATTAGAAACTATCATCCTTTCTCCTCAAATATACACGTAAGTATTTTACACCAAAATAGAAAATAGGAGTATCTAAAGCTGCAAAAACTAGTTTAAAGATATATGAGTAGCCAATTAAAATAATTAAACCTTCTAATTCACTTTTGCCTTCTGGAAGCGGTATAGAGTGAGTTAAAAAGTATGTTATAGAAATTACACAAACAGAGTCTATCAACTGACTCACCATAGTTGAACCATTATTTCTAATCCACAACCCCCTACCTTTAGTTTTTTTCTTCAGAAAATGGAAAACTTGTACGTCTGTNGTTTGAGCTGCAAAATAGGCAATCATCGAGGCTGCAATTGTGCCCAGCGAGATCTTTCTTATTGTCATGAAAGCGTTATTTGAATTTTCACTTAGCTCTCCAGCAGTAAAACCTGGAAGAGCACCACCAATCCACAAAATAAGAGCAAGCCAGATATTTACAACTAGTCCTACCCAAACTATCTCCGATGCTTTTTCTTTCCCGTATAGCTCTGATATAAAGTCTGTGCAAAGAAATGTAATTGGGTATGGTAAAACACCAACAGCGACTATCATTGGAATTTCAAGACCGAAAAGATTAAAACTTAAATCTAAAAACCTCGAGGTTCCCAGTAAATTTAGCATTGTCATGGATGAAATAAAAATCGCAACTAAAACAAGCAGCACAATCCTGCTCCTTCTTTCTATATCTTTTTCAGTGAGATGTCTCTGCATAATTTAATATATTACCAGCCTTGAAACTCTTTGGTTGCATGATAAACTCAAAGTCCATCGGCGGTGTAGCTCAGGGGTAGAGCGACGCTCTCATAAGGCGTATGTCGGAAGTTCGAATCTTCCCACCGCCATTTATCCTATGCTAACCATACGGTCAATGGCAGTTTTAGCTTTGACGCTTATATCTTTTGCCACTTTTACTTCGGGTCTCTCGTTTTTTAGCGCACTTAGGACTTTATCTAAAGTTATCATTTTCATGTATTTGCAAGTTGCCGACCTATTGATAGGTATGAAATTTTTATCAGGCGATAATTTTTTCATTTTGTGAATAACTCCTGTTTCAGTAGCAACAATCAAATTTTTAGAATCGGTTTCTTTTGATTTGTTAATCATTGCCTCTGTTGAAAGAAAATGCATTTCTTTATCGTTGTTTTTCTCAGAGTAATACATTGCTTCTGACCCACAAGCACATTCGGGGTGAATTAATACTTCAGAATCAGGAAAATCATCCCTGAGATTTTTAATTTCTTCATACGTCATTGCTGCATGAACATGACATTCTCCTGGCCAAATATCTAGCTTCCTTTTTGTTTTCTTCTGAACATAGGCACCTAAAAACATATCAGGGAGGAATAAGATTTTTTTATTTTCCGGGACAGCCTCTATAATCTTAACAGCATTTGACGAGGTGAAGCAGTAGTCGCTTTCTGCTTTGATTTCAGCAGTTGTATTAACATAAGAGACAACAACCGCCCCTGGGTTTTTTTTCTTCCATTCTTTTAGTTGTTCGACGTTAATTGAATCAGCCAAAGAACATCCAGCATCTAAATCTGGCAATAGGATTTTTTTATTTGGGCACAAGATGGATGCAGTTTCAGCCATAAAATGAACTCCACAAAAAACTATTATTTCAGACTCTAATTCAACTGCTTTTCTAGCTAGACCCAGCGAATCACCAATGAAATCAGCAATGTCCTGTACCTCGGGTATCTGATAATTATGAGCTAAAATCACTGCATTTTTGATTTTTTTTAAATTAGAGATTTCATTTAATATATTTAAGTCCATGACTTATTTTAACACATTTAAGGATATATCCAGCGATGGTGAAGAATGAGTTAATGCTCCAATTGAAACAAAGTCGATATCGAGCTTTGATATAAATTTTATTTTCTTTAAATTAACACCGCCAGAAACTTCAATTTCAATATTTGGGTTTTTTCTTATTATTTCTATGGATTTTTTTATATTATTTAATCTAAAGTTGTCTAACATTATTCTTTTTACATTAAACCGGGATACCATCTTAACTTCTGAAATATTTTTGACTTCCACCTCTACAAGTTCAATTTTGTTTTTTACAGCTATTATATCTAATGTTTTTTTAAGACCGCCACAAATTTTAATATGATTGTCCTTTACTAGGTATGCATCGTTTAAATTAAGTCTATGATTTGTCCCCCCACCAACCCGAACTGCGTATTTTTCTATTGTCCTCCAACCTGGGGTTGTTTTTCTAGTATCAAGAAGTTTTACCTTTGTTGCTTTAAGGTGTTTATTAAATAGCGAAGTTAAAGTAGCAATCCCACTAGTACGTTGAAGGAAGTTTAATAATATTCTTTCTAGCTTAATAATAATTTTTTCTGGACCGGTAATTACTCCAACTACAGCATCTTTCTTTACCCAGGCACCCTCTTTGAAAAACCATTTAGATTTTATTCTTTTGTTTATACCCTTTAATATATAGTCAATAATATTTGTGCCACATATGATTCCACTTTGCTTAAACTTTATTTCTGAGGATATAGTCTTAGAGGACAAAAGCAATTTTCCAGTAATGTCGGAATTAATTTTGTCTTCGTTTATAGAGATTTTTAGGATTTGATTAATATTTTTCTTTAACGATGCATCCATGGAAAATTATTTAACTTCCCAAGTGTCTCCAGAAGTAATAAGGGTTTTTAAATCTGGCTTAAACTTTGATTTAGCAGACTCAATTTGCTCATGTATAGAATCATCAAAAGTTGGTTTTAAGACTCTTTTGATGACACCCATAGGAACAGGAAACTCAGGAAACTTCATATCAGAAATCATTCGAATTAAAGTTAAGTCAGTTTCATCATATATGATTACGTTATCAGGCACGTTGTCGGGTTCAAATTCTACTATATCAAATTTCCCAAAACCCATCACCAAGCCTTTGTTGTTCTTTTCTCCAAAAACAAGAGGCTTGCCATGTTCAACTTTGATATTGTTATCATCTCTAATTTTTCTATCTGTAAACTCATCAAAAGCGCCATTGTTATAGATATAGCAATTTTGGTAAATATGAACAAAAGATGTTCCCTTATGGTTATATGCCTCAACTAAAACTTGTACTAATTCTTTGACGTATGTTGCAGAGATTTGGGCAACAAAAGAAGCGCCACATTCAACAGCTAATCCAGTAGGATCGGCAGGTTCTTCTATTGTTCCATATGGAGCCGTTTTATTGATTTTACCAAGCTCACTTGTTGGAGAGTATTGACCCTTGGTTAGACCATAAATTCTGTTATCAAAAAGAAGAATAGTCATATCGCAATTTCTTCTCAAAGCATGCATAAGGTGGTTACCACCAATTGAGATACCATCCCCGTCTCCTGTTACAACCCAGACAGCAAGCTCTGGGTTAGAGATTTTGAGACCAGTTGCTATAGGCAGAGGCCTGCCATGAATTGTGTGAAAGCCGTAAGTCCCCATATAGTAAGGAAACCTGGAAGAACAACCTATTCCTGAGACAACAGCATGTTCATTGGATGGCCTGCCAATTTGAGCCATAGCAGTTTGAACAGCCTTTAAAATTGCATAATCCTCACAGCCAGGACACCATCTTGGTTCTGCTGCAGATTTAAAATCCGTTGATTTGTATTTAACTTGTTCAGTAGTGCTCATAATTTTTTCTCCATGTTAATGTTCTTTTAATGCTTCGAGCTCTGCTTTAATAAATTCAACCATTTCTACAACTGAAATTGGTTGTCCTGTAACTCGTCCAAGAAATGCAGTATCAATTAAAAATCTTGATCTTATAATCATATTAAGCTGACCTAAGTTTAATTCGACAACTGCAACTTTTTTATAGCTTTTTAATATTTCTCCTAAATTTTTAGGCAATGGATTCAAATATCTAATGTTAATCATTGCAACTTTTTGTCCACCATTCGAGACTACTTCAGCAGAAGCTTTCATGCTTCCCAGGCTACTTCCCCAGCCCACTAGAAGCAAATCAGCATCTTTATCCCCAAGAACTTCTATATCCGGAATGTCATTGGCAACTTTTTGTACTTTTTCTGCTCTTAATCGAGTCATCAAATCATGGTTTTCCGGGTCCTGTGAAATTGCACCTGTTTCATTAATTTTTTCTAGTCCACCAATGGTGTGTTCAAGTCCTTTAGTTCCAATTCTTACCCAGTCTCTTGCTAAAGTTTCTTTGTTTCTTTTGTAAGGTAAGTAATTATCATTTTTTGTAATAAAAGGAGCCGTCATTTTGGGGATTTTGTCAATATCTGGAATTTTCCATGGCTCTGAAGCATTAATCAAGAATCCTTCGGAGAGCACGACAACAGGGGTCATGTATTTTGTAGCAAGTCTCACTGCCTCAATAGAAATCCAAAAGCAATCAGACGCAGAGGAAGGTGCTAAGACAATAACATGAGAATCAGATGGTCTGCCAAAAAGCGCCATAGCCAGGTCACCTTGTTCCGTTTTAGTAGGCATACCAGTAGAGATGCCTGATCTCATAAAATCAAAAACTATTAAAGGTAGCTCGGTCATTACTGCTAAATTTAATGCTTCAATCTTGAGAGCTAACCCTGGCCCAGAGCTTCCAGTGATTCCAAGAGAGCCACCATAAGCTGCACCTAGAGCCATTGTTACAGCTGCGATTTCATCCTCTGTTTGTATTGCTGCAACATCAAATTGTTTAAGAGCAGCTAAAGTATGAAGAACTTCACTGGCTGGGGTAATAGGGTAGCCAGCATATACGATTGGAAGCTCTATTTTTTCTGCGGCAGCTAGTAAACCATATGAAGTAGCCAGCGCTCCATTTATGTTTCTATAAGTTCCGCTTTCTAGTTTAGCAGCAGGAATCTTGTACATTATTGGGAAGATTTCCATTGTGTCGCACATATTGTAGCCAGCATGTAGAACTTTTGTATTTGCTTCTAAGATAAGAGGCTTTCTTCCAAATTTTTTATTTAAAAAGGTTTCAATAGGTTCTAGCGGTCTTTGAAACAACCAAGAAACTACTCCAAGAGCTAGAAAATTTTTACATCTAAGTTTGTCTTGGTGACCCATATCTTCCATTTCTTCCAAAGCTTTAAGAGTAAGAGTGGTAATAGGTATTTTGTGAACTCTAAAATCTTGCAAGGTTGTATCTTCTGGGTCTAAGGGGTCGGTTTCGAATCCGGCTTTTTTGAGATTTTTTTCTATAAACTCATCTTCATTAACTACTATTATTCCACCCTTGTTTACTGTTCCCATATTAACTTTTAAGGCAGCAGGGTTAAAGCACACTAAGACATCAGGAGTATCACCAGGTGTGTATATATCTTTAGCTGCAAATTGGATTTGATATGACGAAACACCATAAGTAGTTCCAAGAGGAGCTCTTATTTCTGAGGGAAAATCAGGAAAAGTTGAAAAGTCATTCCCAGCAATTGCAGTAGTGTTGCCAAATTGATCTCCAGTTATTTGAATACCATCACCTGAGTCACCTGCAAATTTAACAGTAACAACTTCTAATTCTTCTAATTGTTTTTGAACAGCCATTCATTTCACCTAATCTAATATGTATTTAAAAGAATGCTTTCATTGTTAATTGAACCGCATTACAACGCAAAAATTATAGCACTTTTTCTATTTAATACAATCAATAGTGAAATTAATGTTTTTGATAAGAAAACCTTAGGGTTCCATCATGAATTCTCCAGATTATATGTTTAAGCCACTTAGAAGAATTTGATGAGAAATCTTCTCTGATATGAGCCCCTCTGGACTCTTCTCTGAGCAACGCAGATTTTGTAATAAGATAGGTTAAGGTTTTTAGGTTCATCAACCTCTTGTCTATTAGGTCAAATTCATCAATATTAGTTTTTTTGATAGAAGAGATTTCATTCAGAGCTAAAAGCAGATCTTTTTTGTTTCTAAGTATTCCGACATAGTTATTAATGACCTGAGAAAGAGAGATTCTATAATTTAAATATTCTTCTACTTTTTTGTCTGAAGAAATAAGCGAGCACTTGTGTGCCTTCTTTATTAAGCTGATTGGAATTTTTTCAAATTTTTTTGATTTTTTTAGTGCCGAATCTACAGCTCTTTTTGCAAACACGAGACATTCTAATAAAGAGTTGCTAGCTAATCGATTTGCTCCATGTGCGCCAACACATGCTACTTCTCCACATGCATAAAGATTTTTTATATTTGTTGTTGAGTTAATATCTGTCTGAATTCCTCCAATCATATAATGTGCNGCTGGTGCAACGGGTATATCTTCTTTNGTAATATCAAGACCTTCGCGAAGACAGAGCTCAAAAGTATTCTTAAATCTATTTTTAATCAGTGTGGGANTAAGGTGCTTAAGAGAAAGAAACACGTTTTTTTCACCGTTAGACCTCATTTCATTAAAAATAGCCCTAGCTACTATGTCTCGTGGAGCTAGCTCTTTTTTCTCTGAATANTTTTCCATAAATCTTAATTTCGAGTGATTTATAAGTTGTCCGCCNTCACCACGAATAGCTTCTGATATTAAAAAACTTTTAGTGCTATNNTTAGAAAAAACTGTTGGGTGAAATTGAATAAATTCCATATCNCGTANANNTGCCCCNGCATTAATTCCTAGTGCTATACCATCTCCTGAGGTNCTTGATGGGTTNGATGATTTAGAATATAGACCACANGCCCCTCCTGCTGCAACAATTGTTGCTCTTGAATGTATTGCTATTTTGTTTTTTGTTTCATCCGAAAANACTAAGCACCCAAAACATGATTTGAAGTTTGAAAACAGCTCTATNACAAAAGTNTTCTCTAGTANCGTAATTTTTTTGTTTAGTCTTACTTCTTTTGAGAGAAAATCCACAACACCTTTCCCAGTTTCGTTTCCCAATGCATGCAAAATTCTTCTTCTGCTGTGGCCACCTTCAATACCAAAATCTAAACCAGTATCGATTGTATCAAAATTCATTCCTTGGTTAATAAGCTCCAAAACTCTCTCGANACCCTCTGAAACCATTATNTCAACCGCTTCTTNATTNTTAAGGCCACATCCCACAGATATNGTGTCTTGCATGTGGATTTCTGTTGAATCNTTTTTATCGAGAGCAGCGGCTATTCCACCTTGAGCCCAGTATGAATTACTTTCTTGTATAGAGGACTTAGTTACGAGNGTTACAGTTCCAAAATTTGAGGCATAAATTGCAGAATAAAGACCTGATAAGCCTGAGCCTATGATTAAAAAATCGGTTTGAATCTCATTAATTAGGTTATTATTCACTTTAATATATTTTCCAATTTGATTTTAACTGACTCAATTTCATTTAAAGATATTAGTTTTTTCCCACCAGCCTTTTTAATATAGAAAGAATCCTCGACNGAGCTACGTCTAGTAGAAATTTTGACAAAACCTATCTCTAATTTTTCTTCATTTAGTATTTTTGATATTTTATATAATATTCCAGGTTGATCNGGTGAAGTTAGCTCTATTATNGTAAATTTTTTGGAAGACTCATTGTCTATATTNATTTTTGATTTAACATTTCTNTTTTTAGTTTTTATGTTGTNAGAAATTTCAAAACTATNAANGCCAATGTTTGTTTCTAGTTGGTTCTGAATTTGATTCCAAATTAGNCTGTCTCTAAAAGTAGATTTGCCGAANCTATTTACCTCAAAGGTGTAAAGAGANAAGTTCTTTTTTATTGAGGTTGCTCTACCTGAATAAATATTAATACTGGAGGAAGACAAAGCACCACAAATTTCACTAAAACCNACCNCTNGGTTTTTAGACCATATTGTGACCTGATCAACATTATTTTTTTGGCTATATTTGACGCCTATTGAGATATGATTTTTTTGATCTATAAGCATTTTGATTTGATATATAAGCTCATCTTCCGGATAAGTATTAAAGTATGCCGATGTAGCCTTTCCAAAGATTTTATCAAATTTATTTCTATCTATTTCAGACAAAACATTATCTTTCTTTATCTTGTTAAGCGAGACAACCTTAGTTTTATTGTTAATTTCTTTTGTAGAAAATAGTTTGTTAGCTTTCTTGTACAGCAATGACAAAAGATTACCTTTCCATGTTGACCAAACATCGGGAGCAACACTTCTTAGATCGCAAAACGTTAGAATAAATAAGTGGCTTAATTTTTCTGATGTTTGAATCCTGTCTTTGAACTCCTTAATTAATTCATTATCATCTAGATCCCTTTTTTGAGAATAATTAGACATAAGTAAGTGTTCCCTTACAAGAAACTCTACGTTCATCTTTGTTTCGTTTTCACACCCCAAATTATTACATATTTTCTCCACCATCTTGGCNCCCCTCTCTGCATGATTATTCCCATATCCTTTTCCAATATCATGCAAAATAGAAGTTAAATAAAAAGCCTCTTTTTTCTTCAATTTGAGAGCAATGCTAGTTTCCAAAGGGAAATCTTTTTTATATTCACCATTTAGAAGTTTCTCAAATTCTTTTATCAGCAGTATTGAATGATGGTCTACAGTGTATATGTGTGACGGGTCTGCCAAAGGCAGGTTCTTAATTCTTTCAAATTCTGGTATGAAGAAAGACAGTAAATTTATTTTATTTAAGTCAGTTAGAATCTTGAATACGTTCTTTCCCTTTTTAAGAAATTCCAAGAAAGCCTTATTGAGCAACTTCTTGTCCGATACAGTTAGTTTTTGAGAAGTAACTTTTTTTATTTCAATTAAAATTTCCTCAGATATTTTAACTTTGTTTGAAGCCGAAAGCTCAAATGCTTTAATTATATTATTCAAATCCGACAGAAGATTATTAGGATTTATTACCCTTAATAATCCTCTATGAATTATAAAAAAGTCATCTAAGTTTTGAATTCTTCTAGATGAGAAAACTTTTTTATGCAGAGTCTCCTCAATTATTTTATCTGTGAGCTCTTTTATCTCATTAGTTGTTTGATACAATTTTTTCATAAATATATTTTCTTTCGTAAGAAAACTTTCATCTTCTAAATTATAGAAATTTGCTATGTCCACTTGTGAATTGAAATCAGCGACATCAATTTCATGGTTTTTAATTAGGTGCAAATGATTTCTTGTAGTTAGCAGAAACTTTAGAGCATAGTTAATTACTTTTAACTCATTTTTACTTAGAAAACCGCCGTCTAAGAACTTATTAATCTCGATTTGACGATTGAATGATTTAAGTACCCAAAATATTGTATGTATATCTCTTAAGCAACCTTGCCCCTCTTTAAGGTCTGGCTCATTTAAATAACTAGCAGTGCCATATTTTTTGAATCTTTGGTTTCTCTCTAGAATTTTTTCGTTAATAAAATTTTGCGATATGTTTGGCAAGAGCTTCTTATTTAGATCATTTTGTAATTTTATATTTAATAGTGAATCTCCAGCTATTGCTCTAAGATCAAGGAGCGAAGTTAAAATAGTTGAATCTTGGGTACTAGAGAGCTCTAAGCAGTCATCTATTGTTCTAAGTGAATTTCCTACTTCTAATCCCGTATCCCATAATTTATATAGAATATTTTCTGCTATTTTTTTTGCCTCATCAATTTTGGGTTTTTCATAAAGTATTAATATGTCTATGTCAGATTTAATACATAGCTCTCTCCTTCCATAACCACCCAAAGCCAGCACCGCAACACCTTTATTCTTGTAGCTTAAGCTTAATTCCGATGAGATTAATTTATCTATTTGATTTGAGAACTTATTAACTACTTGTATGCCATTATTTTTGTTTGAAGCGTGAAGGTCTTTAATGTCTTTATATATTTTTTGAAATTTATCGCCAAAACTTAATTCAGTCGTTTTTGAAGTTAACAAAAATTTCACCTTCGTTACTTAATTTGTTTTGGTCTCTTGCTAGAACAAAAAGTAAATCAGAAAGTCTGTTAATATAAATCATTACATTAGGATTTACCCATTCTTCTTGGTCTAGCTTGACAATTTTTCTTTCAGCTCTTCTACAAACTGTTCTTGCTAAATGAAGACAAGAACCGGTAAAAGAACCTGAAGGAAGAATGAATTCTTCTAGTGGACCCACCTTGGAGTTATATTTGTCTATATTTTTTTCTTGCCAGCCTATTCTAGCTTTTTTTATTCTGGGAACTTTTGTTTCCTTATTGGATGCAAGGTCAGCACCAATGATAAATAAGTCATTTTGAATTAAAGAAAGAATTTTTTTTACATCTTTTGATATGTCTCCAGTCATAGAAAGTCCTATGATAGAGTTAAGCTCATCAATGTCACCATATGAAGCAACTTTTTCAGAGCTTTTTAAGACTGTCTCTCCACCCACCAGCATAGTTTTACCTTTGTCACCAAATTTTGTATAAACTTTAGATATACGCATTTTTTTCCCCATAATTTATTTTAACCCATAGAAAACATGTAAACAATTTTAAGTATTTTTGGTACCCTTATACAGTGATTACAGATTTATTTATAAACCAAAGAAAAGTTTCTTTTTCTGCTTTTGTAAATTATGCCTTATATAGTTCAAATGGTTATTACAATAAAGATTCTAAGATTTCTAAAAATGGCGACTTTTTGACATCGCCTACAATTTCAAAGATTTACGGACAAACTCTTGCTTATTTTTTAAATAAAGAAATTATTTTGAAATACAATAAAGATTCCAATATAAATTTAATAGAATTGGGTTCAAATGAAGGAATTTTAATGTCACATGTTGTTGATTATATAAGAGAATATAGCCCTGGAATCTATAAGAAACTAAAAATTATTTTGATAGAACAAAATTCAAATTTACATAAAAAAATAAATAAAAATCTTTCGCTTCATAACGATAAATTGATAGTAGAGACCTCAATAGAGGCTCTCAGTGTAGAATCTAAAACAGCCATAATTTTTTGCAACGAATTTTTCGATGCATTACCTTTTGAAAGATGTGTATCGCTTGATGAAAAGCTCTATCAAATTAATATTTATATGAAGAATGGGGAAATCCTAGAGTCANTAGATTTATTGGATTCTANTTTGCACGAGAAATTTTCNCAATATAACCTTAAGTGNGNNGATAATATTTTTTTCGAATTTCCAGTATTAGAATATGAAAAATATTTTGAATTATTATCTAANAAATTTANGAATATATTTTTTTTAATNAATGACTATGGAAATAAGTCAGATTTCTTTCATTCTTCACCAGATCCTTTCGGAACTAGCAGGTGTTTTTTCGAACATAAAGTCTCTAGAGACTTCTACCAAAATATTTTTAATCAGGACATTACACATGATGTTAATTTTTCTTTTTTATCCTTAGTAGCTAAAAAATTTAATTTCAAAGAAGATAATTTCTTTTCGCAAACAAAATTTTTTATTGATAATGATGACGTAATGGAATTGTGGACGGAAAAAGAATACGGCGCTTTAAAAAAGCTTGTTCCACCAAACTCTATGGGTGAGAAATTTAAATTCATTTTATTTAAAAGATAAATACCAGTTTGAAGTAATTTTTTTTTGCGTTAAAGTTACCGCTATTATGAATATAGAATGGTCAGACAGAATAAAAAATCTCCCTCCTTATTTATTTGCTGAAATTGACGCTAAAAAGGATGCTTTGTTGGCTAAAGGAGTAGATGTAATAGACTTAGGAGTAGGTGACCCCGACATACCAACGCCGATAAGAATTATCAACGCTTTACATCAGTCATCCCTAAACCCTGATAATCACAGATACCCTTCATACGCTGGAATGATGTCTTTTAGAGATGAAGTTGCGACATGGTATAAAAAACGTTTTGATGTCAGCCTTGAAGGTAAAAAAAACGTTATAGCTTTAATTGGCTCGAAAGAGGGGGTTGCTCATGCACCATTGGCTTTTATTAATCCGGGTGATATAGCATTAGTTCCTGATCCTGGATACCCAGTATATAGTGTTGCAACTGAGTTTGCTGGTGGAACACCATATACCATGCCTTTGTTAGAGTCTAATGGTTTTATGCCTGATTTAGATATAATTCCTGAAGATGTTTTGAAAAAAACAAAAATAATGTTTCTTAATTACCCAAACAACCCTACTTCTGCTTTTGCAACTGATGAATTTTTTAAAAAGGCAATTGATTTTGCTTCTCGAAATAATATCTTGATTTGCCACGATGCAGCTTACACAGAAGTATATTTTGATGAAAAACCGAAAAGTTTTTTAGAGTACGATGGAGCTATTGATGTTGGTATAGAATTTCATAGCCTATCAAAGACATTTAGTATGACTGGTTGGAGACTGGGACACGTAGCTGGCAATGAGAGTGCTGTTGCAGCCATTGGAAAAATCAAAACAAATATTGATTCTGGCGCATTCCAAGCTGTTCAAGAAGCAGGCATTGAAGCTTTAAGAAATTACCGAGATGAATTGCAAGATAGAATTAATATATACAAAAAAAGGTCTCAACTTTTATCCTTAGGTTTACAATCAATTGGTATCGAGGTTTATGAACCAAAAGGAACTTTTTATGTTTGGTTTAAGAATCCAAATGGTATTTTGTCCAAGGATTTTGCAAATAGCCTTTTAGAAGACGCTGGCATTGTTATGACTCCTGGAACGGGTTTTGGCGAGTATGGCGAGGGATATACAAGGGCTTCGGTTACTTTAAACGACAAAAGACTTGAAGAAGCAGTTGAGAGAATCAAGAAGCTTACTATTTAATTATTAGATTGATAAGTCTATTTTTAATGTAAATTCTTTTTACAATTTTCTTGGTGTCTATAAATTTTGACATTTCCTTAGATTTAGAAATTCTTACACTTAATTCCTCTTCACCCTCTTCTTCGAACATTAAAGGGATTGAGCCCCGCGTTTTACCATTAATTTGGACAGCTATAATAACTTGATCTTTTTTAATTATATTTATGTCATATTCTGGCCAAATTAAATTAATATTATTTTTGTTTAATTTGCTTAATTGCCAAAGTTCATTTGCTATATGTGGCATGAATGGATTAGATAATTGAAGAAATTGATAAATAAAGAAGCCAAAAAGCCTATCATTAGTATTTTTTTCTATAAATTTATAAGCAAAATTTAAGAGCTCCATTAATGCAGCTATACATGTATTAAATTGAAGATTTTCTATATCCTTAGTAATTTTCTCTGTAGTCTTATGAATTTTAATTAAAAAGCTTTTTTCTTGTTCACTAATTGAATCAACATTATCATCAAAGGAAGGATTAATTGTATTAAGATTTTCATAAATTATTTTCCACATTCTCTTTAAAAACCTGCTAGCACCTTCAATTCCTTTATCGTTCCATTCTAAGTCTTTTTCTACAGGTGCAGAGAATAAAATAAAAATTCTCACAGAATCTGCACCATATTTATTTATTATTTCCTCGGGATCAACTGTGTTTCCCAAAGATTTAGACATTTTTGCGCCATCCTTGAGAACCATACCTTGAGTAACTAATTTTTTAAAAGGCTCCCCTATATTGCTTTTACCAAGTTTTTTTAAAGCATGAGTAAAAAACCTCGAATATAGCAGATGCAAGATAGCATGTTCAACACCTCCTATATATAAATCGACGGGCATCCATTTGTTATAATTTTTATCTATCATTTCGTCTGATTTAGGTGAGCAAAATCTAGCAAAATACCAAGAGGATTCGAAGAAAGTGTCAAAGGTATCAGTTTCTCTTAACATCAATTCTTTTTGGTTTTTCACATGTTTCCATGTTGGATGAGATTCTAAAGGGTTTCCAGCTTGATTAAAATCTACTTCTTTAGGAAGCTCAACTGGCAAATCGATATCTTTAACTGGTATTGCTTTGCCTTCTTCAGAATAGAGTATTGGAATTGGCGTACCCCAGTAACGTTGCCTAGAAACACCCCAATCTCTTAGCTTATATTTAACTGAAGACTCAGCAAGATTTTTAATTTTTAATTTCTCTATAACTTTTAGCTTAGCTTCCTCAATCTCTAACCCATTTAAAAATTCTGAGTTAATCATTCTCCCTTTTTCAATCATTGCCTCCAAAAGCTCAGATTCTTTTTCGTTTGCACTAACTACTTGTTTTATTTTAAGAGAGTATTTTTTTGCAAATTCAAAATCTCTTTGATCATGGGCAGGACAACCAAATATAGCTCCAGTACCATAATTCATAAGAATAAAGTTGGCTATATACACAGGAACTTTTTCTTTAGTAAAAGGGTGTTCGACCATAATTCCAGTATCAATTCCTATTTTTTCTGCTTTTTCTAGATCAACATTCGTTGTCCCTGCTTGTTTGCAAAGTTTAATAAATTCAGAAACTACTTTGTTTTGTTTAGCAAGATTAGTGCTGATAGAATGATCAGCTGATAACCCTATAAAAGAAGCACCATATATTGTATCGGGCCGAGTTGTAAATACTTCTATAAATTGCTTAGAGCCAATAATTTTAAATTTAATAGTCGCGCCTACAGATTTACCTATCCAATTTTCCTGCATAGATAAAACTTTTTTAGGCCAAAACTTTAAGTCATCTAGTCCCAACAAAAGCTGTTCTGCAAAATCAGTTATTTTTAAGAACCATTGGGATAATTTTTTTTGTTCGACAGTTGCGCCAGATCTCCATCCTTTACCATCAATAACCTGCTCGTTTGCTAAAACTGTTTTGTCAACAGGGTCCCAGTTTACAAAAGATTCTTTTTTGTAGGCTAGCCCCGAGTTGTATAGTTCTAAAAAAAATCTTTGCTCGTGAACAAAGTATTCCTTATCACAGGTTTTTATCTCCCTACTCCAGTCATATGACAGACCCATTTGTTTAAGCTGATCCTTCATAGCTCTAATATTTTTATAAGTCCATTCCTTGGGATGAATTTTATTTTTGATAGCAGCATTCTCAGCTGGCATACCGAAAGCATCCCAACCCATTGGATGAAGAACGTTATAGCCTTGTGATCTTTTAAATCTTGCCGCAACGTCTCCAATTGCATAATTTCTGACATGGCCCATATGGATTTTTCCGGATGGGTATGGAAACATTTCCAAAATATAATATTTTGGTTTTTTACTATTCTCTTCAGGACTAAAAAGACAGTTGTCTTCCCAGTTTTTTTGCCATTTTGCTTCAATATCTAAAAAATTATATTCCATAACCTTCTTTGCCAAAAATTATTTATAGTTTAGTTTTATATATATACCATGAATCTTGAAGATAGAAATTTACAGATAAAAAAATTAAAAAAAGAATCAAGAAAACTTAAATTGCTTGGCGTAGAGGGCCTTTTTTTATCATCAAAACAAAAACAAAAAGTTTTAGATTTATTGAAACCAGAAAATATTAGTTATTCAGATAATTTTCGTACTCAAGTATTGTTTGTTGGTGAGTATTTATCCGATTTCCAAGAAGACTCAGCTTTACTTTTTCGNAAGATTTTANAAGCAATGAACTTAGCNGAGGACACATTTGCAATTTATGATATAGCTAGCTTCAGATCTCNGAATAAAAGTAAGAATAAAATTGAAAAAAGTGATGANTACCACAAATTACTAGTTGANAAAATTCATGAATTTAAACCTAAAGTTACTGTTTGCTTTGGTGCCTTATCTTCACATNTTCTNTTAAAAAGTACCGAAAATGTNTCAACTCTAAGAAATAAATTTTATANTAAGTTTAAAACTAAGATAATTTGTACATACCATCCAGCATCCTTATTAAAAAATACTTCTAACAAGAAGTATGTTTGGGAGGACATGAAGTTGGTTATGANGGAGTGTGAAGTTGAGNAATAAACTAGNAAACGAAAATAGCCCTTACTTGTTACAGCATGCAGAAAATCCAGTCCATTGGTTTCCTTGGGGAGAAGAGGCNTTTAGGATTGCTAAAGAAAAAGACCTNCCAGTTTTCTTATCTATTGGGTATTCAACGTGCCACTGGTGTCATGTAATGGAGAAAGAATCTTTTGAGGACGCAGAGGTTGCTCAAATATTAAATGAAAATTTTATATCNATTAAAGTTGANAGGGAACAAAGACCTGATTTAGATAGTATTTATATGGCTGTTTGTCAAATGATGACCAAAAGAGGNGGCTGGCCANTAACTGTAATTTTAACGCCNGACAAGATACCNTTTTTTGCTGGNACCTATTTTCCTAAGAAATCGAAAGATGGCTCTGTAGGGCTATGNGACTTTCTGCCTAAAGTNAGAGAGGTTTGGGACACTAAACGAGAAGATGTTTTGAAGTCTTGTGAGTCTATNTTAAGTTCATTAAAGGAAGTTTCCAATCCACAATTGCCAGANAGCTTTATAAAAAAAGAAGAACTAAATGATATTTTTGAAAGCATTAAAGATTTTTATGATGAAAAATANGGNGGNTTCGGAGAAGCTCCNAAATTTCCTAGTCCACAAAACATGATCTTTCTNTCTAAGTTTCATAAATTAACTGGCAACAAGGATGCATTAAGNATGGTAGACCAAACACTAACTTCAATGAGCTTAGGAGGCATTTATGACCATNTAGGTTTTGGATTTCATAGATATTCTACTGATGTTAAGTGGACTGTNCCCCATTTTGAGAAGATGCTCTANGATCAAGCTATGATTATGGAGGCNTTAGTTGAGGCCTACAAGGTTACNAAAAAAGATCTNTTCAAATCCATTTCAGATGAGATATTCTCATATGTCAGCGAAATTTTAATGTCAGACGATGGCGCTTACTTTTCTGCCGAAGANGCAGATAGTGAGGGAGAAGAAGGCGCTTTCTACTTGTGGGAACTAGAAGAAATANAAAAGATATTAACAAAAGATGAGACAGCTTTTTTCCAGCACCTTTANAGTATTGATTCAGATGGNAATTTTGANGAAGAAACTACAAAGAAAAAAAATGGAAAAAATATTATCTTCTTANAAGATGAGCTTAGTTCTTTTTCTTCAATCTTNTCAATTGACGCTGATTTNATAATNTCTGAAGCAAGCCGAATTAAACAAAAATTAAAGTTGTCCAGAAACAAACGANTAAGGCCANATCTTGATGATAAAATNCTTACAGATTGGAATAGTTTAATGATTTCATCTCTTTCTAAGGCTGCTTTAAATTTTAACAATAAAAATTATTTAAATTCTGCNGTTNATAGTTTTGAATTTCTAAAGAGNAGAATGGTCACAGAAGAAAATACTTTGATGCATTGTTGTAGAAACAANCAAGTCAGTATTGACGGCCTNATNGATGATTATTCATATTTTTTAAAAGCTTGCATAGATTTATATGAGTCGACACTTGATATAAATTATCTACAATTAGGATCTAACATTTGCAACAAAATGATTGAGCTTTTNTGGGACGANAAAAGAGGGTCATTTTTTGCAACGAANTCTAAGGACTCNGATGTTATAGTTCGACAGAAAAATCTTTTAGATGGAGCAATTCCATCTGGGAACTCTGTGGCACTNTATGGCTTACAAAAGATTGCTAGTTATTCTAACGACAAGAAGATGCATGATATTGCGAGCAAATTATCTTCTCAATTAGGCCAAATGGCAAAGAAGTTCCCAATTAATTTGACNCAATTTTTNGCNAACCATCTTTCGTTNCTNACAGATGAATTNCAAATTGTAATTGTTAANCCAGGAAACGAGTTGGACGTTGATAATGAANTAATCTCATTTTTGCTGAATTATCANCATGAAAATAAAANAATTTTTTATATTTCTTCGGNTAAGGACTTAGATATGTACAATAAAATAATTAAGAAACCCGGTTTTCTTCCTAAGATTAACAACTCTTTTGAGGTCTATATATGNAATGATTATAAATGTAATCTGCCCATTAAAGACTTNGAGGGATTAAGAAAGNTTCTATTATAAGTTTTTGCTTGCTAAGCTTGCACTAGCTTTTTCTTTTTTTATATAAATCATAAGNATGCTNAAAGCAGCTGGAGTGATACCAGAAATCCTNGAGGCCTGACCAATAGTCTCNGGTTGAATTTTANTAAGTTTTTGTTTTAGTTCGTTAGATANGCCAGGGATTAGGTCAATATTAAGTTCNTNAGGAATTTTAGTCTCTTTTAGTTTTGAGATTTGCTCTATGCTTTGATTTTGCCTTTCAATATAACCCTCATATTTAACTTCATTTTCAATTAAGGATTTTAAAGTTNNATCTTCTTGCTCTAATGATTGCTTGCTAAANTTTGAGAGATCATCATAAAAAATTTCTGTTCTTCTAAGTAGCTCTTTTAGTGAAGCNGGTTTCCTTAAAGGAGNAGTGCCAACTTTAATAAGTTTTTTATTATTAGACTCANTAGGAACAATTTTATAATTAGACAGAAACTCCATGGTCTTATTAAAATAATCTTTTTTTCTGCTATAGATTTCAAACCTTTTTTCTTTTACTAAGCCAAGTTTATACCCTATCGGAGTTAATCTTAAATCTGCATTGTCATCTCTAAGTAACAGTCTATGCTCAGCTCTAGAAGTAAACATTCTGTATGGCTCGTCAACGCCTAACGTTATTAAGTCATCTATCAATATGCCAATATAGGATTCAGACCTTTTTAGCACCAGTGGCTCTTTGCTTGATGCTTTTAATGAACTGTTAATTCCAGCAATTAATCCTTGCGCTGCAGCTTCCTCATATCCTGTCGTACCATTGATTTGTCCTGCTAAGAATAAGTTTTCAACCTTCTTACTTTCAAGAGAGCTTTTAAGATCTCTCGGATCACAATAGTCATATTCGACTGCATAACCTGGTCTCATAATATCAGCACTCTCTAATCCCTTTATGCTGTTAATTATCTGGATTTGAATATCAACTGGAAGACTAGTAGAAATTCCATTTGGATATATCTCCCTTGTATTTAAGCCCTCCGGCTCTAAGAATACTTGATGCCTATTTTTGTCGGAAAATTTTATAATTTTGTCTTCGATAGATGGGCAGTATCTTGGTCCTACTCCTTCTATTTGTCCAGAGTACATCGGAGATAAGTGAATATTGTTTTTTATGATTTTATGAGTTTCTTCATTGGTATAAGTAATATAGCAAGGTAGTTGTTTGTTCATAACAGTTGAATTTTCATATGAGAATAGTTGAGGATTTACATCCCCAGGCTGCTCAATGGTTTTTTCCCAATTTATTGTTTTTCCATCAATTCTAGGTGGTGTCCCCGTTTTGAGTCGACCTACATTTAGTCCTAGCTCTTTGAATGAGTTTGAGATTTCTTTGGTTGGAGCCTCACCGGCTCTTCCAGCGCTAGTTTGTTCGCTTCCGACATGAATTAAACCATTTGGGAATGTTCCGGGAGTAATAACAACACATTTCGAGAAAAATTTTTCTCCCAAAGAGGTCTGTACTCCAATAATTTTTGAGTCCTTTTCTATAAGCGAGTGAATTAGGCGCTGCTTAATTAAAAGGTTTTCTTGAGATTCTAAGGTTTTTTTTATATGTAAACGATATAAGTTTCTATCAGCCTGAACCCTTGTTGCTTGAACTGCTGGACCTTTTCTTGTGTTAAGGCGCCTNTATTGTATAGAAGAGAAATCAGCAGCTTTTGCCATTTCCCCACCTAATGCATCTATTTCTCTAACTAGATGACCTTTGCCTACGCCTCCNATTGATGGATTGCATGACATTACACCTATNGTATCAAGATTTGCCGTNAANAAAAGAGTTATGGTGCCTAGTCTTGATGATGCTAGAGCAGCTTCGCATCCTGCGTGNCCCGCGCCAACAACAATAANCTCAAATTCATTNTTCAACATAGTTTTGTAATGTTATATGATAATTTATAAAATAAAAGAATTTCAAAATNACATAAAATGTTTGATAATATNTATAATGAAGAAAATAATTGTAGGCATTACNTGNGANATTAAAGAAAAATTTTATGAATCGGAGAGATANTATTCAGATAAAATTATAGAAGCTGGTGGCATACCCTTNTATTTNCCTATGACTGTAGAGCCTGATGCAGTTTATGCTGTNGTTAANAATATAGANGCACTATTAGTAACAGGAAGNAGGGACGTTGACCCTAGTTTTTACGGAGAGAAAAAGACTAGCACTATCAACCCATTAGACCCAAATAGAACAATAAGCGAACTTCTTTATATTAAAGAGACGAGATCAGCGAAAAAGAAAATCTTAGGTATNTGTGGNGGTATGCAACTAATTAACATAGGTTTAGGGGGTAATTTATTTCAGGATATTAAAACAATGGTGCCTAATTCTATTNANCATACAGGTGGATCAGACCACTTTATTGCTATAAATTCTAATAGTTATTTAAGTCGCNTATTAAAAAAGAAAAGATTGAAGGTTAANAGTTATCACCATCAGTCTATAAATAAACTTGCGAAACCNCTTTTGGTTTCTGCTAGAACATCTGATTTAATANTNGAAGGAATAGAGGATAAAGAAAGAAGAATTATAGGTGTTCAGTGGCACCCTGAGCTNTCAAGTAGCGAAGCCAATTCTTCATTATTTAAGTGGATANTAAATAAAAAATAATTTTTTAAATTTTAGTTAAGTTATTAAAGTGAAATATATTAATCTTAAAGGCGTAAAAGAAAATAATTTAAAGAACATAAACGTAAAAATTCCTCGTGGAAAGATTACTGTCTTAACAGGCGTTAGCGGTTCTGGTAAATCTACTTTAGCCTTTGATACAATATTTGTTGAAGGCCAGAGAAANTACTTAGAGTCTTTATCTAACTATGCAAGACAATTTATAGACAGATTCAAAAGACCTGAAGTTGATTATATTTCAGGATTATCACCAACTGTTTCNGTAGACCAAAAAACATTTATGAGGAACCCTAGGTCTAATGTTGCAACAATAACNGAGATATATGATTTTTTAAGACTCTTNTATTCTAGACTNGGTTCGATTAATTGCCATATTTGTAAAGATAAAATCGAGGCTTCATCACTAGATTTAATTGTATCAAATATAAAAAAAGATTTCANAAATAAAGAGATAGAGATTTATTATCCTCTAGCACGAGGGAAGAAGGGGGAGTTTAAAAGTGAATTTGCGGATGCATCNAAACTTTTTAAAACAATAAGAGTAAATGGNACAATTCATTCATTAGATGAAAAATTTTCNTTAGATAGGCAGAAGAANCACAACATAGAGGTTTATGTTGATAGCCTTAAAGTAAATGAAAAGAATATACAAAGAATNTATGAGTCAATTGAAACTGCNTTAAAGTACGGTNAAGGCTTGGCTCTAATTGAATCAGAAGATACAAAAAANTTTTTTAACCAAGACTTAGCATGCCATTCCTGTGGNATTAGTTTCCCTGAGATTTCNCCACGGTTTTTTTCATTCAACAGTCCTTATGGNCAATGTAAGGANTGTGAAGGAATAGGAAATTTNGAAGTTTTTGATGAAGACTTAATAATNCCTGANAAATCAAAATCAATAAAGGAAGGAGCTATCGCTCCATTTAAAGATTCTTCATTTTATAAAAAACTAATAAAGAAGATCCTTGCTGATAGAAAAATTAGCGANAAAGTNCCTTTTAANAAATTAACTAAGNAGCAACAAAAATTAATATTATTAGGNGATACAGGAATCTCNGTTTCAGGATTTATTGAAAGATATGAGAGTACAGGTGAATATTTTGAAGGGGTAATGACATTNCTTGACAAGTGGTATTTGTCATCTAGAGCCGATGAAGTAAAAGATAATTTAAANAAGTATAGAAATGTGGAAAAATGTACGTCTTGNAATGGACAAAAGCTTAGGGCNGAGGCGCTAAGTGTACGTATAAATGATTTGAATATTTCTGAAGTTTGNAGCTTNTCTGTTTCAGAATGTGAAAAATTTTTAAATACAATTGAATTTAAAGGGTCTTCAAATTTAATTTGGAANACTATTAAGAATGAAATTATTTCTAGGCTAANTTTTTTAAGAAATGTTAGCCTAGATTATTTAAGTTTGGACCGAGTTGCTCCNACTTTATCAGGGGGTGAAGCNCAAAGAATTAGACTAGCTTCTCAACTAGGAGCAAATTTAACTGGTATAACTTATGTGCTAGATGAGCCNACAATTGGGTTACATCCTAGAGANAATAAGATGTTNCTAGANACATTAAAGTTGTTAAATAGTCGAGGAAATACTGTAATCATTGTTGAGCACGATGAGGAAACAATNAGAAGCGCTGACNACATTATTGACATAGGAGTTGGAGCAGGACCCAATGGCGGNAATNTTGTAGCGAAAGGATCATTAAGTTCTATTTCTAAGAATAAGAAATCTTTGACTGGAATGTATCTATCAAGGAAGAAGAAGATTCANATTAATTCTTCAAAAGAAAAAACNAAGGATTATCTTTCAATTTTTGGNGCCTCATTAAATAATCTCAAGGAAATAAATGTTGATATTCCAGTTGGTAAGATTACATCTGTTACAGGAGTTTCGGGTTCTGGTAAAAGTAGTTTAGTTGTCAAAACTATATATGAAAACTTGTCTCGAGTTTTATCAAGTAGGACAAGATCAATACTCCCTAATGTTGCCAAGATTTTAGGTGCAGATAGTTTTGACAAGATCATTAATATTAATCAAAGTCCAATTGGAAGGACATCAAGGTCAAACCCTGCAACTTATACGGGACTTTTTTCTACTATAAGGGAAATTTTCTCTTCACTCCCAGAATCTAAAATGAAGGGTTTCCTTCCTGGAAGATTTAGCTTCAACGTTAAGGAGGGAAGTTGTATGCATTGTTCAGGCGCAGGAAGNATCAAAATTGAAATGAGNTTNCTCCCAGATGTACANGTCAAATGTGATTCTTGNGGTGGGATGAGATTTGACTCAGAGACATTAAATATTTTTTATCGTGGAAAAAATATTTATGANTTGCTANATATGACATTCGACGAAGCAGAAGATTTTTTTTCTGGATTCCCAATCTTGCAAGCAAAAGTAAAAGTCATNAATTCAGTTGGTTTGGGATACTTAAAATTAGGTCAAGACGCGACTTCATTGTCAGGTGGTGAAGCACAAAGGATTAAGTTATCTAAAGAATTAATAAAGAAAAATACTGGAAAAACTTTGTATATTTTTGATGAGCCAACAATAGGGCTTCACTATCATGACATAAACAAATTACTAGAAGTTATTTTTAAACTAAGAGATTCTGGAAGCACTATTATTGTAATTGAACATAATATGGATATCGTTAATGCTTCAGATTATATAGTTGATTTAGGGCCAGACGGAGGCCATAAAGGTGGCAACTTAATTTTCCAAGGAACAAAAAAAGATTTTTTATTGAATGAACAATCTATTACAGCTAAATATCTCAGGAACCATATTAAGGAATTAAATTAAAAAGGCATTGTGAAGATTGAAATTATTAAACTAAAAACAAGAAAACAAGCTAAACACACTAGCATGACATATGAGTGTTTGTGGCTTGCTCCCCTTTCTGCGTTTGGAACTCTATCAGGATAACCTAGGACTATTTCTTCTTCTGGCTCTGCAACANCTTCCGAAGCTTCTATTTCCTGAGTTTCCTCAGAGTTTTCATTTTTCTCCGCGTCTAGTTCTTTGTTTTCCTTAGAACCTTCTGCTTCTTGTTCGTTCTCTTCACTCATATTTTAAGAATAACCTAACATGATAAATTTTTAAATAAAATTTATATTGCTTTTTATTTCCAATAATACTACACTATTAATGTCGTCATTTAACTCTAATTGCAGCGACTTTAAATAATTGCTAAACAGAGCAAAGACATTTTCTTATGTCTTTCCTCTTGAGTTACAAATTAATAACGAGGTTTTGTATGTTAAGTATTTTTAATTTAAAAGTTGAAAATTTATGTTGTTTTAACATTTCGAATTCTTGTTGTTGTAGCTTCAAATAGTATTTGTTGAAGATTTAAAATTTAATTATTTTCTGACTTATAATTAATTTTAAAGTCAGATTGGAGGAATAAAATGGCAGAATATAAAAATCCAGAATTGTTGGTAACTACTGATTGGGTGCTGGAAAACAAAGATAACCCTGAAATTAAAGTAGTTGAATCTAATGAAGATATCCTTCTTTATGATCTTGGTCACGTTGAAGGGGCAATTAAATTAGATTGGGAAACTGAGCTTCAAGATAGAGTTGTTAGAGATTATGTTAATAAAGATAATTTTGAAAAACTTATGAGCTCAAAAGGAATTTCACCTGAGGACACAGTAGTTTTTTATGGTGATAAAAGTAATTGGTGGGCTTGTTATGCTCTGTGGACTTTCAAGATTTACGGACATGCTAAATGTTTGATTATGAATGGAGGCAGACAAAAATGGGTAGAAGAAGAGAAACCCCTTACTAAGGATGTTGCTGAATTGCCTGCGACTAATTATAAAGTATCAAATGTAAATTTAGATATTAGGGCTTTCAGAGATGAAGTTAGGGAGCACAGCGATTCTAAAAAAGCTCTTATTGACGTTAGGTCCCCTAAGGAATTTACTGGAGAAATGCTCCATATGGAGGCATATCCGCAAGAAGGCGCACTTAGAGGTGGTCATATACCAAATGCCCAGAGTGTTCCATGGGCTACAGCAGCTAATGAAGATGGTACTTTTAAGTCAGCCGATGAATTGTTAAAAATTTATCAAGACGGCGCAGGACTTAAGCCGAGTGATGACGTAATAGCTTATTGTAGAATAGGAGAGAGATCTTCGCACACATGGTTTGTTCTAACTTACCTTCTTGGATACAATAGTGTTAAGAATTATGACGGTTCATGGACTGAATGGGGAAACTTAGTTCAAGCACCAATTGAAAAGTAGAGAGGAATAAAGTTGTCGCAAGATAAACAAGAATTAATGGATTTTATTCTTGATCATTATGAGAATCCTCGTAACGCAGGTACGATCGAGGATGCTGATGTTGAGAAAGGTCGTTGTGATATTGCCCAGAATGGGGGTAACCCAGGATGTGGTGATATCATAACTATTTGCTTAAAAGTAGAAGATGGAATTATTAAAGATTTTAAGTTTGAAGGTGAGGGCTGTATTGTCAGCCAGGCTGGAACTTCAATAATTTCAGAGGTTGTTTTAGGTAAAAGTGTAGAAGATGTGCTCAAGATGGGTCCAGAGGCTATAACTGATATTATTGGCGAAGAGCTAGCATTATCTAGACCAAAATGCTCTACTTTGGGCATTTCTACTGTAAAATTAGCTTTACGAGAACTTGAAAGAGANCAAACAAAGAANTTAATTGNANAGTGATTTTTATCGTCATTTAATTTATACTTAACTTAATTGNAAAAGCGAGGTTCATAATGACAAAGAAAAATGGAAAAACTAAGGTAAAGACTAATGGTAAGGTTAATTACGAAGCAGCTTTAAAATACCCACTTTTTGAAGCCATATTTAATAGAAGGTCAAGAAGATTTGGGTTAGGNATGGAGCTACCTTCCGATAGCACTTTAGGTTTTAAATCACAAATAGATCCAGTGCCTTTNACAGAATTTCAAGAAGCCATGTTGGTTTGGGCNGGAACAGGTTTAACAGGTCTTTGCCTTGCAGATTTNCCACCTGAAAATGGAATTGATTTATTGTGTCAGTGGACAGGTAGAACTTGGCCTTCTGCTTGTAACAACCATGGGACTGAACTGTTCTTTACTAACGATTCTGGCCTTTATTATGTAGATGTTAAACATATGCTGCCGAAAGATAAAGAATTAGATGTTTTCTTTAGATTAAATGTTAATGACAAGATTGATAGATTATTAGAATTATACAGAGAAGGATTAGTTAAACTTGAAGACGGAAGAGCAAATCTTCCTGACAAAATGCCTGGCCTTTTTGATTTTAATCAATGGAATACAAATAAGCCTGGAACAACCACATTCATACCAGTAACAGATATTACAGAGGAATACTTAAATTTATTAACACTTTATTGTAGTAGTACATATGCTTTTAATATTTGGGATGAAAAAAATAATCGTTCTTGTGGTCAAGACAAATGGATTGCCGAAGGAAGAATTAAAGAAGATGTTAAAATGTCTCTTTATGATCTAGAAGTGAGAATCCTGACTGGGCTTAATGTTGAACAAGCATTTATTTGTCAAAATATGTCTCTAGCTTTGCAGGCACTTGGTTTAGGTGGTTGGACATTCACAGGATTAATTCCTAGATTTACTTTAGGCTCAAATCCCGAACTCTTTAAAGGNTTAGGATTTAGATTTGAGCAGCCAAAATCAGGTCCAACTAGACCAGTTGGTAAAGACGGAATTTTTGAAGGTTATTGTCCACCATATTATAAAACTATGTCGGATGCTTTTGATAAAATGGACGAACATAAATGGGCGGCTTGGGACAGCAAGAAGCCTTTTCCTTATGAAGAGCCTGATAAGCACTTAGTTAAAGCTCCAAGACCTACAGATACAACGAATGAAATTGTTAAGTCTGTTGCTGATTATATTTATAATACTTATGGATCTTTTCCTGCTTATGTCGATCCAATGTACATGAGACTAGTTTTTCAAGCTCAGAATCTAGATTTAGATTTTTATGATAAATATTATCCGCCAGGTTCATATACTGATCAACATGTTAATACTTTTAAGTACTTCCATCCTGATAAAGAAAATCCATATAAGCAAAAACCCGAGAAGAAGCAACCTTGGGATAAATAATCTACTGTTTTAGGGAGTCCCAGGTATCCTTGGTGATTCCCTCTTCTCTTAGTTTAACCTTTTGAACTCGGTTGGTGGGAGTTTTAGGTAAGGAGTCCCTGAACCTAACAAATCTTGGAATCATAAACTTTGGCATAATTGGCTTTAAATATTCAATAAGCTCTTCCGGCATTAATGTCAAACCTTCTTTTAGAACAATAACAATCATCAGTTCATCTTCAGAATGCCGACCTTGTTCATCAAGTTTAACTGCAATAGCGGCAGATTCTTCTATGTTTGAATGAGTTGAGATAAGATTCTCTACTTCAAAAGAGCTAATATTTTCTCCCCTTCTTCTAATGTAATCTTTAACTCGATCCATAAAAAATATGTAACCATCTTCATCCATCCTGCATAAGTCCCCAGTGTGGAACCACAAATTACGAAAATCAGATACAGTTTTTTCTGGCATTTTGTAATAATAGTGCAAACAAATATTTGGTATCCTTGGTCTTAATACAAGCTCGCCTGGTGTATTCCTAGGTAGCTCTTCATCAGTTTCAGGGTTAACAATCTTTATCTCATAACCTGGAGATTCTTTTCCACAAGAACCAACTCTAAATGGTTCGTTAGGACGCGTGAAAGTACACTGTCCTACCTCAGTTAGACCATAACCCTCAGTGAAAAGTATATTGAAACGTTCCATAAACTCTTCAATTATATCGTGTGGAGCAGGGCTACCCAGAACAAGCTTAACTTTGTGCTCTTTCTCTTCTGGAACTACTGGAGCATTCCACATAAAGTAAGACATAACTCCTACTAAATTGAATTTAGTGATTTCAAAATCTTTCATCCACTTCCAGAATTTACTAGCAGAATATTTTTCTTCGACTACAACTTTGCAACCACTTATCATGGCAGGGTAAACGCCCATTACCATTGCATTTGAATGAAAAAGAGGGAGGCAGGTAAAAACAGTATCGTCGTTGGTAAGATCCATAATTGAAGAATAATTTTGTGCTGACGAATAGTCCGCGGCACATGGCCTAACCACGCCCTTTGATTTCCCTGTTGTACCAGAGGTGTACATTAGTCTTGCATGATCCAAGTGTGTAACTTCTACACTTGGCTCAACCTCTGAGCCACCCGATAAAAATTTATTCCAGGATACAGCTTCAGTTTTATTATAGCCGTGAGATTCAAAGTCATCCTTTTTGTCTCTTGTCCATACAATGACTTTTTCTATCTTGGGAATTCTGTCTTGAATATTTGCGAGCCTTTCTAAGTATTCTTCAGCTATTATTATTATTTTCGAATCTGAGCTCTCAATTATATATTGAAGAAAGTCCATTACATAAGCAGTATTTATTGGAACCATTACTGATCCATTCTTTAGAATTCCAAACCAAGCCAAGCATATTTCTAAAGAATTTGGCATATAGACTGATACTTTATCAGTCTTGTTAATTCCTAATTTCTTCAGGGAATCAGCGATTTTATTTGCTTTTTTATTAACCTGAGAAAAGGTTAGAGCTTTTTCATAGCTAAATTGCAAAAAGTCTTTATCAGGAATTGAATCTGCTTGGTCCTTAAGGACCTTAGGTAGGGTCCAGTTTCTTTGATCACTTTTTGTATTCCATTCAAAATCAAATTTTCTTTTCCAACTGTAATGCGTTGGATAATTGAGGTCTTTTATAGGGTATTTTTTCTTAGACATTATTTGAAACCTTTCTGCGTTGGAACTGCTACTACAATTTCCATTGTTAAGACTCTAATTTTATTTTCTTCAATCTTTGTTATTCCTTTAAATCCAGCTTTTTCATATGCACTTAATCCGGCCTCTGTTACAATTTTGTCACCACAAAGCTCAATTGTTAGAATCCCAAAGTCTTCTCTATTGCTAATTACATTCTTCTCTAAGACTTTAAAGGATCCCATTATTTTTTCGTCATCTTCATTTGTAGAATTGAACATAGACTGGACTATGTCGCTAGGATACGTAGGAGCATCATGTGATCCCGTGTTCATTCCTAGAAAATACGCATGTGGTATTAGTTTACTAATTTGACCNTCTACAGTTGCNTTAATTGCNCCACCATANCCNATGAAGTTAGATTTTTGAGTGTGGTGAACACTNGCATCATTTAATGTTGAAATTTGAAGCCAACTAAAGTCAACTAGACTTATAGATTTTGCTGTTTGTTCTATCCCTTCTNTNGCAGGGTATGTTTGATCGGCCTCAAATTGTTCAAAATAATTAANAGTAGAATCATTTTCTTNATCTGGATNATTAGTAAATTTAGCTAAGCTTTTATATTCAAGTGGCATCATNGCNTCNGTTANNTTGATTCTTTCTGGTTGTTCTTGAAGAGATGATTGTTTNTNAAGAGTTACNCCCTTAGAAGCTCTTACGAGAACTTGCCTAACATATTCAAGAACAAGCTGATCCCGTTGGTTTGTTATAGTTGTCCTTACTTGGACTGACCCATTTGAAGCACCATCCTTTTTAACTTCGATCCCTAGAACTTCAGACTTTGCAAAAAGAATATCTCCTTCATATGCCGGGATACCATATCTCAAATTCTTATAAGACAGGTTTGCGATTGCATTAAATGAGATATCATGCACGCTTAGACCAAATCCAACATTGAAAAGATACCCTTGACTAATTAATCCAGGATTATCAATATTAAACCTTTCTTTCTTGAAGTCTTTGTCAGGATCTACGTAGCCTAAAGATTGTGCGTAATCAAAATTAGCGCCCAGCCAATAGTCTTGGTTAAATTTTTTTATATATTCTTTGTTTCTGTATGGTGTAACTTGTATGGCCCCGTGATATAGGACTTCTCCAACTTCAAATTCTTCTATGTGTTTTGATGAAACTAAGCTCATTTAATCCTCCAAAATAATTAAGTAAGACTACAATTAATACAAATTGTTATCAACGCTTTTTATAGGTTACTAAAGAAATTAGTATTCCTATTTCATAAAATAAAACTAGAGGAACTAGCATGAAAAGCATTGAAAACACGTCAGTTGTTGGTGTTAGAATTGCTGAAATTATTGTAGAAATTAGTATGGCATATTTTCTTTTTGATGAAAGAAATTTACTCGAAACAACACCAATTTTAGACAATAAGAATATTATCAGTGGATATTCAAAAATAATTCCAAAACTTAAAATTAAAGAGCTTAAAAAAGATAGAGTATCGCTAATATTAGGAAAGGCGATAATAGATTCAGATGAATATTCGTTCAAAAGTATATTAAAAGTTAATGGAGCAACAAATTTAAAACATAGAAAAGCTCCCAGAAAAAAAAGTGCTGTCCCGAGAATAATTACCATTAAAGAAATTCTTTTTTCTTTTTGATACAGCCCTGGACCTATAAATGCCCAGACCTCATAAATAATTAAAGGAAAGCTACAAAGAAAACTTGTAAGCAGGGCAAGTCTTATATTTGAAGACAAGGCCTCTGCAGGTTTAGTGAATATAATTTTTGAGTCATTAGGGATACTTTCAGTAATAGGGACTAGAGCTANCTCCATCAAAATCTCNCGGAAAAGGAAAGCTGGAACAAACAGAATGGCTATGAAAACAATTATTTTTATAAAACTTTTTCTAAGAATCCCGAAATGTTCTAAAAATGTCATTTTTGTTTCTGAGCTCACATTTAAATTTTATACCTAGGTATTTATTTTTACAATTAATCCTTTTGATTGACATTACTTAATTGCTAAAATATATTTTTCTTTTGTAACCTTCGGAGGAATTTATTGAAAATACTAATAACAGATGGCCTATCAAAAGAAGGCCTGGAACTTTTTGCNAAACATAAAGATTTAGAGTTAGATGTTAGNAAAAAGACTGACCCTCAAGAACTTAAGGAAATAATNAACAANTATCAGGCNGTAATTATAAGAAGTGCTACCAAGATTGATGCTGANGTAGTTAGTTTGCTTGGNGAAGATTTTAAGTTAATTGGTAGNGCAGGAATCGGTGTNGATAATGTTGANATAAAAGCAGCATCAAAAAAAGGCATAATTGTAATGAATACACCCTCAGCAAATGCTATAACTACTGCAGAGCATACAATCGCTCTTCTTTTTTCGTTAGCCAGGAATACGCCTCAAGCTTTTTCNTCNATGAAAGAATTGAAATGGGAAAGATCTAAGTTCCAGGGAACTGAATTATTTGGCAAGACNATGGGNATAGTAGGNATGGGCAATATTGGCCGTTTGGTNGCAGAAAGAGCTCTTGGTTTAAGAATGAAGGTTATAGCTCACGATCCATATATATCAAAAGATACAAACTTAAANATGCCAATAGAGTTAGTTGACATGGANGAGATTTTNAAACTTTCTGACGTAATTACTGTTCATACTCCATTGACCTCAACTACAAAGAACTTAATATCTAAAGGCTCGATAGATATGATGAANGAAGGCGTAAGAATAATTAATTGCGCTAGAGGCGGAATTGTTAACGAAGAAGATGTTGCTGAAGCTATTTCAAACGGCAAAATTGGTGGACTTGCAATAGATGTTTTTGAGTCAGAACCACCAGATTTTAAGTCACCGATTTTTAAATTGAGCGATAAAGTTGTATTTACTCCACATTTGGGNGCTTCAACACAAGAAGCTCAGACCAAAGTCGGAATCGCAATGGCTGAACAAGTGATTGAGTTCGCAAATAAAGGNGTAGTTTCAAATGCAGTAAATATGCCTTCTATGAGNACAGAGGTTTTATCTGAAATAAGTCCNTATTTAGAGCTAGCTGAGAAACTTGGAAGTTTTATGGGCCAAACNTGTAAAGTCGGAGTAAAAGAAATAATAGTTGAATATGGAGGAAATGTAGCAGAGATGAATGTAGCACCTTTAACTGTTACGGCATTNAAGGGNTATTTGTCNCCTGTTATGAGCGCGCCTGTTACATATGTCAATGCGCCTCTNATTGCCGAAGAAAGAGGGATTAAATTAACNGAGACTAAAGTTTCTACTGAAGGCGACTTNTCAAGTCTTGTCTCAGTTATAGTTAAAACTGATGNAGGNAAGTTTTCTATTTCNGGCTCAATTTTTGGCACAAAAGAGCCAAGGTTTACTAGGTTGAATAAACATGGAATTGATTTNGCACCTCAAGGAAATATTCTTATGATAGAAAATTATGATAGACCTGGTGTTGTTGGATTGTTGGGCGCCGCTTTAGGNAAAAAGAANATTAATATAGGTAGATTATTTTTAACAAGGCATGAAAATTCGGCTAACGAAGANTTNGCTTTNGCATTTATATCTGTAGATTCTCCAGTTTCTGAGGAAACTCTNGAAGATATTGCTAATTTANCAGAAGTTAAAACAATTGATCAGGTAATTTTTTCATGAAGAATTCCTTTTCTTTACCTGTCGGAATCAAAGAGTATACAACTACTAACGTTAACAAAATAGAATTTCTTTGTTCAACTATTTTGGAAGAATCAGAACTTTGGGGNTATAAAAAGATTATTACCCCAATCTTCGAGACTTTAGATTCTTTAAATGTTGGCCTTAGACAAGAAAGNTTGGATAAAACAATTAAATTTATAGANCCTATGAACGGGGACGTCTTAGGGCTTAGATCAGATGTAACTCCGCAGATAGCNAGNTATGTTGCATCAAACAACAGTATTGAATCTATGCCACTCAGATTAACCTATGTAGAAAGAGTTATTAGAAATAATTTTAAAGAAGGAAGAAGTAAAAGAGAAATTTTTCAAGTTGGATGTGAGTTAATAGGTTTAGATACATTGGAATCTGACTTGGAAGCAATTTTACTTGGGTCATCTATTATAGATAAGCTTGGATTCGATAAACAAGTTATTACACTTAATTCCTCGCTTTTTTTAAACTATATTTTTAGCAGGCTTCCAGACATTATCGAAGATGACATTAAGCTTCTTTTCTATAAAAAAGATTATGGATCTATAAGAAAGTATGTAAAAGATAAGGCTCTTAATTTAAAGCAAAGAGAGTTTATGAAGAAATTTGTTTTACCAATAATTGAAGGTAAAAAACTTCCTTCCAAGGGGCTTCCAAAAAATATTCGCGAGGGACTAGATAGAATTAAAGTTATCTCAAAAACCTTAGAGGACTCCAATGCCTCACTCAGGGTTCAGGTTGATTTATTAAATGTAAAAGATTTTGACTATTATTCAGACATTACTTTTGATATAGCAGTACCTGAGATAAATGAAATTCTCCTTGCTGGTGGAAGATATAATAATCTAATAGGGAAGTATGGAAAGGATGCTCCAGCAATAGGTTTTGGCATTAATGTTCTACCTTTGATAAAAACCCTTAAAAGTGATCAGCTTGGTTCTCCTATTGTTGTTATTGAAAACGCAGATTTAAAAAATAATGCAGTTTTTTTTGAAACCAGAGATTTTTTTAGTTCACAGGGATTTATTTCAGTTTTATCAAACCAACCTAATCCATACTCAGGAAAGTTTGATTTAAAAATAAAAATTTCTAAAACAGGTCAATTAACTTTGTTTAGTAATAAGAATAAAAAAATTGCTTCTTTTAAAAACCTATCTGATCTTCAAAAAGAGGAATTCTAATTGCGAAAAAGAAATAAAAATTCAGTTTTTGTTGGGGCTCAATGGGGTGATGAAGGAAAAGGAAGAATCGTTGATTTAGTTTCCAATGANTTTGATATAATTGCACGTTTTCAAGGCGGCAGCAATGCTGGACANACTATTATAATAAAAAATAAGAAGATNGTTTTGCACCATATTCCATCNGGAGTACTAAGGAAAAATAAAGTTTCAGTNATTGGAAATGGAACAGTAATAGATTTAGAGATTTTGGCTAAAGAGATAANAAATCTAAGGAAGAACGGCTTTAAGATTACTAGTAAAAATTTGAGAATAAGTTCACTAGCTCATATTATAACACCCTATCATAAAGCTATAGACAAATATAGAGAAGTAGCTAAAGGCTCTAAGGCAATTGGAACGACCGGTAGGGGAATAGGCCCAGCTTACGAGGACAAAGTATCAAGGCAGGGTATTAGGATGCTTGATTTGCAAGAAAAAAAAACTTGTGATGAAAAGATTAAGACAGTTTTAAAAGAAAAAAATAAAATTATTAGAAAAGTTTTTGAAGAAAAAGGCTTTACTGTTAAAGATATTTCTAGAATTTTATACAGAAATTATAATTATATTAAAGAATTTGTATGCGATACAAACGANTTTTTAGTTCAAGAAATTAAGAAAGATAAAAAAGTCCTTTTTGAAGGGGCACAAGGTGCAATGTTGGATTTAGATTTTGGAACTTATCCTTTTGTAACTTCTTCCTCAACTATTTCCGCTAATGCTTCAGCAGGTACGGGTGTACCGTTTTCTTCTCTAGGAGATGTTGTGGGCGTGTCAAAAGCTTATACGACAAGAGTTGGACATGGACCTTTTCCAACAGAAATGTTTGATGAGACAGGCCTCACATTGAGAGAATTTGGAACAGAATATGGTGCCACTACAGGGAGACCTAGAAGATGTGGTTGGTTGGATTTAGTTGCCCTTAAACATGCAATTACAATTTCTGGTATCAACCTACTTGCTTTAACTAAAGTTGATATACTTTCAATTTTTTCTGAAATAAAGGTTTGCACAGCCTATAAGATTGGAAATAAAAGAGTTACAACTTTTCCATTAGATTATCGTGATCTTGATAAAGTTAAACCTGTATACAAAAAATTCCCTTCATGGACTCAAGAAAGCCTGAGTTCAAATAAGATTCCAAATAATTTGAAAGCACTCATCAAGTTCATAGAAAAATTCCTTGAAATTAAGGTTTCCATGATTTCTATTGGACCAGAAAGAAGTGAAATTATTTATTTATAAGCTTCAATTATTTTCTTAACTAAAGAATGTCTGACAACATCGTTCTCGTTAAAATCGCAAAAGCTAATTCCATCAATATCTCTCAATATACTTTGAGCCTCGATTAGTCCAGACTTAATATTTTTATCTAAATCAATTTGAGAAGTATCACCAGTCACTATGACTCTTGAATTAAGTCCTATTCGTGTAAGAAACATTTTCATTTGAGCTGAAGTTGTGTTTTGTGCTTCATCTAGAATAATGAATGCATCATTAAGAGTTCTACCGCGCATAAAAGCTAAAGGAGCAATTTCAATTGTAGATCTATCTATTAATCTTGAAATCGTATCGAAATCTAGCATGTCATTAAGTGCGTCAAATAAGGGCTTTAAATAAGGGTCAACTTTTTCATTTAAATCGCCTGGAAGAAATCCTAATTTTTCTCCAGCTTCTACAGCTGGCCTTGTAAGCACTATCTTTTTAACTTTTTTCAGATTTAAATATGAAACAGCTGCAGCAACTGCAAGATAGGTCTTTCCTGTACCTGCAGCTCCAACGCCGAATACGAGATTATTTTTTCTTATAGAATCGATATAAAGTTTTTGATTTATACTCTTGGGTGAGATTGTTTTTCTATCTGTAGTCAAACAAATTGTATCAAGAAAAATATCCTGTATTTTATGAGATTTATCTTGAAGAATTTTTAACCCTAATGAGAAATCAGCTTCTATTGGCACGTACCCCTTGGAAATAATTTCATAAAATGATTGAATTAGAGCTTCTACCTCTGTTAAATTTTTTGAAGGACCTGCNATTATTATTTCATTACCNCGGNNGTGTATTTTGACGTCTGAGATTTTTTCTATTGCAATAAAATTTTTTTGATTNGGCCCAGCTAATGATTTAAACCAGTCNAGATTTTCAAAAATTATTTTTTTCTCTNATATTGAATCTAAAATAACACTCATAAAGNTTTATAGAANAAATAGTAAACAAAAAACAATAGATATCCAATAAAGGAGTGNATTTTTAGAGTAGGTATNTTTTTATTTCTTAAATAATANCCCATNAAGACTAGAAAAAGACTTAGCTCTAGAGCNAGCAAAAGAATTGGGGATTCAAAGNTGAAATTAACNGATTCAGTAGTATAAAATAAAGTCACNAATCCAAAGATAGATATATTGGCTAAATTACTTCCTAGAATGTTGCCTATTACAATATCATTCTTCTTATATTTAAAAATTGCNACAATAGATGAAAANATTTCTGGTGATGAAGTTGANAGNGCAAAGTAAAANGATCCAATTAAAGATGAGGANAATCCAATTTTTTGAAGTTCTAACCCATTGTCAACGAGNACATTTGATCCAATTATTAACAAAATCACACTTAAAGCAATTTTCCAACAAAGCTCAAAATTGGACACTAAATTTTTATCGNCATTTTCCGAAATAACANTAGGTGTTTCTTTGCTTAATTTGAATACATAAATAGTCATNCCGCTAATCATTAAGACTGANAGNATTTTNTTGATTACTNNATTATCAATNATATTTAAGCCATATATTGCGAATATTAANGCNGAAACTAATGNTATTGAGTAATTGCTCNTCAATTGATTAAAATCAAAAGAGAATCGGGCGCCAAATTTCAAGAATAGTGAGAGTCCTAATACAAGACAGATGTTAGCAAAATTGCTACCAAGTATCGTTCCATATGCAAAGGTTGAACCATTTTCTTCTTTTATTGCCTCTGCAAGTACGAAAAATTCTGGAANAGAAGTTGCCCATGCTATCAGAGTTACACTAATAAGTATCTCTGAGATATTAAGTTTAGACGCAGTTTTTAGTGCGCTATCTATTAGTAGGTCTGCGCCCTTGTAGAGAAAAGCAATAGCTAATATAGTTTTAAGAAATATTAGACCAGTTTCAGCGAATAGGTGGCCCATTATGCAGTCAATAAATCTATAGCTTCAATATATTTATGAGAAGTTGCTAAAGCAATATCCTCTGGTAAATCAGGAGGAGGCGGATTCTTGTCCCAGCCAACAGAAGTAAGATAGTCTCTTACAAATTGCTTATCATAGCTTTGTTGACCTCTTCCAGACTCATAAAGATCTTTTGGCCAAAATCTTGAAGAGTCAGGCGTTAAAACTTCATCTATTACTATTAATGAACCATCATCTAAGAGCCCAAATTCAAATTTGGTATCAGCAATTATAATTCCTTTATTGATAGCAAAGTCATGTGCTTTGCTATAAAGAGCTAATGAAAAATCTTTAACTTTTGATGCTAGTTCTTTTCCGATTATTCCTTCGCATGTAGCATAGTCAATATTTTCGTCCCGCTCTCCTTGTTCGGCTTTTGTGGAAGGGGTAAAAATGGGCTCATCTAGTTTTTCTGACTCAATTAAACCATCCTTTAATTCAATTCCACATATTGTGCCTTCTCTTTTGTACTCTGACCATCCAGAGCCTGTTATATACCCTCTTACTATACATTCTACGGGAAGGGGCTTAGCCTTTTTAACTATCATTGACCTTCCTTTTAAGATCTCTGAATGCTCACTTAAAGATGGCTCAAAGTTGCAAATATCATCTGTTATAAAGTGGTTCGGTATTATATCTTGAGTAAGAGAGAACCAAAATTTGGATAACTTTGTTAGTACTTCGCCTTTACCAAGAATACCAGTAGGTAAAACAGAATCGTATGCTGAGATTCTATCACTTGACACAATCAATAGATTTTCGCCAAGATCGTAGAGGTCCCTAACTTTTCCACGATTGATCAGTTTTTGATTCTTTAAGTTTGTTTCTACCACAATATTTTTGTTCTCTATATCCATAATGTAGATTATAAATTAATGTACGCAAAAGAACAAAATTTGATTTATATTTTCCACCTCTATACAATACTTTCTTTAGGAAGTTTGAGCGCGTAGCTCAGGGGGAGAGCGCTTGCTTGACAAGCAAGAGGTCGGTGGTTCAAATCCACTCGTGCTCATAGTAATAAGATGGTGAAAGTAGAGATTAAAGGCAAACAGCATAATGTTGAAGCTAATGCGAGTTTAGGAGAGCTTTTTTGTAAGCTTGAATATGACAAGACTGTAATAGGCGCACTAGTTGATGGTGATTTACAAGATTTATATTATGAAATAAAAGAAAACCAAAAAATTATACCAATCTATCAAGATACTGAGAACGGACTTTCTCTTATAAGGCATACTGCGGCTCATATTCTAGCAGAGGCTGTTCAATCTATTTATCCAGATATTAAAGTAACCATTGGTCCAGTAATCGAGAATGGATTTTATTACGACTTTTATTCAGAACGAAATTTCACTGAAGAAGACTTAGTACTATTTGAAAAAAAAATGCAAGAGATAATTAAAAGAAAAGACCCTATGATCAAAGAAATTATAAGTAAAGACGACGTTCTTTCTAAATTTAAAAACCTTGGAGAATCTTTTAAAGAAGAAATAATTAATGATCTGCCCAAAGATGAGGAGATATCTATTTATAGACAAGGTGATTGGTTTGATTTATGTAGAGGGCCACATGTCCCCAATACTTCATATGTGAAATCGTTTAAACTTTTAAGCGTTGCAGGATCATATTGGAGAGGCGATGAAGAGAAAGAGTCGCTACAAAGGATTTACGGAACAGCTTTTTTTTCAAAGAAGGATTTGAAAAAATATCTGGAATTATTAGAAGAGGCAAAGAAAAGAGATCATCGTAAATTAGGTAAAGAATTGAAGCTATTTTCAATTACTGATGAGATTGGCCCAGGTCTAGTTCTTTGGCATCCCAATGGATCTATAGTTAGAAGAATAATTGAAGATTATTGGAGAGATGAACATACTAAGACAGGTTATAGTTTAATTTTTACTCCTCATGTTGCGAAAGCAGAGCTATGGGAGACAAGCGGACATTCTGAGTTCTATAGTGAAAATATGTTTTCACCAATGGAGATAGACAACAATAGNTATCAGGCAAAACCAATGAATTGNCCTTTCCANATAATGATTTATAAAAGCGAACTNAGAAGTTACAAGGATCTACCTATAAAATTTGCAGAAATTGGAACTGTCTATAGGTATGAACGCTCAGGNGTGCTCCATGGCCTNTTCAGAGCACGAGGGTTTACTCAGGATGATGCNCATATATTTTGTAGCTTAGATCAGATTGAAGATGAAGTGAATGAGGTTATTGACCTAACTACAAAGTTCTTAAATGCTTTTGGGTTTAAGGATTATGAGATATTTGTTTCTACAAAACCAAAGAAATATGTNGGGACTGACGATGAGTGGGAANAAGCTACTCAAGCATTAAAAAAATCTTTAGACGGAAAATCCTTAAAGTTTTCCGTTGATGAAGGTGGTGGAGCTTTTTANGGACCAAAGATTGACTTAAAAATAAAGGATGTTTTAGGNAGATCATGGCAATGTTCTACAGTACAAGTAGATTTTAACCTTCCAAAAAGATTTGACCTTAATTATATTTCCCGTAATAATGATAGACTTCAGCCGGTNATGATCCATCGAGCAATCTTTGGTTCATTTGAAAGATTCTTTGGTATNTTGATTGAACACTATGCTGGAGCTTTTCCTTTATGGTTAGCACCCGTTCAAGTTAGGATACTTTCAGTCTCGGACGAACAGTTGGATTANTCTGACTTTTTAGACAAGACTTTGAGGGAATTAAATATAAGGGTTGATTTAGATANAAGGAATGAGAAACTGGGGTTAAAAATTAGAGAAGCAGAGATTGCAAAGATTCCNTTTATTCTTACTATNGGTAAGACTGAAGTGGAGAAACAGACTGTTAGCGTNAGAAAATATGGCGGCGAACAGTTAGGAGCTATTAAAATAGAAGATTTTAAAGAAATTTTAATTAGAGACTTAAATTNGGAGGTTAATTCATAAAAAGGAAAAAATATAGTTCAAGAAAGCCTATGCAAAAGACAAATGGCTTTATCAGAGCTAAGGAAGTTAGACTGATAGGGCTNGATGGAACTCAGGTTGGTATAGTNCCGATAGCGCAGGCATTAGAAATGGCGAATACGAGNTCTTCTGATTTGGTTGAAATTTCACCTGATGCAGCACCACCAGTTTGTAAAATCATGGATTATGGAAAGTTCTTGTATGACCAAAAGAAACAACAGNCAGGGCAGAAGAAACCTAAGGCACAAGTTTTAAAAGAAATTAAATTTNGACCAAATATTGGAGAAAATGATTTTAATGTTAAAATAAACAGACTTAAAGATTTTTTATCTGAAGGTCATAAAGTTAAAATTAGGTTGTGGTTTAAGGGAAGGGAGATTGTNCATAAAAGTATTGGAGAAGAATTAGTAGCAAAGATAATAGAAACTGTTTCTGANTCTGGCGAATTAGACAATGAACCAAAATTTGAGGGCAAAAANCTCACANTATTAGTTCTCCCAAAAAAAGTAAAGGNGGTTAAGAAAAACAATGGCAACACAAAAAATGAAATCCAATAGAAGCGCAGCNAAAAGATTTAAGCTAAAGCCTAATGGTAAGTTAAAAAGAATTAAAGGGAATAANCATCATTGCAATGTTCACAAAGCCCAATCAAGAATTCGNAGATTGAAGGAAGCTGGAACAGTTGAGGGGAAGAAAGCAAGAGACTTAAGGAAAGTAATTTTTGCTTAATATAAAGTTGGTGGTTTAAAAAGATGAGAGTAAAAACAAGNGTAGCTAGTAAAAAAAGAAAAAAAAGATTACTTAAACAGACAAAAGGTTTTTGGGGTCAGAGAAAAAATGTTTTTAAAAGAGCAAAGGAAACTCTTCTGAGAGCCATGGCTTTTTCNTATAGAGATAGGAAAGCNAAGAAAAGGACAATGAGAGCTTTATGGATTACGAGAATTAATGCCTCTCTTCGTGAAGAAGGAGTAACNTATAGTAAGTTTATACACACTTTAAAATTAAAAAATATTGATTTAGATAGAAAAGTTTTATCTGAATTGGCAATGAACAANCCAGACCAATTTAAGAAGCTAATATCCGAAGTNATGTAACTNCNTAGTTTTCCGCTNTTTTTTGTTNAAAACCTAGTNTTTTGCTTTTTTTCAGCATCTTTATTGTNAGACGGATGAAAATAGTGAAAAAATATTAAATTTTNATAATTCTNCATCATGATCATGATAAAGGTAAAAAACTCTTNGATAATATTATTTCTTTATTATAAGTATTAGGAAAATTAGGTAAAATATATAGTGATGAAAGTCACTCCTCTCTTTGATATTCACAAGAAATACAATGCGAAATTTGTTAATTTTAATGGATGGNAAATGCCTGTNTGGTTTGAAGATNTGAGAAAAGAACACTTNCAAGTAAGANAAGGTGCNGGTGTTTTTGATGTNAGCCATATGGGNGAGATAGAGATTTCTGGGAAAGATGCTGAGACTTATGTTGACTACATATTCACNAATAAAGTGTCAGATTTATCTTTGGGNCAAGCTAGGTATGGGTTCATATGCAATACGCATGGCGGTGTTGTTGACGATATTATAGTTTACAAGTTGGATTTTGATAGGTTTTTTTTATGNGTTAATGCGGGAAATATAGAGAACGTTTTTTCATGGTTAACTNCTAATATTNATAACNNCNATGTCTCCGTCGTTAATTTAAGTTCCTTNTATGGTCAGCTAGCAATACAAGGACCAAAAGCAGTTGAATANATTGATACATTGTTTCCTGATTCNAATGTAANATCNATTAAGAAATACAATATTTCTAATATTCTTGAGCTGGAGAATTTATATTCTTCAAANCTCGAATGGAAGTGCCCTAATAACAATAATTTTNTAATAGCAAGAACAGGCTACACTGGAGAAGATGGGTTTGAATTATTTGTTCCAAATGAAAAAATTTTAGATATATATGAGCAAATTTTAAAGGAGTTTGAAAGNAAAATTAAACCTTGTGGTTTGGGATCCCGAGATACCTTAAGAATTGAAATGGGATTTCCTTTGCATGGAAACGAATTAAGATCAAACTTGACTCCTATNGAAGCAAACCTAGCAAGATTTATAAATTTTGANAAAAAAGATTTTATAGGTAAANACGCTTTGGAAAAAGTTTTATNTAGTAATAATAGCTGTTTAGTTGGATTCAAGATGCATGAAAAGTCTGTCCCTAGAAGTGGATATAAAGTTTTTAGTTCAGATAGTGAGATTGGTTTTGTAACTAGCGGAACTTTTTCGCCTGTCTTGGAGCAGGGAGTCGGACTTGCTTTGATAGATAGCAAGCATAAAGATTTAGACCAGATAAGGATACAAATACGAGATTCATATAAATGTGCTAATATAGTGAATTATCCATTTATATAAACAAGAAGGAGAGACTAAATGTCAGAGGTCAAAGTAGAGTGCAAATATACAGAAGAACATGAATGGATATCGCTAGAGGAAGAGATATTGACAATTGGTATTACAGATCATGCGCAAGACTCTTTGGGCGAGATTGTTTTTATTGAATTACCGAAAGTAGGAGAAACTTTCTCTAAATCTTCAATTTTTGGTGCTGTTGAGTCAACTAAATCAGTCTCAGACCTTTATACGCCAGTATCAGGGGTAGTTACAGAGGTTAATACCTCTGTTGAGAACCAACCAGAACTAATTAATCAAAGTCCTTATGACGAAGGGTGGATGATTAAAATCAAAGCTTCTAATGTGTCAGATTTAGAAACCTTGTTGTCTGCAGAGGAGTATAAAAATTTAATTGAAGAATAAAGAATTAAATATTAACTCATCCTATTTAGAACTCTGCAGGGCAGATTCATTTGAAGACAGGCATATTGGGCCTTCAAGCTCTGAAATTAATGAAATGTTGGATGAGTTAGGGGTAAAAGATTTAGAAACACTTATTTCTTCAACAGTCCCAAACCAAATTCTACTAGATTTGCCACTTGAATTAGATGAGCCCCTTGGGGAGTTAGAGGCGGTTGAATTTTTAGATTCCAAAGTTAGTCAAAATGAATTATTTAAAACATATATCGGAATGGGCTATTATGGAACCATTACTCCGAATGTAATTTTAAGAAACATACTAGAGAATCCTGGTTGGTATACGGCTTATACTCCATATCAGCCAGAGGTATCGCAAGGTAGATTAGAAATGTTGATTAATTATCAGCAAATGGTTATGGACTTAACCGGTTTGCCTGTATCAAATGCATCGTTGCTTGATGAGGGAACTGCGGCTGTTGAAGCAATGATACTTTCTTTTCGAATGTGCAAAGATGATAAAGAAATATTTCTTGTTTCTGATATGTGCCATCCTCAGACAATAGATTTGCTTGTTACTAGAGCAAAACCACTAAGTATTAAAGTTAAAGTTGGTGATATTAACTCTTTAGTTAAAGAGAACAATGAATTATTTTTTGGCTTTATTGTTCAGTATCCGGACACTGTCGGCAGAATTTGCGATTTTGAATTATTAATTTCACAAGCTAAAGCACAAAATTCTACTTCAATCTTAGCTTGTGATCTTATGTCTTTATTGCTAATAAAATCACCAGGTGAACTTGGCGCTGATATAGCTATTGGAAGTTCCCAAAGGTTTGGTGTTCCAATTGGATTTGGAGGTCCTCACGCTGCTTTCATTTCATGTAGAGATGAGTTCAAAAGATCTTTACCTGGAAGGATTATTGGAAGATCGATCGATAAGAATGGCAATACTGCTTATAGGATGGCATTGCAAACTCGTGAGCAGCATATTCGTCGGGAAAAAGCCACAAGTAATATTTGCACTGCTCAATCATTATTAGCAATAGTGGCAGCTGCTTATGCAATATATCATGGCCCAATAGGTCTAAAAAATATTGCATATAGAGTTCATAGACTTGCTAAGATTTTGTCTAAGTCGTTATTAGAAATTGGTTTTGAAAATTTAAATAAAGAGTATTTTGATACTCTTTGGATAAAGTGCTCTAAAGCACATCTTGCAAAGATTAGGGAAAAGGCACAAAAGCAAAAAATAAACTTTCGTTATTTTAATTCAGATACTCTAACTATTTCTATTGACGAAACTACTACTCTTGCTGATTTATCAGGCATATTGAAGTGTTTTCCCGGATCAAATAAAATAAACATTAATGACATTGAAGAGAAAATCGCCAATGATTTTAATGTTATCAGTAAGAACTTGAATAGAAATACTAATTATCTCTCACATCATGTATTTAACTCTTATAAGTCTGAAACAGATTTTCTTAGATATTTAAAGAAGCTCGAAGATAAAGACATTGCATTAAATAAATCTATGATTCCTTTAGGTTCGTGCACCATGAAGTTAAATGCTACATCAGAAATGATTCCAATTGGTTGGAAAAAAATAAACTCTATTCATCCTTTTGTTCCAAGAGCTCAAACTAAAGGATATGAATATGTTGTGAATAAATTAGAAGAGACTCTCTCTGGAATTACTGGTTTTGATAGCGTCTCTCTCCAGCCCAATGCAGGAGCCCAAGGAGAACTAGCAGGATTAATGACAATTAGAGCCTTTCAAGAAGCGCGAGGGGAAAAAGATAGGGACATTTGTCTTATACCAAGTTCTGCCCATGGGACTAACCCTGCAAGTGCAATACTTGCGGGCTTAAAAGTTGAAATAGTAAAATGTGACGATAAAGGTAATGTCGACACTAAAGATTTAGCATATAAAATACAAGAGTATCCTGACAGAATTTCTACTTTGATGATTACTTATCCATCAACGCATGGTGTTTTTGAAGAAAGTATAGGAAAAATTTGTAGAATGATTCATGAAGCTGGAGGACAGGTTTATATGGATGGTGCGAATTTAAATGCAATTGTAGGAATATCAAAGCCTGGNCATTTTGGTCCTGATTTATGCCACATTAATCTGCACAAAACTTTTTGTATNCCACATGGCGGGGGTGGNCCAGGAGTTGGNCCTATTGCAGTTAAAGAACATCTAGCTGAGTTTCTNCCNAATCACTGTGTAGTNAAGAATGCNGGTCCTAAATATGGTTTTGGCTCTATTTCCTCTGCACCTTGGGGAAGTGCTTCAATTCTNCCGATATCTTTAATGTACATATTAATGATGGGTTCATCAGGAATCAANAGAGCTACTCAAGTAGCAATTTTAAATGCTAANTATATTGCCAATAAATTAAAATCCAGTTTTCCAATTCTTTATACTGGTAGAAATGATAGAGTTGCACATGAATGTATTATTGATATAAGAGAGATCAAGAAGAAGCATGGTGTTNCAGAAGAAGATATTGCAAAAAGATTAATTGATTATGGATTTCATGCTCCTACAATGTCATTCCCTGTTCCAGGGACTTTGATGATTGAACCAACAGAAAGTGAGTCTAAGGNTGAAATTGATAGGTTCTGTANTGCTTTGTCGGAGATATATGCNGAGGTNCTTACTTATTCTAATATTAAAGAACCTAATCTTTCCCCCCTAAAGAGTGCNCCTCATACCTTTTTTGATATTATGAATAACAACTTTGACTATCCTTTNTCAGTAGCTTTTCCAATTCAATCGAATTTAGAAAATGCAAATCGTTATATTGCTCCTGTTGGTAGAGTTGATAATGCTTTTGGAGATAGGAATTTTGTCTGTAGCTGCCTTCCTATTGAAGAGTATGNTGCTAAATGAATTTAAAGTCTCTCAGAAATATAAGCCCCGTCTCTTAGACCTTGAAACCAGTCATCAAGAACAAGAAACCGTTTTTCCTCAAATAATATTTCTCTTATTTCATCTTTAGCCTTTAGAAAATCAGGGTCACTATATACCTTGTCTATAACATAAAAATATCTTGATGATCCATTATAGGAAAAAGGGCCAATTAGTGAATTTAGACTTGCAGATTGAATGGCATCACCAATTTCAGCACCTAAGTCAATTGGGTTTAGATAACCCAAGTTGCCCGACTCTTCAGAGATGATTTTATTCTTCTTGTACTCTAAGATTAAACTATTAAAAGAAGCTTCGTTTGATTCTAAGCTNCGCAATTTTGATATTTTCTCCTCAGAGCNCTCAAGTTCGTTAATTATAATCANAGTTANGTTTGCTAAGCTTTCTTTNTTAATTTGACTGTAATTTTTAACGTAATAATTAAGAATCTCTTTATCAGTAAGAGCTATTTTATTTCTNAAAACAACATTGGATATTGCTTCTTGAAGATATTGATTCCTCCAACTAAAACGAATTCTATACAAATTTATTCCAGTTCTTTCNGTCTCTTTNTCTAAAGCTTCCCTTGTATTTCTTTTAACAAAGTCCTCTTCAATCGAGTCCAGTAGTTCATCTGTGACGAATATACCTAACTTACGNCCTTGTAATTCCANAAGTTTCAAATCAATAAGTTCCGTAAGATATTTCTTNTTAACCTTTTTTTTGAGGGAATNGGCGCCACTTTTCTTGATATGATCNTCTAGTTCNGAAAGAAAGATAACATCATCATTNANNACAGCGACAATACCTTCAGTCTTATTCGCGTATGAACCAAAAGTAAAGACACNTAATGTCATTATTATAAGAAATATTNATTTAAAATTCATAATAAAAGTNTAGAGTTAATTATAAACTTATCATTAATAATTTCATAATTACTTTTTAATATATCTTCCATTTTAGAAATTTTGCTNAGAAATTCTAGTGTTTNCGAAGGTTTTNCATCAAAATTGNTTATTTCAATTTGAGCATTNGTTATTTTCCCTATTTTCTTAATATTNATTATTANAGCTTCTTTTTTTAATATAATTTTGGAAACTCTTAGTCTTTCGCATTNAATTTTAATTTCGCTTATACATATTAGATTTAAAATTTCTTGCGGTACTGTTCCAAATTTATCAAGAAGCTCTTCTATTATTTTTATTGAATCCNCCTTTTTATTTANCAAAGAAATCTTTTTATAATAAAAAAGTCTTGTTTCAGATGATTCTATGTATTTCCTTGGTATNAAGAAGCTAATTTGACTTATAANNTCAGTTTCAAGAGATTCAATTTGTTGATTATTTTTTAGTTTNCCAATTTCTTTTTCAAGCAAATCCAAATAGAATTCGATACCGACATCATAGATATTTCCAGANTGCTCTGTTCCGAATAGATTTCCAGCGCCTCGAATTTCGAGATCNTCTAAAGCAATATTAAATCCTGAACCAAGCTTAGTTAGCTTCCTAATNGCACTGAGCCTTTTNTTCGCATTTTGCGTTATATCCTTGTTNGGAATTAATAAATATGCTCGGCCTTTTTCTTTACCCCTACCAATTCTTCCNCTTAGTTGATATAGATCAGATAGTCCGAAATTCTGNGCATTATTGATAATCATTGTATTGGCTTCTTTTATATCTATTCCNGCCTCAATAATGGTTGTAGTGATTAATATTTTTATGTTACCGTCAATAAAGCTCCTAAGTTTANTTTCAACNTCTTCTCCTTTCATTTGTCCATGGATATATGCGACTNCNTCTTCAGGNTAGATNTTTTTAATATCTTGATAAATCTTTTCAATTGTATTGATTTCGTTATGTATAAAAAANACTCTTNCTTNTCTTTTNAATTCATATGAGATTATTTTTTTAATAAGTTTTAAATTATAAATTTCTATATANGTTTCTATGCTAAGTCTTTCTTTGGGNGGCGTGGAAATCAAGCTTATTTCCCTAAGCCCTGTTAGAGAAAGTTGCAATGTTCTTGGAATTGGTGTGGCCGATATGCTTAACGAGTCTACCCCTTTCTTNAGNTGCTTTATCTTTTCTTTTGCAGAAACACCAAANTTATGNTCCTCATCAATTATTATAAGCCCTAGATTTNCTAANTTTATTTTCTCTGAAAGTGCTTTGTGGGTTCCGATTAATATATCAATTCTTCCGCTGGATAAATCNGCNAGGGTTTCTTCTAGCTTCTTTGTTTTTGTGAATCTGCTAATACTTTCGACTCTAACTGGNAAATCTTTGAATCTTTTAGAAAATGTATTGAAATGTTGATGAGCAAGAAGAGTAGTNGGGGCAACAACNATGGTTTGCTTAGAATTGATGCATGATANATAAGATGCTCTTAAAGCAATCTCAGTTTTTCCAAAGCCAACATCTCCACAGATTAATCTATCCATTGGTTTAATTTTTTGCATATCCATATAGGTTTCATTTATTGCATTTTTTTGGTCNATTGTTTCTTCATATTCAAATGTATTCTCGAACTCTGAAATTTCTACTTGNTTCATTTTAAAAGAGAAACCATTTGNTGATTTTCTCTGAGCATACAAGCTAAGAATTTCTTTTGCNGTATTTTGAGCAATTTTTTTTGCTCTTTTAACCTTTNTTGACCANGCTTTGCTTCTTAAAGTATCAAGATTTTTCCCTTTACTTCCNCCAATATACTTTTGTATTAGATTAATCTTGTCGATAGGAATTAAGAGNAGNTCTTTTAAACTGAATTCACATTCAATAAAATCAGTGGGNANATTATTNATAATTTTGTTTTTAAGCCCATTGTAAATACATAAGCCAAAATTNTTNTGAACTATCAAATCCCCAGCACTTAAATCTGTGAAGCTTGCCAGTTTAAATGATGTTTGTGCNTCAATGTTAAACTTCTTCNCTNTCTCTTTTNAATTCNTAGCTTTACTAAAAGAGAGAACTGNAGTTTTAAAATTTTCCATGATAAAACTTTTTCTTAAGAACCCATCTAAGAACTGAAGTTTGGGTGAATAGTCTTCACCTAAATCTTTTTTGAGTTTTTCTCTAGTATCTTTATCAGTAACAATTAATGATTGATTATCGTATGATTTTGTTAATTTTTTTAGTGAGCTTAAGGAGTCAACAAATTTGTCTTCAACTTGACTGATAGAGAAAATAAATTCTTTAGTATTNTTTATTTTAGTAATAGGGTCTAAGTAAATGATNTTATTNTTTTTTCTAANAAGAGTTTCTTGACTTGCTTTTATAGGTAAAGANAAACCATAATCCAGNATTATTATTGAATCCTTAATTTGATCAAATATTGAGGAATTATTTTTCGACGCATCTCCACCNCGGGTATCTGCTATACAAAGTTGGGTTATTTCCTCANTAGATCTTCGACCATCTTCTACGNGAAATTCATTTATAGATGNNACTAGATCNTTATANAATTCAATTCNGATTGGTAAAGATAAGTTTGGTGGATAGATATCAATTATAGAACCTCTAACAGAGTATTCACCAAAATTTTCTGTGAACTCTGTNTCCTTNTATCCCATCTTANTAAGATTTTTAATCAAATTATCACGNGATTGGTTACTANTTTTTTTGTTTATATATAAATTCTTATTGTTTAAATTTTCTTTGAATGAAAAANTTAGATTGTCTTTATCTATAAATTTTATTTTTTTTTGATNATCNCCTAAGAANAACAATAAGTTTAAAAGNTTATTTCTTTTATTGTTCTCAGTNNGATTCGAATTTAATATTTCATTGTCNAAATAATATGTTTCATTTCCAAAAGTTTNCTCTAGGTGCTCGATTAAAACACTACATTCTTTCGAACTATTGGCTATAAAATATATATTTTTATTAGTATTTTTTGATATTCCGCTTATTAAAACAGAAGTAATAAAATCATTTGACTGGAATATAGAGTGAGAAGAATAATTTTTTAAATTAATTCCTAACTCTTTCAAAATTCTTTCAGAGAGACTAATAATTTCTAAGCTTCCTTGGAATCAATCTNAGCTAANTTCTTTAAGATTNTGTCCCCCATCTCAGTNCAAGTTACNGTATTNTTATTTCCAATATCTTTAGTTCTGATTCCATCATNCAAAGTTTTTGATACGGCTTTTTCGATTGTTTCTGAGATGTTGTCTAGATTAAGAGAATATTTGTACAGCATAGCAAGGGAAAGTATTGCTGCAATTGGATTNGCAATATTTTGNCCAGCAATATCTGGCGCACTTCCATGAACTGGTTCATAAATTGCTTTGTCTTTTCCAATACTAGCTGAGGGNAGCATGCCTAAAGAACCTGTAAGTTCGGCAACTTCATCACTGATGATGTCACCAAAAAGATTCCCTGCTAATATGACATCAAATGTAGANGGTCTTTTAATAACTTGCATTGCAGCNTTNTCTATATATAAATGTTCAAGTTCTATATCTTTAAAGTCTTTTTGATGAACTTCGGTTACAACATCTCTCCATAGCTGCATCACTTCTAGGACATTCGCTTTATCAAGTGAAGTAAGCTTTTTGCTTCTTTTTCTAGCTATTTGGAAAGCCACTCTAGCAACTCTTTCTATTTCATCTTCATTATAGATGAGATTATTTGCACCAACTCTTTTGCCTTCTACTTTTTTATTATATCTAGGCTCACCAAAATAAATTCCGCCAGTTAGCTCTCTGACAACAAATATATCGGTGCCTTCCACTATTTCTTGTTTTAAGGTCGAAGCATTTATTAGTGCTGGAAAAACTTTTGCAGGTCTTAGGTTGGCAAAAGCCTCCAGTTCTTTTCTAAGGGTTAGAAGTCCTCTTTCAGGCTTTAAGTCATGTTCTAAATTCTCCCATTGAGGCCCACCTACCGCACCCAGAAGTACTGCGTCTGCTTCTAAAGCTTTATCTAAAACATCTTTAGTAAGCGGCATACCGTTTTCATCTATAGAGGCTCCACCAAATAAATCTTCAGTTATCTCTATTGGAACTTTGGCTTGAAAGTAATCAATTATTTTTAGACATTCATTTATTACTTCTTTTCCAATTCCATCACCTGGTAATATTAAAATTTTTGACATCGCAACCTCTCACAATTTTATTTAATTTTGAAAACAACTTTATTTTCTGTGCCTTCTAGTCCATCTATCGAGACTTTAACTATATCTGACTCACTTAATTGGCCAACTCCACCGGGAGTTCCAGTTAAAATTAAGTCACCGGGATTCAAAGTCATTATTTTACTAATATAACTTATTAAAAAATCAATCTTATGAATCATATGCTTTGTACTGGATTCCTGCTTTATCTCGTCATTAACTGCAGTCTTGATTGTAACATCTTGGTAGTCTATTTCATCGGATATAATTGGTCCCACAGGACAGAAAGTGTCAAAGCTTTTTCCTCTAGAAAATTGTATATCTTTTACTTGTAAATCTCTTGCTGTAACATCGTTTACAACAACCCCACCTAGTATATGCTCGTAGGCTTTTTCCCTACTTACCCATTTAGCTTCTTTCTTAATTATAATTCCAAGCTCACCTTCATAATCAACTTTTGAGCTCATATAATTTGGATATACAATTTCATCATAAGGTCCCGTTAAAGAAGAAGGTGCTTTCAAAAAAATTAAAGGTTCCTCTGGCGGCTTTTTTCTCATCTCTTCTGCATGATCAAAATAATTTAGTCCGATAGCAACAATTTTTGTTGGATTTAGCGGTGCCACGAACTCTCTTTTGTTAGTTTTTGCCAAATCTTCTTTGAATAGTTCAGTACTTTCATATTTTTTTATTTTATTATTTTTTTTAATAGATGAAATAATCATTTTAGTATTCTACATTATACAGATACAAACCACAGGCAGGAACACTAAGATTTATTTTTAACTTATTGCTATTCTTTAATGCATTGTTTATGTCTGCCTTCTTAATCTTCCCTTTTTCATAATTTATAAAACTACCCACCAGTAGTCTTACCATGCCTCTTAAGAATCCGTCACCTGTTATCTTTATATCTATGAAATTTTTCTTTCTAACAACAGATATTTTTTTAATCGTTCTAATAGTTGAATTACCAGCATAACCAACTTTACAAAAGTTCTTGAAATCCTTTTTACCAATGAAGTTTTTTGAAATAAGCTTAATACTTTCTATATCAATTTCCCTGTCAATATACCAGAACCTACCTTCCTCAAAAACATTGCACGGTTCTAATGTCTTAATTCTATATAAATAGGTTTTCTGTTTACAACTATGTTGAGAATGGAAATCTTTATTAACTTCGGTGCAAGACTTTATTCTTATATCCGCTACTAGATTTTGATTTATTTTATTTTTAAGTTCAATCATATTTATTTTATTTAAATCGCTTACATGAAAATTAGCAACTTGTTCCAAGGCATGGACACCGCTATCTGTTCTACCTGAACCTACTATTGAGATTTTTTCTCTAAAAATTTTTAACAGACATTCTTCAATTTTTTCTTGAATTGTAATACTGTTTCTTTGTTTTTGCCAACCTCCATAATTTGTACCTAGGTATTCAATTAAAAGTTTTATATTCATTGGTACTTTATCCTCTTGTCTATAAGTGGATAAGTAAAATCAATTATCATATTAATTGTTAGCAGCGCTATAGAATATATAATTGTTATCCCGCAGACTATAGGGTAGTCCCTATTGGTTATTGCAAGCACAAACATTTTCCCCATACCAGGTATCGAGAATATACTTTCAACTACAAAAGAGCCAGTGATCATAAAAGCAGATATTGGACCAATTGCTGTCACAAAAGGTATTAATGAATTTTTAATTACATAATATTTAAGCAGAAGCTTATCTTTTATATTATTAATTCTGGCATTTCTGTAATAGAATGTTTCCTCAACTTCATACATTGATTCAAGCATAAGCTTTGACAAGAAAGAGATTGATGGAATCGATAATGTAAGTATTGGTAATACATAACTAGAAGGCTTAGCAAGTAAAGCAGCGGGAAAAATTGGATATTTTACAGCAAAGATAATTATTAGTAAGGCGCCAATTAGAAATGTAGGCGTACCAACAGACAAATAGATAAAGTTGTTTATTATTTTTGTTCCAATTGAATTTTTGTTGTTGTACAAGTATTTAGAAAGACATATAGATGATAATATTGTAAACATAAGTGATAGGATTCCAACTTTCAAAGAGATTGGAAATGTTTGGCTTATAATTTGGTTTACACTTTTTCCTGGGTATGAATAAGAAGGACCAAGTTTGAACTTTAAAGTATTCTTCATGTAGTCAAAATACTGAACATAAAGAGGCTCGTTTAGCTTGTATTTTTTTTCTATATTTATTTTAATTTGAGGGGGTAGCTTCTTGTCTGATTCGAAAGGACCGCCTGGTAGTATTCTCAATAATAAAAAAGTAGCAGAAATAACAATCAACAGGACCAATATAGAGCTAATTATCTTTCTGAGAAAGTAGTTATTCATCATTATTNGTTATAAAAATTTCCTTGTAAGTCTTAATATCNTTTTTATCTGAAGCTATTATATAAAGCTTATTTCTTCCTGGTTTTAGTTTTATNTTGAAAGAATCATTTATANATTTCTCGTTTTTAGAAATAAGTCTGATTTTCTTCTCATTTANGAAGTAATTAATATTTTTTAAATTAGTTGAGTCCTTAATATGAGAAGTAATCNTTATNNCGTTATCCTTGTCCNCTATAGATGATTTGACTGAAATCTTTGGNGCTTCTTCNTAGTGTTTTGATATATTATTAGATTTACTTATAGACGCAAGNGGNTTTAGATTGGAGTNTCTAATCCATGAAATTGTTTTTTCATTATCTGATTCAATCAAAACAAAATTATTTGTTTTTCCANNCGCTTCAATTTCATCATTCTCTTTCATTGTTCCTATTAATATCCCACTACTCCCTGGTTCTGAAAGAAGTAAGCTGTTTTTAGAGAGCCTATAAAATTTATTTTTCTTAAATCGATTAAAAGAATAGAGCTCCTCAACAGAGATTGAGACATCTTTGTCAAAGAAAGAGTGAGTGTTTTTGTCGTGAAATCTTATAGTAAATCCAATCTTATTTTTTGTATACTCCTCTGTATCAACAGTTAAAATGCTTTCTATCTCAACGTCTTTTTTATTGATGTTATCTAGTTTGTGACTTTTATTCTTAATAATTAGATTGGTATCCTTAGATAGAATCTTGATAACACATTTTTTACAGTCTAAGGGTGTTTTCTCAACATAAATATCAAGATCCAATTTAAATAATTTTTTAGAATCTAGTGGTCGAATAGAATACGAGAATCTNGGAAAAATAAATTCTTCTTTTTGTAAAATAATATTTGAAGATGCTTCTTTTANGTTNACAAGCTTTGGCCTTAGTGGGTCGGACATTGCCAAATGNAAGAGAGTAAATTNTACCCTGTCNTTACTTGATTCCACCCAGTTTGGTAAATCAAAAATCATTTCGAANGTGAAATTATCCTTAGATTCAACTGACCCTATGTAAAAGAACTTGTTGTCTAGTGATTTATTAGCAGATTCTGATTTAATAATTAAGTTCGTCATATNAANANNGGAGTCATTGNTTATCTTGCCTATTATTTTCTCTTTNTTCCCAGATTGAAAATNTATATTTTTTTTAATTACTAGNGATATATCTTTATTGTAAGAAGTAGTTTTAGACTGATTGAGATCTGAAATTACTCGGAAGTCTTTCAAATTGTTCGTGAACGAGTCACTAACATTTCTAGCGTTTAAAGACATTTCATTCTCTATCAAAGAAAGAAAATTCTTTACATTATCTTCTAGGCTAATTTTTTTAAGCAACTCAGAGTTTAGAATAGATGTTGAAAAGACTATAAGTTCATCAGTGTTATCTAAACTATCCTCTTTGGGAGTATAGATAATATTAAGCCTCTTATCTGGTATATCTGGGCTTAGTTCATTAAAGGCCTCTTTCTTAACTAACAATAGACCATCTTCTTGGTTAACAGATATAAAGTTTATATCTGGACTTATACCGTTTANATGTACTCTATAGTCTTGGGGATTAAGGTACTCTGCAATTGTAAGTTTTANGGCAGATCCATCGTCTTGNTTATAAACCTCTTGAATTGTTCCTTTCCCAAAGGTTTTTTCCCCAAGTATTAAACCGCGTTGATTATTTTTTATTGCCCCNATGACAATTTCAGATGCACTAGCACTTCCCCCATCAACAAGAACTATTAGAGGACCATCAAACTTTGGTATATCTAAAGGATTAGAAAAAAAGTTAATATTCATTTGTTTATTNTTACTTTTAGTAGACACAATTAGTTTTTTTTCCAAGAAAATATTAGAAATCTTTAATGCCTGGTCAAAGAGCCCGCCTGGGTTACCCCTTAAATCGAGAATAAGTGAGTATATCCCCTCGCTTCTTANGGATNGGAGTGATTCAAGAAATTGATTATATGTGTTCGATTGGAAAGAGTTAACTTTTATATATCCAATATTCTTCTTCAGCTTTCTGGATTTTATACTTTCAATGTTAATTATGTCCCTAGTAATATCGAACCTAATAAGATCGGCGATATTAGCTCTTTCAATATATATGGTNACCGGAGTACCTTTCTNCCCTCTTAGAAGTTTAATTGCTTGTTCAAGGGAGTANCCCTCTGTATCAAAATCTTCTATTCTTTGGATAACATCATTTGCCTTGATACCGGCCTTAAAAGCAGGAGTATCNTCAATCGGAGATATTATAGTTAATCTTTCATCACGAATGCCGATTACAATTCCTAGGCCTCCAAAGCTACCTTTGCTTTCTATTAAAAATTGCTCNAGTATCTCAGGCCGAATAATTGATGAATATTCATCAATTTCTTGCAAGATAGTGTTAGCTACAATATATCCCAATTGCTTGTTCTCATCTTCAATATAGTTTTTTTCTTTTAGGAATTCGATAATTAGACTTAAGTTTCTTGCAACATCTCTTATATTTTTATTATTTCTCAGATTAAGAATCTCTTTTTTATCNTCTATGTTGACAGNTAACTCNAGGTTTCTTCTGCTCTTCCGTGTAATTTCAACAAGTATATTCTCAGAAAAGAGATTAATTGAATCTATCCCTTTGAGAAAAATATTTTCATATGTATCTTTNTCGTAGAAATGTGAGNTTTTGCTTANATAGCTGGCAGTAGACTCAATAGTCTTGCGACTATTAGCAAAAGAATCACTCAANATTANNAAAAGAGCTATTAAAACAAGAAATATATTTCTTAAAATCATCAATACATTATAGAATATTTATATATAATTTTATAATATGAATAAAAAAATTAAAATTGCTATAGGCCAAGTTAATCCACAAGTAGGCTCAATCAATAACAACATCAATAAAATTATTGAATTTGTTAAAAAAGCTGAAAAACAGGGCGTAGATTTGCTTTGTTTTCCAGAANTAGCAATTACAGGGTACCCACCAGAAGATTTATTGTTAAATAATAGTTTTATTAAGTCAGTAGANCTCTCTTTAAAGAAACTAGCTCCTTTTTCAAAAAAATTAAGTTTTATTGTTGGATATCCAAAAAGAATANAATCTAAATTNNANAATACAGCNGGTGTCTTCATTGGNGGGAAGCTAAAGTTTGAATATAATAAAATGCATTTGCCAAATTATGGNGTTTTTGATGAAAGTCGATACTTTACTAAAGGAAACGAATATTTATTTTTTAATTTAAAAAATCGAAGGATTTGTTTAACTATTTGCGAAGATGTTTGGGTAGGCCCAGAAATTTTGTCAAAGAAAATAAAGAGTGAAAATGNTAATTTATTAATTAACCTTGCTGCCTCACCCTTTAGTATGNAGAAACANCATGAAAGAATTAAAGTNCTGAATAGTATTTCAAGAAATAGCTCAGCAGAGATAGCATATTGTAATTTGGTTGGNGCACAAGANGAACTTGTTTTCGATGGACAGAGTATGTTCTTGGATTCNAAGGGNANCATAATATCCCAGGCTAAAGACTTNAAAGAAGACCTGTTGATCAAGGTCTTGAATCACCGAAACAANTANAAAAATTATTCTTNNAATAAAAAGACAAAAAACATAAAATTGAAAAATATATTTTCTGCGCTTTCTCTAGGTCTNAAAGATTATGTTAGGAAGAACGGATTTAANAAGGTGGTTATTGGGATTTCTGGAGGNATAGANTCTGCACTTGTTGCNGCAGTNGCNGTNAATGCCNTAGGAAGAAGAAANGTCTTNGGAGTTGCTATGCCAACAAGTTTTAATTCTCAACTGAGTCTAGATTTGGCAAAAAAGCTATCAAGNAATCTTGGTTTCATATTAAAAGATGCCCCAATTCAGGAAATTTTTGANAAGAATNTATCTTATCTTGAAGAATCNATATATGGAAAAACAATATCTGATTTCACAGAAGAAAACTTACAAGCAAGAATAAGGGCGAATATTTTAATGGCCATTTCAAANAAGCTAGGTTGTTTGCTTATTTCNACAGGAAATAAGAGTGAAATAAGTGTAGGGTATTCCACNTTGTATGGTGANGCAGCAGGTGCGATAGCAATTTTAAAAGATATACCAAAAACTTTAGTTTACGAATTATCTAAATACTATAANTTGCATAATCCTCAACACTCTATACCAAAAAAAATAATTTCTCGAGATCCTTCAGCTGAATTGAGAATGAACCAGAAAGATTCGGATTCTCTTCCACCATATAAGATTCTTGATCAAATTTTGGAGNTATATATCGAGCAAGGTATGAGCCCAAAAGATATTTCTAGAAGTTTGAATATCAAAAATAAATTAGTATTAGGGATAATTCACAAATTAAATAACAATGAATTNAAAAGAAGACAAGCACCATTAGGNATTAAGATTACATCGAAAGCCTTCGGGAGAGATAGGAGATATCCTGTTACAAATGGGTTTTCAGAGGCTTGATTAAATTTTGACAAGTAAGATAATATATTAGATGAAATTTTTAGAACCNAAAAAACAAATAGAAATTATTTTNCAAAATGTTGAGGATATAGTNCCAGAAGAGGAATTNTTTAATAAACTTAAAAATTCCTTTGAAAANAGTAAACCACTTAAGATTAAAGCAGGCTTTGATCCAACCTCATCAGATTTACATCTAGGGCACTCTCTTCTNTTAAGGNANTTGAAAGTCTTTCAAGATTTAGGACATAGTATAGTTTTTTTAATTGGTGATTTTACTGCAATGATTGGAGACCCTACNGGTAGAGACAAGACTAGGCCTCCATTAAATGTAGATGATATTGAGATGAATGCTANGACATATAAAGAGCAAATGTTTAAGATTTTAGATGAACGAAATATTGAGATTTCATATAATTCAGATTGGTATAATGATTTTAGTTTAAACGAGCTTATTAACCTTTCTTCGCAAGAGAATGTAGCTCGATTATTAGAAAGAGATGATTTTAAAAAAAGATTCAAGAATGGAGATGCAATTACAGTTACAGAGTTTTTATACCCCATTTTGCAGGCGTACGATTCAGTTGTCCTAAAGTCAGACGTTGAATTAGGAGGAACAGACCAAAGATTTAATATATTATTAGGCAGGCAAATACAGAAAGCTTATGGGGTAGACGAACAAGTTGGAATTTTTCTTCCAATTCTTGAGGGCTTAGACGGAACAAGAAAAATGTCTAAAAGTTTCAATAATTATATAGGACTTAATCAGAAGCCAGACGAGATGTTCGGCAAGGTTATGTCTATATCTGATGAANTAATGGGAAGATANATTAATTTNCTTTTTAATGACGAGACTAATTTTTTTAATGAGATAGATAGTCCACTTGAGAGGAAGAANGCTTTGGCNTCCAGGGTTGTAACCGAGTATCATGATTTAGANTCNTCAAATTCAGCAAGAGAAGACTTTGATAAAAAATTTAGNAAGAAAGANTTTCCTGAAAATTTAANTGAATNNAGAATTAATTTAGANNATAAAAGTCTGCTAGATATTTTAGTTGAAGTTTCTAATACATCTTTTTCACGATCAGAGNTAAAGAGGTTAATTAAAGATAANGCTTTACAAATTAATAATAAAAAAATTAATTCTTTAGATTTTNAGGCTCAACATAATTCTGTATGGGAAGTTAAAATTGGTAAAAGGAACTTTTATAAAATAAAGTTTTTATAGAGTGAGTTAGTAAGCCGAATTCTGTTCTATGTGATCATTTATCTAGGGTAACAATTACTTGTTACCTCGAGCGACCTACCCCGAAGCATTAGTAAGGGAGTCCTGCTTCTATACATGGTCTTGCTCCTGGTGGGGTTTACCTTGCCAGCCATTGTTGCCAATAACTGCGGGGGTCTCTTACACCACCTTTTCACCCTTACCATTAACATCACGTGTTTGTTAATGGCGGTTATTTTCTGTGGCACTTTCCGTTGCCTCTCGACACCTGGGGGTTACCCAGCACCATCTCCCTTAGGAGTTCGGACTTTCCTCTTGTTTAAAACAAGCGATCACTCAACTCACTCGTTTTAATTATTTATTAATTATGATTTTTTTCAAGTATAGCTTTGATGTTATTTCTTTTTTTTCTTTTCTTGCAAGAAATATTGGATTTTGTATGAGATTGCATTTTTAGCTAGTTCATCTGCAATTTCATTTTTTTCTCGTGGAATATATGTTAGTTGAAATTTGCAATCTATTCTCTTCTTTAATTCTTTAGCTTTTTTTAGTAACAGAGAAAGCTTATCGTCTTTGCACTTCCATTTACCATTGAATTGCATGCAAACAAGTTGTGAATCTGAAAAAACTATTACCTGATCAACCACATCATTTCGGGAAATAATCTTCTCTAACGAGAAAATAAGCGCTTCATATTCAGCAATATTATTTGTTACAATTCCATCTAGTGGCAAGGAATAACTTTCTGCTTTATCATTAATTACAAAGTATGCTCCAATCCCTCCTTGTCCAGGGTTAGGCTGGCAAGCACCATCAATATTAACTTTTAAGACATTAGACATAAATTAATCAATTTTAGGTATTATAATTTTTTTGCAACATGGCGCAAGCACAATTTCGCTAGCTTGGAGAACTTTAATGTAGGTTTGTGGAGGAATTCTCATATTACAATGACCGCAAATTTCACTCTCTATTTCTGAAATAATTGGTGGAGTATTATTTGAAAGCAACCTATTATAAATTTTTAATATTTCTTCATCAGCATTGTTAGACATTTCGTTTCTTTTTTTCTCAAGTGAATGAATTTCTTCTTCAGAATTTGATAGTTCTAGTTTGAGGTTTTCTACTTCATCCTTTAGGGGCCCCAGTTCATTCTCAAAGTTTAGCTTTAAGGATTCTACTTCTTTCTTATAATAGTCAATTTCTTCCATTGTCTTTAATTGTAAGTCCTCACTCTCTAATTTCTTTCTTTTTAGGTCACCAGTCTCTTTTTGCAAAGCTTCAAACTCTTTAGTGGAATTAATTGAAAAAAGTTTGTCCTCAATATCTTTTATCTTTGTATTGATTTCATCAATCATTTCTTCTGCATCTTTTAAGGTATTTGTCAGCTCAATGTTCTTCTCTGACATATTAGAAATTTTCTTTTCGGCTGCTTCAACTTTATTCAGCCTAAAGCTAATCTCATCAGGAAGCTTTCTAAATTTAGCTTTAATATCTGAAATTTCTAAATCTAGATTTTGTATTTCTAAAAAAGGNTTAATTCTTTCAATCATTTACAATCTCTTTTCCTGGGCCCAACTGGATTCGAACCAGTGACCGCCCGGTTATGAGCCGGGAGCTCTAACCAACTGAGCTATGGGCCCTTTTGAATAGAATAAAAAGCTAATCCTATTTAATTAAGTTAGCTTTGTCAATTTATAACAACCCAATAAAAATATCTTACACGTTATGATTGCGATTGACAGTTAATAAGATAAATTTATAATAAAATGTCCNCGAATGGCTAAGAAATGAAGAAGATTCTAATAATTNTTATNTTTTTTCTACTAGGTATTTCAGCTAATGCTGTAACTAATCAGTCAATNATTGAAGAAGANGTTGGATGGAAGGATAGATTGGGAGATGAGATTNATAAATCATCTCTGATAATAGATAAAGATGGCATAGAACAAAACTTGGAAGCTATTTTAGATAAGACAAAACCTACTGTTTTTATNTTTGCATACTATACATGCCCTAAGCTTTGNACTTTTCTCCTTGANGGCGCTGCTGAAGTTGTCTTGGCAGTCAATAAAATTAGGCCAGGNTTGGATTATAATTTAATTACNTTGAGTTTTGATNCTACTGATATACCTGAATATTCACAGGNAAANGAAGTTAAATATTCTGAANATCTTNAAAAAAATGAGTCCTGGAGGTTCTTTACAGGCAGCNAGGAAAGCATTAAAAGCATTGCAGATTCAGTTGGCTTNAAGTTTGTAAAAGATGGGGATGAGTTTGCTCATCCTTCTGGTATAATAATTTTGACAAAACACGGTAGAGTATCAAGATATTTATCAGGAGTACTTTTTGATAAGAAAGATTTTAAACTAGCACTCCTTGAAGCTTCTGACGGAGTTATTGGAAATTCTTCAATCTCTGATAAAGTTTTACTCTATTGTTACGGGTTTGATCCTATAGGAANNAAGTATGCCCTTAAAGCTTTAAANGTAATTAAGCTCGGAGGNGTCNTAACANTATTNTTGATCGGAGTATTTATGTTTTTTATGTGGTTTAAGAAAAAAGGAGGAACAAGCAAATGAATTGGTTGCCNACATCTGCTTCAACTTTTGCTGAAGGNGTAGATTTCACTTTATGGCTTGTAACAATTATTTCCGTAATTTCTTGTATTTTAATTGGNTTTCTTCTTATCTATTTTGTAATAAAATATAAACGAAAGACNGACAANGACCCTACGCCTGCTATAACNCACGATAGTTTCCTTGAAACACTTTGGACTATAATTCCTACAATCTTGTGTATCGTTATCTTTATATATGGCTACGTTTATTATGATCAATATACTACTACACCCAAAAATGCGGTAGAAATTAATGTGACTGGGAAAAGATGGATTTGGACATTTGACTACTCGAATGGGAAGAAGACCTTAAATGATTTATATGTTCCAATTAACCAGCCTATTCGTTTAGTAATGCAGTCTGACGACGTGCTACATAGTTTTTTTGTTCCAGCCTTTAGAGTTAAACAAGATTTGATGGGAAATAGATATACTTATATTAACTTTACGGCAACTAAAGAGGGCGTTTATGATCTGTACTGTACCGAATATTGCGGAGCATCTCATTCTAATATGCTGGGCAAAGTTCACGTATTATCTAAAGCTGAATATGCACTATGGGAAGATGGCTCAGCTAAAAAAGTTAAAAGCGCTTCTGCAGATATACCTTTAGATAAACTCGGAGAGCAACTATACACAAAAAATGGCTGTGTTGCTTGTCATAGCATTGACGGTAGCGATGGCGTTGCTCCATCATGGAAGGCATTATTCGGAGCTAAAAGAGCTCTTACAGATGGCACTTCAGCTGTTGCCGATGAGAATTATATAAAAGAATCTATTTTGTATCCTACGGAAAAATTAGTAACTGGCTATGGCCCAATCATGCCATCATATAAAGGCTTGTTAGATGACAACGAGATTACAGCTATAATTGAATATATTAAGACTTTAAAATAAATAAAGGGGAGAATATTTATGTCTGACACTAGTGAAACAAATTATTTGGATAATGGCAAAGGCTTTGCTTCATGGTTCTATACAGTAGATCATAAAAGAATTGGCGTAATGTACTTGATTGCGATAGGAATATTTTTTATAATTGCTGCTTTCGCATCTTTTTTAATTAGATGGGAGCACTTAACTCCAGGNGAAGGGATTNTNAGCGCCCATACTTATAACGTTCTATTTACACTTCATGGTTCNATGATGGTTTTTCTTTTTATTGTGCCAGGAGTTGCCGCTAGTTTTGGTAATTTCTTAATACCTCTAATGATTGGTGCAAAAGATGTAATTTTNCCCAAATTAAATTTATATAGTTTTTGGCTTTATCTTTTAGGAGCTNGCATATTTCTTTTTGCACTTGCTGCNCCTGCAGACACAGGTTGGACCTTCTATACTCCTTACTCAATCGATTCAGGAACCAATGTAATTATGATTACCCTTGGAGTTTTCGTTCTTGGTTTCTCATCAATNCTTACAGGTATAAATTTTATTGTAACAATGCACAAGCTAAGAGCCCCNGGTATGACTTGGGATAGGCTNCCACTCTTTTGTTGGGCAGCTTATGCAACATCGCTTCTNCAAGTTTTAGCGACNCCTGTTGTNGGAATCACTTTACTCTTATTGATTGGAGAAAGATATTTTGGTTTAGGCTTTTTTGATCCAGCTAAAGGTGGAGATCCTGTTATGTTCCAGCACTTTTTCTGGTTCTATTCTCACCCAGCAGTTTACATAATGATACTTCCAGCAATGGGGATAATTTCCGAANTAATGCCCGTTTTTTCNAGAAAACCAATTTTTGGATACAAAGCTATNGCGTATTCAAGTCTTGCTATTGCATTAATTAGCTTTCTTGTTTGGGGACACCANATGTTTGTTAGTGGACAATCTAAATTGGTAAATATAATTTTTTCTGTAATCACTTATGCTGTTGCTGTTCCAACCGCTATTAAAGTTTTTAATTGGTTATGGACCATGTACAAAGGATCCATTGAATTAAGTACCGCGATGTTATATTCATTAGCTTTTATTTTTCTTTTTACTATTGGAGGACTTACAGGTCTTTTTCTTGGTGCCCTNGCAGTCGATGTACACCTNCATGATACTTACTTTGTTGTTGCACATATGCATTATGTGATGATTGGTGGGACTGTTTTTGGTTTTTTTGCAGCTCTTCATTTCTGGTACCCAAAAATGTGGGGTGTTATGTTTGATGAGTTNAAAGCAAAAATAGCATTTGTTTTGATTTTTATTGGGTTNAATGTAATTTTCTTCCCTCAATTTATTTTAGGAACTCTAGGNATGCCAAGAAGNTATTTTAACTATGCTCCTGAATTTGAATCGTTNCACCAACTTTCAACTTATGGCACATGGATTATTGGNATTGGTTTTATATTAATGATGTACACGTTATTAAAGCCTATACCGGGCGAAGCTGGACCTAATCCTTACAAATCANTATCGCTAGAATGGAGCATGGACTCTCCTCCACCGCCTTTAAATTTCGACAAAATCCCAACTATTACNGAACCAGTCTATAATTATGGAACTAAAATTGAGAAGGAGTCCTAAAGAATGGGGATATATGATATTACAACAAAGATAATTAAGTCTATTGCNTATCCTTCAGANATGGTNCCACCTATTNCTGAGGAAGACGATGGTCACCANCATTTCGATCCTGAGACCGAACATTCNTCTATGAAGTTAGGNATGTGGCTNTTTTTGGCTACTGAACTTTTATTGTTTGGCGGACTTTTTGCTGCTTANGCAATTTACAGAGCAAAATANCCTGAAATGTTTATGNANGGATCGAAAAGTTTAGATGTTGTTCTAGGNACAGTTAACACAGTGATTTTGATTTTTAGTAGTTTAACTGTAGCTATTGCTGTTAAGGCGATTCAAGAGAATAGAATTAAGTTAGTTAAGATAATGTTATGGATAACTATTGTTTGTGCAGCAATATTCGCAGTTAACAAATATTTTGAATATTCTTATAANTTTGGCAAAGGAATTTTTCCAGGTACGGATATATTTTATTCAATATATTTTGCTGCTACAGGNGTGCACATGCTCCATGTTTTTATTGGTATGGCAGTTCTTGGAGTTTTNCTGAATAAAGTTTATAAAGGGAAATATTCAAAAGATAATTTTACAGCAATNGAAGTNGGAGGCNTATATTGGCATTTGGTAGACTTAATATGGATTTANCTTTTTCCATTGTTATATTTGGTAGGCTAGGGAGTTTTTATGGATAATCATGGTTCTTATAAGTCATTAATTAATATCTGGTTACTCTTGATGTTNCTCACTGTTATAACNGTGGGAGCCGCACAGTTTGATTTNGGAGCATGGAATGTGCCTATTGCTCTTATAATTGCNTCATTTAAAGCTGGCGTTGTAGCCCTGCATTTTATGCACTTAAAACATGAGGATAGCATGACTTGGGTTTTTGCTACTTATCCACTATTTCTTTTGTTCTTATTAATAGCCTTTACTGCTACTGATATGTTTACTCGTGTAGCTAACTAATATTATGGGAAGAATAGAAAAAGCAACTTTATTTTCNCTTGTTTTATTGTTGGTATGGGGGAATATGGTGAGTGGACTNGGTGCAGGACTTGCATGCCCTGACTGGCCACTTTGTTTTTCGTCTTTCTTTCCAGAGCTTAGTTTTCCTATTTTTATGGAACATGGCCATAGAGTTCTAGGGCTTGTTGTAACAATACTTTTTGCTTTCTTAGCACGAGATAGATTTAAATCATATGGAAAGGGCCACAAGTGGATTCCAGTTACCTGCTCAATCTTACTAGCAATTCAAATATTGGCNGGTGGCTTAGTTGTAATATTGCAACTAGAAACAAATATCACAACTTTTCATTTTGCTAATGCAATGATTATTTTTATTCTTGTATATACAATGTGTACAAATATTAGTAGTAAGGAATTAGATTTAATTAATATTTTTGATAAGAAGAATCTACCTTATTTGAGCCTTTTTTTCTTGGTGTTTTTTCAATTGGTTTTAGGGGCATACGTAAGACATTCGAACGCTGGTCTTGCTTGTCCCGATATACCAAAATGTCTTGGTTANTGGATNCCACCTTATTTAAGCAAGATTGTCTCAATCCATTTANTACATAGAGCAACAGGAATAATTATTCTACTGTTTACACTAGCCTTATTTTTTAAAGGAGTTTACGATAATTTAGGNAATAGTGTTATGAAAAATTTAAGGAATTTANTATNCTTAGTAATCTTTCAGGTTNTCCTAGGCGTACTGGTGGTAGTATCGAAATTGGCTTTTTCTATGACAGCTATNCATCTTTTAATAGCATTAATGATTGTTAGTGTTATCATCAATCTACTTTNTGTTAAGAGCAAAGTTAANTAGNATATGAAGTATCTTAAAGCAATANTTTCGTTATCAAAGCCAAATATAATCTTAAGTGTCGGAATTACTGGCTTCACTGGAATGGTNATAGCTACTAATGGAGCGCCTGATTTTAAGNCAACCCTTTTTNCTCTTATAGCNTTGATGTTTTCAGCAGCTGGATCNGCAATGATCAATAATNTAATTGAAAGAGAGAATGATGAATTAATGAAAAGACTNGAGGGACGAGTTAAAGCATTAAAGCTTGTTGGAGTAAAAAGGCTTTCTTGTATTGCTGCCTTCCTTATTACAGTCGCTCTTTCTATATCTTTCTTTTTAATAAATTACCTAAATTTTATTCTAATAATTTTGGCAATTTTTTCATANACAGTNTATTACACATTGTTTTTGAAGAAGTCATCACCTTTTGGAACTGTNTTGGGCGGAATTCCAGGTGCTCTACCGGTTATTATTGGTTATTCAGCAATACATCCGCAATTATTTATNGGATATGTCGATGTACTAGTTTTATTTGTTTTCATGATGTTATGGCAACCACCACACTTTTGGGCCNTAGCGCAATANTTATCAGAGGACTATANGAANGGNGGGTTCCCTGTTATGCCAGTTGTATATGGACAAGAATATACAAATTATTTAATTTCAATCTATAGCTTAACATTGTTACCAGTATCTTTATATTTTTGGATTGTTGGTCTTGCTTCTAATTTTTANGCAGTAATTGCTATNATATTAGGAATATATTTTCTTTATCAAGTATTCATTTCTTTTAAAAATAAGAAATTCTATAAAAATGTTTTCATTTCTTCAATTTTTTATATGTTATTNATTAATATTTTTCTGTCTNTTGATATTATCTTTTTTTAATTGTTGCCAAAAAGCTTCACTAGATTTATTGTATTACTTGTTATATGAAAATAATAAAGCTGAGNTCTTCTAGTTTAGTAGCNGAAATTGCTAAAATTAGAAAAAGTCAAAAGAGAGATTTAAAGAGTATAGAGAANAAAGTTGATCAGATTTTAAATAATATTTCTGAGAATGGCGATAAGGCGCTGATTTCCTTAACTAAGAAATTTGATAAAATTAAATTAAACTCTAAAGATTTCGAAGTAAAGAANTCGTTAATAAACTATTCTGAAAAATTTATTTCTGAAGATGTTAAGAAGTCTATTGATAAATCCTTCAAAAGAGTTAAAGACTANCAAAANAAGAAGCTNCCTAAATCTTTACGNTANAAAGATACATTGGGAAATACTTTGGGATGGTCAATTAATCCAATTGAGAAAATAGGAATTTATGTTCCCGGTGGTACAGCTTCATACCCCTCAAGTTTAATTATGTCTGGAACTTTNGCNAAAGTTGCTGGATCTAAAGAGATTTATGTNGTTACACCTCCGAGTAAAGAAGGAATCAATCCCGCNATTCTNTATGCTGCTAAANTGATAGGTATTAAGAAAATCTTTCAGATTGGGGGTGCNCAAGCANTAGCTGCTCTTGCCTATGGAACAAAAAGTATCCCNAAAGTAGATAAAATTGTNGGACCTGGGAATATTTTTGTNGCCACTGCAAAGAAAAAAGTATTTGGAGAAGTTGATATTGACATGATTGCTGGACCTAGCGAAGTTCTTATTNTTGCCGATAAAAGCTCAGATTCAAGATTGATTGCAGCAGATTTAATTGCACAGTCTGAACATGACGTAGACGCTACNGCCATTTTGCTCACGGATTCTTTAATTACAGCAANAAATGTAATTAAAGATATNAAATTACAGATNGAGCAATTATCGAGAAAAAATATTATTAAAANATCNCTAGAAAAGAATGGAAAAGTATATTTGTTAANTAATATCAACGATTGTGTTAAGTTCTCAAATATTTTTGCGCCAGAGCATTTAGAAATTGNAATTAAAGACCCAGATAAAGTGGCCCAACAAATTGTCAATGCTGGCTCTATNTTTGTAGGNGAAGCTTCAGCGGAAGCTTTTGGTGANTATATTGCCGGTCCTAGTCATGTTCTCCCTACGAATGGAAGTGCAAGGTTTTCTTCTCCNCTGAGTGCGTTAGATTTTATTAAATATTCTAGCTATACAAAGATGTCAAANAAAGGAGCTAATCAACTAGCTAAATATGTAATTGAACTAGCTAATGCAGAGGGTNTAGATGGACATGCAAGATCAGCGCAGTTAAGAAAAGCTAAGGTATCTAANAATGGATTTTAAGATTAGGNTTAGNAAGTCTTTAANGAATTTTTCTTCTTACGTNCCGGACAAAGTAAATTATAAAATAAGATTAAATAGCAACGAGTCACCTTTTAATGAATCAAATAATTTNTTACTAAACTTGGTTTATAAAAGAGTTTTTAAATCTTCTAGNATAAATAGATACCCNGACTCATCACAAGCAGTGTTAAAGAAGGAAGTNTCCCAGTTTTATGGNTTAAAGTCTAANCAGATTTTATTTGGTAATGGCTCTGACGAGTTAATTCTTTATTTACTTTTAGCCTTGACGGGTAAAACTTCAAAGGTNTTATATCTAGAACCAAGCTTCTCTATGTATAAAATCCTNACTAAAGCCTTAGGGCTTAAAGGAATAGGAGTTAGTTTAAACTCAGATTTCAGTTTAAATCTCNCTAAGGTTTTGTTGAAGATTAAAAAAGAGGATCCAGATTTAATTTTTATTGCTAGCCCAAATAACCCAACNGGTAACTCTTTTGACAAAAGTGATATTATTGAAATTANTAAATCCTCTAAGGGCTTAGTAGTTATTGATGAGGCTTATTCTGATTATTCATCTGATTCATGTNTATCTTTATTGAAAAAGAACAAAAACTTGTTGATTATGAAGACAATGTCNAAGATTGGTTTCGCTGCTCTTCGTTTAGGNTATTTAATAGGGGANAANCAGATATTAAATGCAGTCAANAAGATTAGACTACCTTATAACATTTCTAGTATATCGCAATTGGTGGCTACAGATTTCTTTAAGAATTCTNAACTCTTAGAGAAACAAATTGAAGTTGTTAAGAAAGAAAGATCTAAAGTTTTCAATTTTCTTTCTCGAATTCAGNACCTAAAAGTATTCGAATCAGACTCAAATTTTATTCTTTTTGAGGTAAANANATCGAAACGTTTGTTTGAGCTTTTAAAGAAAGAAAATATAATTGTTAAAAATTTCCCNAAGANTAATAAGTTAGAAAACTGTTTAAGAGTNTCGATTGGCTTGCCTAAAGAGAACAAAAGATTCATGTCAGTTGTTTCTAGCTTTCTTGTAAAATAGAGNAAGAAGACTGAAGAAGATGATATAGTAGAATAAATTAATTATTTCATAATTAGANAGATAAAAGCTTTTCTTNCTCGATAATANAACATCACNNATTAAGTAGCCACTTTTATTTATGCCTAACTTTTCTTTAATTTTTCCGTTNGGAGAGATTATTGCGCTTATACCAGTNTTAGCGGANCGGATTAGAAACTTTTTATTTTCAATTGCTCTTGGTATTGATANCATTAGATGTTGATATGATGCNCTCGAGTCCCCATACCAAATATCGTTTGTGAGATTAATTAANATNCTTGCATTTAACCTTGATAATTCTAACGAGCTTTTTTCAAANAAGTCCTCATAACAGATTATTACNCCNATGCTATATTCCTTATTTATTCGAATNGTTTTCAATGATCCTNTTTCTAGAGCAACAAAAGAACTATATACTGGAATGATTTTTGATATTATNGACTGNAATGGATAGTATTCNCCAAANATCATGAGTTTATTTTTATAATATGTGTCGACAATTTGAGAATTTTGGTTAATTAAAATTCCAGCATTGTAATATTTTTCATCATGTTTAACTATTGANCCTAGCAATATAAAATTATTCCTATTTCCAAATAATTTAGAGAAAGAATCTTTAAATTNTGNATAATCTTNCTTTTTTGATNTATNAACTTTATCAAGTGAGGATTCAGGCCATATNCTCAAATAAGGGTNTGTNCTTTTTGNTGCTTGATGAATNTCGTTATTNAATGATATTAAATTTTCAATTTTATTGTTAGGTTGCAATATGGCTAATTTAATTTTCCCATTTTCATTTATAATTGTTTCTTGATTTAGGATGTATTTTCCTGATAAGAAAGAAGTAGCCCCTAATGCTAGCGTTAGGAGCAATAATTTTATGTTTTTTTTAATAAATACCTCATAAAGACTAATATTTACTATCAAAGTAAGTATTGATAAAATATTTAGGCCAAAGATAGATATTAATTGGGATATTTCTGTTATAAGTATCTGAGAGTTACCTAATTTATAAGGAAAAATTCTTGGGAAATTTTGCTCTAAAACAATATAAAAAGAGATTAACAAAGAATAGGTAAGGAGCTTTTTTTTAGTTTTATCGAGGGATAGTTTGAAGACTATTAAGATTGCTATAAANAATANGGACTCATATATACAATAAATTAAGTGAATTAGNGCAGAAGCAATTANGCTTGAGCCNCTTAAATTAGATAGCGTATTAGTTGCCCAGTAAGTAATACATAAAGTTGATAAAGTTCCAAATATAGCTCCTACCTTTAAAGGGCTAGATTTTTTTACTTCAATNAAGTAGAGAATTGGAATTAAAAATATCCAGGAGAGATAAAAATAATCAAAATTTATAAATGGAATTGAGAAAAGAACTATNGAGCAACATAAAAGGAGATATNTGTTCATATTTGATTATATTTGTTTCTTAACATTACGTAAATTTTTTTCTTAAATTCTCAGGTAAATTATATNNAATGTTGAATTCGCCTGTNCTTGTCCTTAATAGATATTTTTTCCCTGTTGATATAACTAACGTTANGAGAGCATTCCTTATGCTTTATATAGGCGCAGCAAAAGCTGTAGATGCAAATTATGAGACTTTTGATTTCNACTCTTGGAGTGAAATTAGTGTTTTAAAAAGCGCTGATAGTATTCAAACCGTTTCGAAAGTTATTAAAATCCCTAGAGTNGTAATGGTTGTCAGGTATGACAAAGTTCCTAACAAAGAAGTTAAGTTTAATCGCTATAATATCTTTAAGAGGGATAAATCCCAGTGCCAATATTGCGAGTCAGTTTTTCCAAAAAATGAGCTCACGTTAGACCACGTAATCCCTAGATTTCTTGGCGGGAAAAGTACTTGGGAAAACGTAGTCTGTTGTTGTATCCAATGTAATAGAAGAAAAGGGAGCAAGCTACTAAGTCAAACGAACATGAAACTTGCAAGCAAGCCAATTAAGCCTTCGTGGGAAATATTGTCCAATTTATATTTAAAAACTGTTAAATTTAATGAATGGAAACCATTTCTTAATTCAGTTGAAACTTCTTATTGGAATGTTGAATTAGAAGAATAGTCTAAAGATATTGACAAAAACTAATAATCGGTGAAAATATATACTTTTTGGAGGACGACATGGAAGCGGTTATAAAGACTGGCGGAAAACAATATATAGTTAAAGAAGGTGATCATATTCAGATTGAAAAGACGTCTTTTGAAGTTGGGTCAGAAATTGGTTTTGATGATATTCTTCTTATAACGGACAAAGACAAGGTTCATACAGATTCTTCAAAACTAAAATCCTTCAAAGTTAAAGCTAAAGTAGTCTCTGACGACAAAGGGAAAAAACTGAAAGTCTTTAAGTTTAGAAGAAGAAAAGATTCTAAGACTTTAAATGGTCATAGGCAACCTTATCAGACTGTTGAGATTGTTTCTATAGGTAAGTAAAGGAGTAAGTTATGTCAAAAACAAAAGCTGGTGGAAGTTCCAAGAATGGAAGAGATAGCGCAGGAAGAAGACTCGGCGTTAAGCTTTTTGGTGGACAAAGTGTAAATACTGGTGGGATAATTGTAAGACAAAGAGGAACAAAATACTATCCTGGCGACAACGTAGGTCTTGGTAAAGACCACACATTGTTCGCATTGAAGAGTGGTTTGGTAACCTTTAAGAAAAAAGGCAAGTCTAAAGTTTTCGTTAGTGTTTCTGCACAGGGCGCGTAGATTTTATCAATACTTTTTCTCTATTAGTTTTAACTATCTTAGATCCCCATTATAATAATCTAGATGAAATCATCAGAAGTAAGAAAAAAATTTATTGATTTTTTTAAGTCCCAAAATCATCACACTGTAAAAAGTTCTAGTTTAATTCCTAGCAATGACCCAACTTTGTTATTTACGAATGCAGGTATGGTTCAATTTAAGAATATCTTTTTAGGTCAGGAAAGTAGAGATTATTTGACTGCTACATCTTGTCAGAAATGTTTGAGAGCCGGTGGTAAGCATAATGATTTAGAGAACGTAGGTAGAACAAGTAGGCACCATACTTTTTTTGAGATGCTAGGTAATTTCTCTTTTGGTAGTTATTTCAAAGAGGAGGCTATTACTTTTGCTTGGGAATTTCTTACAAATGAGTTAGGAATAGATAAGAAAAGACTTTATATAACTATACATAAAGATGATTCTGAGGCNGAGAAGATATGGATGAATGTTNTAGGAATCTCTAAAGAGAAAATTTATAAATTAGATGATAAAGATAATTTCTGGTCTATGGGAGACACAGGTCCATGCGGTCCTTGTTCTGAAATTATGTATGACATAGGGGAGGAGTTCATTGATTGCAATACCCCCTCAGATTGTTCTGTTGAATGCGAATGCGGAAGGTACTTAGAAATATGGAATCTAGTATTTATGCAGTTTAATAGAACAGAAGCAGGAGAGCTGCTACCTCTCCCTAGTCCTAGCATTGATACTGGCATGGGGCTGGAAAGGTTAGTTTCCGTTCTGCAAGGTGTCCGAAGTAATTATGACACCGATCTTTTTACTTATTTAATAGATTATGTCTCCTCTAAGTTAAACTTAGAGTATGGCANGGACTCNGAGTCCGATATGTCNATAAGAGTATTATCTGATCATGCTAGAGCTGTTGCTTTTTTAATATGNGATGGTGTTATGCCATCTAGCGATGGAAGAGGATATGTTGTTAGAAGGATNCTTAGNAGAGCAGTNAGGCATTATAAGAAATTAGGAATTAACGAACCTTTTCTGCACAATTTAGTNCAACTTGTAATAAATGAAATGGAGGANTTTTATCCNGAACTTAAGAGCCAAGCCTCAAATATTATTTCTATAATAACAAATGAAGAAGAGAAATTCTTATCAACAATAGATAGAGGTTTTGACCAACTTGAGCAGGCTATGACTGCTTCAATAGATACGAAAGTTTTGTCTGGCAAAGACATATTTAAACTCTATGACACTTTTGGTTTNCCTGTTGATTTGATTGAGGATTTAGTTAGAGATACTGATTATACTCTNGATTTAAAAGCCTATGAAGAGGAAATGCTAAACCAAAAGAATTCTTCAAAGAAAGCATCTAAATTTAAATCTTCTACAGCAGAGTCTATTGATTTAAATAAAATTTTAGGTGCTAATGCATCTACANTGTTTNATGGATATGATTCTCTTGAGGTCGAGTCTAGAATTATTGCGATTATTAAAGATAATGAGATTGTATCTAANCTAAAAAAAGGCGACAAAGTTGGTATTATCCTTGANGAGACTCCTTTTTATGCAGAGTCTGGTGGCCAAGTCGGAGACAAGGGAATTTTAAAGAANTCATCTTGTCTAGTAGATATTGTTGATACTCAAAAAACCAAAGAGGGTTTATATGTNCATAGCGGGATTGTCAAAGANGGANNAGCAAATAATGGGGATAAANTTATATCATTAGTAGATAAAAATTACAGACAGTTGAATGCAGAGCATCATACTGGCACACANATTTTACACTCGGTGCTTAGAGATATTTTAGGCACGCATGTTAGGCAAGCAGGATCTTTAGTGAAGAATGATAGGTTAAGATTCGATTTTAGCCACTTCTCAAACATTGACAGTTCTTTACTTAAGGATATTGAATATCTTTGCAATGAGCGTATTCGCTCCAATAAAGATGTCGTAATAGATAATAATGTTGATTACAAAAAAGCTATTAAGAGTGGAGCGACAGCTTTTTTTGAGGAAAAGTATGGGGACCTGGTAAGAGTCGTTAGAATTGGGGATTTTAGTATTGAATTATGTGGAGGCATNCATGTCTCTAATGTTGGAGAGTTAGGGTTATTNAATATTTCATCTGAAACTTCTATCTCGTCNGGGATTAGAAGAATTGANGCACATGTTGGTAGAAAAGCACTATCAAATATTAACAAATTAAAGCAAACCCTTGTCGATTCTTCTTTATTATTAAATTCATCAATAGATAAAGTTACTTTAGGTATCGAGAGGCTTCAGANAGAGAACGATCAACTTAAGACAAAATTGAATAATTACGAAAAGAAGGAATCAAAAAGTTTAGCTAGCGAAGTATTATCAAATTGTGAAACTTTTAATGGNATTAAAATAGTTTCATATTTGGCAGANGAAGTTAGTTCAAATCAGTTAAAAAGCCTNTGGGATGATTTAAAGACAAATAAAAAGATTGTNAGCTTATTGGGCTCTAACAATAAAGCAAGTTCTATAATGATCTGCGCTTGCAGCTCAGATATCAAAGGATTTGATTGTAGAGAAGNCATTAATCAAATATCTTCTAGTCTTAACGGAAAAGGAGGTGGAAAGCCAAACTTNGCTCAAGTAGGTTGTGANAGGATTGATAATCTTGAACATGGTGTAGAATTTATTAAAAGTCAGCTGTGATACCATTTTTTATAAGAATTTTCTTAATNTTTTTTATTGCTACTTTCTCTATNTGCCTTACTCTTTCTCTGGATATATCAAATTCAACTCCNATTTTTTCAAGGGTCTCTTGTTTCTCAGATAAAAGNCTATTTTCTATTATATATCTTTCTCTTTCATTAAGAGTCTNGATAGCTTCTTCNAAACCAGATTGTAGGTCTCTTNTTTGCTCCTCTTTGATAACTAAATCTTCCTGATTCTCTGAGCNAGAAGATANAAATTCTACCTTGGTCTGCTTTTCNCCAGGCTTTAGTTCTTCATCAAGNGAGTAATCTTTTCCTCCCATTCTTTGATCCATTTCTTTAATTTCTTTGATTGAGACTTTAAGGTCACTTGATAATTTTGCGTAATACTCCTCTAATGAAAGCNCNCCAGCGTTATAAAGGCTTTTGGCAGATCTTATTTTATAAAANAATTTTCTCTGNCCTTGGGTTGTACCAATCTTTACNAAACTCCAGTTTTTCATAATAAAATTTTGTATGTAGGCTCTTATCCACCATACTCCGTATGAAATTANACGGTACCTTTTGGTNGGGTCAAATTTTGTGACAGCTTGCATTAAACCTANATTACCTTCTTGAATCATATCCATTAGGTTTAATCCATAGTTTTTATATTCCATNGCAATCTTAACCACAAACTTTAAATTCGCAGTGATTAATNTTCTAGCTGATTCTACATCTTTTGATTCTCTGTATTCTTGTGCACACTTTGTTTCTTCTTCTCTAGACAAGATTTCATAGTTACTTATTTCTGTTAAATACCTTTCAAGAGAATTTGCNGGNACTGGCAGATTCCTGTTTTTCTNTGTTAAATTNAAGTTTTTACTTTTCTTTTTACTCATTAATCTNAATAATCATTATACTTTTATACATTTACCTTTCCAACAACTAAGCATTCGCTTGACTGTTATACGCATTTCTATTAAATTGATACACTTATAGTTTTAAATTCCGGAGTAGCTCAGTTGGCAGAGCAGGTGACTGTTAATCACTTTGTCGGGGGTTCAAATCCCTCCTCCGGAGCGAGGTTTTATATGACATTNTTCACNATGATTACAGGTTTGTTGCTGATGTTGCTTGGNGGCATAGGGTATTATATNTTTCAGATTTTCTCTGTACTGATACCTTTTGTTTTCGGATTTATAATTCTTCTTGGNGGAATCTTTTCTAGAAATGAGAAGAATAAAAGANNAGCAATTCACATTACAGTANTATTCGTCTTATTGGGGTTAATAGGTAGTNGGAGTGGNATAGNTCANTTCCCTGGNTTATTGTNTTGTGCTGAGATTGCAACTTGTGATGTTGCACCACGACCTATGGCAGAATTGTTTAAGGCNTTTATGTTTATGATNCTTTTTCCTCATTTTGTTGCTTCAATAAGATTTTTTATTAAAGCTAGNATNAGCAAATAGGAAACATAATTTGGTATAATACAATANATGCCTTTTATAAAAACNGATTCTAGTATTTCTGAAATTAATTCTTATAAAGAGAATAAAGGGACNAAGTACCCNTTGTTTATTGCTAGGGTTCAAGCTGGATTTCCTTCTCCAGGAGATGANTATATTGAAAANAATCTTGATTTNAATGAGCTACTAATAAANAACCCTTCTGCAACTTTTTTTGTAAAAGTTGAAGGNGANTCGATGGTTAACGCNGGAATAAACTCAGGAGATACTTTAGTTGTAGATAGAGCGGTTGAGGCAAAAGACAAGAGNGTGGTAATCGCTCATATCAATGGAGAGCTGACGGTTAAAAGAATTCGGCTTTCCGAGGGCAGGGTTTTTTTAAANCCTGAAAACGAGGAGTTTAGNCCCATAGAGGTAACAGAAGAGACAGACTTTGACATATGGGGAGTTGTGACNTACGTAATACANAAAGTTTGANTGATATGAATAAATATATAGCTTTAATTGACTGTAATAATTTTTATGCCTCGTGTGAGCGNGTATTTGATCCGTCATTAAAATTTAAGCCGGTTGTTGTTCTNTCTAATAATGACGGGTGTGTTATTGCTAGGTCTGCTGAAGCNAANCTACTTGGAATAAAGATGGGAGAGCCGTTATTTAAGTGCNAGNATATNCTTAAAAAGGAGTCAGTAAAAGTTTTTTCATCTAATTATACTTTATATGCTGATATGTCGAATAGAGTAATGAGCATAATCAAGAATCATTTTGAAGATGTNGAGNTTTATTCTATAGACGAAGCTTTTGTTTCTNTTGAAGCAGCCTCAATTAATAATTTATATAAGGAGCTTGTTTCCTTGAGAAACAAAATTTTAAAATGGACTGGCATACCTGTTTCTATAGGTCTTTCTACNACAAAGACTTTAGCAAAATTAGCAGGAAGAAAAGCNAAAAAAAGCCTGGGGGTTTNCTCTCTTTTCNATCCTAGAGATCTTACTAATGCTTTAAGAGAGGTAGCAGCAGGATCAGTTTGGGGAATAGGTCGTAGNCTGGAGAAAAAATTATTTTTGAAAGGTATATCTAATGCTTATCAATTAAGCGTGTTTAATCACAGAAAAGCNAGAANACTCGGCAGNGTAAANCTTGTGCGTACTATCTTGGAGCTTAATGGAGTNCCATGTTTGGACATTNATTCAGTTGTTGATANCAAACGNCAGATTACAACTTCTAGAGCTTTTGGAAGCCCTATATACGATTTAGANTTGCTTAAGGAGGCAGTTTCTGTTTATGTATCTCGAGCCGCAGAGAAACTAAGGCTTCAAGGCTCAAGCTGCTCAACTATTACAGTTGCTCTTTCCACAAATCGTTTTAGTCAAAAAGAACCTTATAAGTTTNTTGTTGAAACTCAATCTTTAATTTCCTCNACAGATTCAACATCCAAGTTAATCAGTTCAGCAAAAAAGATTCTAGAATCGATATTTAAAAAAGGACCAGGGTANAAGAAAGCTCATATTTTTCTTTCTGGATTGGAAAAGTCTNCTTCAAAACAATACTCACTAGAAGATAATATTTTTTCTATAGACAAAGAAACAAATCTTATGCGAGTANTCGATAAGCTAAATATCTTTTATGGTAGAGATACATTAAAATATGCTAGTACAGGGATTTCCCGNGATTGGCTTATGAAGAGAGAGAGGAAGTCNAAAAGCTATACAACTAATTGGAGTGAAATCCTCACAATACAATTATAGTATTATTAAAGTTGAAACTATNACTTTGAGAAACCANAAACAAACTCTATAAATATTTCCTGAAATTAGTTTTTTTATTTCAGGCATAGATTTACCAGTTGAAAGCTTATTGTGGCTGGGGACCTGTAGTAGGAAAGTAGTAATCCATATAANAGCAACTAGTAACANGTTNGCTAAAGAAAGAATAGAGAAGTANAAATAGCATATAGTTATTGAAAGAACTGCTTCTGAGGTCATTAGNGGNAGCACAAGAAAAGAAATATTTTTTGTATGNAATCTGTGAAACTCGATAAANCTTTCGATATCTATAAATTTAAAAGATTTATAGTGAACAAAATGTATTNTAAGAATGAGCCCCAGAAGAATAGCAGAAATTATTAGATTAGAATAAAAAAGTAATAAGAAGCTCAACTATCTAAGGACTCCACTAAATTAATTGCAGATTGAATTGCTCCATTTANACATGGTGANGAAAGGAAGTCACCAGCAAAATAAATATTNTTGGTGTACTGGCAGAAGGATTTTCCTTTAAANTCAAAGAATTTAGAATTNGAAGGTAAAGCANTATTAATTTTAAATNTNNTCAAAAAGCTTATGTTCTTTATATTAGNAAAGTAACTTAAAATTTCTTTTTCAATAGCATTTTTTGAAATTTCCATAGATAAGGACGAAACTGAGACAATATATTTGTCAGGCGAAAGTNTCTTTAGAGAAANATTTGTAATATTTTCTGATTCTGGTGATAAATATATGAAGCNATCATCAACATCNNTGATACTAGCNAANAAGTAGAAACATTGNGTCCCATTATAGGTTATNTCAGCNAAGAGGTTGCGATTTAGCTCTCTCTGNATTAGTNCTTCAATTTTTGGGTCTGTACAATAAAGCTTATTAAAATAAAAGCATTCACCATCTTTAGTNGTAAGNCTATTTGATTCAATGCATGCAACTTCTTTGTTCAACNTATATTTCGNNGAATCTANTTGNAGCAAAATGCTTTGAGGAATCATGTTTATCCCCCCGACAGGAATNCTNACGCTGCTTTTAGAAAATAATTTAAATATAAAAAGGAAATACTTTAGAGGAACATCCAAGTTTTTACTTAGAAAAACACCTTGAAAAAAAGAAACAAAGAACTCATTAATAAATGTNTTACTAAAACCAAAGTTTTTNAGAAACTTTTTNACTGGTACGTTAGCGTTTTCATATCTATTGCTAAGAAGNACCAGCTTCAGTAAAAGAAATTTATCTTTGAGAGTAAAACCTGGAAAAGTATTTCCAGGCAACAACCCCTTAAAGCTTTTAAANGGATTAAGTATTTGGTATAAATTATTTTTCTTTTTTGTGACAAATCCAGATTTAAATTTTCTAAATGAAGATTTATTAATTTCAGGGAATATTTTTAAATTNGGATAATCTTCNAGTACAACCTGAAATCCTTCATCCAATTTATAATCTGAGAAAGTTTTNGTTGAGACTTTNCCNCCGACTGTATTATTTTTATCTATTANTAGGTAGTCCTTACTTCTCAGGCTTAGAAGCTTAGCTATTGTTAAGCCAGTTANCCCGTTCCCAATTATAATATTCTCATATATTTTTTTCATTCTGAAGGGGGAAGTAGCCAATTTTCTGGTTTCCCAGCATTGCCATGCACTCCTTTAAAGATTATAGAAAGATTAGTANNAGNAAGAAATATAATTAGTCTGGATANGTTAGATAATCCAAATTTTTTTTTAACTTTANAGTTAAGCCTAGTATCTATTGAAGGTATGGGNTAAAAGATTGTTTCAACAATTTTACTTCTAGATTGGTTTCTATCTTGATTNCTTTCAAATATTTCAAGGTTTTCCTTNAAAAGACTTGANTNCTTTGATCTCATTGTATAGTCAATATTGGTAATACCGTTCTGGCTNAGCTTAGGAAGTAATAAAATATATATAAATGAAATTAAGTTAGAAATTAAGGAGAGGTTTATTATAAAGATGGTTNCAGGCACATTGGCACTATGAAAATAAGAGTATATTGCTATAAAAAAAATAGAATTTAGAACAATGCTGAAAAGGACTGATTTTAAGTCAATTTTTGAACCTATTATTAGTTGAAATCTCTCTAAATGAAACTCGTAGTTTTCTTTTTTTTGTTNCGTCCAGTGGCTCGGAACCAGTATNTTGGGACCTTTTAAGNTTCTTATNATATTCATNGTCATATAGAACGGAGCATTTTCAATAATCAACATCGACGAACTTTTATATGANTATTCTTTGGTANTAAAAGANGAAAGTGTGATAATTTCTTGTAGTANAAGCAATAGCAATTGCATCATAAGTGACNATNAAAAAACAAAAAGTAAATTTTCTAAGCTAAACAAGAAATAGATTATAGTAGTAAAAGAAATAAGAAGTAAATAGAGCACTATGTTGCCAACGATTATNTTGTTAATACTGATATCTCTTGAAGNATTAATTTTTTTATTTGCNAATACATCAAGAGGTAATGTGATNGTTAACATGAAAAAAAGGTAACAGAAGGCAACCTTCACATTATTGCCATAATTAGCTACAAGAACACTTGCTAAATCAAGATACAATGCAATTGCAGTTAACGAAACTATNAAGCCTACATAAAGTATTCCAATAGAAAGTTTAGTATTATTAAATTTCATTTCGCAAGTAGCTTTGAAGCGACCGAAATACCGGACCTGATTGCCCCATCAAATTTACCATTAGTGAATATGTCTCCACACATCCCTACAAAGCTGTCTAGCCCTATATTGATAGAGCTATCAAGAGAATAGAAATTCTTAGGCGTAGAGTATCTCCATTTATGATTAGAAAGAATTTTATATTTCCTATTAAAAATTAAATCCAATTCATTTTTCAGACGAGAGTTTATGCTTTCATAGTCATTTTCAAAGTTTTCATTACTAAAATCATGCGAGCAAACTAAGGTGTAGAAATTTTCCTTTTTTGAAATGCTTTTTTTAAAGTTATCAGTGATAGAGCTAAAATTCCCAGTTGCATATTCTTGTATAAATTCATTTTCTAAATCAATAGAAACCTCAGATTGAACCATAATAATTATTGCTGGAAAATATTCGAGTTGATTAATGTCAGCAAGTTTTAACGAATCAATATTAATATTACTTTTCTCTAATATTTCTATTGATTGCTTAACAGGAGAAGATAGAACTATAGAGTTAGTATGAATTTTCTGACCATTCTCAAAATTCATAACCATTGAGTCAAGATCACTATCTATATGCATAAGTTTAAATTCTTTTGAAATATTAAGATTTTTTGCCAAAAACTTTGCAATACTTGTCATACCATCATTACCAACAAATAAATTAGATATTTTAGTTTCTTTAAGAATATTATTTCTTATCAAGCTTTTTATTTCTGGGAGATCTGCAACAGTATCTAGTTTTATATATTGAATTCCATGATCAAATTTCCCATCATTTGACCGCCTAGTTGCTAGACGACCTCCTAGACCTCGGGATTTATCATATAATTGAATATTTTCTATCCCCGACTTTTTTAATTGTAATGCAGCAAATATTCCGCTAATTCCACACCCTATAATTGATACTGAATTATCTGTGCTCATGATTTCATATATTAACCTTAATAAAAATTATATATATAATAACTAAATGTTAAAAAAAATCAGAGATAAATTGTCTGTCTTAGGCCCAAGTCTTTTATGGGCATCAGCAGCAATTGGAGTATCTCACATTGTACAGTCAACAAGGGCTGGCGCTACTTACGGTTACATTTTAATTATAGCTGTACTTTTAGCTAATATTCTCAAATATCCTTTTTTCGAATTCGCAACCAGATATACAGTAGTTAAGAATGAGACAGTCTTAGACGGTTATAAGAAGATAGGGGATTGGGCGCTATATCTTTATCTCATATTAACAATTCTAACTATGTTTACAATCCAGGCATCTGTAACAATAGTTACAGCAGCTATTTTTAGGAACTGGCTAGGTTTGGAATTAAATTTATTTTTCTCATCCTTTGCGATATTAGTCGCATGTTTTCTGATTTTACGACTAAATAATAGAGCCTTCTTTAATAAACTTATAAAATTTTTAATTTTTTTGTTAATTATTTCAACAATTGTATCAGCTTTTGTTACCCAAAATATTGAAGTAGTNGAAAGCCCAAACTTTATCTCTCCGGATATTCTGTCTTACGCAGGTCTGACTTTTTTGATTGCATTAATTGGTTGGATGCCTTCACCAATTGACTTATCTGCTTGGTCGTCAGTTTGGATTATGGAAAAAAGAGAAGAAAATGTAGATTTTTCATTTAAACAAAACAATTTTGATTTCAATTTCTCATATATTTTAACGGCACTTCTTGCAGTTGTATTCGTTATACTTGGTGCTAATGTTTTTTACGGTTCTGGAGAAGAATTTGTTCCCAGCGCCACAGTTTTTGTAAAGAATTTGACTGAACTATATGCATCTCTAGGTACGTGGTCTAGAGATTTAATTCTGATTACTGCCTTTACTGCTATGTTTAGNACAACNATTACATGCTTNGATGCATTTCCAAGGGTATTAAATAAGTGNACAAAACTTTTATATCCNAGTTTTAAAAAAGAANATTTTACCAATACATTTTTAACTTTAGTTATTATAGGAACAATGTTGACTATTTTTTTTCTCGGGCAGAAAATGAAAAGATTAGTTGATATAGCAACTATTCTATCTTTTNTAACTTCTCCTTTTTTAGCTTATTTGAATTATAGGCTTATATATAGTCCCAACTTCCCTAAAAAGTTACAGCCGCANAAGCTTATTAGATTNCTTGCGAAATTTGGGCTATTTTTTCTAGTAGTATTTTTTGTAATATTTATTCTCAANATTTTTAGACTAATTTATTAATTGTAGTTGGTATACTTATACTATGTTAATGAGAATAACTGTATTATAATATTAAATTATGGATGAAAATTATATTAAAGATAAAATCGAAAGCTCTATCCCAAAGACTAGTGTAGAGATTACAGGAGATGGTACTCACTTCGAAGCGGTAATTATTAGTGAAGCATTTAAGAACAAGTCCACGCTTGAAAGACATAAAATTGTGTACTCCGCACTAGAAGAGGATATGAAAGAGAATATTCATGCACTTTCAATGAAGACACTGGCTCCTGATGAGCTAGACAAAGGAGTATAATATGAAAGAAGAAGTAAGAGAATTTATTTCCAAAGCAATTTCTGATGATTTAGTTGTATTGTTTATGAAGGGAACACGTGAAATGCCTATGTGCGGTTTCTCTGCTAAGGTTGTTGAGATCTTGAATGGCCTTAATGTACCTTATCAAACCTATGATATTCTATCCAACGAGGATTTAAGATCTGGTATTAAAGAGTACTCTAGTTGGCCAACTATTCCTCAGCTTTACATAAATGGTGAATTTTTAGGGGGCTGCGATATTTGTATAGAAATGTCAGGAAATGGGGAATTAGCTCAAAAGCTTAATGGCCTCTAAAAGATTATTTTTATTAGATGCTAGCTCATATGTATTCCGAGCCTATCACGCGGTTTCTTTCTTAACTAATTCAAAAAGTTTTCCTACAAATGCAATCTTTGGATTTGTTAATATGATTAACAAGTTATTAAAGGATTTTAAACCAGAGTACTTGGTAGCAGTACTGGATTCAGGAAGTAAATCTTTCAGGAACGACATTTATAAAGAATATAAAGCTAATAGAGGTGAAACTCCAGAAGATATAGCGCTGCAATTTCCTAAAATTATAGAGTTCCTTAATGCAAAAGGAATCAGAACTATATCAATGGAAGATTATGAAGCAGATGATCTTATTGGATCAATAGCTGAGAAATATAAAAAAAAATTCCAAATCTGTATTATTTCTGGAGATAAAGACTTTACACAGTTGATTGGAAAAAATGTAAAAATGATTGATACAATGAAGAACAAAACTACTTCAGTTGATGAAGTAATTGAGAAGTATGGTTGTAAGCCCGAGCAGATGATAGATTTTTTGGCTCTTGTTGGAGATTCTGTTGACAACATCCCCGGGGTAAGAGGAGTTGGTCCAAAGACTGCGAAAGAACTCTTAACAGAGTTCGAAACATTGGATTCAATATATAAAAATCTTGATAAAATATCTAAAGATAGGATAAAGAATCTTTTAATTGAGAATCAAGATAACGCTAATCTTAGTAAGTTATTAGTAACGATTAAAAAAGATTTGCCTTTGACAGATAATCCTGAGGATTTTTCTTTAAAAGAGCCAAGTGTATCAAAGCTAAATAAGTTGTTCAAAGAATTAGAATTTGATTCATTTGTTAAAGATGAAGATAGGACTTTTACTAATAAGAACTCTAATTATAAAACTATTTTAAAAAAGAATGATTTTAAGAATTTAGTCTCAAGATTGGAAGAACAAAATTACTTGTCTCTAGACTTAGAGACAACTTCTCCTAATCCTATGGAAGCAGAAATTGTTGGAATCTCTTTTTCATTTAAAGAGGAGACAGGATTTTATATTCCATTAAGGCATGATGTGGACTCTAATCAGCTAGATTTTGACTATGTTATAGAAAGTTTAAGACCTATATTGGAGGATTCAAAAATAAATAAGATTGGGCAAAATTTAAAGTATGAAATTATAATTTTCTCAAGATTAGGAATCAAGCTATCAGGTATTTACTTTGATACTATGATTGCTGCCCATTGTCTTGATAGTTCTTTACAAAGTTATAGCCTAGATAATTTATCTAGGAGATTTTTAAATTATAAGATGATTTCTTATAAAGACGTAACAACTTTAGATAAAAAGAGCATACCTTTCTCTAGCGTTTCCCTCAAAGAGGCAACTAATTACTCGTGCGAGGACTCAGATATAACATTTAGGCTCTATAAGTATTTATCTGAAAAACTTATAAATCACGATCTTTCTGAAAATTTTTTTAAGTACGAAATACCTTTTATTCAAGTGTTAAGTAACATTGAGAAAGAGGGGGTTAATATTAACACTAAAGTTTTGGAAAATTTATCTAAAGAATTTGAAGAACTAATAGCCAAGATTAAGTCTAAAGCTTTCTCTCTTGTTGGTAAAGAGTTTAATATAAATTCACCATTACAATTAAGGGAAATTCTTTTTAAAGATTTAGGAATTAAACCAAATAAAAAAACTAAAAAGGGTGAATTTTCCACTGATTCCCAATCACTTAATGAAATCATCGAACAGCACGAAGTTATTGAACAGATACTCTTATATAGATTTTATTCAAAACTTCAGTCAACTTATGTTGAGTCGCTACCTCAATTAATTAATACATCCACTAAAAGAATTCATACTTCTTATAACCATGTAGGTACATCTACAGGGAGACTTTCATCTAGTAATCCCAACCTACAGAACATACCTATAAAGTCAGCAGAAGGTAAAAGAATAAGAGAGGCATTTGTTCCATTAAAAAAAGGTTCAGTTATTCTTTCGGCTGATTACTCACAGATTGAGTTAAGATTACTTGCTCACTTTTCGCGTGACCCAGTTATGGAAAGCAGTTTTAAATTAGATGATGATATTCATTCCCTTACCGCGGCTGAGATATTTAATGTTACTAAGAAGAAAGTTACTGAAGACCAAAGGAGGTTAGCCAAAACAATAAATTTTGGAATTCTATATGGCATAGGCCCTAAGCGTTTGTCTAAACAAATTAATCAGGATTTAAAAATAGCTAAAGCCTTTATTGCTAAATACTTTGAGAAGTATTCGCACGTTAAAAACTATTTCGATGAAATCATAGAGTCGACAAGAGATAAAGGCTACTCCGAAACAATATTAGAAAGAAGAAGGTATTTACCAGATATAAACTCAAATAACTTTATTTCAAGAGGNGCTGCCGAGCGTGCTGCAATTAATAGTCCAATTCAAGGTTCAGCTGCTGANATAATNAAACTGGCAATGATTTTGATAAATAATGATTCTTCACTTTATAATGATTGTAGAATGATAATGCAGGTNCANGATGAACTTGTTTTTGAAGTNTCNGAAAACAAGATTGATAATGTCTCTAAGAAAATAAAAAACTANATGGAAGGNTGTATNACACTAAATGTGCCTTTGAAAGTAGANCTAGGGTTTGGGAAATCATGGTCGGATTCACATTAAAACTATTTTTATCATTTTTGTTTATTATTTCTTTGATATCCTCGCACGCACTTTCCGCAAGCGTTAAGAGTCTTATAAAGACTCAGTCTAAAGCCACACCTAATATTGGTATATATGTTAAGAATCTTACTAAAGACAAAGTGATTGCAGAATATAATTCCTTAAAGAAGTTCATACCAGCATCAAATCAAAAGATTATCACAACTATAGCTTCCCTNGAGTTGTTAGGTGTTGACTANAAGTTTAAGACAATTTTTTTTATCCCCCTTGCTAAAAATCAGTCTGGGGAGTATGNAAGCAATCTGTATATTGATACAAAAGGAGATCCTACGTTTACTTCTTCAAGCCTAAGGAAAGCCATATCTTATTTTAAGAAGCAAGGAGTTANGAAGATAAATGGNAANATNTTTTTAAATAACCAATATTATGAAGANCCTTTTTATAATCCAAATTGGAAGAAGTCTTGGGTAGGATTAGCTTGGGCCCCATATATCTCNTCAATAGCANTAGACTCAAATTTGTACAAGCATAAATCATCACCNGANCTACTCCTTACAGANAATCCTCTNTACTTGCTAGGTGTNAAAATANGAAGAGAGCTAAATAGGCAAGGAATNTCATTTAAAGGTNNAATTAAAATTGCACATATTCCAATATCTAAAAAATTAAGCCCATATAAGATTAAATATGAACANGAGTCTTCTGATTTGATAAATATTGTAAAAATTATAAANAAGAAAAGTAATAATTTATACGCAGAACATGTGTTNAAAAAGCTGTCAGCTAATTTTTNAAGAGAANGAGGATCTTGGATAAGTTCTAGTGGTCTAGTTTCCAATTTCCTAGTTAAAAATGTAGGTCTGGCACCTAAAAGTTTNAATATTAGNGATGGATCAGGATTATCCTCGAAAAATAACATATCTCCAAAAGCGATGGTCAAACTATTAGAGTTTATTACAACNAGAGAATATTATTCTAGATTTTCTAAAACTCTNCCTGTTGCTGGAGTAGATGGAACTTTATTAAGAAAGTTTCAACGAAAGCCACTGCATAAAAACTTGAGAGCTAAAACAGGCTATATTTTTGGAGTNAGTGCATTGTCAGGNTTCTTTAATGGNAAGAATGGAGATTTGTATGCTTTCTCAATTATCGTGAATAAACATAACTATTCCATAAGGACTTTCATAGACAGACTTTTAAGTGAGATATATTTTTTCTAATTTTTTATATTGGTAAATAGTTCTGTAAATTCTTGAACACTTAAGTCTTGAGCTCTTGAGCTTTCTTTTAAATTCATAAGATAAAAACTTTTTAAAATAGCATTCTTAGGATAAAAATTTAGAAGATTATTAACTAGAGTTTTTCTTCTTATTCTAAATGAATTAAATATGAAGTCTGAAAATTCTTTAAATTCTTTAACACCTATTCTTTGGTTATTCCTTACTACAAGCTTTATTAATGTCGACTTTATTTTTGGTTGAGGCCAGAAGTCAGACTCATTTAAATCTAATAATTTCTCAACATTAAAAAAACACCTAATTTTAACAACAAAAGCATTGTAGGACTTNCTTCCNACTTTAGACATTATTTTATCCGCAACTTCTTTTTGNAACATAAATATTCCNATTGAATTTNCAACATTGTGAAATTCATCAATAAAATTACTTAAGATTTTGGATGCTATATTGTAAGGAAGATTGCCAAATATTACTTTATCAGNATCAATAATTTTTTTTATACTAATNCTAAGGATATCTTCGTTAATTATTTTTATATTTGATGAAGTACAATATTTATTTTGTAAATACTTANAAAGAATCTTNTCTTTTTCNATNCAAACAACTTNAAGNTCTTTATCAATTATNTTTTCTGTGATNGATCCAAGACCAGGACCAATCTCTACTACGGATTNCTTATTGCATAAAATTATTTCGTTTACTATAAAGTNTGTTTTTTTCTCGTTTACTAAAAAATTCTGACCAAATTTTTTTTGTGGNCCAGTTTCAAGCACAGCTAATATNTTTTTTATATTTTTAGCCATTCTTAATTNTTAAATTTGTAGATTTTCTCTCCATTCTTAATCATCCCAAGCTTCTTTCTGGCAACAATGGAAATATATCTTGGATCATTTTTAAGTNTAGCTATTTCTTTNTTCAATAATCTATTTTCTTCCTTAATTTGAGTAGTCTCTATTTTTATTTTCTTATGCTTACTTGATAAATAATAAATTTGTCCTAATTCATTAACNACTGAACCTAATAATATNCAAACTAATAGAGTAAAAAGAATTTTTATTATACTTNTGTCCATNAAAGATTTCCCATCAGGTATGGGTTTGATTGCTTCTCTACCTCAATAGTTGTGTGAGGCCCATGGCCAGGGAACAAGATTGTTTCATCTTTTAAACATAAAAGTCTCNTAGTTATGTTNCCCACTAAATCTTGCATATTCGTTCCACCGGTCAAATCTACTCTNCCAACTGAACCNGCGAATACTGTNTCTCCTGATATTATAATATCTTGNTTCATTTTTTCTTTCTTGTTAGCTTCTTCCTTAAAATAAAAGCAAATGCTTCCNGGTGAGTGNCCNGGNACNAGTATAGTTTCAAAATTTAAATNACCTACAGAATATGATTTCTTGTCCTCTATAAACCCATCAACTTCTGGAATTATTACNNCTGCGAATTCTTCTATTCCAAATCTTGCTGCTGCAGATGGCATTGCATCTAGTATGGGGAGTTCTTTTNGGTGTATGAAGAATTTTGCNTTGTATTTNCTTTTAAAGTGCTCAACGCCACAAGCATGATCTAAGTGGCCATGAGTATTCCAAATATGAATAGTTTTGAAATCTATATCTTTTAAAGATCTTTCTATATCTTCAATCTGACTTCCAGGATCGACAAGNATAATCTCATCTGATTTATCAGCTTGNAGTATATAAGTGTTTTCGACGAAAGCGCCACCAGGNATTATTTTTAATAACATTATTTGATAGATTACTATATCTTTTTAATTATTGTCAATCTATAAAGGAACTACTTCTACTTTGATAGTTGTTGAAATATTATTATAAAGNTTAATCTTTACTTCGCTTTCGCCTAGAGTATTTATAGGCTTCTTTAAGTCTATATTTTTTCTACTAATCTCGTATCCTAATTCAGATAGTTTTTCATAGATTGNGATTGAAGTAATTGAGCCAAAGACTTTTCCAGAATTTTCTTTNACAGGAAAAGTAATTTTTTCATTCTTTAGTTTTTTTGCTAGTTCTGANGCAGCTTCCTTNTTTTGAAGNTCTAGTTTTNTCTCAGAAATCTTCTTTGTATTAAGANTATTNAGATTNTTTGTGTTAGCCTCAATNGCTAANCCATTAGGNATTAAGAAGTTCCTAGCTTGTCCGTCTTTGACATCAACTACATCGCCTTCCTTACCAAGTTTTTTAACGTCTTTTATTAGGATTAACTTCATAAAAATTAAACTACTACTTATGGCTTACGACATATGGAAGCAATGCCATATATCGAGCTTTTTTTATTTCCGTAGCAACTCTTCTTTGTTGTATTGCTGTACATCCTGTCATTCTACGTGGTGCAATTTTTTTTCTTTCGGTTATAAAATTAGTCAAAAGCTCTACATTTTTGTAGTTTAACTTAGTGTCACCCTCAAGAAGTTTCGCAGGCCTCTTTCTAGGACGCCTTTCTCTTTTATCAAACTCTCTTTTTTCTGCCATTTATTTCTCCTTTGTCACCACTTTGTCAATTAAATATCTCAAAACTATAGTCTTTTCAAAACTTAAAATTCCTTCAACATCCTTTATACACTCAGAATTACAGTCTGTTTCCAATATATGGTAGGTTCCATTCTTATGATCATTGATAGTATAAGCGAGTTTTCTATCTGCCCATTTCTCAAATTTCAAAATTTTAGAGCTGTGTTTGTTTTCAATAGAATTCTTTAATTTATCGGAAAGCTCATTAAAAGCTTCTTGAGATATATCTGCGGGTACTATAAAAAGTACTTCATATAATTGTGTCATTTCTGACCTCCTGTTATGGTCTGCTGGTCAACTAAATTGACAACAGGCTGCTAAACATTATACCTAAAGTGAATTATATCTCCATCTTTTACAATGTAATCTTTACCTTCTGACCTCATTAGACCCTTATTCTTTGCAGCTTCTTCTGATTCAAGGTCCATGTAGTCCTGATATTCAATAATTTCAGCCCTAATAAAACCTTTTTGAAAGTCACTGTGGATTTTTCCTGCAGCTTCTGGTGCTCGAGTATTGTTCATTATACTCCAGGCTCTAGTTTCTTCTTTCCCAGCGGTATAATAAGTTATTAAGTTTAAAATAGAATATGATTTATTTATTAATAAGTTTAGCCCTGTTTCCTTTACATCATATTCTTTTAGAAAAAGCTCTTTGTCGTCATTATCTAAGTCTTTTATTTCATTTTCAAGTAATCCATATATTTCTACATAGCTATGAGCTTTGTCATCAATTGCTTTTTTAAGTTTTATTATTTCATCTTGTTCAATTGACTCATTTCCATAGTTTAAAATATATATTGTTGGTTTAGTTGATATTAAATTCATACTTTTGATTATTCTTGATTCTTCTATGTCAAAGTCCATAGATGTATTTATAGATTGATTCTTATTTAACATATCTTCAATCTTTTTAACTAAATTAAATTCTTTTATCGCTTCCTTGTCACCACTTCTTTTTAACTTATCAAGCTTAAGAATTCTTTTTTCTATAATTTGTAGATCACTAATGGCTAATTCCAGATTAATTATTTCTAAGTCTCTGATAGGGTCTATTGACTCAAGAACATGTGTGACATCACCCTTAAAACACCTCAGGACATGGGCTATTGAGTCTACTTCTCTTATATTTCCAAGGAATTTATTTCCAAGCCCTTCTCCCTTGCTGGCGCCTTGAACTAAACCAGCAATATCAACAAATTTTAAAGTCGTTGGAACTATTTTTTTTGATTCTAATAACTTGTATAAGCTTGCAAGTCTTTTGTCGGGAACATCAACGATAGCAATATTTGGCTCTATCGTTGTAAAAGGGTAGTTTGCACTCTCAACTGCGGCATTTGTAAGAGCAGAGAATATTGTTGATTTACCAACATTCGGTAATCCTACGATGCCGCAGCTAAGTGAGCTCATTTTATAAGAAGATCGGAGCCACAACTAATGAAACAATCGTCATTAGTTTAATTAAAATATTCATGGCTGGACCTGATGTATCTTTAAATGGATCACCAATTGTATCACCTACAACAGCAGCCTTATGTGCTTCTGACCCTTTTCCACCGAGGTTACCTTCTTCGATATATTTTTTTGCATTGTCCCAAGCGCCACCAGCATTTGACATCATTAATGCGAGTGCTACACCAGAAACTAAGGCACCAGCAAGAAATCCTGCTAAGCCTCCAGCACCTAAAAGACTCCCTACAAGAATAGGGCAAACAACTGCTAATATTCCTGGAAGAATCATCTCTTTAAGCGATGCTTCTGTACTAATTTTTATACAGGATTGATAGTCAGGCTCTCCTGAGCCATCCATTATTCCTGGTATATCTTTAAATTGCCTTCTAACTTCTTGAACCATTTTTTCAGCAGATCTTCCAACTGCNCCCATTGTTAGTGCTCCAAATAAGTATGGAACCATTCCACCGAGAAGCAGGCCTGAAACGACTCTGAAATCTAAGATATCTACAACATCTAAACCAGTTGCAGCAGCAAACGCTACAAACAATGCTAAAGATGTAAGTGCGGCAGAACCTATAGCGAAACCTTTACCAATAGCGGCTGTCGTATTTCCTAGAGAGTCAAGTTTGTCAGTTATTGTTCTTACTTCAGGACCTAATTTTGCCATTTCCGCAATACCACCTGCATTATCAGCTATTGGTCCATATGCATCAACTGACATTGTAATACCAATAGTTGAAAGCATACTAACNGCAGCAATACCAATACCATAAAGTCCAAAGCTTGTATAAGATAAGAAAATCGCAAGAACTATTACAATTATTGGAAGAGCTGTGCTCATCATTCCCACAGATAAACCACTAATGATATTTGTTGCTACACCACCTCTATTAGACGCGTCTGCAATTTCGCTAACCGGTTTTCCTGAAGTGTAGTATTCAGTTATTCCTCCAATTAAAGAACCAGAGAATAACCCTATTATTGAACAAAGAAATATGCTTGTTAGATCTGAACTATTTAGTCCTACACTTTGTCCAACGTAGTTAAGAGAGAAGTATCCAAAAACAAGAAATAATATTCCTGCCGTTAAAGAAGCTTTTCTCAAAACACCCGAAGGCTCTGAGTTTTGAATTATATCTACAACCTTAGTTCCAATAAATGAAGCTAGGGTTCCAACGATTATTAAGATAATTGGAAAGGCATAAAGTGCTAATTTAATATCAGTCGCGTATGCCATACTTGAAGCAATAACGATAGTTGCAATTACACCACCAACATATGATTCAAATAAATCGGCACCCATTCCAGCTACATCTCCAACGTTGTCCCCAACATTATCAGCAATTGTTGCCGGGTTTCTAGGATCATCTTCGGGTATCCCTGCTTCCACCTTTCCTACTAAGTCTGCTCCAACATCGGCCGCCTTAGTATAGATTCCGCCACCAACTCTTGCAAAAAGTGCAACCGAGCTAGCACCCATTGCAAATCCTCCAATATTAGTTGCGAATGTTATTAAAATTTCTTCTGTTATTGGACCAGAATTAAAGTAGCTTGCAAAAAGTACAGAAATACCAAGTATCCCTAAACTTGCAACAGAAAAGCCCATTACGCTTCCACCTTTGAAAGCTGTTACTAAAGCTGGACCCTGTCCCCCAGTATTTGCCGCTTCAGCAGTTCTACTGTTTGCTATACAAGCAGAAGTCATTCCTGCCCAACCACATGTCATAGAAAGTATTGCACCACCAAAGTATGCTAATGCTGTTCCAGTTCCTAAGAAAAAGAAAAGTGCTGTTCCAACTAAAGCTACAAAGATTACAATGTATTTATATTCTTCCTTAATAAAAGACATTGCGCCATTGTAGATTGTAACGCCAAGTTTTCTTTGTGTATCGTTTCCTCTTGGCATAGATCTTACATTATTATAAGTCACTTGAGCATAGATTAATCCTATGATAGCAAGAATTATTCCACCATATGTGACAAACTGATTTGCTAAATCCATTTATTTCCTCCTTTAATGTTATTTGAATGAATAATATTCATTGAATTTTACTGTTAAATGTGTTCATTGCAAATGAAATACCTTTAAAAACTATACTAATAATTATTTTATCAGCTAAATTATTGATTTTATTGATTATTTTTAAGTCGTCATTCTTAAATTTAGATAAAACATATTTGTTTGTCATAGATTTTTCCGAAGGCTTTCCTATGCCAACCCTGATTCTAATGAAGTCATTTCCAGGAAGGTGTTCTATCATAGACTTAATACCATTGTGACCAGCAGAGCTACCCCCCCTCTTAATTTTGATTTGTCCAACTTCCAAATCAAGATCATCAAAAACAACAATTATTTTTGTTGACTCAATTTTGTAAAAATCTTTAATAGACCTTACGGATTTGCCGCTATTGTTCATATAGCTTTGAGGCTTACATAAATAGATAGTTGTGCCATTTTTTTTTATATTACCAAGCAAAGATGATAATTTTGATTTATCAATTTTTGTATTATTTTGACTTGCAAAAGAGTCAAGAAAATCAAAGCCGGTATTGTGCCTTGTCTGTTCAAACTCTGAACCTGGATTACCTAATCCTACAATTAAAACGTTGCTATTCCCTTCTTTAACTTGCACTTTCTTCTTTTGATTCTTTGTCAGCGTCTTTATTTTCAGCTGAACCTTCTTCACCTTCAGTCCCTTCTTCAGCAGCCTCTTCCTCTTCGGTAATAANCCTTGGAGCAAGTATGCTGATTGTAGTGCTATTAGGGTTAGACAATATTGTAACACCTTGAACTTCTGGTAGGTCCTGGACAAGCAAGGTATCCCCAATATTTAGTTCTGTAATTTCTACCTTTATTTCGTTAGGGATATCTTCTTGCAGACATTCAATCATCACCTGGTTAGCAAGTGTTTGTATGACCCCACCATTCTTCACTCCTTCAGGTTTCCCAACAAAGTTTAGCGGGCAGACAAGTTTTAGTTTTTCTCCTTCACTAATTTCATAAAAATCAAAATGCAAAGGCTTGCTAGTTAACGTGTCTAAGTGTGCTTCTTTTAATAAAACTTTTTTATCACCTTCTATTCCTTCGATAGAGATTTCTAGGATAGTATTTTCTCTGGCCTCAGTAGAACTTAAAACTTTTTTTAATTCTTTTCCATCAATACTTATATTGACGTTGTCTTTTCCCTTGCCATAAATAACTGCAGGAACTAGGCCGTTATCTCTTATTTTTTTATTCGCCTGCTTTCCAAGTTCCTCTCTTTTCTCAGCGTCCATTTTAACGACTATCATTTTATTAATCTCCTAAGAAAACAATTGACTAATAGATTTATTCTTAACAATTCTTCCAATTGCCTCAGCAATTAGACTAGAAACAGTCAAAACTTTAATTTTATTAGACTTTTTCAATTTTTCTTGATTATCTATTGTATCAGTAATTATCAGTTCATCAATACAAGAATTTTCAATGTTCTTTAAGGCCTGTCCAGAAAGTACGCCATGGGTACAGAACATTGAGACACTTTTTGCTCCAGCATTCATTAATGCTTGAGCAGATTTCACTGCAGTACCTCCTGTATCAATCAAATCATCAATTAAAATAACGTTCTTATCCTCAACGTTTCCTATTACGTTGGTTATTTCTGCTATATTTGGAGCAGGTCTTCTTTTGTCGGTCATTGCCAAATCTGCATCGTTCAGTTTCTTAGCGAAAGCCCTGGCTCTTTCCATTCCCCCAGCATCAGGAGAAGCAATGATAAAATCTTTGTTTTTAAACTTCTTCTTAATATAATTAATCGCAATAGGTGAAGAATATAAATGATCAACCGGTATATCAAAAAACCCTTGGATTTGTCCAGCATGAAGATCCATAGTTACAACTTTCTTTATTCCAGACTTAATTAGCAAGTCACAAACTAATCGAGCAGTTATAGGNGATCTATCTGTAACTTTCCTATCTTGTCTCGAATAGCCGAAGTAAGGTATTACTGCTGTTATTTCATTTACAGCAGCTCTTTTTAGAGCGTCAACTATAATAAAGAGTTCCATTAGGTTCTCATTTACAGGGGATGAAGTAGATTGTATTACATAAGCATTACTGCCTCTAACACTTTCATCAACTTCAACGAAGATTTCACCATCATTAAATCTTTTGATTTCAAGCTTACCTAGAGGTAGCTTCAATTTTTTACATATAGACTTGCTAAGTTTTAAGTTTGATGTTCCTGAGAAAACCTTTATTTTATTCATAGAAAAATTGTAAAATATAAGAGGTATAAAGTAAATTAATTGATGTTGCTGATTTTAAAAAAGTTTTATTCAAAAAAAGCAGATTCTATGCTAAATATTTTAATTTTAGATAATAAGCACTTATTTATTAAGTCAGAGCTTACTAATGAGTATAGATTTACAGATAGCGAAATATGGATCAAAAATTTTAATAAACAACCTGCTAAAGATGAGAAGACCATAGAGAAATTTGACTTAGAGGATATTGATTATTTAATTACAAAAGGCAAGGGTAACCTTTTAGGTAAAAAGATGTTGCCAATAAAAGATTCTAAATATATTGAGATTTTTGAGAAATTAATAAAATTATAAGACTAAGCCTTCTTTGTTCTTTCTAGATATTTACCATCTCGTGTATCTACTTTTATTACATCGTCAATATTGATAAATAATGGGACAGTTATATTTGCCCCTGTCTCAAGTTCTGCTGGCTTAGTGCCTCCAGTAACCGTGTCACCTTTAAGCCCTGGTTCAGTGCTCTGAATCTTGAGTTCCACGCTGGTGGGTAGTTCTATATCTATTATTTCCCCATCATAGTGAAGTAGTTGAACGTTCAAGTCTTCTTTCATAAAGGCAGCCTTGTCACCAACAACCTTTTTGTCTAACTCGTATTGCTCATAGCTATCTAGATCCATAAAAGTGTAAACTTCTTTGTTGAAATATAGATATTGAGAACTTTTTTTTAGTAAATCAGGTAACGAGAAAGTGTCCCCCGATCTGAAACTTTTTTCTTGCGTTAGCCCACTAATTATATTTTTTAACTTAGTTTTAACAACAGGTTTTCTTGCTTGCATTACACGGTGTTGAAAATCTACAATCTCCCATAGCGCATTTTCAAATATTATCCTCATTCCTTTATAAAACTTACTTGTATCTGTAGTNCTCATTTNTTTAGTTTCTCCAGGGAGTCTTTTATTAATACCTTNATATTCTTTTTTTTATTATAGGCTGTTTCTTTTAATAGTCTATTCTTCTTTTTGTCAGCAGACTTCTTTTCATTNCNNTCTGTTGCCTTATATAAAGCAATCAACTCTTTTTTAATAGAGCTATTAAATAAAAGCTTTAATGATTTACTGAAATATGGAGATGAACCATTAGTGCTAAAATTAATTTTAATATTTTTATTAATTTTAACNTCTGATGTAAAAGAGAAATCATTGTCGCTNNTATNCGATGCATTAGATACTGGAACCTTNTTTTTTCTNGCNTCGTAAACAATCTTNTTATTTACCTCATTATTGTTTGTGCAAGCAAGGANAAAATCGACTGATTTAATNTCAGACTTTCGAAAATTTCTTTTTAGAATTTTAATTTTTTTATTTTTAGACTCNAATGAAANNAGGNTTTTAGAAACTTTAGGTGATACAATTTTTATTATAGCNCCNCTAGAGAGAATNTTTTTAGTTCTNCTAGTTGCTACCACTCCTCCGCCGACAATAAGCCATTTTTTGGAATTTATATTTAAATTAACATTAACCATTCTTAAAGTTATAGAATAAAATAAATATTAGATATAAGATAGGAAGAAAAATTCCAACTATAGCTATATACAANTAAACCTTTAAAACTTTTTTGGCCTTATATCCAGGGACGGCTACAGATTGCTCTTTCACTTTAGACAATAAATTTTTGAAAGTTTTAATCATTTTCAATCTTTAGTGTTTCCACAAATGTATCTATATCTATTGCNGGGAGTGTTGTTATNTGAATTGTCCCTCTAGATGTTAATTCNATCGATAGCTTGCTTATTGCCTCATTATTNGGAGCNTCAACAATATTAACAAAGTCGAACGGCCCAAGAGTCGCAAATTGACTTAATATTTTTATACCCATAGCNCTTATCTCGTCATCAACCTCTTTCATCCTAGTGGGTCNTTCTTTTAATGTTCTTCTTCCGACAGGCGTAAGAGAAGAAAGCAATATATATTTTGGCATTAATCCTCCATTNTTTAGTGATAGTTACATCGTAGAGTTTATCTGATATTCTTTTTTAGCGAAAGATTATGAAAAAATTAAATTTTTATCTATCAATGTTTTTATTGTTGNCTNTGTTTTCTTTAGATTCGATATCAGAAACTATTAATCGNAAAAGGATGTCAGAGTTAAAACAGAACTTAAATTCAGTAGATGTTACAAGAATTAAAGTTACAGATTTCTCTTGGAAAAATAACTCAAAATACACTTTAGGGCTCTTTGAATACGTTGAAATTCAGAATAACTCAGATTTTGATTATAAAGATATAGTCTTAGAAATTAGTGTTTATACCGCAGATGGAACACTAACCCTCTTAACGGTACCTATTCAAGGAGAACTAAGGGCAGAAGAAAAGAAAAGATTTATCGAGATACAAACACCTATTTTATCTTTTTCACCAGATAAAACCTCTATTAACATAGTCTCAGCCAACTTGATAGAAAGCGAGGAGATATTTAGTCTGAAAGCAAAGAATGTCGTTGATATTCTGGATTTTGATTATGTCGTTGATAATACAACTACTAATACAATTATAGTTAACAAATTAACACTAATTAATCGGAGCGAGAATTCATTTGAGGAATTAGAGGGCACGTTTAATTTTTTGGATAAAAATAAAAGAATTATTAAGTCTGTAAGATTTAGTTTAAGAGGTGTTATTGGAGCAAAAGAGACAAAAGTTTTTAAAGATTTTAATATTTCCGGGGCACAAATAGATTTCTTTTCGGACATTTCTTACGGAGTTTCAAATGGGAAGCTTATTAATCCTAGGGAGTACTTGGACAAAGGAGGCTCCAAAGANTATGTTTCAAAAAATTCTGAGTTTGAAAGTTTCTCGGACTCGCCTGTTCCTAACTTAGATTTAATAATTAAAGATTTTGTTATTATAAATCAGATTAAAAGTACAGTTGGATTGGTTGATATTTATTTATCAAACACAAGCCATTATAAATATAAAGATATCGTCATCAGCGTAGGGTATAAGAATTCTTCTGGCACTACTTTGACATCAAAAAAGATAAAAATTAAAGATCTCATTCAACCCTATTCTGATAAAAATTTTAAAAGTAATAGTTTAGGAATGGTAGAGCTTGATTTTGACAAATTAAGTTTATCTGTGGTTTCTGCTAAGATGGTAGGAGAAGTGAAACCTAGAAAGAAAACTAAGTTTAAGGAAAAAAGTTTTAGCACTTCTAAGGGCATAGTTAAGAGAATGAACTTAGAAAAAGAAAAAGTCCCAGATATCGACTCTAAAATTATAGTAGTTGAGTCCGATATAAAAGAACTCGGATCCATTAAAGTTCTTAATACTACTAATTATGAAATCTTTGATTTAATATTGAGGGTCGATATGTATGATGACGAAAATTCATTATTTAAGACATATGAATTTAAAGTAGATGGCAGTGTCGCACCAGGGAGAGAGACAACTTTTAGATCAATAAGCTTTAATGATAGTGATTTGCAGCAATATGTTAATTCAGAGATTAAGATAATGTCTGGAAAAAAGGCAAAAAATTAATTTAATTCAAGAAATAACCTTATGAATCGGTATAATATAGTTTAAAGATGGACATAAAAAAGAAATATACAATTTGGGATAAAATCGCCAATTATTTTTCTATTGATATTGGGCTTGATTTGGGGACGGCAAATGTTGTTGTTTACATCAAAGACAGGGGTATTGTTGCAAACGAGCCTTCAGTAGTAGCAGTTCAGACTGACAAAGCAGGTGAGATGAATATTCTGGCTGTAGGCGATGAAGCTAAACAAATGTTGGGTAAAACACCTGGGTCTATTGAGGCCATAAGACCTTTAAGAGAAGGTGTTATAGCAGATTTCGAAGTAACTCAAAAAATGCTTGAATANTTTATNTCAAAATATCACAAAAATAATTTTCTCGTTAGACCAAGAGTTGTAGTATCTGTCCCTATTGGAATTACACCAGTTGAAAAAAGAGCTGTTGTTGAAGCGGCAGAATCAGCTGGAGCGAGAGAAGTTTATTTAATCGAAGAGACTATGGCTGCTGCATTAGGGGCTAAAATGGATTCTGTATTAAATTCAAGAGGTGGAATGATTATTGACATAGGTGGAGGAACAACAGGTATCTCGATTATATCCCTCGGAGGCCTCGTAATTAGTCGCTCAATTAAAACAGCTGGGGATTCTATGAACCAAGCAATTATATTATATGTAAAAAATAACCATGGGCTATTAATAGGGGAGAACATGGCTGAAAGCGTAAAGAAGACTATTGCCGATGTAACAGATACTCCTAGTGAAAGTTTGAAAATGACAGTTCGTGGAAGAAGCCTCGAGTCTGGTCTCCCTGAATCTATACAGCTAACTTCTTTAGATGTAAAAAGAGCTTTAGATGAATCCGTAATTGATATCATTAATACTGTTGTTGAGACTTTAGATGAGACACCGCCTGAATTAGCGGGCGATATAATGGTAGATGGAATTATGTTGGCTGGTGGTGGAGCTTTGCTTGGTGGACTTGCGGATAGGCTCACCAAAGTGACGGCCTTAAAGGTAACCATTGCTGATGATCCATTAATGTGTGTAGTTAGAGGATGCGGCGAGGCCCTCGAAGAGGTTAATACTTTAAGAAAAATCTCGCTATAGTTATTAAATGTTATCAAGAAAAAGATTAAAACAGATTTCTTTATTTTTTCTAGCTTCAACAATCCTATTTATTTTCTTTTTTCTTAACTTTAATTTTTATTTTTCAGATTTTTTAGTTAGGAATTTTGCTTATAAGAGTGATTTTATGAGTGAAACCTCTATTCTAAAAGATAAAATTAGATCTTTAGAGACTCAGATTGGAGTTCATAAGGAAATCGTTAAGGAGAATGAAGAATTAAGAAATCTTCTCAAGCTTAAAGAGGCAGAAAAGTATAGACTGATTAGTTCTGAAGTTATAATAAAATCTCCTCTTACCTTTAACTCTGTTGGGATTTTAAATAAAGGCTCAGATTATGGAATAGTGAAAGACTCGATTGTTATTAGCACTACAAACGTAGTCGGCATTATATCTAAAGTCTTTAAGACTTACTCTGAGTTTAATTTTACACATAGCCCAAAGTTTAATCTTATTGTTTTTATAGGTCCGGACAAAGTAGCTGGAATCATGAAGGGAAATGGAATTAGTTCATACATTAAATTCGTACCGCTTGAGTCTAATATTAAAGTTGGAGACAGTATCTTCACTGCTAACAATATTGAAGGTTCTTTAAGTTTTAAAGTAGGAGTTGTTGATAAAGTTGAAACAAACCAAGGTTTTTTAACAATTAAAGTTAAGAGTAATTCCAATCCTAGAAGTGTGAAGTTTGTCAGCATAATAAAGAATGAGTAAGTTTTTGTTACTTTTTTATCTATGCTCTGTTCTTTTTGTTTTTTTAACAGTCTATACTTCTGCAAGTTTGATTGATTTTGGTGGACTAACTGATCCCTCCTTAGTGATAATAATATTAATTCTTATTAATGGAATCAAAAAAAGGAATATATTACTCATATCGCTCATACTCTTGTTTTATATTTCCTTCACAGATTATTTTTCATTAATCGAAGTCTTCAGTAAATTACTCTTAGTTTTCTTGTTTATTAAGTATGTTAAAAACTTCNTTTGGCAAAGCTTCAGGAATGATATTTTTTTAATATTAGCATGTCTTTCATTTTGTTATTTTATAAGTTTTATTATTTATTCTATAGGTTTTGGTGTAGATATAGGAAGTTATTTAGAATTCATTATTTATCCAATGATTTTTAACTTTTTCATTTCTACTATTTTATTGATTATAATTAAATATAACTCATGGCCAAAAATACAAGATCAAGTTTATCGATTTTAATTGTATCAACATTCTTAGTTATCATTCTTTTAAGATTAGCTTATATACAAATTTACAAAGGCAGAGAATTTGCATTAATATCCGAAAATAATTTTGTAAAAGAGGTTGTTAAACCAGCCCCAAGAGGGTCTATTTTAGATAGATTTAATAGGAAGATTGCATATAGTAAGCCCGTAATTAATTTGTACTTTAAATTTAATACAAATGAAAATAAAAATGAGATTAAATCTTTTGTCTTTANTAATTTAGGTATAAATAAATCTAAAATTGACAGAATATTTAGTGCAGCAGNAAAGCGGCCTAATAGCAGAACGTTAATTNNTAGAGACTTAAATTTAGATNAAATTTATAGAATTGAAAATAATTCCAGGAAATTCAATTCATTGGAATTAATAGTAGATTATTTAAGAGTTTATCCNTATGGTGAAGTNGGATCTCATAAGATTGGNTATTTGAAAGCTAATGATAAAAGAGATTTANTTTACGGAACACTTTTATCGACTAGGNAGGGAACAACAGGGCTAGAGAAAATTTATGAAGATAGCCTTAGTGGTAAAAGCGGATCAAGCTATATCTTGGTTGATAGTAGAGGAAATGAAGTCGCCGTCGACTCAGTCATATATCAGAAGCAGGATGGTAAAGTTGTTCCTGGTGAGGACTTAAGTCTTACAGTAGACATTGAACTAGAGAAACTTATTTTTGAAAGTTTTGGCAAGCTTAATGGCGCAGTAATGGTTCATGACATAGAGACNGGGGAAATTCTAGCCTTAGTTAGCAAACCTTCATATGACCCAAACTTGTTTTCCCAGGAAATTTCAAAAAAAGATTGGATTAAGCTTAGTAAGAATAAAGCTAAACCTTTTTTAGATAGAGCCCTCTTCTCGTCGAATCCACCTGGTTCTATTGTTAAGATAATTACAGCTATCGCAGGCTTAGAAGAAGGAGTTGTAACTTCTGAAACAGAGCATTATTGTCCAGGCTCATACCTAGTTGGGAAAAGAAAATTTAGATGTTGGAAGAAGGGAGGTCACGGTAACCAAAATGTAAGTGAAGCTTTAACCTCATCATGTGATGTTTTCTTTTATAAGGTTGGCCTTGCTTTAGGAGTAAATAAATTTGCATCATGGCTGGCGCGTTTTGGTTATGGTGAGAAAATTGAATTCCCTTTTAAACAAAACCTTGGCGTTATTCCTGATAAAGCTTTTATAAAAAAAGTTCTTAAAGACAATTTTTATCCTGGTGATATGGCAAATGTTGCTATTGGCCAGGGGTATATAACAATCAATACGCTCCAGGCATCTTTAATGACTTCAATTATCGCATCAAATGGAACCAAGCCTAATTTTAGCATCGTTCAGCAAACAAAAAATAAAGTTACAGAAAGTATTAAAATTAATAAAAGGAATCTTAGAATAGTACAAGAAGGGTTGCTTGGAGTTGTGAACGATAGCGAAGGTACAGGGTTTCACGCTAGAGGAGATGGGAAGCTTGCTGGTAAAACAGGGACAGCTCAAGTGATATCAAAAGATTCCAGGGACTATGGCTATGGAAAATACAAAAATCATGGCTGGTTTACTTCGTATTATCCTTACGACAAACCTAGAATTGTAATCTCAGTCTTTGCAGAGCATGGAGATTCGGGCGGAAGAGCTGGAGGCCCAATCATAAAGGAAGTAGTTAACTATTACAAAGTAAATTATATGACTAATGAGTAGGTTAATTTATGAGACAGTTACTTAGAAAGGCGGAGATAAAAATCTTTTTAGCAGGTTTTGCAATAATGTTAATGAGTTTTTTTAATCTGTTCGCCATAAGAGAGGGCTCTTTCTTTTCTTCCTACTCNATGAAGCAGCTNATTTGGATTCTTATATCGATTGNAATATTCTTTCTTGTTACAAGAATAAGACTAAGGTTTTTTAGAGANATTTCAGTTTGGTTTTATATTTTTTCTATAGTTCTTTTACTAGCTGTTCTTTTTTTTGGAATTAAAATTTCAGGTTCTAAAAGCTGGCTTAAAATTGGTAACTTTCTTTCTTTTCAACCATCAGAATTAGTTAAAATCACCTTTATTTTCGTAATAGCCAAGTTTTATTCTGAATTAGGCGCGTATTCCAAGAGCTATTTAATAAAATACTTTTTAGGTTTTTCCTTTTTCCTACTGCCGTTTATTCTAATAATGTTGCAACCCGACTTAGGCTCTGCTTTAATGTTATTATTAATTTCTTTATCAATCATAATAAGCTTCTCCTATAACAAAAAGATTTTAATTGCAATTTTCTTGATTATAACAATATCAGCTGTACCTATATGGAATTTTGGATTAAAAGAATACCAAAAAGAGAGAGTTATTAGCTTTATATATCCAGAGAAGGATCCTTCAGGATATGGGTACAATGTAATGCAGTCTAAAATTGCTATAGGCTCTGGCAAGCTTTATGGCAAAGGACTAGGGAATAGTTCTCAAGCAAGGCTTAAGTTCTTGCCAGAGAAGCACACAGATTTTGCTTTTTCAGTTTGGGCTGAGCAAACTGGTTTCATTGGGGCTCTACTGCTCTTAAGCCTTTATTCTTTTATCGTTATATATTCTTTGAAATACTTAAGCAGAGTCAAAGACTCTTTTCTTCAAGTTTTATTATTTGGACTATCATCATACTTCTTCTTTCACTTTATAATTAACGTTTGCATGACAATAGGTTTGTTCCCTGTTGTAGGGATACCTTTGTTGATGTTTAGCTATGGGGGCTCTTCATTATTATGCGGAACATTTGCTCTAGGTTTAATCGCATTGATTATCAAAGAACACAAAGATGACAAGAGGATGGGTATTTAAATGTTTGTAGACCTTGAAGAGCGCATAAGAAAGGAAGAAAAGATTAGCTCATTTATTAATAATGTAGTAATTCTAGAAGAAATAGACTCAACAAATTCTTACGCAAAGCAACTAAAAGATCAGGTTGACGGAACACTTATAGTTGCAAAAGAGCAAACTCAAGGACGTGGAAGAAACAATAGAACATGGAAATCATTTGGAGAAAAAAATCTTACTTTTTCATTAATTGTTAACTATCCTGAAGACAAAGAGGCACTAGGACTTTTTTCATTATTAAGCGCAAATTCAGTTGCAGCTACTATAGAGGAGCTTGGTTTAATTCCNGAGATCAAGTGGCCCAATGATATTTTAATAAACTCTAGAAAGGTTTCAGGAGTTTTGTGTGAGGCTGTNTTTGACAACAATAAGCCAAGATCATTGATAATTGGCATAGGATTAAATGTTAATTCTAACAAGGATGATTTTTATTCTGATGATTTTGTTTATCGTCTTGANCCCACNAGTTTAAGTATTGAGGGCAANAAGGAATATAGTTCAAATNATCTTNTAGTTATATTGATAAGGAATTTAATCAATTGGATAACTCTTTTTAAACTAAAGAAATATGAAACAATTTTATCTTTTTGGAGGTCAAGATGGATTGATATTGGATCAGAGTTGGTAGTGACCCAGGATCAAATGNTNTTGAAGGGANATGCAATNGATATAAATTCAAAAGGCGAACTGTTATTTTTAGANAAAGAAACAAAGAAAGTTCATGTGCTTAATTCAGGCGAGCTTTCAACTTAAATCATTTTGGTTATTTCATCTTTTAATTTTNCCATTAAATCAGTCCATTTTTCGCCGCTTTTAAAGTCATTTATTGGTAGTTCTTTATTTATCTCTATCCCACTATTAGTAATATTTATATNGTAATCTTTTTTTTTCTTCAGAATTTCGCCGAATCTAATTAAAACCTCNATACTTTCCTCATCTTTTCCTTTAAATGTGGTTCTTAAATTAATGTTTTGCTCCATACCTTCATATAGCAAATTCCACATTGANCCTGGAGCCGTGAGGCCAAACTTTATTTCAATTCTTTTATTTTTGTCCATANAATTAAACCTATGTCANATTCATAGAATTTGAAAACTCTATGAATGTGAACATAATTAAATAATAAAATGGATAATCATGCATGGCAATCAGAAATATCANCGAATGAAATTGATATTAGACTAGATAAATTTATCGTAGATAATTTTCCTGACCNATCAAGGTCATATATTAATAAGCTAATTAAAGATGGACATATTTTATGTAACAAGAAGCAAACAAAACCATCTTATAAATTAAAAGAAAACGATTTAGTAAATGTTGTTTTTCCNAAGCTAAAGACCCTTGATTTAGAACCTNTAAATATTTCTATTGATTATATNTTTGAAGATGATTATTTAGCCGTAATTAACAAGCCACCATTGATTCCGGTACATGCNGGCTCGGGAATCAATACNCCAACTCTAGTTAATGGGTTACTTTATAGNTGTAANAATTTGTCTGGTATAGGNGGGANATTGAGGCCNGGTATTGTTCATAGNTTAGACAAAGAAACATCCGGNGTAATGATAGTTGCAAAGAACGACNTGTCTCATATTAACTTATCTAAACAATTTAAAGAAAGAAATATTAAAAAAAGATANATAGCTTTAGTCCATGGTGTTCTGANGGAAAATGAAGGTTTGATTAATTTAGAGATAGGAAGGGATAAAAATAACCGAGTAAAAATTTCTAGTAANTCGAATAAGCNAANAAATGCTTCAACNGAATGGAGATGTCTCTCAAAGTTNGATGGCTTCNCTCTTATNGAAGCTTTTCCTTTAACAGGAAGNACACANCAAATACGNGTTCATTTGGATTTAATAGGTCATCCAATATTAGGCGATAAAGTTTATAGCAAAAGATTAAATATAAANNTTGAGCCAAAACTAAAAAAACTTNTAGGTAGACATTTGTTGCATGCAAGTTCAATAGAGTTTAATCANCCNAAAACTTCAAAGAGAATTAAATTTTCTATAGATATACCAAAAGATTTTGATACAGTTATTAAATATTTATCATGAATTCGTTAAATTATATAAAATCTGATTTGTTAAACAATGTAAAAGAAGTAGANCATTTCTTTGGAAAGCAAGAATTTTCTGTTCCTGACGATAAAAGAGTATTTTTTCTCAATCAAGTGCACGGCGATGCAGTTGTTTCTTTGGGTTTAGAAAATAAAATTCCAAAAAATATTGACGGTGACGCAATCATTACAAATAACAAAGACTTATACATAGGNATNAGAACGGCAGATTGTGTNCCTATATTTATTACATCTAGGCAAGCCTCCTTTGTCTCTGCAATTCATGCAGGATGGCGAGGTACATTTTTAGGTATTGTTGAAAGAGTTCTTGAGAAAGTGGAAAAGGATTTTAATTGCTCAAAAGAAGATCTCAGATGTGCAATNGGCCCTTCNATCGGACTTTGTTGTTATGAAGTAAGCTATTCAATGTTTAACAAATTNAAGAAAGAGCTTGCTCTTGATGAAGATAGCTATCGAATTCATGATGGTAAATATTTTATAAATTTAGCTGAGATAAATAAGAAAATAATTAATAATTATGGGGTTTGGGAGGTTGAACTAATTAGAATTTGTACAAAATGTGACAATAATTTTTATTCTTATAGAAGAGATGGGTCTAGGGACAATAATCAGATTAGTATTATTAAAATCTATTAGATAAAATAATAACTCAGGAGATATATAATGTTAAATATTGGATGCTTAGTAGTTAATGAAGATTACGATATGTTAAAGGCTAGTATAAAGGAAGAGAGCCTTCCTAANCATAGCTATACTTTGACNGTAACAGGCACACCCGAAGGAGGTGCCCCCTCAACTTTAGTGCTTTANGTANTTGAATTAGTTTCAACAAATATAGCTATAGGATTTACNTTGCCAGAGGATAAGGAATTCGATAAGAATCTGGAAATTATTTTTACAACTCAGCCTACTGCTGAAGTTAAAATGCCAGAGGACATTAAGTTAAATATAGAATTNTCTGACCAGAAAAAAGATACTGTTTATGATGGCGAGAAGATGGAGAAGCTGGAGTACATTGGGTTCTCTCTAGAAAAGTTTTATGAAACTAAAAAAGCAGGCTTTTATCTTTTTGATTACGAAAGGATTGCAAAGTCATAGTTNCAATGAAAAAGAAGTCGATAGTTTTAGCTTATTCTGGNGGACTNGATACATCAATAATTCTTCATTGGTTAAAAGAGAACTATAANGCAGAAATTATTGCNTATATAGCTGATTTAGGACAGGGAGAAGATCTTAAGGGAATCGCCAAGAGAGCCAAGCAGGTTGGAGCTTCGAAAGTTTATGTCGAAGACCTAAAGAANGAGTTTGTAAAAGATTTTGTTTTTCCTATGATACAGGCCAGCTCAATATACGAGGGAAATTATTTGCTGGGAACTTCTATCGCTAGGCCTTTAATTGCAAAAAGACAAATTGAGATTGCTAGGAAAGAAGGCTCGTTTGCAGTTTCACACGGTTCAACAGGAAAAGGTAACGACCAAATAAGATTTGAGCTAACTTTTAATGCACTNGCCCCAAATATAAAAATAATAGCACCTTGGAGAATTTGGGATCTTAAATCAAGAGAGGATTGCATTGCATATGCAAAGAAGCATAAAATTTCTGTTCCTGTAACNAAGGCAAAGCCTTATAGCTGTGATAGAAATATCTATCATATTAGTTATGAGGGCGGGGTATTGGAGGATCCATGGACTGAGCCTCCCANAGAAATGTATGAATCTGTTAGATTAATTGAGGAGACTCCAGATAAGNCAACTTATATAACTTTNTCATTTAAAAATGGNGTNTTANTTTCAATCAACAATAAAAAAAATAAACCCGTTAAGTTNCTNGAGAANCTTAACAGAGTTGGTGGCCTTAATGGGGTTGGAGTTGTTGATATNGTTGAGAATCGTTTTGTTGGTATGAAGTCAAGGGGCGTTTACGAAACACCAGGNGGGACTATATTAAATATNGCTCATAGAGCAATTGAGACACTAACTATGGATAGAGAAGTTATGCATATTAGAGATTCTCTTGTTCCAAANATATCACAATTGATATACAACGGTTTTTGGTATTCACCTGAGATGAGATCTTTGATGGCTTTTGTCGAAGAGTCACAAAAGAATATATCTGGCGATGTTAGGCTCAAAATATTTAAAGGCAATGTTATTGTTGTTGGAAGAAAATCGAAAAAATCATTGTATAACACTAAGTTGGCAACTTTTGAAGAAGATAATTTGTATAACCAGAAGGATGCAACAGGGTTTATTCAACTTAATTCATTAAGACTGATACTTGATAAGTTTAAAAAATAAATGAACCTATCTTCATATAATTTCTATTTACCTGATAATTTAATTGCAAGTAGGCCAAAGAAACCTCGTGGCACGTCTAGATTGCTTGTTGTTAACAGAAATTCTAATGAGATAACTATATCAACCTTTGATAAATTATTGGATTTCTTTAATCCAAATGATTTGTTTGTGTTCAATGATACAAAAGTAGAACCAGTTTACTTAGTTTGCAAGGACCATAATGGCAGCACGAAGTCATTCTTGTTAATCAAAGAATTAGATAATAAATCTTGGCAAGTGTTGACTAAGAATCCAAAAGAAAAAGAGTTTATTCTCCCAGATTCTTCTATCTGTTTTTTAAGTCAAGTGCCTAATAGCAGAGACTGGGTCCTGACATTTAAATCTAATGTTAGAGAAATAATATCTTTATATGGTAGGATGCCCCTTCCTCCTTATATAAAAAGAGAACCTGATAAAGAAGACTTTATTGATTATCAAACAGTTTTTGCTAGATTCGCTGGTTCGATTGCTGCTCCTACAGCTGGGCTACATTTTTCAAAAGATATATTAAGAAATATGGCCTCAATGAATATTGAAACTGATTTTTTAACTTTACATGTCGGGATGGGCACTTTCCTTCCAATTAAAACCGAGGATCTTGATAATCATAAAATGCACAAAGAAAGATTTTATATTAAGAAAAGCCTTATATCTAAGATAAGAAAGAAGAAAGATAAGGGCGAAAGAATAGTAACTGTGGGTACGACTAGCTTAAGAGCACTAGAGGCTTATTGTATTAATAAAAAGCAGAACGGCGAATTTATGGAAACAGACTTGTTTATAAAGGAAGATTTTAGTTTTAAGTTGACAGATTCGTTATTAACAAATTTTCATTTACCAAAGTCTACACTCTTAGTCTTAGTTTCGTCTTTCTTGGGTTACGAGCTAACTAAAAAATGCTATGAGATTGCAGTAAAAGAAAAGTTTCATTTTTTTAGTTATGGAGACGCAATGTTGATATTATAATTTACAAGTCAAATTGCTTTATGCTTATTTAAAGATAAAATTATTTAAATGCCTGGAAATTCATTTGGAAATATATTCAAGATAACTACTTGGGGAGAATCCCATGGTAAAGCTCTGGGTGTTGTTATTGATGGCTGCCCTGCTGGAATAAAGATTTCAGAGAAAGATATACAGATTGAATTAGATAGAAGGCGACCGGGACAAAATAAATTCACAACTCAGAGAAAAGAGCCTGACAAGGTAGAGATTTTGTCAGGAGTTTTTAAAGGTCAGACGACAGGTACCCCTATTTCTTTAATCATAAAAAATGCTGACGCAATTTCTAAGTCTTATGAAGCCTTTAAAGATATATATCGACCAGGCCATGCAGATTTAACCTATGATGAGAAATATGGGATAAGAGATCATAGGGGAGGTGGAAGGTCGTCTAACAGAGAGACGGTTGGAAGGGTAGCTAGTGGTGCAATAGCAAAGAAAGTTTTAACCTCCATGAAGATTAAAACTTTTGGTTTTGTTTCTCAGATTGGAGATATTAAGGGGGAGAAGATAGATTTAAAATATATTGAGAAGAACTCGCTGAGAATTGCAGATAAATCTAAAATAAGTGAAATGGAAAATCTTATAGATTCTGTTAGACGCGAGGGCGATTCAATTGGCGGTGTGATCGAAGTTAAATCTATTGGAGTTCCAGCAGGATTAGGCTCTCCAGTTTTTGAGAAATTTGACGCGAGACTTGCTTCTGCAATTATGGGAATTGGGGGAGTTAGAGGATTTGAAATAGGAGCTGGTTTTTCAGTAGCTTCCAAAAAAGGGTCTGAAATAAATGATGTAATGTTAGGTAAATCATCTGGAAGAGTAAAGTTTAATAGTAATAATGCAGGCGGCATATTAGGTGGGATTACAAACGGAAATGAGATTGTTCTAAGATTTGCACTAAAGCCAACATCTTCAATTTCTCAGCTCCAGGACTCAATAGATAAAAAAGGAAAGCGAAAGAAATTAAGAGTAAAGGGCAGGCATGATCCTTGTTTGTGTCCCCGTGCAGTACCTATTGCTGAGGCAATGGTTAACCTAGTTTTGTTGGACTGTATTTTAGAGAACAAACTATCCACAATTAAAAAAGTACTAAGTAAGTAAGCTATAAAGTGTTTAGAATTTTTGTTGCAGTTGCGACTCCAGCGCCATTTTTAAACTTGTGACCTAATTCTATTAATATTCCTTCTACACCAGCGATTACTGCAATGATATCAGCCTTATCTAAATATCCCATATGTGTAATTCTAAATATTTTACCTTTTGCTTGATCTTGGCCGCCAGCAACTATCATTCCATATTTGTTCTTTAACTCTTTAACGATAACTCCCGCGTCTATTGATTCGGGAGATTTTATGACAGATAAGGCTGAGCTAGTACAACCTTTAGCAAAATTCTCGAGACCAATCGCCTCAAATCCTTTAGTAGTTGCTTCAGAAAGAATAGAATGTCTTCTAAATAAATTGTCTAACCCAATTTTATCAAAATAATTTAAAACAGCGTTTAATCCGATAATTAAAGTAACAGCAGGTGTCCAAGGTGAAGTTTTTTTAAGACTGTTTTTGTGCGCTTGACTTAAATCTAGATAAAATTTTGGAAGATTAGAGTTTTTATTAAATTCCCAGGCTTTATTGCTTAAAGCTATAAATGCAAGTCCAGGCGGCATCATAAAAGCTTTTTGAGAGCCACCAATTAAGACATCTATACCCCATTTATCGAATTCTACTGGAAACGCTCCAACAGCAGTTATGCCATCTACAATTAAGATTATATCGCTTCTATCTTTTGTTAGAAGTGCAATTTCTTCAATAGGATGCTTCACGCCAGTTGAAGTCTCGCTTGCTTGAATCAATATGGCTTTAATATCTTTGTGCTTCTTTAATACTTTTTCGATTTCTTTAGGATTGACTGCTTTGCCCCATTCAACTTTAATTTCTTCAGTTTCTACATCATACGCCTTACATATTTTTAACCATCTTTCTCCAAATTTACCGCCATTAATTACTAAAGCTTTATCTTTTTTACTAAGAGTGTTACAGACCGCTGCATCCATCGCTCCTGTACCAGAAGATGCAAGAATTAGGACCTCTTCTTCGGTCATAAAAACCTTCTTTAGACCCTGAGAAGCCTTGAAGAAAATTTCTTCGAATTCTTCTGTACGATGGTGAATAATTGGCTTTGCCATCTCTAGTAAAACAAATTCGGGAACTGGAACTGGCCCCGGAGTTAAAACATAATTTTTCAAATTTTACTCCCTTAAGATTATAAAAATGTTAGATTTAATATAACATTATTTAGTGAGTTAAAAAAATGATTGAATTAATACAGATTTTAAAAATCTTAAATAAGAAACTTGAAACCATTCGAGGTTATCTTTGACCTTGATCTTCTACAAAGTGAGTTAGACGAGTTGGTCCAACAGTCAGAGAAAGATAATTTCTGGTCTGACAAGAAATCTGCCCAATTAACATTGAAAGATATATCACGAATTAGTAAAAAGATTGATTTATATAAATCATTATGTACTGATTTAACAGAGCTAAACGAAATAAGTGAGCTATATAAAAATGAAGAGATTGATGCTGATACTTATAAAGAAATAGAAGATTCAACTGATTCGTTAAAGAAAGCTATTGAAGGTTTTGAGATTAAAGTCATGTTATCTGGAAAAGATGATAATAAAAATGCAATTCTTTCTATCAATTCTGGAGCCGGGGGTACGGAAGCTCAAGATTGGGCGAGTATGTTGTCACGAATGTATTTTAGATACTCAGAAATAAATAATTTTAAGGCTGAGTTCCTCGATTTTCTTGATGGTGAAGAAGCTGGGATAAAAAATTGCTCTATCCTAATTGAAGGCGACTTTGCTTATGGATTTATGAAAAATGAAGTTGGAGTCCATAGATTGGTAAGAATATCTCCCTTTGATTCCAATAAGAGGAGGCATACTTCTTTTGCCTCAGTCTCTGTATTGCCTGAAGTTGAAGTTAACATTGATATAGAAATTAATGAGAAAGATTTGAAGATTGATACTTTCCGAGCCTCAGGAGCTGGCGGACAGCACGTTAATAAGACCGATTCTGCGATAAGAATAACTCATATACCATCGGGAATAGTAGTTAGTTGTCAGAATCAAAGCTCACAACATCAAAATAAGGCTGCAGCTATGAAAATTCTTTCATCAAAACTCTATGACTCTGAGATGGAAAAGATTAAAAGCAAAGAAGAAGCATTAAATTCTGACAAAAAAGACATTAGTTGGGGAAACCAGATAAGGTCTTATGTTCTACATCCATATAGAATGATCAAAGATCATAGAACGGGTACAGAAATAGGAGATGTAGATTCTTTCCTTGATGGAAACCTACAGGAGTTAGTTGAGGCTCTTTTATCGGCAAAAACTAGCTAGTATATAAAATTATTAAACTAATTTATAATATTATTTATAATGATTTTTGGTGTTATAGCTAAGCCTAATTTAAAAAATTTTGATAGAATTAAAAATAGCCTCACAAATTTTTTAAAAAAAAGAAATTCATCAGTTCTAATAGAAAGCAAATTTTCAAATGCTGATTATGATTCCAAAATATATGTTACTAGGAAAACATTAGTTAAGAAGTCAGATGTTTTAGTCGTTTTTGGTGGGGACGGAACCCTGCTACACATAGCAGAAGAGGCCGCAATAAATAAAAAACCTGTCATAGGTATTAACCTAGGCACGCTGGGTTTTTTAACGGAAGGGTCGATTAGCAAATTAAATTCGATTTTACAAGAATTCTTTGAGAATAAGCTGGTCCCCGATAAAAGACAATTGTTGAATGCAAGAATATACAAAAAGAAGAAGTTAGTTTCAAAGACTAATTTCCTTAATGACGCAGTAATAAATAAGGGAGCTTTAGCTAAAATAATTAATCTAGATTTATTTGTTGATGATATTTTAGTTTCCAATTTAAGGGCTGACGGAATAATCTTATCTTCTCCAACTGGTTCAACAGCATATTCGCTATCAGCTGGTGGACCAATTGTGATTCCTTCTCTGCCGCTAGTAATAATAACCCCAATATGCCCTCACACCCTAACAAATAGACCATTAGTAATTTCAAATAATTCAAATATAAAGATTAGAATTAAAACTAAAGGTTCTCCGGTTTTTTTAACATTTGATGGAAATTCGAGTTTAGAAATTGAGAACGATTATGATGTTCAAGTTTCGAAGTCTCCTTTGAAGTTAACACTTTTAAGATCCACAAAAACTAAATACTTTGATATATTAAAAGACAAATTAATGTGGAGTAACAATTATGAAGGAGAGTGATCGAGATTTATTTCTACATGACTGGGTAATAGATGAGATTCATAGTAAGTATTCTCGAGAATTTAATGAGATTAGGGTTAACAAAGGAAGTAGCAAAGAACATCAGCTTGAAGGCCAATACCCGGATATAATATTCGGCAACCATGGGCAAGTTGTAATGATAGGAGAAGTGGAAGTTGAATCAACCCTGAACGAAAGTTCAATAAAAAGATGGAAAGACCTCCAATCCATTGGATACCAGCTAATAATTTTTGTGCCTAAGAGTAGGCTCAAATTCGCAAGAGATTTTTTTTGGGATAACAAGTTGATTGAGAAAATAAAAATCTCAAGCTTTTCTGTAGAGATTCCTATTACCTAAAAACTGGTTCAGATATATTGCTAATTCCATTCAAGAAATCTTTTGCAGAGATTTTCTTTTGCCCGCTCTTTTGTATCTCAATTATTTTAAGATTTCTGTCTTTACATCCTACTATCATATTTCCTTCAACATTTTTAATTGCTCCGGGACTAAGTTTGGGTGAGTCGTCTAGTGTTGCTTTGTGAATTTTGATAATTTTATCTTTTATTCTAGTGTGGGCAATTGGCCAAGGACTACAGCCCCTTATAAGATTAAAAATTTCATCTGCGTTTTTTGTCCAATCAATTATTCCGTCCACTTGATTCATTTTAGGCGCAAGAGTTGATTCCCCATGATTCTGACTTACAGATTTATATATTGGGTCTATCTTTAATTCATTGATAAATTTAATAATTTGTTTTGAACCTAGATTACTTAATTTATTGGTTAATGACTCAGTTGTATCGCTATTTTCTATCTTAATTCTTTCTATGCTAATTATATTTCCAGTATCCATTCCAAGGTCCATATCCATTATTGTTACTCCAGTCTCTTTCTCCCCATCAATGA
>NZWJ02000005.1 GCA_002701925.2 bacterium
TTAAAGTAAGAGCAATATCTAATATTCAGTTTGCTTCAAGATAAGGAAACAATTGAAGAGTAAGGCTTTATGTCTGAGAGCCTTACTCTTTCTTAAATATCAACAAGATTATTTATATAATTACAAAAACAATTTTTGTATTTTTTATTTTAGGAATTATAAAGGTAAAATATTTCCAAGAGGTTTTTTATGTACATTAAGAAGAAACTTGATGAGAGATTAAGTATTGAGCAGGTCGAAGAGTCAACTAGTTTTGCACCTAAGTTTGACCAAAATGGTTTAATACCAGTTGTGACTACAGATTTCAAAAGTGGTGAAGTTCTAATGCAAGGATTTATGAATATTGATTCATTGTTGATGACTATTGAACTTGGGGAAGCAGTTTATTACTCAAGAAGTAGAAAGCAAATTTGGCATAAAGGCAAAACTAGTGGTTTAGTTCAGAAAATAAAAGAAATCAGGATAGATGATGATCAGGATTGTGTTTGGTTGAGAGTAGAGGTGGAAGGTGGAGCAAGTTGCCATGTTGGATATAGGTCGTGCTTCTACAGAAGTGTTCCTTTTGGTAAGAGTTCTAACACTTCAGAGAAGATTGAATTAAAATTTGAGGAAAAAGAAAAGGTTTTTGACCCTAAAGATGTTTATGGAGACGCTCCTAATCCTACTAAGTTATGAGGGGTGAATTTACAAGAATATTAAAATATACAGATCTAAATGTTGTCTCGGTTACTTTAATATTACTATCTTTGCTGACTTCTTACTACTTTGAGATTTTTTATGGTTTCACACCATGTTCCTTATGCATATTACAAAGAGCGTGCTTTCTAGTCTTGCTAGTATTCTTTGGATTGAGGGTTTTTAATTTCTTAACTAGCCCAATATATGACCTTTTCTCTATTATATTTATACTTTTGGGTGTTTCTTTTAGTTTAAGACAAGTTTTTTTGCAGAATACCTTTACTTCAGAGACTACCGCATTCGTTTGTAAGCCAGATTTAGTAGAAAACTTAAATCAACTTTCATTGAAAGAATTTTTTGTAGGAGCTTTTTCTGGAGAAGGAACTTGTTCAGAAGTAACTTCAACATTCCTAAACCTATCTTTTGCATCCTGGTCTTTAATGATTTTTTCTATTCTTCTGACTTTCTCATTAAGAACTATTCTTGTAATTAAAAATAATAAATCCTAATAATTTGCAAAGTTTATATTAATGTGAGACACTGTCTCATTATGAAGATTTTGAATTCTGTGCTACTTATTATCATCTTCTTGTTTGCAATGGGCAGTGATAAGTCTGTTGTTGCAGAAGAGAAGTTTAAAGTTGTTACTACTTTTACAATTTTTGCAGATATGGCTAGTAATATTGCTGGGGATAAAGCAGTGATTGTCTCTATTACTAAGCCCGGCGCAGATATTCACACGTATCAACCAACACCTAGAGATATACTTAAGGCCCAGAATGCAGATTTAATACTTTGGAATGGTTTGAATTTAGAACTTTGGTTTGAAAAGTTTTTTTCTGATATTGAAAGTACCCCATCAGTAGTTTTAACTCAAGGTATCAAGCCTATGGGAATTACTAAAGGCCCTTATAAAGGAAAGCCTAATCCGCATGCATGGATGTCCCCAAGTGATGGTCTAATATATATTGAGAATATTCGCAAAGCATTAGTTCGCCACGATCCAAATAACTCTGATGTTTACAACAAGAATGCCGCAATCTATTCAAATAAATTAAAACTAATAATTGCTCCAATTAGAAAGAAATTCTCGAGTATACCCCTTAATAAAAGATGGTTAGTAACAAGCGAGGGCGCTTTCAGCTATTTAATAAGAGATTTTGATTTAAAAGAATTGTATTTGTGGCCTATGAATGCTGATAGCCAAGGTACACCAAGTCAGGTTAGAAATGTTATTGATAAGATTAGAGAAAATAGAATAGGTGTCATTTTTAGTGAAAGTACAATTTCACCGAAGCCAGCCATACAAGTAGCTTCAGAGGCAAAAATCAAATATGGAGGTGTTCTATATGTCGATTCCCTTAGTGAGGAAGACGGACCAGTGCCTACATATTTAGACTTGCTCAGGGTTACAACCGAAAGAATTGTAAAAGGAATTGTCGATAGCTTATAAAGGAGACTAATTATGTATAACAGTACAGACGGTATAAATTCAGTTGAAATAACCAATGTCGAAGTGGTATACAATAATGGTTACCAAGCATTAAAAGAGGTTAGTTTCAGTCTCAATAAAGGAGTAATTGCTGCACTCGTTGGTATTAATGGAAGTGGTAAATCAACTCTTTTTAAGGCAATAATGGGGTTTGTTCCTTTGGCTAATGGTGAGATTAGATTATTAGGCTTAGATACAGAATCAGCATTACGCAAGAATTTGATTGCATATGTTCCACAGAATGAGGAGATTGATTGGGATTTTCCTATTCTTGTTGAGGATGTAGTAATGATGGGAAGATACGGGCATATGAATTGGTTGCGCATGCCTAAGAAAGAAGATTTCGATATTGTACTTAGTTCCCTAGAGAGAGTAGGTATGTCTGAATATCTTAAAAGACAAATCGGCGAACTGTCTGGTGGTCAAAAGAAAAGGGTTTTTCTTGCAAGGGCGCTAGCGCAAAAAAGTGAGATTATACTACTTGATGAACCCTTCACTGGTATTGACGTTAGATCAGAAGAGGAAATAGTTTTGTTACTTTCGAAATTAAGAGAAGAGGGGAAAGTAATATTGATAGCAACCCACAATTTAGGAAGTGTTCCAGAGTTTTGTAACCAATCTATTTTAATAAATAAAACTATAATAGCATCAGGTGAGACTAGTTTGGTTTTCACGCAATCAAATCTGGAGTTAACATTTGGTGGAGCTTTGAGGCAATTTATTTTACCTGGGAAAGAGATACATACAGATAAAGATGATAGAGGGATTACAGTTTTAACGGACGACGAGAGACCATTAGTCTTCTATGATAAGGAAGAAAAGAAGTGATTGAGCTATTAATCGAACCCTTTACGTATGAGTATATGAATAGAGCTATATGGATGAGTACTTTAGTGGGTGCCCTATGTGCTTTTCTTTCATCATATTTAATGCTTAAAGGTTGGTCGCTTATGGGCGATGCACTTTCTCACTCAGTAGTCCCGGGAGTTGCAGGAGCGTATATTCTTGGACTTCCTTTTTCTATCGGTGCTTTCTTGTCGGGGTCTTTAGCTGCAATGACAATGTTGTTTCTTAATAAGAAGTCAAAATTAAAGGAAGATACAATTATTGGAATAATCTTTACTTCTTTTTTTGCCCTAGGGCTTTTTATTGTCTCGCTTAACCCCACATCAGTTGATGTTCAAAAAATAATATTGGGTAACGTTCTAGCAATTACAGATTTTGATAGTTTTCAACTAATAATAGTCTCATTATTATCTTTTGTAATTCTTATCCTTAAATGGAAGGAATTCATGATCGTCTTCTTCGATGAAATACATGCAAAGTCAGTAGGGATTGATTCCTATAAATTGAAGGTTTTGTTTTTTATTTTATTAAGCGTGTCTACGGTTGCTGCCCTACAAACAGTTGGAGCTTTTTTAGTTATAGCATTAGTTGTTACTCCTGGAGCCACAGCTTATTTAATTACAAGCAAGTTTTCTAAATTATTAGTTATAAGTGTAGCGATTGGATCATTGAGCTCATTTTTGGGCTCTTATATAAGCTACTTTGTTGATGGAGCAACGGGTGGAGTAATAGTGTTACTACTAACTTTAGTTTTCTTTTTAATATTCTTTATTAAGAAGAATACAAGCTTACTATCTAAGAGACGAATTGTTCAGAATAGTGGAGAAAGATTGTAATATGTTAGATTTGGTTGATGTAGCTTTGCTCCCATTTAGCTTAACTTTCATGCAGAAAGCTTTTCTTATGTCTGTATTAATTGCCATTCCAATGTCGCTTTTATCATGCTATTTGGTTTTAAAAGGCTGGTCTTTAATGGGAGATGCAATATCTCACGCGGTCTTACCAGGAATAGTTTTAGCATATATCTTTGAAGTTGCACTTGCTATCGGGGCTTTCCTAGCTGGTATTTCTTGTGCATTAATATCAGGGTTTGTTAAAGCAAACAGTAAGATAAAGCAAGACTCAATTCTTGGGATTGTTTTCTCTGGAATGTTTGCCTTAGGTTTAATCTTATATCTAAAGATACAAACAGACATACATTTAGATCATATATTATTTGGCAACATTCTAGGTTTGACGTGGCAGGATATTTTAAATAGCCTATTCCTAGGCTCATTCTGTACTATTTTTATCCTAATTAAGAGGCTAGATTTACTAGCAAATATATTTGATCCACAGCATGCAAAAGCGATTGGTATAAACGTTTCCAGGCTAAACTATCTTTTTTTAGCTTTATTGTCACTTGCAATTGTTGCATCAATAAAATCTGGTGGAATCATTTTAGGTATTGCCATGTTGATCATGCCTGGCGCAATATCATTCTTGTTGTCTAAGGATTTTATTAAAATGCTTACTTTTTCTGTATTAATTGCAGTTTTTTCCTCGATACTTGGTGTTTATTTAAGTTTTTTTATTGATAGTGCACCTGCACCAACAATAGTCATAATTATGACTTTAATATTTATTTACTGTTTTTTTAGCAATTTAAAGAAGGGATTAGTTTAGGCTTTATTCTTGGAGCACTTTTTACAAAAACCATAAAAATGCATTTCATGCCCTAAAGTCGTAAACCCTTTTTGATCAAGAATTTTTTTATACATCTTTTCCTCCCCGAAATCAGGAAATTCCACGTTGGTTTTACATGAGATGCAAAAAGCATGGTGATGAGGTTTTTCATCAAAAACAAACTCAAAATGCTGATGCTTCTCTCCGAATGCCGTTCTTCTTATAACTAGTGATTTTACTAATTCATTTAATGTCCTATATAAAGTTGCCCTGGAGACTGAATCTTTTTTTAACTTAAGTAAATCCTCTGCACCAAAATGATTATCCATCTTAGTAATTAAATTGAAAACTTCAAGTCTTGCTTTAGTAAGACGAAGGTTATTTTCATTTAAATAATTAACAAACTTCTTTTCTTCTATTATTATTTTATTTCTTTGTGCTCTTGTAACCACTTAAAAAAAATATCATTTAGTTAATAATTTGTAAAATTATTTTCTTACTTCAATTTTTCTTAAGATTTCTTGAGTTTCTTTAAGGTAAAAAATATTCATAAAGTTCTCTATGCTTTCATCAGAGTCATCTAGATAATTTGTTATATCAACTAATAATTCTCTCTTCATATTCTTTATAACCAGGTTGTTTTTATCTTTAAACGATAATGCTAATTCAAGAGATTTCCCATATAATTCCTCCTTATCATGCAATTCGTCGACTAGACCATTCTTAAGTGCTTCTTCGGGCGATATGAGATTACCAGTTAGCAAGAATCTCTTTGCATTATTGTAGCCAATTAAGTTTCTCAGCATTGATATAGTACTAGAAAACAAAGATAACCCTATGTTTATCTCATTTAAGGCAATTTTTGCTCTTCGATTAACCATTAGCCTGAAGTCAGTACTTATTGCAAGCATGCATCCAGCACCGGTTGCGTGACCATTTATAGAGGAAATTGTTATTTTATCTGATAAATATAAACTCTTACATATCTTAAGTAGTTTTTGTATAGATGTTTTTAATTCATCTCTAGGAGTATCTAAAAAGGATGGGATATCTAGGCCAAATGAGAAGAAGCTTCCAGTTCCAGTAAGCAATATAACATTAGTCTTGTGCTGTTGATTAATTACGTCTAAAGCTTTCTCTAGATTAATTAGCATCTCTCTATCTAGTGCATTAACTTTACCTTGATTAATACTTATCAGAGAAACATTTTCTATACTTTTTACTTCTATCATTTTTCTTTATTGTTTAACTTTATCATAATTTGTGTGCACCTAAATAGTGCAATAATCTTAGAAGTTTTTTCATCAACAACTTTTGCATCCCAGACATGTAGCGTTTTCCCTTTATGAACTAGACTTGATTCACATTTTAATGTTCCTTTTTTGAGTGTAGATATAAAATTTATTTTAAGTTCAACTGTTGCAAATGTCTCCTTTTCTTGCAGGTGATACATTGTTCCAAATCCGCAAGTAGTGTCAGCAAGACTTGTAACGGCACCTCCATGAAGAAATCCATTCGGAGCCATTAACTTAGATGAAATTTTCATTTTAGCTTCGCATTTATTTTTAGAGATCTTTGTGACTTTTATTCCTAAATGACTAACAAAAGTGTTTTCTGAAATCGAATTCATTTTATTAAAGTTAGAAATATTAGAATAATCCACGTTTTTCATTAGACTATAATATCATATTAAATTTTGTTTATTCTAGGCAAACAGTATAAATAGCCCTCCAATAATAAGAGCATAAGACCAAAGATAATCAAAATTAACCCAAGCTGTTCTAAGAATTTTAAGTCCAATCACCTTGTAGACAAAAAAAGCTATAGTGGTCGATATAATTATCATTCCAACCATATGTGCAGCTAGAGGAAGGATACCACTTTTGAATATATGAAGTGCAGTATGGTGATTAGTATGTGTTGAAAAGCCTGGTATCAGCATTAAGCCTGCTCCATGTGATGACGCCATCAGAAAAGACCAAATTAATAAATCTAAATTACCAACATTCATCTTTACCCATTTCATATGAGCTCGATCAAAAAGTTTGTAAGCGCCGAATAAAATTAGTATTGAAGCAAAGAAAACCTTTGTATAATGAAGAGGAACTATATTCTTGAGAGCTTCAAATAATATTAATGTAACAATTAGGGACAATAAGTGACCAATTGCTATAGGAATTTGGCTAGTAAAAATTTTCTGTGTAGATTCCTTTTGCATTGCGATTGAGACACTAAAGAGCCAACCCATTCCTGGATTAATTCCATGGTAAATTCCTAAAGAAACAAAAAAGATTAAAGAGTGTTCAATCATTATGAATACGTCCCAATAAATATGAAGCTTAAATAAGCTTAGTCTTCATTTGGAAAACAGAAGGAGTCAGAGGAGGCATCTCCACCTTGAAGCCTTACTTGGTGCGTTCTTTGGTCTCCAAAATCCATGAAGAAGTCTTTGTCTAAAGTTATTCCACCGGATTGATCAACATCAGCTTTAACGAACCAGCCTTTAATATCATCATAGAATTGATCATCCCAACTGCTATATAAAGAATTAGTAAAGTAAAGTCTTTTCCCATCTCTGCTAAGTTCAACCATCTGCGGTCCTCCAGAAGCGGGACTCCCATTAGGATGAGCTTTCTTCTTGGCAACTCCACCTATTTCAACCATTCCAGCTAGCTTAGGGTTAAAAGGATCAGATACGTCATATTGATGAAGTTCACCAGTGCCCCAACATGAAACATATAAGAATTTATCATCCAGAGATAAATTGATATCAGTAATTAGTGGCGGTGCCGCTCCAAATTGTTTTAGAGGTGCAGGCAAGTCTTCCGCAGCAGCAGGCTGGGCAGGTATAGTAATTGTTTTTTTAATTTTCCATTCATCTTTTTCTAAGTACCAAGTCCATATTGATGCAGAAAGATCTTGAGTATTTACAACAACACCAACAAAACCATATGTATTTTTAGGATTTTTAGAAGGCCTTAACTCTAGTACCATTTGATTCTCTTTACCTAAATCTAGTTCGTGTAAGTGGTTATGTGTTTTCAAGTCCCAAACATGAATTTTATGCCCGTACTTGCCACCAACAGCAGCTTCAAGGTTTAAGCCATTTTCAAATAAATCTGGAGTTCCCCATTCGGAAGTGATAACTCTATCGTGGCCTAAGTGCCACCAGAAATCGTAGGCATAGTGTTGTGGACCTCTATCATTCTCCCATTGTCCAATAATATCTAGAGTTAGGTGGTCCATTAAGAATATCCCACCTGGACCTTCGCCTGATTTAGTACCGCCACCAAGAGCGCTCACATAAATTCCCTCCGGTCCGCAATGAATAGTATGAGGGCGACTATAACCAGTTTTTTCCATTAATTCTTCAGGCTCTATAGTTCTAATAATTTTTGGGTCCTTAGGATTTTCTTTTGTATCCACAATGTACATTCTGGAAGACCTAAGACCAGGAATTAATAAGTATCTTCTTTCTACATCTGGATGAGGGGCGTAAGGGCATAAATGAGCACTGCAGGCATTCCAACCGAAGTGATGAAGCTCATCACCAATATTTGGAAGTGTTAGTTCTCCTACTCTAGATAAGTAAGAACTTGATTCCGGATTTACGTCAACAGTTGAAAGTGAATCAGGCTTGCCATGGACATTTAAAGTTGCTATATATGCTAGCTCTTCTTTAGGCGATTCCATAGCCATTTTGGCTGTTGGATAAAACGTTTGGTCTGCAGTCATTCCCATTTTTTAGTACCTCCATTCGTACATTAAAACACTAATAGTGTAGTATTTATGCACATAAAAAGCAATATAAATTTATGCTTGAGTTTTTTTAAAGAAAGTCTTATATACTGACCAAGAAAGAAAAGTTATTAAAATTAACTGCGGGAAGGTCGTTTCTAAAGTAGGATAAATTCCTAATAAACTAAATTTAGGAATAGAAATTAAAGTTGTATCTACCATTCCAATTTCCTGTAATTCCGTTATTCCGTAACCCATGAATGAGATTGATAGAACAAAAAGCATAAAACTAGTGACCAAGAAATAGTATCTTAAATTTAACTTCACTGACATCTTTAGAATTAAGTAAGAAATAATTGAAACAATAAATAGACCTGTAATAAATCCTAAGGAGATGCTTTCAGAGTCAAATTGTAGGAGTAGTGCTTCATAGAAGAGAATCGTTTCGAATACCTCTCTATAAACAGCAAAGAAAACAACTAAAAAGAGAGTCATCAAGTCTTTGTTAGAGATGGCACATTTAATTTTAGATTCAATATATTCTTTCCACTTATTAGCCTCTGCTTTGCTTACAAACCATACGCCAACTTGGAATAGAACCACGGAGGCAACAATACTAGTGATTCCCTCAACCATTTCAGCATGCTCAGCTGTTAGGTTAAATAAGTAGTTTGCAGCAAGAAAAGTAAGCCCCCCAACAACTAATGCTGATATCCATGCATAGTTGATTATCTTCTTTGCAGATGTTTCTCCGATTTGATTTAAGTAGCCGTAAATTGCCGCAACTATTAGAACTGCCTCGAGGGATTCTCTGAAAATTATTGTGAATGAAGAAATAAATGCTGTGCTCATATCTAATCTAATAGTTGTGGATACATAATATCCATGAATATAGTAACTTAAATTTAAATATCTACAAATAGATTATTCTGTTATGCCCATTTTAACAAACATAGCTAAGTCATCGACTATATGATCCAACCAATAATCGAGTTCTTTTGACTCTACAAACGAGTCTTCATTCTTATAAACATACTTTTTCAAGAGTATGTCTACGTCACCAGTTAGATCCGTTCTTGCTATGTCATTTACAATTAAAGCTGCTTTCTCTTTAATAGAGCCTAGAGAGGTCTCAAGCTCATCTTTTTGAATGCTTTTTATANTNGAGAGTTTCTCTTTAAGNGTGAGAACTTCTTTTTCTAAAGGNTTGAAATCTGCATGAGATTTAATGCTAAAAGATAAGAATAGTAATGTGATTAANATAAAAGTTTTCATTTGTANAGTANCTCNCTGTTTTTATTTGAAAAAATAGATTTNNTAATTATGAAAATTAATAAGACTAAGAAAATTTGCTCTACAATCATCGANGAGACTTTTACTATAGAGAAGGAGCTAGAAACATATCTGACTAACCAGCTTGATCCTATATCTAATAGGCATGATGTAAAAGATATNACTATTATCCATATCTTATAACCATNCTTCAGGTTGCTGAANAACATTAAGTGGTTAAGTGTCATTAAAATTATTCCCATTGCAAAGAGATGGAAATGTGTTTCCTCNACTAAGGAGCCATAACTTTTAGGCTCTCTAAAGATATCAGGATTTCCCAAGTAGTANTCTGTGACAGAAGAGGGNGTAAATCCTATTTTATACATAAATAGAAAGTTAGTAATAATTAAGCCTAGAAAGAAAATCAAAGAAAACAAAATTATTAGTTTTAATGCNCTNTTTTTTCCTAAATCCTTTGTNACAAAAAATCTCATAATAANCTACCAATAAATAATAACTTAATTATATACATAATTATAAAGAGCTATCATTCTTCTTATTGCTGCGGAAGTTTCGTTNTAAGAGATAGTAGCCCCGCTAACTTTAATTATGTCATAACCAGGNAGNAGTTTTTCTTTTTTNCCTTTACCTTTAAATTGATTAAACCACTTCTTTGACATTANATANTCANCAGGNTCATAAAAAGCAAGAACTTCTGTAGATAAAATCNTNCCTTTGTTATTAAAAACTACAAAAATTGTTTGTGTTCTGCTCCTTAGAATATGTGTTTCCATAATAGCAAATTTATTTGGTTTTCCNTTTAATTTNGCTTCATAAATTGTNTATATTTTTTTCTTAAACTTTGATTTAGAGGCCAGTTCAAGAGNNTCTTTNGATTTATCAGTGAGAAAGATTGTTTTNTTCTTCACTTCATGATTCGGGAANTGNAAATCTAAGGCTGATGGAANATNTAGNANGACNCCACCAAAAGAATTAAGACTTAAAAATACAAAAATTATTAATGTTTTCATCATTTTCTAATTAATCAGTCTAACAGATTTTGTGGCTCGTTAGGCTACTTTTNGAGCTGCTTGTCCCCGGCAGAGAAATTAGAAGTTTAAGCAGCGCTAACGAGCACATAGTTACACTTTANACAAGANGTTTAAGTTAGAAAATGTAACCTANACCAACACTAAGGATCCTAGAATCCCCTAAATCTGCTTTGTCTGTATATCTTGTATAGTCCATTTTTAACGCAATATTGTATATTGGTTTAGCAGTTAAACCAACTGTATAATATTGTGTGTCAAAGTCNCCATTTTTAAANGNAGAACTATCAACTTCATCATGGAAATTAACACTTTCGTATCTATAGAANGGTGCAATATACCAAGACGATCCAATATGTTTTCCGATGTCTTTAGCGANAGTATAGTAGTAACCTTTCTGNTTAGTTCCAAATCTNTTATGAAGANTTGTNNNAGTTAGTGTGCTATTTAGCCTTGAAACANTGCTAAATCTGTTTTCATGATAAAGAAAATCATATTCAAGTCCNCTATATTGGCCTTGNATGTAACCTGTNAGCATTCTTACTGAAGAATTATCTATCATTAACAGTTATNGNTGNCCCNNNTTTAGGNTTTATTTCTCCATCATAAACAGAGAAGCCAACTGTGTGATTTTCATTTAGATGGAACTTTAAGCTGGCAACGTTAGCCCATTCATTACTAACAGTTTCNCCACCCTTACCTCTAAAGTCTCTCATGCCAGCACCAGTTTTATTTGCNGCTGGGTTTTGCCAACCAGTAACGTAGTACCATTTGTACTCAACTTTACCATCCATNACTTTACCGTAAATACCAGCACCATTTTCTCTTGAGGTTGTAGGAATTAGTTTGTTCTCAACCCAAGGTCTGAAAACTCCATGGAACGTTGTAGGNTCGTGTATNTCGTTTGTGATACCTANTGGNAATAANAAGAGACCTGCTCTGAAGCCNAGTTTCCCATCAGNACTCTTAGGATCATAGTCTATATAAGCAAATTCAAGATANGATTCATCAACNTGTTCAAATTCATATTCTGTATTTAATGACCATTCATCATTNAATTTATATCCTATGTATAAGACACCTCTATAAGCNTCCGATTNGTCATAGTTGTCTCCNGNNAAATAAGACTTATTGTANACCTCACCGTAACCACCTATAGCTAAACCTTGAGAGGTGTTNTATACCTTTGAAGCTGCAGGNCCAAATCCTTTTACTGAACCAATTTCCCCACCAAAGAGTTCTTGNTTTCTTAGCCTCTCNATTTCCTCAGCAAGGATATTAATTTTNTCATCTGTGGAAGCTGATGAGAANTCAGAACTCCCAGCTANCTCNTTTGAAAAAGAACTAAAGATAGGAACTAATACTANAGANAAGACTAGTAANAGNACCTTAAAATTTGATAATTTTAGCATNATTATCCTCCTTGTAGCTATCNTGGATGTTCTNTATCCATAATNGCCATAANNAATATATATTTATTNNNATTAAAAGTAAAGANATTANTTAAANTTATTGAATATTTCTTTAGTNTTACCNGANGAGTCCTTGATTAGCANGATAGATTNAAACTTTGTAGAGTTTTTCATTTNCCTAATAGCAACATTTAAAGGCATAGAAATAAGAGCCGTTGACATCATATCAGCAAAGACTGGGTCACTATGTATAACAGAAATTGATATGTTTGCATAATCTTTAAGNTGGTTTTGTTTGGGATCTATTATATGAGAAAAAAGTTCATNACCAATTTNTATTNTTTTTTGAATATTGACTAGATGTGGACAAGGACAAATTATTAAGACGAAATTCTAAAAAANTGGAGAATTTATCTTCTGGTGCTCTTANAGACACATTCCAATCTTCAGCTGATGACATAGTGCTTATATTTCCACCAAAATTAATAAGTGCNTCTTTGATCCCATNTGATTTNAGATTGTTAAGCATTAATTTNAAAGCATAGCCTTCNGCAATGCCTCCTAAATCAATTTGNAAACAACCAANCCTTTTTTTAATGCTACTTTTTTNAGAATTAAGAATTAATTTGTTTATTCCAGAGCAATTATTAAGGCTATCNTCTAAACCTTGTTTNGATAANCTCTTACTTTCATTTTTATTNAAAGATATCTNTCTGGAAACTTTGCCTATCGTTATATCAAAATATCCATTTGTCATTTGATTGNATTCTATAGATTTATNAATTAAATAAAANAAATNCTTAGAGATGANAAGCTCTTTATTCTTNTCTAATTCATTGAATNCNGAAATTTCAGATTTTTGGTCATAATTNTTAAAAACNAAATTCATATTCGNAACGATTTNTTGTGTCTCAATTATNATTTTATTAACTTTTTCATNATCAAGNGTAGTAACTATTATAAAATCTAAATTGGTNCCCCAAGCAATAAAATTTCTTTTGTAGTTTTTTGAGTTTGAAATATTTGGAATTAATAAAAGAAAAGAAATAAGTATTAAANATGTTNATTTAAACATTGAAAAAGAATATAANGAAATAAAAAAATTTAAATATCTAATAGGTCCTCTTTATTAAGTTAAAAATCAAATTTTTATAAATAAATTTATCAGAACCGAANANGCTNCGATTGTTTGTACACTCANTNGCTAATTTTGTGCAAAGTTCAATTGCTTTATTTCTNCCTATCTTTGCAACCANGGTTTTTTTGTTAGAGACTATATCTTTCATTGGTGTTTTACCTATATGGTCAATNTCCCCTTCATAATCTAGGATGTCATCTGTGATTTGATATATTAAGCCAAAGTTTTTTCCATAANTTAATGCNGTTGAAATTTCTTTTCTACTTCTTTTAGAAAGTATGAANGGTGAAGCTATTGCAAATTGGAAGAGTTTTGATGTTTTCAACTCATACATTTTCATTATTTGATTCTGACTAGGANTTTTTTTCTCAAATTGTAGGTCAAGACTTTGACCATGCATTAACCCCAAGACTCCTGNATAATTNGATATTAATTTAATTAAATTAGATCTAACTTTACTATCCGAGTGAGTTTTTTTGTCNGNGAGAATTTCAATTGCTAANGAGAACAAGCAGTTNCCTGCCAATATNGCNGTTGCTTCNTCAAATTTCTTGTGNGTGGTTAATTTACCCCTTCTTAAATCATCNTTATCCATTTGAGGCAAATCATCATGTATTAAGGAGTAAGAATGAATAAATTCTATAGCTATTGNAGCTCTTTTATAGNTTGTTTTTTTCAATTTTAAGTCTTTTGACAAAGATGANGTTAGAAATGGTCTTATCCTTTTNCCGCCATTAGTTACGCTATATACGATGGCTTTCTTAAGTTTTGANTTTAANTTAATTTGATTTAAATATTCTTTAATCCAGGCATCTATTTCCTTCTTGCTGTTAATCATAGAGGTAGCTATATTCATAATTTNTTATTCACTAATAATTTCTTTAAGATAAGACAATATTATATACTAAACATTAATTATAAATTTATATAATTGATAGTTTGGAGTTTTGTTGAGATATTTAAATAAGAAGAATATGCTTTTTCCATATATCTTTATTGCTATAATTTCTGTTGCGCTATTTACTTTNTTCACAGGAGGCAGAATAGTTTTTGTTGANGATATCGATTGGCTTCTAGCTGATGATTCTCGGTATCACTATCTAAATTGGCTATATTTNCAAAATACTCCTTTTTTTCAATTCCCAATTTTTAATAATCCTTTATATGGTATGGAGTTTGCTTCTACNTTAGTTNTAAATGATGCAATTCCTATTATGGCTTTAGTTTTTAAAGTCTTTAAAGCTCTTTTGCCTTTTGAGTCTCAGTACTTTGGCNTATGGATNTTGGTNTGTTTTCTTTTGCAGACATTGATTTCTTTCAAGCTTCTAAAGAAATTCTCNTCCGATAANGTTTTATGTTTGATNTTTTCNATCTTCTTTACTATCGCGCCTATCTTTTTATGGAGACTTTGGGGCCACTATGCTTTAATGTCCCAATGGNTAGTNTTAGCNGCTTTTTTAGTATATTTTTCTGAAGGTTTTAGCTTAATTAAATGGCTCTTACTTATTTTGTTAAGTTTTCTTATTAACCCCTACATAGCTGGAATGCTCTACCCAATATTTTTAGCTGATATTTACTATAAGAGAAAAGCTGGTTTTATAAATAAAAACGAATCATGGANANATATTGGTATAGTNATTTTGTATAGNACAACTGTGCTCATTNTGCTTGGCTATGTTGGTTTTGGATCTTCTCTAGGNGCAGGNGGTTATTCTAATTANAGNTTTAATCTAAATAGCTTCTTCGATACAGACACACTTTGGTCATTAACACTTCCAAATTTAGCTTCNGTAGCTAATGATTATGAAGGTTTTGGNTTCTTAGGACTTGGAGTAATTATCNTAATATTCATTGCTGCTTTAGATTTNTTTCTAGCTGGAAATTCAATATCAAAAGAATTAAGAAGTAAATTATTAATAATTACAATACCTTGCATTATNATGCTTGTTTTTTCGTTAACNAACATGGTTACTTTAGGTGATGAAGTTCTCTGGAGCTATGATGTTCCCATTTTCTTAAAACCTTTAACAAAAATTTTCAGATCAGCAGGTAGATTCTCTTGGCCCTTATATTATTTTATTTATTTGCTTCTTTTTATAATAATCTCTAGATCANGNAGGATAAAGGTGTATCTCTATTTGATACCATTGCTAGTTTCNCTTCAACTTTATGATACTCAGAAAGCCTCATCCTTATTTAGGCTTAAGCATTCTGAAGTAAAGAATTACTGGAGAACAATAGGTGGNGGAGAAAAGGTTTATCAAGTTTTGCTACCAAATTGGGAGAGCCCTTTAGTTTCGTCTGAGTGGGNTAATATAGGTAAGAAATATAATAATTTTATATATGTTTACCCAAAGAAGCGGACAGATAGAGCTTTTCCTATTGCTTTGTTTGCNGCNAAGAATTCAATGGCTATTAATTTNGGCTATTTTTCAAGATACAACAAAAAGAATTTGAAAGGTGCAATTTCAAAAATTGANAAAGAACTGCTTGATAATAAATTTAATAAAGAATCTGTCTATTTGATAACAGAAGATAGTGTTTGGGCGCAACTGCTGCTTCAAGATAAAAATCTACACNTAATAAAAGAGATTGATGGGTTTANGATTTTTGCACCCTTTTATTTTAATTGATANGGGCCTATTAGCCTTATCTCTTTATNTTCTTTAGTAAANTCATTATAAATCATAGGAATTATTTCAATTTTGCCTATAAAGGTATTGATCTGGGGTTCTTTTGTTAAAACTCGTTCATTCAGACATTTATTTACTTTATTAGTTAAAGGCCTACTTAACAATAAGTATATTTTGGAGTCCTTTGAAGCTTTAGCGCTTCTTAAATAAGCACATATTTTCGTTTCTATATTTTTAAGTTCTCTAAAATTACCAAAAGCCTCTTGGTTCCACACTTCGCCAAATGATTTAGCTTTTGTGCTAGAAACTAATCCTGCCACATCCGTGTAAGCAAAAATCTTATCCTTATTATAGTCGAATGAAAGTTCTCTAAGAGTCAATATGAGTTTGTCAATGGATTCAGCAGAGTCTTTATCGATCCTAATATGTTTTAAATGAGGACTCTCGATTGAATAAAACATTTGTTCGCTGCTTAAAGTATTTCTCCTATACTGATATATTTGTTCACGATAAATAATTCCGCTTACACTAAGTGAAATAACAAACAAGGTAAGCAAAGTAAGCATTTTCCTAGAACCAAACGCATTTGTTTGTGAATAAAGAAATATTGCAAACGGAATGGAAATTGCACCAAGTGAGAATGATGTCCAAAGAACTATATTGCTGCCTGTTCCAAGCCCAGTAAAAAAAGAACCAATGATGCATACACAATAAAGAATTAGCAATCTATCATCTTTCATGTTGGCGCATCCTGTAATTTTATTATCTATATAAGTGTAAATATTGTGAGCTATTGGAGTGAGGGTTATCAAAATTAATAAATATCTTGCAATTCTATGTGAGCCATCGGAAGGAGTTCCATTAATTTTAAATAAATGCCCATAAAAGCCACTAAGATCAGAGAATATACTTAGAAAAATAACAGTAAAAATAATACTTCCACTAAAGTATAGATTTTTATTTAACTTGATAAATATATATTTTATAAAATGGAATATAAATATAGAGAATATGCAGATATATACTATTTGGAAATCTTTGTGTGTAATAAATTGTTTTATTTGTTCCAAGTATAGATGGGATAAAGATTCGTGTGAGCCGCTACTTAATAAGCCTATTATAGGAAGAATGTCTCTTATATATTGTGAGTGAATAAGTAAAAAAATAATAGTTAAACAAAATGATAATATTAAAATTTTATATATGAATTTTTTTGAGGAGTATCCCAATTTGTGACTTACTAAGAGTAAAGTTATTGGAGTTACAAGATAGACTGCAGCAGCAAAGTGAACTCTCGAAATAAGAGCAAAATAAATAGAACTAATAATAAGAACAGTAGACCAAAACTCTCCTTTATTATTGAAGTAATAAAATATTCCAGCAACCCACAAGTTAATAGAAATTATTGTTGATGAAGTATATGAGAAAGTAGGTATAAAAGCGTAAAAAGCATAAGAAGCTACGTTGACAATATTTAAGAAAATTAATAAATCTTTACTTGAAATTGAATTATCTCTCTTAGTGTAAAAAAGAAAAGAATTATATGCAGCTAAATTAATAGAAATCACAATTAAAAGAAAGTTTAATAATCTGTAACCAATTAAGTTGTGATCAAAAATTTTTCCTAAGAAATGTATAAAAGTATGAAAAAAAGTAAAAGTAGTTTCTGAAAACCCATGTATTAGAAAATAGTGATAAAATGCTTCATCATCAGTAATTCCATAATTCGAGAAGAAGCTATAAATTATTAAACAGGTAATACAGGTTACCAAGATTGTTGAAATCAAAAGGATTAAAGGGCTTGTTTTTTTATCTTTGATTTTATCTGTCAACATTCTTTTTTGATTATAGTCAATTTTTTCTTTATTTGACAATGCTTGTAAAGAATTTAGATTAAAAATATGATATTTAATCACGGGAAATTTAGTGAAATTAATGAAGCAAAACTTGTCTCTTCTATTGAGAGTTTAATACCTGTAAGTGGTAGTTTGAATTTTATGGATTTTGGCTGCGGGATAGCTTCTTTGTATGAAAAGATAGATTATAATAAGTTTGTCCTGTTTGATCAAGACAAGGAAAGCCTCAGATTTCATAAAAAAGCAAATTATAGTAACGTAATTATAATTTCTTCTTTGGATGAACTTATAGAAAGAAAAATTAAAATTGATGTAGTTATGTTTAACAGTGTGATCCAATATATAAAGAAAGATAATTTAATAGAAATACTAAGATTTTTTGTTAAAAATTTTCCTTCTATTAAAATAGTTATTTCTGATATACCTAAACATAATAGATTTCTTGAGATGATATATCTCCTTTTTACAAATACTAGAAAAATCCTAACTATATGGACTGATATAATCACTAATATAATAAAAAAAGATTATAAAGACTTAGATTTTCACACATATGAAATTGATTATTTTAAGTCAATGAATGATTTTAAAGTGGAAATTGTGAATAATTTCTATTTATTTAGGACNAGGTATACAGTGGTTGTCTCNAGGGCGGTCAATTAGCAATGGAGAACTTTACATATATTTTGGGAGCTAGCTCTGAGATAGCAAAAGAGTTNATTAAAGTAGAAATNAATAAGGGTAAATCACTATGCCTTTTTACNAGAAATAAAAGCATATTAGTGGNTTANCTTGANNGTTTGGANGGNTANTCAAAAGATAAAATCAAAATTTTTGAATACAACCTCTTAGCNACTCAGGAAACCTTTGAACTATTNTTCTCACTTAAAGATAAATTNTATCCTAATAAGTTTTATGTAATGGTTGGATANTTAGGCAGTAAGATTGAGGATAATTCAAAGGATGAAGTAGAAAAAATATANGAAGTTAATTNNAACTCATTGTCGAGGCTTTTTGATTTATTGCTTGATAGGGGCTATCTTTCTGAGATAAAGACAATNTTCTTTAGTTCATCNGTTGGTGCAGAGTTATTTTATAAAAGATATTTTCATTATTATGAGTCTAAAAGGNTATTGAATAAATATNTAAATAANTTAAAAGNAAGCNTGTCTTATGAGCAAGCAAATGTTGTTAGTTTAATGATAGGCCCTGTTTATGACACGAGAATGGGACCTTCGGNTGGTTTTTTTAGACTNTTTGCCTCAAGCAAAAAGAGTATANCAGAAAAGATTGGTGCTGAAAGATCATACAGAGGNACTGTATATGTTCCTGCATTTTGGAGCTTATTCGTTCTATTTTATAGAATATTTCCTAGTTTTATTAAGNACTACCTGAAAAAAATAATTTAACTATTTTTTAAAAAAGNTAGGGGCAAAAATCTTAAACCCATCAATCTCCNTTACTAGGTCATCTTTGTTATGACTGACTGANATTTTATCCCATATTTCTTGAGATANTAAATCGAGNTCTGTATCACNGTATTCAACAAAAAAGTAGATACTTGAAGTTTGAAACTTATTATTTAGAAAATCTGNAATTACTTNATCTTGGTATTCTGACATNTTATTCTTATTAAAACGNGCATGATATCCAGAGTCTATATTCATAGAATTCTGAGAAGCAAAAAGACTAATAGANAGGAATTGCTTCGATGGCCATCCATTTGGCATGACCAGNAAAACGTTATCATATTTTGTAGCAATCTTATTCCAGATTGGATTTTTCATAAAAAGTTTCCATTCAGGNTTAACTGAATAAACTTTTGTGGAGAAGCTTTNCCTTANGTCTTTGACTGGAATTGTCGAATCATATATCTGTAAGGCTAGGAGTAATGTTAACAAAANCCTTAGTACTTTCTTNGTNATTAATTTGTAAGATATAGTAAAAACTAAAATATAAATNAGATAAACAACNGGCCATATAAATCTTCCTGATGCCCTTAANGATTCNGTATANACTTTAAATATTTTNGGAACGTTATATTCAAAGATTATTTCTTTGCCNAAACTTATTTCATTTGANAATGAATAAATAANTAGAAATACNGCGGATAATATTATTGGNANGAGGGACCGATTAATNTTTCTNCTGAAATTCTTTATGGCAGANTATATACAGATTGGCAATAGTGCAATTGTTCCAATTCCTAGGAATGCAAATCCTTCNTAATCTCCAGAAANATTNCTTTTGCTNCCTAACAAATCTGGGAGNAAACTTGACCAAATGGNTGCATGCTGCCAATTAGTTGCCCCNGGGTCAAAGAATGAATTTATATTAGTCCTATAATTAGCAAAACCACCAGTATAATATTTAGAAACATTAATATCGAGNCCAATTATTGGTAAAATTTGAATNAAGAANAAACAAATACCAATAAAATAAACCCANNTNATTAATTCAAATTTAAATCNTTTTTCAACTTGAGTTTTAAAAAANAATGCAATGAAAAAAAGNAAAACCATTGATGAAANATAAGAATTAATTAAAAGCGATACTACTATAACAAGTAACCATTTAAGCAAATTTCTNTTTGATGAAAAATACATATNAATTGATGCTAATATTATCCAATGACCAAACATGGCNGTATGACCTAGTGACANTCTAAACAAGAAAACNGGCGCAATCAGAAAAAAAATCGTAGAAATTACTAAAATNTATTTATCATCNATAAATTTTTCNAAAATTTTATATGAAAATAATCCCTGAAGAATAAAACAAATAAAAATCCAAAGTCCCAAATATTGATTTGGCAATCCAAAAAATGGCTTCATTAATTTTGAAGCTAATGCCATCAGAGGAATTGAGTCATTTGCCGCAAGAGTAGTAGATAAGCCCATTCCATAACTATAATTGCCTGTCAAAGGGAGCTGCAATAAAGGCGAATTTTGAAAGAAGAGCCAGGTAATCCAGTGCTGTTTATAATCAATAGAAAAACTATTTATTATCCAGTAGGTATTGTCCGTATTTAAAATTAATCCTCCTGTTACATAAAGAAAAAATATTGCTGAGATGCAGACAGAAAGTGTGTATTTTATTGTTTTATCTTTATTCAAATTATTTCTCACTAAAAAAGTTAGGCGCATAGATTTTATAGCCATCAANTTCCNNTGCATAATCTTGNGGACCNTTGTTATTAANAATATTCNTCCANGCATCTAAATCATGAAAATAGTATATTGAATAATCTTCAAATTCNTTCATTAAGATTTGNTTCTGAAGTCTTTNNTTTTCTTNACTNTAGAAGTNNTTGGTATCTTTGAACCAATAACCAAAATTAGTNGAAAGGTTATTTTTAGATGCGAAGTATAATAGTTCAAAAGATTTTGTGGGCTGATTAAAAGGAAATACGTAAGTTATTTTTGTATATCTCTCTGGAAGATTNGACCAGAAACTATTTTTTAACTTAGAGGACCAGTAAGTTGAGNAAGNTTCTTTATTTAGTCTTTGATTAATATCTTTAAGAGAAGGAAAAGTGTCAAAAACTTGAAGACTTACTATTACCACAAGTATTAGAGTGGCATGCTTTGTTTTGTAGCACCTTGTAAAAAGTATGATAATTAAAAAATATAGCAAATAATAAACTGGCCAGAAGAACCTNCCAGATGCTCTAAAAACATTAAATGGTTCAATTAGCTTTTCTGGTAAAATGTAATGAAACAGNATGACTCNCACCAGCTGTTATATTATTTGAAATTGANAATATAAAGAGAAGAANAGAAATGATTATTAAAGGCANGAAGAAAGAGATGCCANNTCTTGATTTTATATCAAGTTTAAACTGCTTANTTTTAAACGAAACTAAGATAATTAGAGTTATCAAANCTATACCTAAATAATTAAATCCTTCATAATCAGCAAAAGTCTTTCTCCAATCTTGATTTGGCANATCTGGAAAAAGCCTTGACCAACTTATTTCTTTTCCNANTAAGTTATACGCAGGGTCAACTATTGANAAAAGATTCATCTTAAAGTGACCATAGCCNCCATAAAGCTCAAGATTATTAATACTATTTAAATCAATGTGACCTAAAANGAATAGAGATGAAGTAGTNACGGCAGCAACTAGNAGCANCTTTATTNTAATNATTTTGTATTGATGAGTNTTTTTNATTAGATTCTGCAATACATCTGCNAGAAAGANNCCNAGAACCATNCCAAATAAATAAGGATGAATGAGTAATGAAGNAATTATCNCTAGCAACCATTTTTTATAATCAAATCTNTTAGTNCAATAAAGCAAGATACTTGCCAATATTATCCAATGACCCAATAGAGCGAAGTGGCCTAACTGAAATCTAAATAAGAAAGTTGGTGCCAGAAGAAATAATAAAGTAGCAAGGATCTTATTATTCCTATCATTTATAAATTTAGATAATATTAAATANGAGAATACTCCTTGCAGGATAAAGCAAATTAGAATCCATATCCCAAAATATTGAAAATTATCAGAGAGAAAGTTGTTTAAGATTTTAAATAAAATTGCCATTAAGGGTATTGAGTCTGTGTAAACTAGAGAAATATTTAAACCTTCTCCTAGATTTGGTATGAGCAATAATGGGAATTGAAAAAAGGGAGTCTCCTTAAAGAAAAGCCAACCTAATAAATGCATTTCATTGTCTGATATTTGTTCTTTGTTTAATATTAGCCAGTCAATAAAATTTGGATTCAGAATTTTGCCACCTGTAATTATAAAAAAAGCAGCAATAGAGAGCATTAGAATGGAAATTATTTCTTTTCTCATACCTGATTAATAGTATAAGATTTTTTAGTGTTTTAAAAACATATAACATTTGGAATTCATTAGTATTTTATTATAATAGTTCAATGATAAATTTGGTTGCCGGTGGAGCTGGTTTTTTGGGTTCTCATTTATGTAGGAAATTACTTGATGACAAACAGACTGTAATTTGTGTCGATAATTTTTTTACAGGGAGAAAAGAGAATGTGATAGATTTAATACCTAATCCCTATTTTGAAGTCATTAGGCATGATATTAATGTACCTTTATATTTAGAGGTGGATCGAATATTTAACCTTGCTTGTCCTGCCTCTCCCAAACAGTATGAAAAGAATCCAATTGAAACGGTTAAAACCTCAGTTTATGGCACAATAAATTTGCTTGAGTTAGCCCAAAGAAGCAATGCTAGGATTTTACAAGCGTCAACTTCTGAGGTTTACGGTGACCCATTAGTAAGTCCACAGAAAGAAGATTATTGGGGAAATGTAAATCCTGTGGGACCAAGAAGTTGTTATGATGAAGGGAAAAGATGTGCCGAAACTCTTTTTAATGATTTTTCTAGACAAAATAATATTGAAATAAAAATAATGAGGATATTCAACACTTATGGACCCAATATGGACATAGGAGATGGTAGAGTGATAAGCAATTTTATCGTCCAAGCCTTAAGAGGAGANGACTTAACAGTCTTTGGAGATGGCTCCCAAACAAGATGTTTTTGCTATGTAGACGACTTAATAGTTGGAATGCTTAATCTTATGGACACAGAGAAAGAGATTAAAGGCCCTGTAAATATAGGAAACGATGAAGAGTTAACTATAATAAATATTGCTGAAAAAATAATTAAAGCAACAAATAGCAAATCTAAAATTAAACGTCTTGATCCAGTTCTTGATGACCCCAAGAAAAGGAAGCCAGATTTGGAATTGGCAAGACAAATTATAAATTGGAAACCTAAAGTTGATTTAGATTCAGGACTAAATAAAACAATTAAATATTTTGAGTCTATAATTTAAATGAAGAAATTATCAGGGTTAACTATAGTCTTAACGCCAGTATTTAATGATTTAGAATCACTAAAAATATTAGTTAATAAAATTAGTTCAGACAGAAATAGAATACATTTTCTAATAATTGATGATTGTTCTACTAAAGATAGCATTACTTATAGTACTGTTCCCTTGGAATCTTGTTCCGGTGAAATAATAAATTTAGAAAAAAACCTCGGGCATCAAGGGGCTATAAGCTATGGTCTCAATTATATTAATTCAAACTATAGTGAATACTTAAATGTTGTTGTTATGGATTCTGACGGAGAAGATAAACCAGAATCCATTATTGAGTTAAATAATGAAATTCAACAGAAAGGACTAGATTTAGTCGTTGCATCAAGAAGATCAAGAAAGAATAGTTTTCAATTTAAACTATTTTATTTTTTGTATAAAATAATTTTTCTTTATTTTGTGGGCTCAAAATTAGATTTTGGGAATTTTATAATACTCAATAATAAGGCATTAATTAAGCTTGTAAAAACAAAAAATTTAAATATCCATCTTGCTGCATCAGTTCTAAGCTCAGGTATAAATTATGGCTCCATAAAGCTTGATAGAGGAGCTAGATATAAAGGTGAAAGTAAAATGAACTTTATTGGATTATTCCTTCATGGAATGAGAAGCTTAGTCGTTTTAGAAGACAGGGTTTTCAAAAGAGGAGTATTTATTTTANNTATTTTATTTATTCNTGTAATTTTTTNCCCATACAANGNGATTTCCTTTACCATTTTCTCNTTACATGTCGCTCTATATTTATTTCTTATTTTTTATAGGACTAAATTAACTGCTGAATAAAGTTTTTGAAGAACCACTTTATATTTAAGTAATATGAATCAAAGGCAAAAGTTAGNAACGATCTTATATCATCTTTTGAAAGGTTATCATGTTTAAAAACAGGGTTCCATTGATTGTATTCTTCAAACTTCNTTGCAGTGATTCTGTCTTTAAAAGATACGAAGATAGGTGTGCCAGGATATGGAGTAAATANACTGAATACTGCGATATTAGTGTTTAGTNTTTTAGCATATTCTATTGTTGCAAGACATGATTCTCTAGTATCTGATTCATATCCAAGTATATACATGCCCATNACCTTAACTCCAAGTCCCCTCAACATTTCTATTTTCTCGACTTCATCAGCTTTTTTTAAGCTAAATCTTTTAGCATCATTTAATACATCTTGGTCGACTGATTCTACTCCACATTGAATAAAAAACATTCCTGCTTCTTTTAGCTTACTAGAAAGNTCGTAATCTAAATTATTTAAGTGAGTTTCAATTGTAAACNTAATNTCTAATTCTTCTTTTATNATAAGNTCGGCAAGTTNAAGAGTTTTTTTTCTATCAATTGAGAAAACAGGATCTCTAAATATAAACTCATTAANTCCGAGTTTATCAATCCAGAACTTTATTTCATTAACAATATTTTCATTTGTCCTAGCCCTTGGTTTTCTTCCTTGTTCAAGTGGATATGTGCAATAATTAAAACATGAGTATGGACAACCTCTTTCAGCTAGTAATGGAATGCATTTTTTTTTCTTAATTGACCCACTAAATGCTAAGAAATCAGTTACTAAATCCCAGCAAGGGTAGGGAAGCAAGTCTAGCTTGTTCGTAGTATGACTATCAACTGAATCCTTCATCTCCTTTGTTTTTATTAAATCCTCTATTTTCTTTTCTAAGAAGTAAAATTCAGGCTCACCTATTATTACATTCACACCTTCATCGATATACCTTTTTGGATTGTTAGTTACAAAAGACCCAACAACAATAACTTTATTCTTATCTTTCATGCCCCTTATAGCTTCTATCTCACTTTCATGACATACAATTGAACTGGACATTATGATTGCATCATAAGCCTCATATTCAGCATCTTTATTTGCATATTCAATTGAATGGCCTTGTTCTCTTAATACGGCACCTGTATACATTAAATATAATGGAGGCCAAAAATTAGTTCTTTTGGATATTCTTTTTAAAAATTTAGCGAAGAGACTGTCACCGTAGTCATTACCAGTTCCATATGATCCATTAGTATCNTTAGAAATTCGGTAATTTACNCNATCTCTGTAAACATCTAAGAGCAAAATCNTCATGATTTTAATTTACTTCAAAAAGTAATTAATAACAATTTATTGAGAATTTGATTATAGCAAAGCAATTTTATTAAAGTCTTTAGTNATTTGAATATCAAANTCCTTGCAATCTTTTTCAAAATTGTTGAGCAGCCAATCGGTTTCAATATCCCTTNCTCTAGGACTATGGCTGTCGATTTGATATACATCTTNAGATGAGCCAGGATGCAACATAAACAAGCTTGAAGAGCTGATNCTTGATAATTCGTTNCTCAACTTACTTNNATAGTTATTNGATGNGCCTAGTTCACAATAACCACCAAATCCANAATTTGTCTTGAAGTGATTCAAAAAAGCCAGACTCGATTCATTNCCGATTTTTTTGAGATACGCTATTTTNAAACTNTCTATTATNTTGAAATTATTTTTTAGATNNCCCATATTNGTTGTCCTAAGCCAACCATNGAATTTTTCTTTTTGCAAAACGTCTATTAGTATTTTNCTTACAGATGAAATTTGATGCAGATGATAATGCCCATCTATAAAATCAGGAGGTCTTTTAAANATATCTTTAAAGATTTTAATTTGTTTTTNNATAGACTCACTTATTTCGTTTTTATTAGTTAATCCTAGTAAATTAAAAAGTATAAATAATGCGCAAAACTTATCAGANGATATGAAGCTTGGTTTANCTATAAAAGGAAAGAATTCTAAAAAATCAAGATGTAAGCCAATCTGGCAATTAGCATTATTTGCTANAGGTAAAAGCTTGGCANCTTCACTAGATGAATCATTTTTNCCAACAAACGTAGTGACANCTGAAATNAAACCAGTTCGAACAATATTCCTTATAGCCTNATTATGAAGTTTACCAAGCCCATAATCATCAATNCATGTAAATAAATATATAGAGTTCTTCATTNCTTACACTCTGTATCGCTAACTATACGAAACGTTTTATATTTTTNTAAATTNTTAGNGGTCCTNNGTATAAATAAATATTTCTNAAAGTATATATTNCAAGAATAGTGTTCNTNGTANTATTTAATTAANCTATTTTCAAGTAGCGGGTANAGGTCAATNGCNACNATAAATTTTTCACTATTTACAATATCAAGCGCAAGATTTGAAATATTATTATTTTNATAGANNAGAATATCATGACCCATTTGAGCGGTCCACCCTAAGCCCGTAAATAAGTATTTTNTNCTNANATCACAGCTATTAAATGGTAGACACCAATTNCTAGCAGGAATTTCTGCNCCAACATTAACAANTATTTTGTTACTAAAAGCATNATTGNNTGAATGAAAATTAGANAGAATATTCTTNTTGTTTTCAAGTCTTTCTAATGAAATTCTGTAGTTAAATATATAAATTTGTAAGCTGGANANAACAAGNAGCAANAGTATNAATGATTGAAGTTTGTTAACTTTTTCAGGTTCGATTTTATCTATAAGTGTGTAATGTATTATTTGGCAACATAAAATCATNCTGACAGTAGGAAAAAAAATCCANTTTGGAAGAGCCTTNACATAATTATCTATTAATGCNCANTAAGANAATAAACAAAAGACTAANTATATCGAAAATTTAAATGGCTTATTATTTGAAGCGAATCTTGNTAATAAAATCCCAAGAAGAATTATAAATATACNCAAGTAGAGATTTTTAGAATNGNGCCCAAATTGTTTTCCAATACTTTCATGGAAAGTTTTAATAGAATAAAATAAACGTNCAACAAATTGATCGCTAAATTCATCAATATTAAGTTCTTGAACTACCGATTTTAGTTTTTNNGANGTAAATACGTTAGTATCNAATAAATACCAATGCTCCATAATTATNTAGTCATTTAAGCTGAATTCCGCTCTCTTCATTTCCTTNTCTATAAATTCAAAGTAGCTATATTTTTCGTATTCTTTGGTAAGATTTTTATTATCAGAAAGGCTTTTTCTCTTTTCAGATAAAATTAAATTTATGATCTCTTCTTTTTTTAAATTTTGTGAAATTGACTCCTCTTTTATTCCACTTAATTTTGAATAAATCTCTAGCAACTTATTTTTCCCATAGAAAACTAGTTGCTGCTTTTTATAAATAGAAAGTACTTTATCGATTTTTGTATCATTTGTCTCAGTGCTTTTATGGCCTATTTCTTCTCTGAATATATTTTTATATTTTTTAGAATCTCTAAAGTTGTTGTACTCCATGAGTTGATATCTATCGTCATTATATGAATAAAAACTCTCCCAGTTTTTAGATTNGGAATAGTATGATTTATTTAGATTCCATAAAGTTANNGAGAANGTAGAGACTAGTGTNAAGAATACACATAGNAGTAAAAACTTGGTTGTAATCTTTAATTTGTTTNGTACAACTAAGATAATAGGNATAGAGCTAAATATTATAGTTGGAATATATAATAATGGAGCTTTTAGTCTGGTTAGTGATGAAANAAATACAGNAAATATTATAATTAAGAAGAATATTAAAGTTTGTTTAATTTTTATGNNTTTTAANGTTGAGGCNCTTAAAAGTANTATTAAAGCAAGNACGAGAAAGAGACCTGAAGTTTTGGTTANATGAAAGCTTANAAAATAATTAGGAAAATGAAANAGCGCTAAGGCTAATAAAATTAATTTTATNACTTTAGATCGTGAGTANAGNAGTTGATAGTAAATTCCNGCTAAACATAGATATGTGATTAGGTAGTTGAACAAGTCCCAGAAGTAATTAAANTTAAAGTATTTCCCAAATAATATNAGGAATTCTAAGTATAGATATGATGTAAAATTTACATGAGAGTCNGGCCCTANAAANGGATTAAANTCTCCAACGGATATTAGTCTATAGAGTGGGTCATCAGTNGTTTCATAGAAGAAAGTAGGAAATAAAANTGCTGTTAGCATTGTAATCGTAGCTAAAAAGATTGAATACAAAGCTTGAGATTTAGATATTTGAATCTTTTCTATTGAGTTTAAATTCATTTCCTTATAGATATTAACAAATAATAACTTATATTAGCAAAATAATATCAACAAATATTAATATTTAAGNTTGAGAATTANATATATTTTTAGGTTAATATAATCAAATAATATTTNAGGTTTTTTGTGCAGAAAAAATTTTTTAATTTAGATTACTTAANACCTATTCTTTTGGGCTTGGCTTCTGTTACATACATTGGTGGCTACAGTTTTTATTANCTTAATTCAGCTAATATAGATTGGTTTGTATCAGGNGTGTCAAATAGTGATTTAGAAACTCATTGGCTAGGCTGGAGNTTCTATAGAAATGCNCCNTTNTTTCAATTTCCTCTNTTATTGAACCCNAATTACGGGCTTGGACTNAATATATCATTGGTGCATACAGACTCTATACCTTTAATGAGCTTTTTGTTTAAACCCTTNACCTCANTACTCCCTCAGAACTTCCAGTATTTTGGAATATGGATACTTCTTAGTACTTTTCTTCAATCTATTTTTGCATACAAGACAATGAAAATTTTTTCTAAGGATGTTTTTATTTGCTCGGTTACCACTCTTTTCTTTTTATTTGCACCNATNTTTTATATGAGNATNTTCGCTCAACCAGCTATAGGCTCTCAATGGCTTTTAATAGCAGCACTATATTTGTACNTTTCTCCTAATACAAATTATANAAGATGGTTTATTTTGTCTTTCTTTGCTTTAATGATTAATGGTTACCTCTTTGCTATGGTTTTTGGGATTTANATTGCATTCGTTATAAAAGAACTNATGGAAAAGAATATCAATTTTACTAAGNTTTCNNTTTTGATCTTTGGAAAGNTTTTTTTCTCACTCTTATTAATGTGGATTGTGGGTTATTTCTCTGTTGGAACAGGNATACAAGAAGGNGGTTTTGGGTTTTANAAGATGAACTTAAATTCTTTCTTTGATCCTATGGCNTTATATGAACTCCATTCTAGGATAATNCCAGATTTACCATCACCTTCTGTAGAAGATTTTGGTGACTATGAAGGGTTTGCATTTNTAGGCATCGGAGTTCTANTNTGCATACTTATTGCATTANTTTCTTTAGTTAAATCGAAGATTAAGTTTAAAACNACNTCANTNGCTCCTNTAATATTGATTTCATTAGTATTCATTGTTTTTGCAATCTCAAATAAAATCTCTNTTGGTAATTCAATTTTATTTGAGTATAAAGTTCCAAATTTGTTAGATGATATAACAAGTACCTTTAGATCCTCAGCAAGATTTATTTGGCCNGTATACTATTTAATCTATNTTGCAGTTTTTGCAGTTCTAATTAAGAAATTTAACCTCATTAAGCTAAGANNATTCTTAACTTTAGTTTTTCTTCTTCAGGTTTATGANACAAGTTTAGCTACAGATTTAATAAGACTTAGGATGACAAATTTTGATCAACATTGGGGTAGGGNTGAAAAGTGGTCTAGTCCTATTGTNTCNATAAAGTGGNCNGCTATAGCTAGAAAATACGATAAGATTTTTTATGTGGTTCCTGNGAATAAACCTGATAAATATTTCCCAATAGCAAAGTTTGCGTCTGAGAACAANATGGNAACTAATTTTGGATATTTTTCNCGAAGAAGTCTTAAGAAAGAAGAACAAATTNTTAATAATTTAAGACAATCAGTTTTAAAATTAAATTTNAACCCCACAGCAATTTATATTTTNAATGATGACGAATTATGGGAATTNGCNTTAAAAAATAAAAATGAATTTGACCTTTTAGACGAGATNGATGGCTACAGGGTCCTTGCCCCAAATTATTATTTTATTGATTAGCAATCTAAGAANTTCTGCCACTTTTGNAAGTTTCTAGATTTCGTNCANATTGCNTCNACTTTNAAATTTAAATTNTTCATTTTCTTTATATATAAGTNGATTTCTTCTTCGCGTTTTTGTAGCTCTGGTGAAACTAAGCATGTTTTGAGCTTTAATTGAGAAATCTCTTTNATNATTTCACTATTAAAATGAAAACTATGAAATGAATCTAGCCANATCCAANTTATCCTTTCTATTATTTTTCNNATAGAGTCTACAGTCTCATACTCTGAGATTCTGGCNGCGATATTANTTATTCCNNTATTAGAAAGTTCAATAATCATNGGGAATGAACAGTCTAGAAAGAAGTAATTAGNGACTTTAAAATCATCTAANAACTTTAATACTTCATATTCAATTCTTTCAGATTTAATATTTAGAATTATAGTTTTATGTCTATAATTACAAAGAAACTCCTGAAACAATTCCCCTTCATTGAAGGGATCATGGCTAAGAATTAGNCCTTTTTTNGAATCCCTAATATCNATCTCNATCCCATATTCNAGTGGNAGNTGGTTNAGCTCAGATATGGTATTAACCCTATGTGCAATTAACTGAGTATTCATAACATTGGGAATTAGTCTATAATATTTAGAAAAATTTACTATTAGTTGAAAATATGAATAAACANATTCTNACNTATATTCTTTTTGGTGCNTGCGGNGTATCAATTGATTATTTCGTTTATNTATATTTNTTAGATTTTTTTNCGATTGAGATATCAAAAATTCTAGGTTTTTTCTCTGGTGCTTTATTTAACTTTTTTATGAATCGAAAGATTACTTTTGGNGCTCTAGATAAAACTTTTTTAAGACTNCTGAGATTTTCANTTTTATACGGNTTCTCTTTATTCTTGAATGTAGCAGTAAATACACTGATTATAAANTTTATGAAGGATTCAGNTTATGCTATTGATATAGCNTTTCTATTNGCAACTGGGACATCTATCNTCGTAAACTTTATAGGACAAAAATTTTGGGTGTTTAAGAAGTAGNCTCGTTTAATTCTTTCTTTAGTTTNAAACTATACGANATAGTTCTTTTAATAAATTTAATCTTAGATCTNAACCCAGTATTCCACTTAGATTCTCCATGAACTCTTGGAGGAAAAGTTACATTAAATCTTTTAACTTTAATATTTTTNATNTTAGTTAAATATAGAGAATAAAGATCTAATGAGAAATCATTNGGGGGATTATTCCAGCTTNTGAAAAAGTCTTTATGAAAGAGGTTNGGCTGAGCATTTATATCAAATAGTGATTGCTGAAAGAATATTGTCTCAAATATACTCATTCCTANGGTAAAGAAGTTGTCAACAAAAGGNCTTCCTTTTCTTTCTCCTTTAATGTAAATATTTTTAGGGTAGCCCATATCNCTNATCATATTAATTGATCTTACTACATCTTTTGGATTACATTGTANGTCTGCATGAGTCCAACCTATAAAATCGGTATCGCATTCTTTTAATCCAGAAATTATTCCGTTTCCATAACCTATATTTTTAACAACCTTAACTGATGATAAAAAACTAAAAGTTTCACACAAATCTCTAATTACTTCGCTAGAGTTATCCACCGATCCATTGTCAACTAGAACTATATTTATATCATCATTATCTATTTCCTCATTAAATCCTTTAACAAGGATTGGAATATTTTCCGCTTCATTAAAACAAGGGACAACTATCGAGAATAAAGATTTTCTAACTTTTCTGTTTGTATCCATGATACTTTAGGTCAAGAAAATTCTTGCTCAAACTCCTTTTCTTTATTTAAATAATTCTCAACTGCACCATAATTGAAGAAATAATCATTTTTATAGGAATAAGGATGATTCGCATTCTTATTAAAGAATGCTTGCCAATATATAAAAGTTTTGTATTCATCAGGTGTTCCCAGAGATATATGTTTATTGATTTCAAAACTAAAAACTCTCATTTTCTTTCTTACGAGCAACTGCACCATAGAATCAATGTAATATTCATTATTAACTTTATTCTCTAGATCTTTTAATTCTTTCAAAACCTCAAGATAAAGCTTAATGGTTTTAAAATAAAATATTCCCACTATTACTAGTCCGTCTTCATGTTTAGCAGACAATTTCTCTTTAACTGTAATCTCAGATATTTTATTTTCTTCATTACAGATCCAACCAAACATCTCAGGATTCATTAAAGCTTTATTGTTTGGTTTTGAGGAAAAAACAATACAGTCCGGATCTTCTTGATTTATTAGTAATTCCAATTTCTTTTGATCAAATAATACTAAATTGTCACAGGATGCAATTAAGCATGATTTTTTATTTTCTATTTCTTGCATAGGCAAAGAACATGTAGAAGCCTGGCCATCTGTTGTTTTCTCAAGAATAGTTATTTTAAAATCTTTTAAATATTCAGAACCACTTTTTTGTGATTCAAAATGCTCCTTCTTAAGGATTAAGTATGTTTCTTTGCAAGAAGGAAGGCATCTTGCAGCTTGAAAAACCATTGGATAGCCAGATACATCAATAAATGGCTTTGGCATCTCGTATCCCTCATCTTGAAATCTCTTACCATTGCCAGCAGCGGGAATAATCTTAATGCAATTAGAAATTTCATTAAATTTCTTGGCTTTTGATATATCAACAAAAATATTTGACCATTTGACATAATCCTCTAGGTCCTGTGGGGTGCCCCACTGTAGCATATGCTCAATGCTATAAATTGATACATCAAGATTATCTTCAACCATTAACTTATAAACCATGCTGACATAATATTCGCCATTTACATTTAAATCTTTCTCTATTAGTAAGTCAAAATACTTCTTAACTAACGAGCCTTTATTGAAATAATAAGTACCATTTGATGCATATTCATCCATTTTATTATCCGTAAACGGTTCTTTCTCTTTAATATCCAACATCCATTGTTTAGATTGGTTTATAAAGGCATAATTTGGATCCTTTAGCATGTGTGGGTGAAAACCTTTATAAGCGACAACTGCTCCGTCAGCTCTTCTGTTTCTTGTATGAGCTAAGAAGTCGTTGTAGTTCCAATAGGTTCCGAAATCACAGTAGTTGACAATAATTTCTTTGTCATCATGAATTAAATCATAGATTTGTTTAACTGCGAAGACAGGCCCT
>NZWJ02000011.1 GCA_002701925.2 bacterium
TAGCAGATTGGAAACAGATATATACAATATATAAAGAGGTTCTTTTCTTAAAAGAAAAGAAGCCAGAATTATTTGAATCTGAGGAGATGGTGGTTACTAAGATGAATTTATAAAGACACCATTCTTTTCATGTCTGGATAAATTAATTTATACTAATTAAAATCTTATGTTCAGTTCAATCTTGATTATAGCTATTGGCGGTGCATTGGGGGCAGTAAGTAGGCATTGCTCAAGTATCTTCTTTGAATCATATGTCCCGGGCAAGCCTTTCATCTCCACTTTGGTAGTCAATGTTACTGGGTCTATTTTAATTGGAGGATTTTATTTGTTAGCTGACTATTATGATATTAAAGATACTGTTAAACTTTTCTTTGTAGTCGGCTTTCTTGGTTCATTAACCACATTTTCAACTTTTAGTTTTGATTTTGTTAATATGATTAATCAAAGAACTTACTTCCTTGCAGCTTCATATTTGCTCTTAAACTTGGGCATTAGCTGTATATTTATCTTTATTTTTTTAAAATATATCAGAGCATAAACTATTTAGATAGGTACTTTACAGCTTGATTAACCCCATCAATTGTAAAGTTAAACATTTTATTTTCTATCAAATGTTTTGTATAAGAGATTGATTGAGAGTATTCCCATTCTTCTTTCGGAATAGGATTAAGCCATGCAACTCTATCAAAATGATTTTTTATTTGATAGAAATATGACTCTCCTGGTTTTTCATTATAATGCTCAATTGAGCCATTAATGTGCGTTATCTCATATATTCCCATTGACGCGTCACCAACAAATATGATTTTGTAGTCTGAACCATATTTGTTAACAATATCCTTTATTTCAACAACTTCTTCTCTTCGATCATTATTATTCCATACTCCTTCATATATAAAGTTATGGAAATAAAAATATTCCATATTTTTGAACTCATACTTTGCAGCAGAGAATAATTCTTCACAAAGTTTAATATATGGGTCCATTGAACCACCAACATCAAAGAAAAGTAAAACTTTCACTTGGTTTTTTCTTTCTGGTTTTAATCTGATGTCTACATAGCCGCCATTGTTGGCTGTTTTTTTTATAGTTTCGTCAATATCTAGCTCATCATTGCCATTTATTCTTTTAAATTTCCTAAGTTTCTTCAAAGCGACTTTAATATTTCGTGTTCCTACTTCAACATCATCATCTAGGTTCATATATTTTCTTTTGTCCCATACTTTTGCAGCTGAAAAGTTTCTATTTCCATCCTGACCAATTCTAATACCAAATGGGTTTGAACCATAAGCACCATAAGGAGACGTCCCCCCTGTGCCAATCCATTTACCACCTCCTTGATGACGATTTTTTTGTTCATTGAAAGTTTCCATAAATTTTTTCATTAATTCTTCTAGATCATCTAGTGATTCAATTTTCTTTCTTTCTTCTTTAGTTAAGGTTTTCTCAAATTGCTTCCTTAACCATTCTTCTGGAATTTCATCCTTCAAAAAATCAACATCAAGATTCTCGACTCCTTCAAAGAAGATTGAGAAAGCTCTATCGAATCTATCGTAATATTTTTCATCTTTAATCATAATAGAGCGACTTAGATAGTAAAATTCTTCTATTTTTGGATTTATTATTCTTTTGTCCAATGCGTTAACTAAATCTAATAACTCTTTTAAGGTGACGTTTATTCCAGAGTTCTTTACATTTAAAAAAAAATCTATGAGCACTTATTTGCCTCTTCGGAGCATAAACCTTAATCTTTCGAGCATCTGGACATCTTGTTCGTTTTTAATTAATGCCCCATGTAAGGGTGGGATTGCCTTAGACTCATCTCTNTCTAACAAAACGTCTCTTGGAATATCATCAGATAAAAGAAGNTTNATCCAGTCTATTAACTCAGAAGTTGATGGATTTTTCTTTAGTCCNGGTACATCTCTTAGCTCAAAAAAAACATCTAATGCTTCTGATAAGAGTTTNTTTTTAATTTTTGGAAAATGAACCNCTATTATTTGCTCCATCGTATCTCTTTCTGGAAATTTAATATAATGGAAAATACATCTTCTTAAAAATGCATCAGGTAACTCNTTTTCATTGTTGCTTGTAATTATTACAATTGGTCTATTTTTAGCAACAATGTTTTCTTTTGTTTCGTAAACATAAAATTCCATTTTATCTAATTCTAATAGCAAGTCGTTTGGAAATTCAATATCGGCTTTATCTATTTCATCAATCAAAAGNACAACTTTTTTCTTTGCCTCAAAAGCTTCCCATAGTTTTCCTTTAACNATNTAGTTNGANATATCTTGTATCCTTGAGTCTCCTAACTGAGAATCACGAAGTCTAGTAATNGCATCATATTCATAAAGNCCTTGCTGGGCTTTAGTGGTAGATTTAATATGCCACTTGATAATNNTGGTATCTATTGATTTTGCAATTTCTTCAGCAAGTAGTGTNTTGCCAGTCCCCGGTTCCCCTTTTATTAGCAATGGCTTCTCGAGTATCATNGANGAATTTACTGCTAACTCTAAATCATGTGTTGCTATATAACTATTTGTACTTGTGAATTTTTTCATGTGAATATTATAATTGTTAAAATNAAATTAAAAAGTTAAAATTCCCTTTTTCTTATGTTATAAATTAGAGTAATAAAATGAAAGAAAGACAAAAAAGAAAGTCAACAATGGCAACCAGTAGCATTATGGTTTTCCCCAGCGACACAAATGACTACGGAACAATGTATGGTGGAAGGTTAATAGAAATGATGGATATGGTTGGTGGAATATGTGCTAGAAGGTATTCCGGGCATAAAGCCGTAACTGCATCGATTGAAGATATGCANTTTAATAAACCTATTAATAGGGGAGACATTATTGAGTTTACCTCTAAGGTTATATACACAGGCAANACNTCATTAGTTATTAAAACNAAAGTTACNAGAGAAGCTTATGATGAAGATAAAGNGTTATGTGCCAGGGCATATTTTGTTTTTGTTGCTATGGATAAAGATGGTAAACCCACNCAAGTTCCTGAGCTTNTACTTCATACNNAAAAAGANAAGAAGAATCACAACATAGGTGCAGAAATAAGAAAAAGACAAGCNTTAGAAGAAAAGAGGTTCGAGATAGAATTGACAGAAGGATTNTAAGTTTATTTATATGATGGCTAGCTTTCTCTGGGACTATTCTCCTTATCTAATCGAAACTANTTTTTTNTCCCTTAGATATTATTCTTTGTTTTTTGGGCTTGGTATTTTNTTTGTATGGCATAGGTCAGTTAAAGAACTATCNGGGACAATAGANAAAGAAACCTTAGAAAGCAGTCTTTTTAATATAATTATTTTTANGCTTGTGGGTTCAAGGCTATTTCANTGCTTTTTTTATGAGTTTGAATATTATTCAAGAAACATTTTGGAGGTTCTTCTCCCAATTCGNCTTNATCCNTTAGAGGTTACTGGTTTTCAGGGTTTGTCGAGCCATGGTGGTTTCATTGGACTAATAATTTATCTATTCTTTATATTGAAGAAAAGAGTCAGCCAAGTTCAATTAAATAATTTTCTTGATACAATTCTTATTAATTCNCTTATNCTCATATCTTTGATTAGANTTGGNAATCTTTTTAATTCTGAAATATTAGGAAAGCCTTGTTCNGACTTNATTTGTGTTACTTTCATNTCTTATGACCTTATACCAAGGTATCCTGTCCAAATTCTAGAAGGTATAGGGTATTTACTTTTATTTTTCNTTTTTTCTTTTTTNAGNCCTAGAATNTTGCAGAAGTCNGNAAAGCTTTCTTTGTTAATTTTGGTTTCCGTTGTTATCTTGAGATTTTTATTAGAGTTNCTNAAAGAACCCCAATCAGACTTCCTACTAGCTTATTTNAATATGGGCCAGCTTTTATCGTTGTTTGTAGTTGGCTTTTTTGTTTTTTTCTTTAAAGCTTCGAAAGAAAATTAATATGATTTCTAATGAAAATTTCTCTATAATCAATTATCATAACTTATGGCAAATCAGACTTTTCAATTCAACAAAGAACTATTAGAGAGATTTGTTAACATTGCACAACCTTATTTNTTCCCTTTAAAAGTAAAAAACTCGACTACTATTTTAATGTTATTGCTTCTTTCTTCAATTTTATTTGTAATGGCTATTTGTTACTTTGGCCTAATATCTATTGGGGCTACTCTTCAATATTTTTATCCTGTTTTNATGGATCAAGTTGCACCAAGTTTTAAAGCTTATTTNGCAAANCTTCAATCNACAAAACTAACTTTGATTTCTTCTTTNGTANTAGNCTTTTCAGNTGTTCTTTTCAAATTAAACATACACNATTTAAAGGAAAGGATTAAACCATGGCTCTTAATTGTAGCTATCCTACTTTTACTCTTTTGTGTAACAGGCTTGAACGTTTCCTTAAGTTATGTTTTTAGATTNTTAGATACTTCATTAAACACTAGGGAACAAGCAGCTTTTTGGGAGTTTCTTTGGGTCTATGGTCTTATAGTCTTGATTGCATTGCCTATTGTTTCTCTTTACAGGTTCACTAGGCTTAAGTTTGGCCGTTATTGGAGAGAGTGGCTAACCAACAACTTTATAGAAAGATATTTTAATAATAGGTCATATTACATATTAGATTCAAATACGCAAGATTCCCAAATTGATAACCCTGATCAAAGAATATCAGAGGATATTAAAAACTTTACCAATGTTACTTTAGGTTTTTTAATTGATGTATTGCAGGCTATTCTAACAATCACAGCTTTCAGTGCTATTTTATGGTCAATTTCTAAAACCTTAACAATTGGACTTATTGTTTATGTTGCAATAGGAACAACAATTGCAATTTATACTGGGAAGAAAATGATAAAGATATATTATGATCAATTAAGGCTGGAGGCCGATTTTAGATATGGGATGGTTCATGTAAGAGATAATTCGGAATCGATAGCATTTTATAAGGGCGAGAAGAAGGAAGTTAAGACAGTTTTAAAAAGGCTTTTCAAGGCCCTGAAAAATTATGATCTATGGATTATCTGGCAGTCTATAGTTGACTTGTTTCAATTTTCATATTCAAATCTGATGAGATTCCCTGTTTACCTGCTTGTAGCGCCACTTTATTTTGCAAATGAGATTGATTTTGGAACGATAACTCAAGCATGGATTGCTTTCTTCCAAGTTTTTGGGGCTTTGTCAATTGTTACAAATCAGATTGAGAGTATATCTGCATTTTCTGCTAGTATTTTTAGATTAGGAAATTTTGATAAAACCTTAAATTCTATCTCAGAACAAAGGGGTAGCAGTTCAAAAATAGAATATATGACATCAGATTGTTTGGAATTTGAAAATGTGACTGTTAAAACTCCTGACAACAATAGAACCCTTATAGAGAACTTAAATCTTAAGTTAGACAAGGGAGAAAAACTAATGATAGTAGGAGAAAGTGGGATAGGAAAAAGCTCCTTGCTTCGATCAGTTGCGGGATTATGGGACTTTGGAGTTGGACGTATTAATAAACCAAATATAGTAAATACAATGTTTTTGCCTCAACAGCCGTATATGCTTTTGGGCTCACTTAGAGAGCAGGCCTGTTATCCTAGTCAAATTGAAGAGTTTACATTTGAAGACATAAAAGAGGCCTTAGAAAGCGTTGGATTAAGCCAACTGGCTAAAGATCATAATGCTGACGAAGTAAAAGATTGGTCAAGAGTTCTTTCTGTTGGCGAGCAACAGAGACTAGCTTTTGCAAGAATTATAATAAATAAACCAAGTTTTGTAATACTAGATGAAGGCACTAGTGCGCTGGATTTAGAAAACGAACAAAATGTATACAATATCTTGGATAGGCTGAACATACAGTATGTAAGTGTTGGTCACAGAAAAGAATTAAAGAAGTTCCACAATGTAGCCCTGACTATACTTCCAGGTTCTAAGTATAGAGTTGAGAAAATTTAGTTTTTTGATTTAACTTTAATTAAAGGATTGACAACAAATATCTTATAGGTTTTAATTAAGCCTTATGAAAGTTGTAAGCTCCATAGGTTCTATGAAAGAAAGACATCCTGACTGCCAGGTAGTAAAGAGACGTGGTAGAATTTATGTTATATGTAAGGCCGAGCCTAAGTTCAAAGTAAGACAAGGTTACAAAAAGAAAAGAAGCAAGCTTTAAATTATCCGTAAGGATTTCCCATAGGATTGTAAATTAATTCAGCTATCTGCAAATCACCATCTATCACTATATGTTTTTTATCTCCATTTGGGAATTCTTCCTCCAGCCATTTTTTTGCTTGCTCTGATGAAGCCTCGTCAACTTGAATATTGTAATTAAGGGGGTCAATGGAGCACGTTGAAATAACTATTTGAATAGCATTGTCGATATCAATGGCATTTAATAAAAACTCCTTATGGAAAAGGCCAGTGAATTTATTAGTCACATTGATAAAGAACGGTTTATTTGAAAATTCCATATGTAAATAGTAATTAATTAATAGTTAACAGTAAAATTTTAATTTTAATTCATAATAAAAAATACCCTCTACAGGATTCGAACCTGTGACTTTTGGTTTAGGAAACCACTACTCTATCCACTGAGTTAAGAGGGCAGATCAACAATTTACATTAATATTACTTAACTTTTGCCCTTAGGAAAGTTCATTTATTGTTTTTTTGGTTTATAATATGACTGTTATCAAATGTTGAAGTCTAATATAGTTGAAGAAATATCTGAATCTTTTAAATTAGATAAGAATCTGAGCAAGCAAATAATAGATGTCTTAATAAATTCTATATCTGAATCAATTCAATCAAACGATAGAACTGAGATAAGAGGGTTTGGAAGCTTCTTCCCAAAGAGCTATAAGTCTTATAAAGGTAGAAATCCAAAGACAGGTGATTCGATCAATGTGCCCGAAAAGGTTCTTCCTATTTATAGACCTAGTAAGGAATTGATTGAAAAGTTGAATAAGAAATAAGGTTGTATTTTTTTGAATATTAAAATTTACCCAGATCCTATACTCCTAAAAAGTTCCTCAGAAATTAAAAATATAGATAAAGGTTTAATTGACTTGATTAACAGTATGGTTAATACAATGAGAGAAGCAGAAGGCATAGGCTTAGCTGCTCCTCAAGTTGGTGTTTTAAAGAGAGTCTTTGTTTGTCAGGATTTTTCTGATGAATCTAAAGAGACTTTCTTGACTATGATTAATCCTAAGATAATCGATACAGAAGGTAGAGTAGAATCCAAGGAAGGATGCTTGAGTATTCCCGGGTATTACGATTATGTTTATAGGGCTGAGAAAATCCAAATTGAGGCTTTGGATATTAACGGTAAAAGTAAAACTTATTTGACTGATGGAATGCAATCGATTGTATTCCAGCACGAATATGATCATCTTGATGGAATCTTGTTCCCCTATAGGATGAGTCAAATCAAAAGAGATATATTTATGAAGAAAATTAACCGGGAATTTAAATAATTTAGTTATCTTTAAATTTTTACCCGTATGTTTTAATAGTTTTATCTAAAGATATCAAATTCAACTCTATGCTTAAACTGGGATGCCTTTTTCTTAAAGAGTCTTTAATTTTTTTGAAAGACTTAGTATGAATTTCTTCTTCAATCTCATCATTGAATTCTTTCTTAGTGTTTACAATCTTAGCTGCACCACAATCTCTGTGATTTATAACAATCAGCTTGTCTATTTTGTGTAGTTCAATTGATGTACTTAAATTATCCCAAAATGTGTTATGCCATTTTTTAAATTCTGAATCTGTAACACCTATGGCTGCACCGGCTATTGTGAATGAGCTGTATCTCCCATTGAGCTTTTTCTTTTTAAGATATTCATAAACTAGTGGCTGAAATCTTGGATCTATACAAGAGAGGACTAAAGCTTTATATCTCTTTGACATTTTTATTTAACAGGGGATAAGGCTTTCTTAATCTTGCTTTTAATTTTTAAAGCATTTTCGGATAATTTTGTATCACAAGTTTTCATAATAAATTTATCAAAACCACCATGTTTTTCTATAGTCCTCATGGTGCTTGCAGCAATCTTCATATTAAACTTTTTCTTAAGCGTTTCACTCTGAATACTAACAGTTCTTAAATTGATATTAAATCTTCTCCTGGTTCTATTGTTAGCATGGCTAACATTATTACCAGACATATACCTTTTACCTGTTAAGTCGCAAACTCTAGACATAATTAACTCCAAAATTAAAGTTTTATAATACCTATTTAATTGGATGAAAACAATTGTTTTGCTGTATATTTCTCATTTTTCCAATAAAATAGAAGGATGAATGAAAAACTTATTTCTAGTATAGAGCCATTTTATGTAATGGAGATTTTAGAAAAGGCGAATAAGCTAGAAGAGAAAGGAAGGAAAATAGTACACCTGGAGATAGGTGAGCCAACAGAATCAGTTCACCCATTTATTAAGAAAGAAGCCATAAGTGGGATAAACAGAAACAATGATAAGTATTCACACAGTCTTGGGCTTCCCGCTTTAAGAAATTCTATTTCTAAGAAGTATTTTAAGGATTTTAATTTAAAAATATCACCTGATAGAATGGCTATAACTACAGGTGCCTCTTCAGCCCTAGTATTATCTTTGTTGGCGACAATGAGTAAGGGCGATGAGGTTGTATTAGTTGAACCATATTATCCTTGTTACCCACAATTAATAAAGATATTCGGCGGAAAAGTTAAAATTTTCACTACAAGATTAGACGAGAATTTTCAGATTAACACTTCGAAGTTTAAAAGTTTTATATCTTCAAAAACTAAACTAATTATTNTTAATTCGCCCTCAAATCCAACTGGGGTATCGCAGAGTGCTAAAGTNCTAAAGTTTCTATCTTCATTAAAAATCCAAATTATTTCTGATGAAATTTATCAAGGATTAAATTATGGAGCAGAAACTAAGACAATTCTTAATTATGCACCTAGTGCTATTGTAGTTAATGGCTTCTCNAAGCTATATTCTATGACAGGGTGGAGNCTNGGNCANTTGATAGTTCCAATGAAATTAATTAGAGGNGTACAAAAATTACAACAAAATATGTTTATTTGCGCTCCAGTTATTTCTCAGTATGGAGCTATAGGTGCTTTGAGGATAAGTAAAAATGAAATTGATTCCTTGNTATCTGAATACAAAGCNANAAGAGACTTTATGCTCTCTGCGNTAAANGATTTAGGTATTGATGTTGNCTATANTCCAGATTCTTCTTTCTATGTTTTTTGTAATATGGAGAANTATTGCAAAGATTCGTTAAAGTTGTCATTGGATATNTTAAATAGNGTAGGACTTGCNGTAGCACCNGGGAGNGATTTTGGACCAACNTTTAANGGNTATATTCGNTTGTCTTATTCAAGCTCNTTTAAAAATATTAAAAATGGCCTTAAAAGANTAAAAAAATACATTAAAGAATATACATAACCATAATTCAAAGTTATTATTTGTTACNATGACTAGAAAAAAGCTTGTTTTTGCGAATTGGAAGATGAATCTTAATTCAGACTCTGCCAGTCAGTTGGTGAAAGATATTCTTCTAACTATTAATAAAGATNTTGATGTTGANATTGTAATTGCCCCTCCTTTTCCTTATTTNAATCTCGTTTCTAAATTGATAGAAGGCACNAAAATAGATTTAGCTTCTCAAAATATTTTTCATGAGGAGAACGGACCTTNCACTGGGGAAGTTTCTGCTCAGATGGTTATAGATATGGGATCCNGTTGGGTTATGATTGGACACTCTGAGAGAAGGCAGCATTTGTTAGAGACTAATTCTATGATAAACAAAAAGCTTATAATTTCANCTAGCAATAATCTAAATGCCATACTTTGTGTAGGNGAAACGTATGATGAACGNAGACAAGATAAAATTTTCCCTACTATATCGGATCAGTTAAAGAGGGGTCTCAGNGAGATNCAGAAAGAAGATTTANCTAATATCGTAATCGGTTATGAGCCTGTTTGGGTAATTGGCTCAGGTAAATCTGCTAAACCAAAAGACATTCTTGAAGTNCATAATTTTATTCACGAGATGCTAGTATCATTGTTCCCAAAAGCTGAAGAGTTGCCNAGAATTGTCTATGGCGGAAGNGTTAATANTGAAAATATTGAGTCAATTATTAGCCTAGAAAATGTNGATGGAGTACTTGTTGGTAATGCAGNCCTGGATTGTAAAANATTCTGTGATATTGTAATGAAGGTTGGAGNCTCACATGATTGAAACAATTAAAGGATCGTTAATAATTTTTCATGGCATCATAGCTTTATTGTTAGTGTTGTCTGTGTTATTTCAACCATCAAAGAGTGATGATTTAGGCTCCATGTTCGGCGGTTCTTCTGAGTCAGTTTTTGGTGCAGATTCTTCATCTTTCCTTAGAAGGCTAACCAAATGGCTTGGCATAATATTTTTTGTTACAAGCCTAGGTCTTGGATATATATATATCAAGTATGAAAAAAGATCAGTTGTTCAAGAAAAGATTCAAATTCAAGAAGAAAAAGAGGAAGTTTCAGATATAGAGTAATTTTTATATCATGGACCTACCACATCCATAAAGTCCCTTAATTATTAGCTTTTTTCTTGATTAAACTTAAAAGTTTGTTAAATTATATGTATATTTAATTTAGGAGGGTTATTATGCCTTATATAATTGCAGAACCTTGTGTTGACGTAAAAGATAAATCGTGTGTTGAGGCTTGTCCAGTAGATTGTATCTATGACGTCGGCAATCAGCTTATGATTAATCCTGAGGAATGTATTGATTGTGGAGCTTGTGTCGACCCTTGTCCAGTAGAAGCAATTCATCATGAAGACGAATTACCAGATAAATGGAATAGCTTCATAGATAAAGCTAAGAGTACAGATTTTGATTCTCTTTCTCCAGCAGAAAGAAATGGTTAAATTTTAAACTTGGGTCTTTTGAATTCTGAATTCTTATTTGAATTACTAAGAAAAGACTCAAGGCTCAGTTTCGAAACATTAAAGTTTCAATCTGATGCTCACTTACTTTTTTTTCTTATTCTCTCTTCCAGGGCTAAAGAGGAAGTTGCCTTGGAAATTTCAAACAAACTGATTTGTAAGTATAAGTCTTTGGATGCAATACTTAATTCAAGCCTTAAGTCTCTAGAGGAGGATATTAAGAAAATTGGTTTTTACAAAATAAAAGCAAAATATATTATTGAAGCATCCAAATTAGTAATCAAAGATTATAATTCTAAAATCCCCGAGAAATTTGAGGAGCTAATTAAGATTCCTGGTATAGGAAGAAAGAATGCAATGAAGTTTCTTTCCTTAGTAAAAAATGAGAATTTTCATTTATTGTTAGATTCACATTTTATAAGAGTTATTAAGAGAATTGGATATTATAATTCTGATTATAAACATTTAGAAAAGGAAATTAAACAATCACTAAAAGATTGTTCATTAACTTATTTTTCTAATCTTATTACAAATCTTGGTAAACAAATTTGTCATAAGTTTAATCCGAAATGTTCTAGGTGCTGTGTTGCTAAAATTTGCCAATTTAATCTTAAGAAGAGATAATAAAGCTTAATTATGAATATATGTGTAATTGGATCAGGCTATGTAGGATTAGTTACTGGATCTTGTCTTGCGGATAGCGGTAATAACGTAATATGCCTTGATATAGATAAGGATAAGGTCTTATCGTTGCAAAAAGGTGAGATAGGTATTTATGAACCTGGACTCGCCAACNTAGTAGAGAGAAATGTCAAAGAAAGTAGGCTAAGTTTTACAACAGACTATAAATCCTCTATTGAGAATTCAGAAATAATTTTTCTTGCTGTACCAACTCCTCCAAATGAGGACGGTTCTGCAGATCTTCAATATATTGAGAAAGCTTCTTTGGAGCTAGCAAANTATGTTAATAATTACAAGATAATAGTAACAAAAAGTACCGTCCCAGTTGGAACAACTAATTTAGTTAAAACTCTTATAAAAAGTAAAACAAAACAGGAGTTTGATGTTGCTTCAAACCCAGAGTTTTTAAAAGAGGGATCAGCAATAAATGACTTTATGTTCCCTGATAGGATTGTAATCGGTGTCGACTCAACCCAAGCTGAAAAAAAGCTAAAAGAATTATATGAGCCATTTATGAGAAAAGAGTTTAGGCTTGTAGTNGTTGACATAAAATCTTCTGAGCTTTCCAAATATGCATCCAATGCAATGTTAGCTACAAGAATATCTTTCATCAATGAAGTGGCCAATTTATGTGAGAAAGTTGGAGCAGATATCGAAAGTGTTAGAAAAATAATGTCTGAAGATAAGAGAATAGGTAAGCATTTTATTTTTCCAGGGTTAGGATATGGTGGTTCTTGTTTTCCAAAAGATGTAAAGTCTTTAATCGATATTGGAAAGCAGAATTTGGTTGATATGACAGTGTGTAGTTCAGTAGACAAGGTAAATTCTAATCAACGCAAGATATTTATAGATAAAATTAAAAATTATTTTGGTAAGATTCAAGGCAAGAGGTTCGCTGTCTGGGGACTTTCATTCAAGCCNAATACGGACGATATAAGAGAAGCTCCNTCAATTGATATTATACGAGATTTAATCTCTGANGGAGCCCATATAAATGCACATGATCCTGTAGCTTCTANNAACTTCAANCANCTTTTTAATGAGAATATTAANTTTTATTCAGACAGCTATGATATCTTAGACGGTAGCGATGCTCTAATAATTAATACTGAGTGGAGTCAATATAAGCAACCAGATTTTAGTAAAATCAAGAAACTCCTTAAGAACCCAGTCATTTTTGACGGGAGGAATTTATACAATAAAGAAAAGTTACTTGAATTAGGTTTCTTTTACTCAAATGTTGGCTTCTATCCAAAAGATGACAAATAAATCCTATAATTTAGATAATAAAATTACTGTGGTTTCTGGAGTTGGCCCCAAGATTCAGCAGGTATTTAATAGCATAGGAATATATAGAATAAGAGATTTATTATTTTATTTTCCGAGAAGGTATAAAGACTATAGGGAAACTAAAGAAATCAGCAAAATTGCTGTTAATGATGAAGTCACCTTGAAAGGTAAAGTGACTTCGTCAGGTCTTATTAGATCTAAAAGAAAGATTTATGAAGTAATTATTTCTGACGAAACTGGTGAATTTAAAATTATATGGTTTAATCCTTTCTATGGCTATCTTAAGCAAAATTTTCAGATAGGAACAACAGTAGTTTTATCTGGCAAAGCCACTAAATCTAATTCATCTAAATTCTTACAAATGGTTAATCCAAAACCCGAAAATATAATTTTTTTACCGACAGGCTCTGGGGTAAGTGACTTTGCAAAAATAGCTCCAATTTATCCATTAACAAAAGGCTTAACTCAAAACAGGCTTAATATGATTCTCAATGAAATATTTTTAAATACTTCCTTAAAAGAGTTAGATCTGTTTAGCCAAGATGTAATGGACGAATATGGCTTAATAAATATTTCAGATTCTATAAGTCGAATTCATAAGCCGTTAAACGAAGATGAATTAGTTGATTTAGAGTTGAGTCATTCTGTTGGCTCATCAATTTATCATAAAACTATAATCTTTTATGAATTTCTAATTTTATGTTTAGGTGTTAAAGAGAAACAAAAAAGCAAGCAGGTATTAATTGGTAAACAGCATTTAGTTAAGAGTAAGGACTCTTTCTATAGCTCTCTTAAAGAGAACTTGCCTTTTATTCTAACAAGCTCTCAGGAGCAGGTTCTTAAAGAGATAATCTATGATATGAGGTCAAAAGAGCAAATGAATAGGCTTTTACAGGGCGATGTGGGAAGTGGCAAAACGATAGTAGCATTACTTTCTATGGCACTTTCTTATGATAATGGTTATCAATCTACGATTATAGCTCCTACAGAAATCTTAGCAGACCAGCACTATTTATTTTTAAAAAAGTATGTTGATATANATGAGCTTGNAATTNTGAAGTCGTCATTAAGTTCAGAGCAAAGAAAAGAAGTTTTGAATAAAATAGCTTCAGGATCAGTAAAGTTTATAGTTGGGACACATTCNTTATTCCAAGATAGAGTTGTATATGAAAATCTTGGATTAATNGTNATTGATGAGCAACATAGATTTGGTGTTCTTCAGAGAAAGCTTATGGCTGAAAAGGGTAGATCACCTGATATTTTGATNATGACAGCGACACCTATACCAAGAACTCTGTCATCAATTTTCTTTAGTGATTATAGTATTTCTAGAATNAATATGATGCCAGAAAATAGAGGAAAGATAGAGACNAAGATTTCTTCTTTNAGATCTAGCGATAATGCTTTTGATTTTGCAGTTAATCAGCTNAANGANGGAAGACAAGCATTTGTTTTGTGCCCGCTTATTAGTAAATCAGAAAATATAGAATTTGAATCGCTAGCAGATGTNGAATCTGTTTATAAAGATGTTGCTTTTAATTATTTCAAAGATTTTAAAGTTGAAATCCTGCATGGGAAGCAAAAATCATNAGATAAAGAAAAAATAATGGATAAGTTTAGAAAGAAAGAAATTGATGTACTAGTTTCAACAACTGTAATAGAGGTTGGGGTTGATATTCCTAATGCAAATTTGATGATCATTTATAANCCAGAAAGGTTCGGTCTTTCACAGCTCCATCAATTAAGAGGTAGAATNGGAAGGGGAGGATACGATTCGACCTGTATCCTTATNGTAGATGATATAAATGAAAGTTCGAAAGAGAGGCTATCTATTTTCCGAGANAANCTGGATGGGTTTGTCCTTTCTGAAAAAGATATGCAAATCCGNGGACCTGGAGCATTTTATGGAGCCGGCACAGAACAATCTGGAAGATTTTGGGATTTACATTTAGCTAACTTGAGAAGGGATTTTGAGATTCTTAAAGAAGCAAAAAAATGTGCAGATAATATTGAAAGTTATAAATTTTACAATGATAGAATGTCGATTTTAGAAAATTTAATTTTAGATTTTTGGGGGGATAAACTTGAGCTCACAAAAACCATTTAAGAAGGTATACTATTAGTATGAGTAATAATGTAGCTATTTTTGCTGCTGGATGTTTTTGGGGTGTAGAAAACAACTTCATGAACCTTGANGGTGTTANTGGTACNTCTGTTGGNTATACNGGTAGCAACTTTAAAGACCCTACTTATTTTGATGTTTGNACAGGTGCTACAGGCCATGCNGANGNTGTTAGGGTTCAATTTGATGACTCTATAATAAATTTTGAGGAATTATGCAATTTCTTCTTCAAAATTCATGATCCTACTACTTTAAATAGACAAGGTCCGGATTCAGGTACTCAATATCGTTCCGCAATTTTTTGTCTCAGCCCTAAGCAGAAAGAAATTGCAACTGGTGTAGTAAAGAAACTTGAACAAGAGAAAATTTTTCCAAATACTATTGTTACAGAGATATGTGATGCAACACAATATTACTTAGCAGAAGATTATCATCAGAAATATATCAAGAAGAACAATTTACAATCATGTGGTGGTTAAATAAATGAATAGCGTTAAAACTTTTTTTCTACTTTCTATTATGACTTCCTTTTTTCTGCTTATTGGTCAATATGTAGGCGGTGCAGGAGGAATGCAAATTGCCTTCATTTTTGCAGTAGTGATGAATGTAGGCTCTTATTGGTATTCAGATAAAATTATTTTAAAAATTTATAAGGCTAAGGAAGCTGATTCTAAAAAATTCCCTGAAATCTTGAAGATATTTGAAAACTTATGTAACAAAGCAAATCTTCCTAAACCAAAACTTTTTATTTATGAATCTGAAGAGCCAAATGCATTTGCTACTGGAAGAAATAAAGATAATGCTGTCGTCGCGCTGTCGTCGGGATTAATAAACCTTTTGAGCATTGATGAGATCGAAGGTGTTTTGGCTCATGAATTAGCCCATATTGAAAACAACGATATATTGATTGCATCAGTTGCTGCTACTTTTGCGGGAGCTATAAGTATGATAGCAAGCATGTTGAAGTGGGGATTGATATTTGGTGCCTTCCGCGGAAACAGAAATTCTGGTAATTTCTTAGGAACCATTTTAGTCGCAATTATAGCTCCAATAATAGCTTTGATAATTCAAATGGCTATATCTAGAACAAGGGAGTTTAAAGCAGATAATACAGCAGCTCAAATTACTAAGAAGCCAAATTTTTTATCAGATGCTCTAGTTAAGATTCAAGACTATCATTCAAGATCAAAAGTTAACAAAGAGGTTAACACTGCTACCAGTCATATGTTTATAATAAGTCCTATTTCAGGCGGCGTAGGTAAATGGTTTAGTTCTCATCCACCAACAGAAGAAAGAGTTAAGAAGCTGCGAGAGCTAGTGTTTGTTGACTAGAAGCTGATAACCTTAGATGCTTCCTGAATTTGTATCGCAAGTTTGGGAAGGTTTGATTTCTTAATTTCAGGAGCAATATCGTTAATGTTTATGCCCCTTGATTCAAGGCACTGAGAACAATAAAAGATTTCAGCACCCAAAGTGTGGAGTTCAAACAACTTCTTAGAAGTGGCTTGACTTGCAATCTCATCAGGAGGGTTTTGATTAATTATCACGTTGAAAACACCATCGTTCATGAGGAAAACTTGAACTTCTTCATCCTGTCCTATTAATGCTGCGCAAAGTCGCAAAGCATTCCAGGTCTTACTTGAGGAAGGAGATTCGTTTATTATGATTAATAAGGACATAGACAAATTATACCTAAGAGTTTATTTCTTCAAAGCATACTTAGGCATTCCAATTAATATCCATATAATTAGTATTAAAAGCGATACTAAGATTAATACAGAGTAATTTGGGAGATTAAAATACGATGAGTGAGAATAAATTAATCCAGCGAACATACTTCCTATAGCATGCCCCAAGAAGCTCATTACATAAAATGGTCCAGTACCAGTCGCTCTCATGGTATCTGAGACATGGAGCGAGAGTAGGCTTGGCAGAACAGATTGAAAAATGGTACTTCCTAAAAAGAATAGTATGCCTAATAAATATAAAGAGAATTCGTTGAAAATGAGAGATATAAATGACAGAAAGGCAATTAAAAGAAAAAACCAACCTGCCTTTATAGCTAAATTAATTTTATCAATCTTTTCTAGATGTCGAATCATTGGGTAAATAAGAATTGCAGCCGGAAGAAAAATTACAAGGTATACATAGGATAAATTTATTTGATCGAGCTTTAATGTCTTCCACATTAATGGATAAGTAAAAAGGAAGATGCTTAAGACCAATGATAACATAAAGGAGGATGAATAAATTTTAATTAAATTCTTGTTAAGCTTAAATTCCATCTTGGATTCAACTATTTTATTGTTGTCTTTAGGGTAGTAGATTGAAGTCGTAATTATAGCCAACAGCCCAAATATAAATAATAATAAGAATAAAATTTTAAAATTAAACATTGAAGAAATAATAGGACCNACTAAAAAGCCAATTACAAATGAGACACCAACAGATAGCCCAACTATAGTAAATGCACTNGCTCTATTTCTAGNACTAGTATTTTCAGATAGCGTTGCAACTCCAACTGAGCTAATNGCNCCACATCCTTGAATAACTCTTCCAAGAATTAGCGACATAATATCCTCAGCAANGTAACAAGTTAAGCTTCCAACTGTGAATAGAACTAAACCAGAAATAANAATTATNTTTCTACCAAATTTNTCGCTTAAATAAGCAAGGGGTGACTGCATTATAGCTTGTGCTAAAGCATAAATTCCAATGGCAAGACCAGCTAAGAAGGCGCTCGAGTCTTTATATTCTATAGCATAAATACTAAANATTGGAAGAAGCATAAATAGGCCCAAAAGCCTTAATGAGAGTATNAAGCTAACTACTGTTGTTGCTCTTTTTTCTAAGCTTGAGAATGACATNTGATTAGAGAAAATATATCATAGATTAAACTTCAAGACAGAGTATTCGAGAAATAAATNCATCTATGTTAGATTAAGTTAAGAATGTCATTAACCTTTGCTGAAATAAAATTAAGTAATCTTAATAAGAATATNGAATATTTAAAAAATACTATNGGGAAGAATGTTGAAATTTTGGCAGTAGTAAAGGCTGATGCATATGGCCATGGCTCGGTTGAGATAAGTAAAGCACTAATNGCAAAAGGTNTAAATTANCTTGCTGTCGCATCATATGAAGAAGCATTAGAGTTAAAAAGTGCAGGAATAGAGTCAAAAATACTCATACTCAGCTCTATAACAAACGAAGAAATGATAGAGTCAATAAAAAGCAATATTTCATTTACAATCTTCGATTTTTCTCAATTAGATTTTATTAATTCACTAAAANAAGGANNNATTGGTTTTCATCTAAAGATTGATACNGGCATGAATCGCTTAGGAATCAGCACTAATGAAATAAAAGAATCAATTAATATCATTAAAAACAACCCTGCTCTTTTATTAGAAGGTGTTTATACGCATTTACCTGAATCTGATGTTNCAAATTCATCATTTACTCTTAATCAGATTAATAAATTTGAGAACATTGTTTCTTTATTCAAAGAAAACATCCCTGATGTTGGGTTTTTTCATATAGCTAACAGTTCTGCCGTAATAAATTTCGTTAGCTCTCATATTAATATGGTCAGGCCTGGAATATTATTGTACGGACTCTCTAAAGATGCTATTCCCAATGATACTTCTCCAGTAATGACTTTAAAGTCATCACTAATAAAGATTAGAACTATATCAGCTGGAGATTCAGTTAGTTATGGCAGGACTTTTATAGCGGAGAAAGAGATGATTATAGGCGTGATACCAATAGGTTACGCTGACGGCCTTCCAAGGTCTTTGTCTAACATTGGTTATGTACTACATAATAATAAAAAGTGTAAAATTATTGGTAGAGTTTGCATGGATTTAACAATGATAGATCTTACCGAAGCAATTAATCCAAAGATAGGTGATGAAGTAGTTCTTTTTGGGGAAAATTTGATTACTGCAAAGGATATTGCTCTATTGTCTGAGACTATACCTTATGAAATTATTTGTGGAATTAGCAAAAGAGTTAAAAGAGTTTATATATGAAGAAGTTTTTTTTATTTTTACTTTTTACTATTCTGTTACCATCCTTGTCTTTTTCTTACGAAGAAACTTTCTTGGGCCCAATCTTTGAATATAAGAAAGACGAGAACTCTAAAGTTTATGCCTTTAGACCTTTATTCTATTATGAAGCTAATTATGAACTCAAATACAGATCCTTAGATGTAATCTACCCATTAATCGGATACCAAGAGGACAATCAACAGAGTCAGTTTCAGGCTTTTTTTTCAATGATTAGGTACAAAAATTTTAATGATTACGATAATCTTCAAGAAAAGAATCTCTCAATATTTCCCATATTAGACGTTTCATGGTCCGGCAAAGAAGATAATAATTATTTTTCTCTGTTCCCGATTTATGGAAACCTAAAAGACAAATACACTAAAGATGAAGTAAAGTATTTTCTATTTCCACTATATTTAAAGACAATTGAGAAGAATTCATCAAACACACATTTCTTATGGCCCTTTATAGCTAAGACCGAAGGCAAATATACTTCAGGTTTCAAGTTATGGCCTTTGTTTGGTTATTCGAATAAAGTAGATCAACAGAGATTAGAGGTGATAAAGGAATCTAAATTCTTTCTATGGCCTTTCTACAGCTACAAGAAAGATCTGTCCAAAGGTTTAGATTTAGAGGAAAAGGTTTATTTTCCAATTTATCTTACGTCTTCTTCTACAGTTCACCAATCAAAAACTTTCTTGTGGCCCTTTTTTAATGTTTATACTGACAAAGTAAGGAATCAGACAACTTATAATATGCCGTGGCCCTTAGTCCAATATAAAAAGGGCGTTAACATTAAGAGTAAAAGGTTTTTCCCTTTTTACTCGTATGTTAAATCTAAGAATGTAGAAAAAGGGTTTTTTCTTTGGCCTGTTTATAAGTATAAAAACGAAATTCTCTCTACCGATTATTTTAAGACAAAAAGTTTCCTTTTATTTATATATAAACAAGATACTTATTATGATTTGAGGGATAATACTATTTCTAAGGAATTTTCAAGTTTGTGGCCAATATATTCCAAGGATACCTTCGAAGGTGGCTATGAGTTTCATATTTTCTCACCTTTAGAAAGTTTCTTCTCAAAGAATGAAAAATTAAGAAAATTTTGGTCACCCATGTGGTCTATATTTAGGATACGAAATGATGAAAACTCGTCTGAAACTTCTATTTTGTTTAATCTAATAAGATTCGAAAGAGATAAGGTCAACAATAGGAAAGAATTTAGCATCAACTTTATATTGCCAATTGTATCAAGTGAAGTTCACAATAAAGAAAGAAAATTTAACATACTCGGTGGCTTGCTGGGTTTAGAGACTGGAGAGAAGTCAAAAATTAGAATATTATATATACCAATAAATATATGAATAAATTTCTTAGTATAGCTGTTGGCATTGGTGAATTTCTCCAGTTGCTTTGGGAAACCCTAAAATCTATTAAATACTTTAGCTCTTCGTCGGATAAGTTTTTATTTCAAGTCTTCGATATGGGAAATCGGACCCTTCCTGTTGCAGCCTTAATCTCATTATCAATTGGCTCAGTTCTAGCACTGTTAACTGGGATTCAGTTGTCTGGATATGGCATAGAAGACAAGATTGGCGGCATTGTGGGAATATCTTTGTGTACAGAATTAGCCCCNGTTATGGCTGCAATTCTAATGGCTGGGAGAGTAGGCTCGTCAATTACNGCTGAGATATCTTCAATGAATATATANGAAGAAATTTCTGCTTTGAAAACAATGAANATTGATCCAGTCAGGTATCTGGTTCTTCCAAGGTTCCTTGCCTGCCTAGTTACTCTTCCTTTTTTAGTTATATATATGGATTTGATTGGATGGCTTGGAGGTTCTTTTATCTCTTCGATGAATCAATCAATATCAGTTTCATTTTCATCTTTTTATAATGATCTAAGTCANGTTGTTAAAGTNTCNGACATTGCAGTAGGGCTNATTAAATCAATNTTCTTTGCTATAACTATATCCATAGCTTCTTGCTCTATTGGACTATTGGCAAAAGGAGGCCCTAGAGAAATAGGAAGTTCTGTTACCAAGTCTGTTGTTGCTTCTTTTATATCAATATTAATATTAGATTATTTTTTAACTAGACTNTTAATTCTGGTGGGGCTGCTGTGAGNAATTTTAATTCAATAAAAATTCAAAATATATCTAAGTCATTTGATAATAAATTAATCNTAGATTCAATATCATGTGAATTTATGAANAACCAAGTTAATGTAATTCTTGGGAAGTCNGGAACAGGTAANTCNGTTCTTNTAAAAATTTTAATTGGANTATTTGAACCAGATTCAGGATCNCTNTTNATTGATGGTGAAGAATTAAANAATAGNTTANCAAAAAATGACATAACAATGTCATATATTTTTCAATCATCAGCATTGTTAAATTCTCTAAGNGTAATAGATAATGTAACAATCTTTCTTGACGAACATAATATTGGTACCAANGATGANAGGCTGTCTAAGGCTTACGATATTCTAACCTCTTTGGGNATTAGAGATTCTTCAGACAAGATGCCNTCAGANCTAAGTGGNGGAATGAGAAAAAGGGTGGCAATTGCAAGATCANTAGTANTAAATCCAGATATAATATTATACGACGAGCCAACTGCTGAACTTGATCCTATNAATACAAAGATTATCTCNAAAATTATNAATGACTTAAATTCTGANAAGAGCATTACCCAGGTTGTTGTTACTCATGATATTGGATTGGCTTATTCCATAGCTGATAAGATTTCAATACTTGACGAAGGNAAAATAGTTATTTCTGGGGATATTGAAGAGGTTAAGAAATCAAATAATGCAATTTTAAATCCTATTTAGGTGAGATATAATAAANCATGAATAAAAAGANACAGTTAGGAGTTTTCTTCGTACTAGGNGTTATTGTTCTCCTGGTCTTATTCGAAGTTGTATCTGGCGTTGATTTCCTNAAGAAAGAAAATACTTACTCATCCTATTTTNCTTCTGTAGGTGAATTAAGAGTAGGAAATGAAGTTAAGCTTTCTGGAGTAGAAGTTGGAACTGTAAAAAAGATAACTCTAGCNGGTCAAAATGTATCTGTAGTTTTTTCAGTTGATAGAAATGTAATAATTAAAGAAGATTCAGTGGCATCTATAAATATGACAAGCTTNCTNGGCACAACTTATGTAGGAATTACNTTTGGTAGNCCTAATTCTAANATCTTATCTGANGGGGGCGTTCTAGTNTCTATTAAGCCAGTTGATTTTAANTCACTAATTACTAAGTTAGATAAGACTGTAGATACTTTTAATGGTCAATTGTATGAATATAATGATAAGATTCGNTCTATNCTTACAAATTTAGATGTNGTAGTGGCTAGTGTNGCATCTTCTAAGGGTACTGTTGGGAAGTTGATTAATGACCCCTCTATNTATGCAGAATTGAAGACAAGCTTAGAGTTCTTTTCTAGTATTACAGAAAAGATTGATAGTGGCGANGGAACCTTNGGAATGCTTGTAAATGATGAGGCTGTTTACAATGAAGCAAGAAAAACCTTAGAAAAGATTAATATTATAACTGATAAGCTTTCAACCAATGAAGGNTCATTGGGAAGACTTATTAATGATGATCAGTTGTATAATTCTATTAACGAATTATCAANGAACTTAAATGCTNTAGTTNANAAGGTTAGCTCTGGCGAAGGGACTTTGGGCAAGCTNATCACAGATGANAGACTTTATTATGATGCTCTAAATTCCGTTAGAAANCTNAAGAATGCGGTAGAAACTCAAGAAGATTTAGCACCTTTAACAACAATCTCTGCAGCTTTTGGTGTTATGACACTCTTTTAAGATGGCAATTTACTCAACAAATCCTAATGCNAATAGAAATTACCACATTGAGGAAAAATTNGAGGCAGGAGCAGTACTGCTTGGNTCGGAAGTTAAATCAATAAAAGATGGAAAGCTTAGCATCAAAGAAAGTTATGCAATNATAAGAAAGGGAGAGATATTTATTNTAAATTCATATATCCCTAAGTATAATAATTCTTCATATTTCACTCATGAAGAAACAAGAGATAGAAAGTTGCTTCTTAACAAGGTGGAAATCAGAAAGTTAATTGGNAAAATCAAGATAAAGGGNTACACCCTTATTCCAATNAAAGTTTATTCAAAGAAGAATCTTATTAAATTTGAATTAGGCNTGGGAAAAGGTAAGAAATTGTACGATAAAAGGGCTGATTTAAAGAATAAAGATTTAAAAAGAGAGCTGGGAANAGCATTTAAAAATAAAACTAGTATTTAATACTTGGAAAAAATGTTCTAATATAAAAGGATTATGGGGGCGATTTGGTTTCGACGTAAATTTGGCATTTAGATGCTGCATGCCGAGAGCTAACTCGTTAAACTGGCACTCGCACAATAAGTGCAGAACCAATCAATCAACTTGCTGCCTAGAAAATAGAGTAGCAACATTGAGATTAACTTTGCTCATAGGGTTTTTTTCGATGTCATTAATATGAGCCTAACAGAAGTTTCTTCTCTGCTCTTTTGTTAGTATTTTAGAGAATCGAAGTATTTTTTGTTTTTTAGCCCAAAAAGTACTTTTAAATTTAAAGCTAAAATAAGCACGTAGAGGCTCTATTTAGCTGATTTCCGGACCTGGGTTCGATTCCCAGCGCCTCCAAATAAGGAATTTCTATTGAAAAGAAAAATACTTATAGGTTCAAATAATCTTGGTAAAGTTGAGGAATATAGAGCTTTACTAGGAAGCAGTTTCGAGCCAGTACCACTAAAATATTTTAATCTTGAACTTGATGTTGAAGAATCTGGTAAAAGCTATTCGGAAAACGCTATAATTAAGCTTAATGCTCTTAAAGATAAATGCCCCTTTGAGTTGATTACTGATGATTCTGGTCTTGAAGTTCTAAGCCTTAATAACGAGCCGGGACTTTTCTCTGCACGATATTCTGGAAAAAATGCTTCAGATAAAAGAAATATCATAAAATTACTTAAAAATTTAGAGGGAATACAGAACAGGTCAGCAAAATTTGTATGTTCTATAGCTTATTTTAACCCCAATTCTGAAGATGGAATAATTTCATCTTTTGGAGAATGCTCTGGCAAGATACTTAAAACAACATTGGGAAAGAAAGGTTTTGGCTATGATCCCATATTTTATGTTGAGGAACTAGGGAAGACTTTTGCAGAATTAAGTGGAGATCAAAAGAATATGATTAGCCACAGATATTATGCAGTTAGAGATTTGCTTAGAAGAATTAATATTTAATTTGTAAATATCCAAAACTTTAAATATTATAAGAATAAGCCCTATGAATAAAAAATTAACTAAATATATATTTGTGACCGGGGGAGTCATGTCTTCCTTAGGGAAGGGTTTGGCTAGTGCTTGTATTGGTGCTCTTCTTGAAGCTAGAGGAATGAGGGTTACAATTCAGAAGTTGGATCCATACCTAAATATTGATCCTGGCACAATGAATCCATATCAACATGGCGAAGTTTTTGTTACTGATGATGGTGCTGAGACAGATTTAGATTTGGGACACTATGAAAGGTTTACTAATTCACCTTTGTCTAAAACAAATAATGTTACAAGTGGAAAAGTCTATGATGAAGTAATTTCTAGAGAAAGGAAAGGGGATTATTTGGGACAGACAGTCCAGGTGATACCTCATGTTACAGATGAGATTATAAGAAGAATTTATTCATTAGAGGGAAAACAAGATATTTGCATAGTAGAGATTGGGGGAACAGTAGGAGATATCGAGAGCTTACCTTTTCTTGAATCCATAAGGCAAATTAGATCACAGCTAGGAAGAGAGAATGCTATAGTTATTCATTTAACTTACGTTCCTTATCTTTCTGCGGCAGGCGAGTTAAAAACTAAACCAACACAGCGTAGTGTTAAAGATCTTTTATCAATTGGTATTCAGCCAGACATATTGCTCTGTAGAACAGATAGGATTTTATCTAACGATATAAAAGAAAAAATTGCTTTGTTTTGTAATTTAAATGTCGAATCAGTTATAACCGCTAAGGATGTTGACGGTATTTATGAAATACCATTGATTCTTCATAAAGAAGGATTAGATGCTATTATATTGGAAGATTTAAAGATTTGGACCAAAGAACCAGATTTTTCAAAATGGGAAACTATAGTTGCTAAGATTAAGCGCCTTAAGAATGAAGTCTCAATTGGCGTAGTTGGGAAATATATTGATTTAAAAGATGCTTATAAGAGCTTACATGAGGCGTTGTACCACGCTTCTTTTACTAATAATTTAAAATTAAAAATAAAATATATTGATTCAGAGGATTTAGAGAAAGAATCACCAAAAAAACTATTAGAGGGTTGCGATGGAATTCTAGTTCCTGGCGGGTTTGGAGATAGAGGGTTTGAAGGCAAGATTTCAGCAATTAAATATGCCCGTGAGAACAATGTACCCTTCTTCGGAATATGCCTAGGTTTGCAAATGGCTGTAGTTGAATACGCTAGAAATGTATGCGGGATTAAAAACGCTAATACAAGAGAAGCTAAGACAAAGTCTAAGGATTTAGTCATAGATATAATGGAACAACAGAAAGATCTTGATTCTAAAGGTGGAAATATGAGGCTTGGAAGTTATCCTTGTGATATAAAAAAGTCCACAAAAGTTTTTGAAGCATACAAAAAAAATAAAATACAAGAAAGGCACAGACACCGCTATGAAGTTAACCCCAAATACCATTCTATTCTATCAAGGAATGGATTAATCTTTAGCGGAATGTCACCAGATGGGAATTTAGTCGAAGCGATTGAAATTAAGAAACATAAATGGTTTGTCGCATGCCAATTTCATCCTGAGTTTAAGTCAAAGCCATTCTTAGCGCATCCACTCTTTGTCCAGTTTGTCAAACAAGCTTCTAAAAAAACTTAATGGTAAATAATAATAAATATTTAATTGCTGAGATTG
>NZWJ02000008.1 GCA_002701925.2 bacterium
AAAAAGTTGTTAAGAAAAAGACAGCAACTAAGAAAAAAGCTGTAGCTAAGAAAAAAGTTGTTAAGAAAAAGACAGCAACTAAGAAAAAAGCTACAACTAAGAAANGAAAACGTTAAATTGNTTTAGGGGGTGTTATTANTATTAATAGCATCCTCTAACTATTCATTGAGTCAAGAAACTCTTTATTACTTTNGGATTTCTTTATTCTATCTAATAAAAATTCCATNGATTCATTNGGGCTCATAGGATTAAGNACCTTCCTTAGGAGCCAGATTCTATTTAAGTCNGTNGAGTCAATTAATAACTCNTCCTTTCTTGTTCCTGATNTTTGTANATCTATAGCTGGATAAACCCTTTTTTCTGCAAGTTTNCTTTCGAGGTATATTTCCATATTTCCTGTNCCTTTAAATTCTTCAAATATAACATCATCCATNCTGCTTCCTGTTTCAATTAAGGCNGTTGCTATTATAGTTAAGCTCCCTCCTTCTTCAGTNTTTCTTGCTGCACCGAAAAACCTTTTNGGTCTTTGTAAAGCATTTGCTTCCATGCCACCNGTGAGCACTCTTCCACTTGATGGGGAGACTGTNTTNCTCGCTCTTGCTAANCTTGTGATGCTATCTAAAAGAATTACTACATCATTNCCATGTTCTACTAATCTTTTTGCTTTTTCNAAAACCATATCTGCAACTTGAACATGTCTTTGTGGNGGCTCATCGAATGTNGAACTTACAACCTCACCTNTAACAGATCTTTCCATCTCTGTTACTTCTTCAGGTCTTTCATCAATTAAAAGAACAAAAAGTGAGACATCTGGATTATTGTCAGTTATNGCTTTAGCAATCTTTTGAAGTAATACGGTTTTCCCTGTTCTTGGNGGCGCAACTAATAAGGCTCTTTGACCTTTACCAATTGGAATAAACATATCTATTATTCTAGTGGAAAGTTCATCAGGGTCGTTTTCCATATCAAGTCTTTCGTTAGGGTGGAGTGGAACTCTATTTTTAAAGCTTATTCTTTCNCGACAAAAATCAGGATCGCCAAAATTGACCGATTCAATCTTAAGAAGAGCCAAGTTCTTTTCACCTTCACGAGGTANNCTTACATATCCNCCNACAGTATCGCCNGACTTCAAATTAAATGATNTAACNTGCGATTTAGAAACGTATATATCNTCGGGACCTGGTAAATAACTATATTTNGGAGATCTTAAAAAACCATAACCTTCATTTAATATTTCCAAGACNCTNTCAGCGTATATCTCGCCTTTACTCTCAAATTGTGATTTTAAGATAGCATAAATTATTTCTTGCCTAGTCATTCGACCAATATCATCTATTTTTAAGTCAAGTGCTAGTTTTTGAAGATCAGCGGATTTTATATCTCTGAGCTCATTNAAGTTCATTAAATCCAANGTTTTAGGACTAACGACTTCATCATCTGTTTTTTTTGGTTTTTTACTCATGGNTTNCCTTAGAATTAAATTATATGTTGGACAAAAATTTAAAATAGTAGAATTTAGTTCTATATATATTTATAATCATATTTTAAAGAAAGTCAATTATTTTAATTTNCTTTTATTAAGAATTGGTTTTCAGGGTGAAAAATGTCAGGACATTCTAAATGGAGCTCAATAAAGCACAAGAAAGGNGCANTAGACGCTAAGAGAGGCAAGGTTTTTACTAAACTNATAAGAGAAATTACCGTTGCTGCTAGGGANGCAGGAGGNGACCCNGATACTAACCCTAGACTTAGATTGGCCCTTCTAAATGCAAGAAGTGCTAACATGCCAAAAGATACGTCAGAAAGNGCAATTAAAAAAGGNACAGGTGAGCTTGCTGGNGAAGCTTTGGTCGAAATAACTTATGAAGGTTATGGTCCCGGAGGAACTGCAGTTTTAGTTGAGGTAATGACTGATAACAAGAATAGAACNGTATCAGAGCTTAGAAGAGCATTTAGTAAGTTTGGTGGAAACCTGGGNGAATCNGGNTGNGTATCCTGGATCTTCCAGAAGAAAGGNAAGATTGAAGTTGCTTCATCAAGCATTCANGAAGATGTTCTTATTGACTTAGCTTTGGAGCTGGGTGCGGAAGATGTTTTAGTNGAAGAAGGTTTTTTTGTAGTTCTTACAGAAGTNGAGGACTTTGAGGATNTAAGAAAAGGCTTCGANGAGAAAAATNTAGAAATTNTAAAAGCTGAGGTGTCCATGATACCTTCTAACTCAGTNAGAGTAGAAGGCAAGCCNGCAGANCATATGCTTAAGATGTTAGATTTATTAGAAGATTGTGATGATGTCCANCAAGTTCACTCAAATTTTGANATTGACGACTCAGTGTTNGAGGNACTAGCTTAGNGATTTAACCCAATCTTTAATCCANCCCTCTAGATCAGGGTAAAATTCAAGTATAGTTTTNTTTTCTTTAGACGGGGTACAGTANAACATTACCATTCCATAGTTNTTCATTGCNGNAGAGACCTCTCTTTTTTTCTCTGGCATGGANACATATCCNCTCTTGCACTGTATTCCCAACCAAGTTCTTCGTTTGTTTTTTTTGTTATATATTCCGAAAACAATATCTGCAGCACCTTTACTGCCTCTACTTTCTATGCCATATGATTTCAGTTCAGGAAATTTAGATATTATCTCATTTACTCCTGAATGGGTTTTCTTNTCAAATAAATATCCTTTTCTGTATTGAGACATTTTTAAACACTATATATTTAAATTTAAGCTTTTTCTAATTACTTATCTTCAATATAGTCTACAATATTTTACTATGAAAATAATTTTAGTTCGTCATTGTGAAACTGAGTGGAACAAGNAAGAAAGATGCCAGGGAATCTCNGATACTGAATTNAATAGCACAGGGTTTAANCAAGCAGAGTNATTGAAGGAATATTTTTTAAATCAGAAGATTGATTTCGTNTTTTCTAGCAACCTTAAAAGAGCTCAGCAAACATTAGANAAGATTAATTTTGATAATAGATTCAAAGTAAATTATTCTGAAGACTTAAGAGAGATGAACCAAGGAGATTTTGAAGGACTATCTTTGAGCCATTTAAGGAAAGAATATTCAGAAGAACTCAAAATTTGGAGAGAGAACCCAGAAGAGTTNAGACTTCCTAATGGNGAAACTCTTGGTGAAGTTCAAGAAAGANTCTGGTTATTTATGAAAAATTTAGTTAATAATTATTCAATGAGCTCCAAAGTTCTTGTCGTNACNCACAANTTAGTTATAGCTTGCNTNCTTTGTATGATTGAGGGTAAACAATTGAAATTTTTTAGTAACTATACNACTGACTCTGGGGCAATATCCATAGTATCTTTTAAAGACAATATTTTCTCGGGTGAATTAATTAATTTTACGGAGCATTTAANATAAAATGTTACAAGAAAAAATTCTAGAGAAGATTCAGAGCTACTTGCTTCAGGAAAAAGAGTTCAGTGACTTAGATTTTACTAAGCTTAATCTCTCTGTNCCAAAGAATATTAATCATGGAGATTTNTCTACAAATTTTGCATTATTAAACTCTTCTACTNTNCGGTCTAAACCATTGGAANTAGCTGAGAAAATGAGGAAAGTTATTGAGAGCAATAAAGACGATTTCTTCGATAAAATTACTATTGAGAAACCGGGTTTTATTAATTTTGTTATATCAAATAAAACTTANCAGTCTTTNTTAAAAGAAGTCAGNAGTCTTGGATCTGGGTTTGGATCCATGCAAAACAATGGAACAAAAGTCCTACTTGAATTTGTTTCAGCGAATCCCACAGGTTTCTTGCACCTAGGNCANCTTAGAAATGCCGCCGTNGGTGATTCAATATCGCGAATACTCTCTTTTACTGGCNATAATGTAACTAAAGAATATTATNTGAATGACTATGGAAACCAAATTGCCTTATTGGGCGAGTCATTAAAGGCTAGAGTTTTTGAAAAATTAGGGATTGATAATCAAATTCCTGAGGGTGGCTATAAAGGAGACTATTTAATTGAGATTGCAGAATTATTAGTTTCCAAGATGGNCAAAGAGTCTCTTCTAGGAGAAGATTTATTATTCTTCTCTAACTTTGCTGTNGATTANCTAAGGGAGCAAATTGAAATAGATCTCAAAGAGTTAAATATTGAATTNGACACATGGTTCTCTGAGAGGAAACAAATACATGAATCTAAGTATATTGCTGAGATATATAATTTATTGTCATCATTGAATGGCTCNTATTCTAAAGACGGAGCTAGCTGGATTAAAACTTCGGAATTTGGTGATAACGATGATTGGGTTATAAAGAAATCCGATAATTCTTCAACATATTTTATGAACGANATTGCATATCATCATAATAAGTTTAATAGAGACTATAAAGTAATACTTAACATCTGGGGAGCNGATCATCACAGCCACATTTCAAGATTAAAAGCTTCAATGANGCTGCTATCAAATGACTTAGATAAATTACAGTTTGTTTTAATACAGTTCGTTAGACTTGTTAAGGATGGAGAGGATGTTTCTATGTCTAAAAGGTCAGGAACATANATAACAATAAAGGACATGTTAGAAGAGTTTAATGGGGATTTGGTTAGATTCTTAATGGTTAGCAGAAGNAGTGATTCTCACTTTGATTTTGATTTAGATAAGTGTAGGNANGGATCAGATGAGAACCCTATCTATTATATTCAATATGCAAATGCAAGAATAAATAGTATTTTGAAGAAATATAATAGNGAGTCTTTTGATANCGAAAANGTTGACTTATCGTTACTAAACAGNGAGAAGGAGATTGCCCTAATAAAGAAGATNTTAGATTTTCCTGTAGTTGTTAGAGAAGCATCATCTAGCNTNGCTCCACATAAAGTAGCTTTCTATTTGCAAGAATTAGCTTCAATTTTTCATGGNTATTACAAAATAACTAAAGTTTTGGTAGAGGATCNATCTGTTTCATCTGCACGAATTTCTTTGCTNTATTCCTTAAGAGTAGTTTTTGCTAATGGATTAAATTTGCTGGGTGTTTCATCNCCGGATAGAATGTGATAAATTTTATATTATTCTTTAGGAATTATAAATGAACAATTTTCTTAAACTTGCTGANCCACACTTGATTTTTTTAATAATTATCTTNCTTGTAGTAAGTTATAAAATAGTTATTAGTCTATTAAAAGCTACCAAAAATAATACNTTTGATGAAGTNGTTAAGAAGGCAACTAAAAACCCTGGCGGTTATTCGGATGAGACTATAATTTCTAGTGTATTCAAGGAGTGGTGGACATTTATAATATCNCCTGTTGAAGAGAATTTAGCAAAATCTAGGATCAATCCNAATTTCCTGACATTTATGTCCTTCACTATTTCTTTTNTAACTTGTTATTTGTATGCTGCNGACTGGATTTTCTTGGGCTCNTTAGTCCTTTTAGCAGGCTCTAGTTTTGATATTCTCGATGGAAGAGTTGCAAGAATTAATAATGTAACTTCAACTAAGGGGGCTTTNTTAGATAGTTGTCTAGATAGATTCTCAGAGATTGTTGTTATGTTTGGATTATTAATCAAATTTTCTTCTNGTGNATTTGTCTATGTAGTGTTTCTNGCAACTGTTTTTAGTCTTACAGTTAGCTATGTGAAGTCTGCAGCAGATAACCATGGTTTTNATTCCAACATAGGATTAATGCAAAGACCTGAGAGGGTAGTATGCTTAGGTCTTGGAGGTTTAATTAGCGGATGCTTAGAGTTCTATGATGTTCAAATACTTGGAATAAATCATTCTATATTAATGTTTACTATTGTATTTATTGCAGTTNTATCTTTAATTGCNACACTTCANAGATTTTTTAAAGCGATGAANAATTAATTATTTTAAACTTTCTTTAATTCTTGAAGCTTTCTTNGACAGTCCTCGAATATAATATAGTTTAGCTCTTCTTACTNTTCCTTTCTTCTTAACTTCTATCTTATCTATCTGCTTAGAGTGTACNGGGAATATTCTTTCAGTNCCTATTCCGTATGAGATTTTTCTGACAGTAAAAGTTTCTCTTATACTTCCACCACTTTTCGAAATTACAATGCCTTCAAAGATTTGAATTCTTTCTTTGTCGCCCTCTTTAATCTTGTATGAAACAGCAACTGTATCACCAGATTTGAAAGAAGGTATTTCTTTTAAGCTTTTAGCTTCTAATTTATCTATTGTATTCATAATCTCACCTAAAAATTACATCCGAAGATTCTATCTAATATTATTGCTACTGCACTTCTAACTGATAAGTGATTATATTTTGAATAACTACCAACAGGCTTTAAAATATAATCAGACTTNATTAATACTTCCTCAGTTAAACCCCAACCAGTACCAAATAAAAACAANAATGGAGAATCACTTGTTTCTATCTTTTCCCTAATCTCAGAATAATTTATCATATTATGCATAATTCTTGCGTCTGTTGCAACTATTTTAGGCTTTTCGCCATGAATTTGCTTAATAGAAGATACAACTTCTTTTATATCCTTAGCAATTTCTATTAACTCTAATGCACTATGCTTCGTATTCTTGTTCCTTATATTTTTACTATTTTCCCAATAACTCAAAACATTTTCAGCTAATTTTCTTTGTTCCTTGATAGGGTGTGTAATAAAGTATTTTTTAATTTTATAGGTCATACACGATCTTGCTATATCTTGAATATCAAGGTTTGTTAAAGATGTTTTAATAACTTCTTTTTTTATATTTTCAACTGGGTAATGAACTAGGGCTAGGTAACAGTTGGATTTTATCTTAGATTCTTTAACTTCTCTTAACAGCTCTCTTTCTTCTCTGCTAAGAATTGCATTTTCAAGAAGATCCTCTCTTTTCTCAAGTGTAGTTAATAGTGAAGCGTTTCTATTAAACTTATCTATTTTTTTATGATTACCAGATATTAGGACCTCAGGAACTTTCCCTGCTTTCAATTTTGATGGTCGCGTATACACAGGATGCTTTAGTAGTGAGCCTTGCAAACTATCTTTGTTTACGGATTCTTTGTTTCCTACAACACCCTCCAATGTCCTACTCACAGAGTCCAAAACAATAAGAGCAGGAATTTCACCACCAGAGACAATGTAGTCCCCAGAAGATATTTCAAAGTCACAAAATTGATCTACTAATCTTTGGTCGAAACCTTCGTATCTCCCGCAAACTATAGATAAATTATCATATTTCGAGAGTTCTTTAACCATCTTATTGTTAAGCTTTTCCCCTTTAGGCGTTAAAAAGATTGTTTTTGTATTTAAATTATTTTCCTTTATGTGCCTTAGAGCTTTTGACGCACTATTATACGAAATGACCATGCCAGGATCTCCGCCATATTGACTATCATCAAGCCTCTCTCCTTTTATAAGAAAGTCATTGTAACTATACAAATTAACTTTAATTTTCTTGTTCTTTATAGCCCTAGAAATAATTCCATACTTGAGGGAAGGTTTTAACATTTCTTTAAAAACACTGAGAATATTAAAAATCATAAATTTGATAACTCCGCTAAGTTTTTAATGATAATAGATTTCCCAGATATATCGATTTTAATAATGAACGAATCATTAAAGGGAACAATATAAGATTTTTCATTGTATAGAATTTCTATTAGTGTTGAATTATTTGAACTGAGAACTCTTGATACTTTTCCAAAAGATTCACCCTCCTGAGATATCGCTTGGCAATTCAGCAGGTCATTATTTAAATACTCATTTTTATCAAGTTTTGGTAAATATTTTTGCTCTGTATATAATTTAAATTTTTCTGATGTTTCTAATTCAAGAATTTGGCTGTCACTAATCTGTATCAAAATAGTCTTATCACTTGATTCTAATAGCTCAAAATTTAATGGGATTTTTTCACCATAGCACTCAAAGTATATATTTTTCATCTGATTAATATTTAAATAATTGAAAAAGGAAGAAAGTAGGCGGAAAACATTTTTAGAATTAACAACTCTTTTTAATGTGCCAACGAAGAGAAAAGACATTTTTACTATTCTATTATTTCTAGAACTGCTCTTCTTTTGTCTTTGGCTGCTGCTGCACCAAGAAGAACTCTCATTGCTTTAGCCGTCTTTCCTTGCTTACCTATAATTTTACCTAAATCTTCTTGAGCTACTTTAAGCTCATATACTGTTGTAGAATCACCTGCAACTTCTTGAATCTGAACTTCATCTGGCTTATCAACAAGAGAACTTGCTATAAGCTTGATTAATTCGGCAACTTTATCCATATCAACCTCTATTAAAGAATTATACTATAATTGGTTTAAATAAGCTTAAATTTTTTAAAAACAACTATACCTAGTAATAGAATTAACTATTAGCTAGCTTTTGAAACTTCCTTTCTTCCATTTATAACGCAGCTTCCCAGTTTTTTATTCTTTAGTTTCCTCAGCAGGAGCCTCTTCTTTTGTATCTACAGGTGCCTCTTCAGCGGGAGCCTCTTCCTTCGCTTCAACCGGTGCTTCCTCAGTAGGAGCCTCTTCCTTCGCTTCAACCGGTGCTTCCTCAGTAGTAGCCTCTTCCTTTGCTTCAATTGGCACTTCTTTTTTCGGTTTCCTTTTTGGTTTATTTTTTACTAAGTCTGCATATTTATCTGGGTCTGTAAGCTTCTGAAGTCTGTTACTAAGTTGAGCTCCTTTTTTAACCCAGTCATCAAGTCTCTCTTTGTTGATTTTAAATTCTGATGGTTCTTGAAGTGGATCATACGTTCCAAGAATTTCTAAAAACTTTCCATCCCTAGGAGATCTAGAATTAATCGCTACAACTCTATAAAATGGTCTCTTTTTTCTTCCTAAACGAGCTAATCTTATTTTTATCATAAATCCTCCGTCACTTAATAATGATTAAGATTAATTAAAATTCAACATATTTTTAGATTTTTTTTTCATTTTCCCCATATTCTTAGACATCTTTCTCATCTGAAGGAATTTTTTAACTAATAAATTTATATCTTGAACTGATGTCCCGCTGCCTTTTGCAATCCTTCTTCTCCTGCTTCCATTAAGAAGAGAATAGTCTAATCTTTCTTTTGTAGTCATTGAATCAATAATTGAAATAGTCTTTTTAAGCTCCTTATTAGCATTAGACATAGCCTTCTCATCCTTCGAAAGGTTCCCCATGCCAGGAATCATTGAAAGAGTACTCTTTAGTGATCCAAGTTTATTCATCTGTTTGATAGCATCTCTAAAATCATTAAAATTGAATTCGTTTGCCACAAGCTTTTTGGAAATCTTTTCTGCTTCGTCTTCATTAATTGTCTCCCCTGCTTTTTCAACTAAGGAGACAATGTCACCCATTCCTAGAATCCTTGAAGCCATTCTTTCTGGGTGGAATATGTCAAGCATTTCTAGCCCTTCACCCGAACCATAAAATTTAATTGGTTTACCAGTAATAAATTTTGCAGATAGCGCTGCCCCGCCTCTAGCATCACCATCAAGTTTTGTTAATATCATTCCATCTAATTCTATTTCCTGATTAAACTTCTCAGCAACATTAATAGCTTCTTGTCCAATCATTGAATCTATTACAAGTATTGTCTCATGGACACTAATTTTCTTTTTTATTGCTTTAAGTTCTTCAATCATTTCTTTGTCTATCTGTAATCTACCCGCTGTATCAATTATGAGAGTATCAAAGCCATTGTTATATGCGAAATCTTTAGCTTTTGAGCAAATTTCGACTACATTCTTAGAATCATTTTCTATAAAACCAACTTTAATTTTTTCTGAAAGAATTTTTAATTGTTGTATCGCTGCTGGTCGATAGATATCAACTGAGACTAAGCAAGGATTTCTTTTTTCTTTTTCTTTTAAATATTTTGAAAGTTTTGCTGCAGTAGTAGTTTTACCTGAACCCTGTAGTCCAGCAAGCATTATAATTGCAGGNGGGGAAACTTTTATATTTAAATGAGAAGTTTCGGAACCAAGNAGGTTCGTAAGNTCATCNTTAAAAATTTTGATAAATTGCTCNCTTGGTGAAACACTATCAAGGACTTCTTGTCCTANTGCTTTTTGTTTAATGGATTCNACTAAATTCTTAACAACTTTATAGTTAACATCTGCTTCTAGCAGNCTCATTCTTATTTCTTTAAGNGATTCCTCAATATTNTGCTCAGTCAGAGTACTGTTACCTCTAAGTTTCTTAAAAGAAGAGGTTAGTTTCTCAGTTATTTTTTCGAACATATTATTAGATTATAATTAANATAATTTAATTCAACTAGTTTTTTTAGTTTCNACTTTATCTGGTTTGATCATCTCAAATTTAGGCCTNAATTTGTCATCTAGGTANAACCTNGCCTTAAAAAAGGGTTTTCTTGCATTCTTCCTTTTTGACTTAAATTGAAGTGGAGAAGTCTTTTCTCCTTTAAAGAGTTTTTTTGCTTCATCTATAGGNAGTGAAAATTTCTTCTTTTCTTCTTCGTCCTCTGAATTAAGATAGGGNGAGAGTATTAAGGTTGAGATTCTATTAGAACCATTTTTNCCAAAATAATAAAACTTATCATCATAGAAAACTTCAGATTTTATATAGTCAAAATACTCTAGTTGATTCTTCTCTTTTAGGTCAACNTCTTTGTCTTGACCCCAGTCAAGTTCATACTTACCAGAAGATTTTAAGACTACATCTGAATCATAGAATGTCCCGAATCTACTTAGGAAGCCACTNAGCTTTAGTCTTCCTTCTTTTCCATTGTAGGATTTAATTAACTGAATTGCTTCTTCTCTACTTGTAGGTCTTCCAGAAATAATTTTATTTATGTTGGTTGATTCATCTGGCTTATCTGTTGTAAATCTATTNAATGTCTCCATAACTGGTAGCCCAGTAATAGGGCAATCAATACCAAGAGGCCTTATNAATTTGTCTGTATCTACTTTTACTTTTTTAGCTTTTTCAATAATCTCGTCACGCATTTCATCAATTTCTTTCATAAAATCNTCNTAGTTATAGCTTTCACGTTCCATCTCACTTAACCTTANCTCCCATTCCCCAGTTAAGTTAGCAGAAGTTAATCTGCTAAGATCTAGGATTGATAAGTCATTTATTAGCTGCCTTCCTCTAATATGGGAAGCAATACATTTCTTTCCGCTTTCCTCTTCNGTTCTNAACAAGTAGCTTTCTTTAATTAGGTCTTCAATCGTATTAGCNCGNGTTGCGGGGGTCCCTATACCTTTGTTTTTCATTGCAAGAGCTAATTCTTCATCCTCAATATCATTACCTGCAGTTTCCATTGCTCTGAGTAGNGTTGAGTCAGTATATCTAGGCTTTGGGTTNGTTTTNTGTTCNGTCTTGTTTGCTTTAATGCATTTAGCTTTTTCATTTGGGTCAATTGCATTAAGGATTGTTTCTGATGTAGTACTATCTAGGACTTCTTTCCAACCTTTATCAATTAGAATTTTACCCTTAGTTCTATAAGTATTACCATTCACTATGGTATCTCGNACAGTCTCCTTTGTAATAACAGGGGGATAAAAAATTGCTAAAAACCTTTTTACTATTAAATCGTAAATTTTAGCTTCTTGATCAGATAGCTTAGTAAACGAAGGAATGATATTCGTTGGTATTATTGCAAAGTGATCAGATACTTTAGATGAGTCAAANACTTTTTTGTCATCAGAATTAACCATATTATTTTCTACAATAAATTCAGAATATCTTTCATATTTAGTACTTTTGAAATTTTTAATTGTCTCTAAGACTAGGTCAGGATANTCATTAGGAAGTCGNCTNGAGTCNGTTCTTGGATAAGTAACATAACCTTCNCCTGATCTTGGTTGATAAAGGTTTTGGGTAATTTGTAGAGTCGTTCTTGCTGTAAACCCAAACCTACTATTTGCNTCTCTTTGTAANCTAGTTAAATCAAACAAAGCCTCTGAGTATTCTTTCNTTGGCTTAACAACCTCAGTAATGCTACCGTCTGAATCNACAGTGGATGAAACTATTAACTCAGCAACTTCAGNATCAAAAANTCTATCATTCTTCCTTACCCTCTTTTCTTCGAGACTAAGTTTTTTATTGTNNAACTCTTTATCAAGGAATATTCCTTCATATTCNCCAGTATCAGTTTTAAATTTTGCTGTAATTTGATAATAAACTTCAGATTCGAAGTTTTCAATTTCTAAATCCCTCTTAACTACTAAAGCCAAAGTCGGNGTCTTTACTCTGCCAACAACCTGTTTGTTAAAGCCTACATTGTATGCNTTACTNGACCAGGCNGTTATTGCCCTNGTACCATTCATGCCGATTATCCAGTCAGCATGCGTCCTCGCAAGTGCTGAATCTCTTAATCCTTTAAANGCTTCCTGAGGNTTTAAGTCAACAAAAGCTTTTGATATTCCATCTTTAGTCATTGATTGAAGCCACAATCTTTTACAAGGTTTAGTAACTTTTAAATAATCAACAAGCTGGTAGAAAATAAGTTCTCCTTCTCTTCCAGCATCACACGCATTTACTAAATATTCTATATCATCTCGCTTTGCTAATTTCTTNATTAGATCGACCTTAGANTTAACTCTTATNATTGGTTGGAGTTTTTTTGGTCTGTTAAGNGGNAAAGCTTCGAGGCTCCATTTTTGTTTTGGTTTTTCATACTCGACTACATGTCCTTGNGCTGANGTGATTATATAGTNATCACTTTCATAAAACTCNGCCTTACGAGATTTNTTCTGAACAGACAGTGCCGTAGCAATNAAACTTGCTACACTTGGTTTCTCAGCAATTATTAGACATTTATTAGAACCCATAGAAACCCAAATTTATATAAAGAAAAGAATATGTCAAATTTTTCTTAAACTAATCCTATNTTAAGTCCCTTTAATCATTGATNAAATTATTTTCTTTATACCACTCTATAGATTTGCTAAGAATTTGGTCTGCATTAAGATATTTCATTTCTAATTTATTGATAGATTTTTGCGAACTTGCNGATGCTCCAATTTTAATTGCNTTAAGTCCATCAANAGGAAGAGACGGTCTTTTCTTAGTAAAAAAACTAACTAGTTCGGAGAAATATGATATAANGATTAANAATNCCCCCGGTGTTATTTTTGTAATAGGTTCTTTGCCGATTATTCTACAAACTTTATCAAATACATCCCCAATCTTAATATTTTCTCCTACTACTATGTATTTNTCTCCTACATTTAGGTTNATTCCTTTGATCATCATTTCAACAACATCATCTATATAGACCAAAGGTATATAAGAGTCTGGAAAGAATTTTGCTTTAACTTTTTTGTTAGCTATGCCCACAACAGTCTTACCGAAAGTTTTTGTGTCATTGGGCCCTGTTACTACTCCAGGGCTTAGAGTTACTATAGGAAGTCCAATTTTTAAGTACTTTCTTATCTCTTTTTCTACAAGAAACTTTGACCTGCTGTAATGACTTTCGAAATCTCCTTTGTGTTCTGATTCTTCGTCAGCTATTGCTCCATCTGGTTGTCTAATCGCAGCAATGCTACTGATATGAATGATTCTCTTCAGGTCTGCGTTTCTAGCTTCTTCCATTAAATTGATGGTTCCACCTACATTGATGTCATAATAAGTCTGATTATTGGGTAGCCACCATGAGGCAATGTTCGCGAGATGAAAAAGTACATCTATATTGTTAAATATCCCTTTCAATGAATTTGGATTTGTAACATCCCCCAGAAAGCAATTATACCCCGAGCAATCTAGACGATCATAATCACTTTGTTTTCTTACTAAAATACTTACAAGATGGCCTTCTTTTTTAAGTCTTTCAATAAGGAAAGGTCCTATATAGCCGGTAGCCCCAGTTACTAAAATATTCAATTAAACTATTATTTTCTTTTCTTCAGTGATAATCTTGCTCTCAGAGGCTCCAGCTTGTTCTTGGGCAGCTTTTTGAGTTTCCAAGACTCTTTCTTCTATTAATTTAAACAGTCTAGTTTGAAAGTCTTGATCAAAAGCACAGACTCTTGGTACTATATATCCCATTGTTGCAACTTGGACAAAGAATTCCGCATTGGCTCTGATAAAGTCTTCAGGCACATCTCCATAGGCTTGTTTAAGTTGTCCATAAATAGTATCCTGTATGACTTTTACAATATCTGCTATGCTATCTGTCTTCTCTTTAGGCTGAGTTTGGAGTCCTAAATTAAAAGCGTTCGCTATCGACGATTGAATTGCCTTCATAGCATCTTCGGGGTTAGGTTGTTTAGGCTCATTCTTCTCTTCCTTGTTTGTTTTGTCTTCAGACATTTTGTACCTCCAGTACAATGATTTTGTATTTTTTATACATTATACTATACAAGTTTAAAAACTATGAATAAAAAAATAGATGGTGGTCAAGCAATTGTTAAGACTCTTAAGGATTTAGGGGTCAAAGATATATTTACTCTCGCTGGCGGACATATAAATCCAATTTATAATGCCTGTAAAGAAATGGGCATTAACTTAATTGATACTCATCATGAACAAGGAGCCTCTATGGCTGCAGATGCTTACGGGAGAGTTACAAAAACCCCTGGAGTATGTCTAGTTACAGCTGGACCCGGTTTAACAAATGTAATAACAGGAATGTCAGGAGCTTTTTTGTCAAACTCACCGTGTATTTTCTTGTCTGGTAATTCCGGAGTAGAAGAGTTAGATAGGCTTCCCTTACAGGAGATAGACCAGGAGAATATGGTAAAGCCTGTGACAAAATGGGCTAAGACAGTTTATGATACCAAAAGATTGTGTGAATACACTGCACAAGCTTTTAAGATGTGTATTACTGGGAGACCTGGACCTGTTTACTTAGGGTTCCCTCATGAAGTTTTGTATGAAGAAGTAGATTCTAGCCAGCTTGATAATCCGCAAATAGAAATGATTTCTAATCCTGAAATGTCAGATGAAGATTGTGAGAAGTTCAAAGAATTACTCTCATCATCTTCAAGACCTGTCATTTTAACTGGAAGTGGGTCTTGGTATTCTGGAGCAGAAGATTCCTTGAAGGAGCTTGTTGAAAAAATTAATGCCCCAATTTTTACTCTTAATTTTGGAAGAGGCGTGGTTTCAGATAATCATGAAAATTGCATGGGCCAAGCTAGTCCATCAGCACTTAATGGTTTCAAAAAAGCTACTTCAGAGTCCGATTTAATTATATTGCTGGGAGTGAGACTTAGTTTATATATAGGATGGGGACGAACATTTAATCCTGAAGCAAAGGTAATACAGGTAGACATAGAAGTCGAAGAAATAGGAAGGAATAGACCTGCTGACCTTCCAATCTTATCTGATATTAGAAAAGCAATTGTGAAGTTAAATTCAAATCTTGGCAAAGATTTGAATTTTACAAAATGGCTAGATACTTGCAAAGAGTGGAAGAGGGAAGAATGGTCTCAAGTCGAGAAATTGAAGCTGAGTGACAAGAAACCTCTACATGTGCTAAGAGTAGTAAAGGCTGTAGAGGATTATTTTGGAAAGGACATCATGCTTTGTATTGATGGAGGAGATACTCAAGCTTGGACTGACTCAACTTACAACGTAGATAGCTCTGGTATTTATGTAAAAGGGGGCCCATTAGGCTGTATGGGGGTAGGCGTACCTTTTGCCCTAGGAAGCAAGACAGCTTTTCCTGATAGACAGGTCGTTCTAATAACAGGAGACGGTGCTGTAGGAATGAATTTAATGGAGTTTGAAACTGCGGTTAAACATAATCTTCCTTTTGTATGTGTAGTTTGCAATGATCAGTCTTGGGGAATGACAAAGCATCAACACTGGCTTACATATGGATCAGACAATACACCCGCAGGACATGAATTGCCTTTCATAAAGTTTCACGAAATAGTCAAAGCAATGGGGGGTTATGGTGAACTTGTCAAAGATTCAAAGGATTTAATCCCAGCATTAGAAAGAGCTGCAAAATCTGGGTTACCTTCTTTAATTAATGTTATTACTAATCCAAATGCAACAAGTGCAGCAACTCATGCAATAACAGCAATGATGACCAGGACGTAGTTTTTAGACTCTATAATAGTACATTTTAAATCTATACGATTTTAAATCATATAAATAGCTGTTAAAAACTGAAAATTACTTTATTCTTTACTTGTTAATACGGCCATGAAAGCTTCTTGCGGTATTTCCACGCTCCCTACATTCTTCATTCTTTTTTTCCCCTCTTTTTGCTTATCAAGTAGCTTTCTTTTTCTAGAAACATCTCCTCCATAACACTTAGCTGTTACATCTTTCCTTAAAGCTTTAACTGTTTCGCTGGCTATAATTTTTGACCCTATTGCTGCTTGAATCCTAACTTCAAATAGCTGCCTAGGTATTATTTCTTTAAGTTGCTCAGTAATATCTCTACCACGATAATATGAATTTGTTCTATGAGTTATTAAAGAAAGAGCATCAACTACTTCACCATTTATTAATGTATCAAGTTTAACAAGATCAGATTCTACTAGATTCGTAGGCTCATAATCCATAGAACAATAACCTTTAGTTATTGATTTAACTTTATTGTAAAAATCATAAATCATTTCTGATAGAGGAATTTCATACTCAAGAATAAGCCTTTCCTCTGATATAAAGTTTATATTCTTTTGAACACCACGTCTGGATTCGCAAAGTTCTAATAACCCACCCAAGAAACTTTTAGGTGAATGAAGACTTACTAAAACAAATGGCTCCCTAATTTTATTAATTTCACTTAAGTTAGGCAGGTTCTTGGGGTTATCAACCTTAACTATTTTCCCATTTGTTTTATCAACTTCATAAACTACAGTTGGAGAGGTTGCTATCAAAGATAAATTAAATTCTCTCTCTAATCTCTCCTTTATAATTTCCATATGAAGCAATCCTAAGAATCCGCATCTAAATCCAAAACCAAGTGCAGCAGAATTTTCTGCTTCATAGTCAATAGAAGAATCGTTTAAGCTAATTTTTTCTAAAGCTTCCTTTAGTTGCTCATAAAAATTGGAATCAATAGGGTAAAGGCCGCAAAAAACCATAGGCTTAATGTTTTTAAACCCTTTTAGTGGCTCTGAGGCTGGCTTATCAGCAAGAGTAACAGTATCACCAACTTTTGCATCACCAAGCTCTTTAATAGAGGCGGTTATGAAACCTACCTCCCCGGAACTTAAATTTTTAACACTTTTAGATTTTGGATTAAAGATTCCTAGATTCCTAGTTTCATAGGCTCTTTCGGTTGCCATCATTTTAATTTTTTCTCCTACCTTTAAGGTCCCATTAAATACCCTAACCAAAAGAACCACGCCCAAGTAAGTATCAAACCAGCTATCAATAACTAGGGCTTTAAAATGATCAGAAGAGTCAACATTAGGAGCTGGAACTTTCTCTATAACCTCGTCTATAATACCAAGAACACCTTCTCCAGTCTTAGCGCTGACTAAAATAGCATTGGTGCAATCCACCCCAATAGTGTTTTCTATCTCTTCGCAAACCTTTTCAGGATCTGAGGATGGTAAATCTATTTTGTTGATAATTGGAATTATTTCTAGTCCCATATCGGCTGCAAGAAAAGCATGAGCTAGTGTCTGCGCTTCAACACCTTGTGTTGCATCTACAACCAGCAGAACTCCTTCGCATGCCATAAGACTTCGTGATACCTCGTAACTAAAATCAACATGACCTGGGGTGTCTATAAGATTAAATATATAATCTTCCCCATTCTTATCCTTGTAGTTTATTCGTACTGATTGAGATTTAATTGTAATGCCTCTTTCTCTTTCAATATCCATATTGTCTAAGAATTGGTTAGTCATATCTCTTTTTGTTACTGTGTTAGTAAGCTCTAAGATTCTGTCGGCGAGCGTGGATTTACCATGGTCTATATGAGCAATGATACTAAAGTTTCTAATATTTATTTTCTTCATCTATATTTGATTATAAATCATTTAATATAATTTATTGAATAATAATCCAGTAGCAACTTTAGGGTAAAAGTAAGTTGATTTTTGAGGCATTTTATCATTGTTAAGAACGACTTTCATAATGTCTGCAGGTATGAATTTTGGCAATATTAACCCTATAGATTCTGAATTAATGCTTGATTTTGCATCCTCTAAGCTTTTAAAGTGCCCAACGTTCTCATAACTTTCTTTAAATAAATCTATTATTTTTTCTTGGACTGCATAGACGCTCATTGAGTAAAAACTTACAAGATCCTTTTCTTTAATCTTGCATTTAAGATTAGTGTCATTTTTCTTATCTATATAAAAGAATTCATCAGGCTCCAAAGAATCTTCATTCATATCCCCTAACCATTTCTCAGTATAGAAACTTTCCAAAACACTTCCTGTGATGTCCTTAGATGATGAAGTTTTATTTAGTATTCTGTGAGTCGGATTAATTAACAATCCTTCTTGAATTGTTCCAGTTAAATAAAACATTACATTCTCTGTTTCACTATCTGGGTTTTCCCTATGATAATTAAGCGACGTCTCATACCTATGGTGTCCGTCAGCAATTAGTATTTCTTTTGTCTCAAAGTAAGATGAGATCTCGCTAATTGTCTGGAAATTGTCAATTTTCCAAAGTTTATTCATTATTCCGTCGAGAGATTTTGCTTCAATTATGGGGTTATTTGATTTTATGAATTCTTTAACTAACTTTTCAACTTTATTATCAGAGTTGTCATATACACCAAATATAGGGCTTATATTAGTTTTACATGATTTCATTAATTTTAATCTGTCAGCCTTGGGGCCACTAAAAGTTTCTTCATGAGGCAGGATTATCTTGTCACTAAATTCTGATAGTTTTACAAGCGCAATTATACCAATTCTTTCGTAATCCTTTCCTTTGTAAGTAAAAGTCTGATGATATGGGTAAATGCACTCCTTTTCTTCCTGAATTAAGACCTGGTCATTTATCCACGAGTTGAATATAGATTTTGCTTCCTCATATTTTGTATCACCTTCAGTCTTATTCAGATCAACTTTGATTATATTGTTTTCGTGGAGCGAATAAAGATGTTCTTGCTGTTCTTTGTTTATAACATCATAAGGAGGAGCTATGACATCACTAATATTGTTTACTTTTTCTTCGTTATACCTTAAAGCTTTAAAACCTTTAACTTTTGCCATTATAAAAATCCATTATCAAGCTTGAGCTTAAATCACCTTCTCGAATAATTGCAAGATCATTACTTGTGTCTTTAACAATTGTTGATCCGAGAGACTTATTTATATCGCCATAGTCAATTATGCAATCAACTAAATTATGAAAAGTATTATATATTGTTTTAAATAAAAAAATATTATTATTTCCACTAAGGTTAGCACTAGTAGAAACTATAGGTGTGTCCAAGACTTCAAAAAGTCGAATTACGAAAGGATGAGAAGAGATTCTGCAGCATACTTCTTTATTAGCGCTAATGATTTTACTATTAATTGATGATTGTTTTTTTACTTTTAGCAATATTGAGAAAGGACCAGGAGAAAATTTATTAATTAGCCTAGTTTCAGAATCGCTAGTTTCACAATTATCGCTTAGCATATTTAAATCTTTAAACAAAAGTGTAAAATTCTTTTCTTTCTCTCTCTTTTTTATATCATAAATTTTGTCTATTGCTCTTTGATTTTCGCAATTACAACCAAGGCCGTATAAAGTTTCCGTAGGATAGCAAATTGTAGACCCTTCTTTAATTATTTTGGCAACTTTCTTAATATCTAAATGGGACTCAGTGTAGCTTAGCAATTTTATTTGTTATGTTTCTCAGCAGCCTTCATAACTTTCTTTTTTAAGCTTTGTCTAAAGTTATTCAATGACTCTTTTATTTCAGGGTATTTTATAGAAAGAATNGAAGCAGCATAAATACCTGCATTCCTNGCCCCGCCTTTACCAATTGACATTGTTGCNACTGGAATACCAGGAGGCATNTGNACAATTGATAATAAAGAATCCATACCGTTAAGACATGATGAGTCTATNGGTATNCCAATTACTGGCAAAGTTGTATAAGATGCAACTACTCCAGGCAAATGTGCAGCCCAACCAGCNGCTGCAATAAGAACTTCAACACCTCTTTCTTCAGCTGTACTCATGTACTCTTCTAAAAGCTCAGGNGTTCTATGTGCNGATGCAATTCTGAGATCATAAGAGATTCCTAGCTCATCAAGAATGTTGCAAGCATCNGATGCTTTCTCAAGATCAGAGTCNCTTCCTACTATTATTCCTACNAAGGGCATGGTTTTAACTTATCTTGATTATGCTAATATTTCAAGAGNATATTTTAAGGAGAAGATTTTGATTACAAAAGAATTTTTGGAAGATATNTGNTTTATTTCTCAACATGATCATGCAAGAGTTTCTCTTGANNTGTTTNTACTGNTAAATGAGGATTTAACNCAAGGCCTAGAGAATTCNGAAGAGCTCAAATACGCAATAAGGAACCACGATTCTGGGTGGATTGAATATGANAAAATTCCAAAGACTAATAAAGANGGNCAAGTTTATACTTTTCAAAACATGAAGNCTTCGCTACAAGAAGAACTNTGGATTAAAAGTATTTCCAATTCAATGTTTCCATATTCGTCGCTGTTGATATCAGAACATTTCAAAATTTTGAATAGTAAATCTCAAAGAGCGAGCTCTAATAGCAATAGCTTTACCTCTTCAGTTGATAAAGTNGTTAAATTAAATTTTGGAGGGGAAGAAATTCCTTCTANAGACNCAAANAAATTTAATGTTGAGCTGGGGTTTCTTCAAATTACAGACNTACTCTCACTTATTTTATGCAGAGAAAGACTTGTTTCTTATGACTTAATCCCTTCTATAAAAAGTTTAAATGATAATATNTTTAATATTGAATTGGATAAAATAGGTGAATCTGTCTATAAATTTCCANCTGGTATTTTNAAGNCCAAAGAGAATTTAATCGAGATACCCTATAAAATGCTTAGNCAAGAACTCCTTTNAACACCNAAAAAGCTTAAGGAAGAATACAGAAATTCCAGAGTTAAATATAGNCANCTAGCGTTAGTTTGCTGATANATATTTTTCTAAATTAATATTTTTCAAGAAAGATCTTTTGATTTTTTGAGTTGAGGTTTTCTCAAAATCTTCAAGTGTTATATAGACTTTTGTTATTCTTTTGAAGCTCTCCAAGTTTTTATTTAGTTTTAATNCTTCTTTGTAAATTATGTCTTTCACCTCATCTAGATTTTTATNTCTAGTTATAGATTCGTCAGGTTTTATAATGGCATTNATATTTATGTCATCATTACTAAAGACAACTATNTCATCAATCATTTCTGATAGAATAAATNTTTCCTCAATTTCTTCAGGATAGATATTTTTNCCACCTTTNTTGACGATTACAAATTTCTCTCTACCTGTAATGTANAGATAGTTGTCATCATCTAGATAGCCTATATCCCCAGTATTTAGCCAACCATCTTTTAGTACNTCGCTCGTAGTGGACTCATTCTTGTAATAACCTGAGAATATATTTGGTCCTTTAGCNAATATGACTCCNTGCCCNTTATCATTAGGATTTTGAATTTTGATTTCACATGANCTAATAACCTTGCCAACAGATCCAAATTTTTGTTTCCCTAATGGATTAACTGATATTAGAGGTGAAGCTTCAGATAANCCATACCCTTGAGTAATTGGAAGACCAATTNTACTAAAGAATTTTTCAACTTCTAAATTTAGTGGAGCTCCACCAGAAAGAATTAAATTAATATTCTTCAANCCCAATGCTTTTTTAATTAAAAGNCCAAAGAGTTTAGGCGAAAAACTATATAGAGATCTTTTAANNTTTGAACTTGAAATATTTTTAATAGCTTTTTTATATATCTTTTCTAGTATCAANGGTACTACTGGCCAGANAGTTGGATTAATTGCTTTCATCTCCTTTGTTAGTGTNNAGATATCGATCCTTGAACAAAAATGAATACAATTACCNTTGCTAATATTGTGCANGAGNCTGCAGGTTAATTCGTATACATGATGAAGTGGGAGTATNGAAAAAGANTTTTCGTACTTTTGTAAGGGCAATATTTCATGAATATCAGCAATATTAGATAATAAATTCTTNTGNGTTAATATTACACCCTTTGGATCACCNGTAGTTCCAGATGTAAAAAGTATCTGAGCTANATTGTTACTTTGCCTATNAGTTGTTTCGATGTTTTTTAATAGAATTAAAGACTGAAGCTCTTTATTGCTTTCGTTTTCAAGNTTTATTATNACACTGTTCATGTTGTATGTAATTTTTTCTAACACTGNGNTAATTTTNAAATTTTTAATATTGTCTACTAAGAAAAGCTTCGCATTTGTAAAATTTAGTATAAATTCCATACTTTTTTGGTTCATTTTTGGATCAATAGGAACGGCAGTACATTTTAGATTAATTATAGAAAAGAATGTAATTACCCAATNGATAGAGTTNGATCCTGAAATTGCAATATTAGACTTCTGTTTAATTCCNAGGTTTTGAAGCTCTATTGTTTTTTTCTCTACCGCTTCTACAAGCTCAAAATATTTTAATGAGACCAAATTATTATTTATAAACTCAGAAAGGACAGCCCTTTCGGGAAATTTTTTAGAAGTTTTTTTTAATAAACTGTANATGCATTCTAGTTCTTCAAAATCATGNTTCATAAAAATTATAATACCAAATGTAAGAAAAATTTTAGCTTAATTTTATAGTTGGCATATNTTTTGCCTNAATTTAAATAATTNATGGAGGATATTAAAATGATTAAATCAAGATTAAAAAACTTCTTATTCTTTTTGATTTTTGGTTCTTGTGCCTTGTTCTTTACGAATGAAGCCGCAGCTTCTAATAGTCCAGATGAGACTGCATTTGTATTCAATACGTTATTGTTTCTTATTTGTGGGTTTCTAGTTATGTGGATGGCNGCTGGTTTTGCNATGCTNGAATCAGGAATGGTAAGGACTAAAAATGTTTCTACAATATGTTTAAAAAATATAGGGCTATATGCTATATCTGGGATTATGTTCTACATTGTTGGCTACAATTTAGCNTACGGAATACCAGAAGGTGGNTACATAGGTTCTTTTACGTCTTTTATAGCATCNGAAGATATTGCTACNGGATANGCAGCGCATTCTGATTGGTTTTTCCAAATGGTATTCTGCGCAACTACAGTNTCNATCGTTTCAGGAACTATTGCAGAGAGAATAAAGGTGTGGCCTTTCTTTCTNTTCGCTGCANTATTGGCNGGAATTATCTACCCAATTGAAATGGGCTGGCAGTGGGGAGGAGGCTGGTTAGCAGCGATGGGATTTTCCGATTTTGCAGGATCAACTCTTGTTCATGCAGCAGGCGGAGCCGCGGCATTGGCTGGTGCTATCATAATAGGACCAAGAATTGGAAGATTTACAGCTGATGGTAAAGCGAATCCAATCCCTGCATCAAATATCCCACTTGCTACATTAGGTACTTTTATTTTGTGGCTTGGTTGGTTTGGCTTTAATGGTGGGTCTCAGCTAGCTATAGGATCAATGGATGATGCTATAGCAGTTTCAGACATTTTTGTTAACACTAATATAGCGGCGTGCTCTGGTTTAATAGTAGCAGTAGCATTATCTCAAGCTTTATTCGGAAAAGTTGATATTACTTTTGCATTGAATGGTGCATTGGCAGGACTTGTTTCAATCACTGCCGAACCTCTAGCCCCTTCAGTCCCAACAGCAATTTTGGTTGGTGGAGTAGGTGGTTTGATTGCAGTTTTTGGTACAAAACTAATTGAGAACTTGAAAGTAGATGATGTTGTTGGAGCCTTACCTGTGCATTTATTATCAGGGATATGGGGCACAATAGCTGTAGCTATATCAAACGATGGGACTAGCTATGCTGTCCAAACAATTGGCGCATTATCAGTAGTGTTGTTTGTCTTTGCAATATCATCAGTAGTTTGGATTTTTCTTAAATATACAATTGGTGTAAGACCAACTCCTGAAGAAGAGTTAGTTGGATCAGACGCAATTGAAGTTGGAATTGAAGCATATAATGATAAATAAAATACAAATAATTAGAGACTAGACCACTTCCTTAAACTACTTTACCTCCTGACTCTATTCGTAAGCCTAGTGCTTACGAATAGAGTTCCTTATGATTCTTTGATTCTGGCACAATAATTGCCAGCTTATTTATAGTTTAGGGATAAGGAGGTAAGCTAGATGAAAAGTTTATCAAAAATTTTATTATTTATACTTTTTTTACTTCCTATAGGCGCTTCTGCTAACGAGATTAACAGTGGAGATACAGCTTGGTTGCTAACATCAACAGCACTTGTTTTGATGATGACAATACCGGGATTGTTTCTATTCTATGGAGGACTTGTTAGGAAAAAGAATGTTCTTAGCACTTTCATGCATAGTTTCTCGGCAGCAGCTGTTATTAGCATAGTCTGGGTTCTAATAGGGTACTCATTTGCTTTTGATAGCAGTCAAGGAAGCCAATTTATAGGTTCAGTCGGACATTTTGCTTTACAAGGAATAACTGGAGCAGTTAATGGAACAATTCCAGATTATTTGTTTGTAGCATTTCAAGGAACATTTGCAATCATAACTGTTGCTCTAATTACAGGAGCGATTGCAGAAAGAGCTAAATTTTCAGCATATATTGCATTTGCAATTTTATGGTCAATTTTAATTTATTCTCCTCTTTGCTACTGGGTATGGGGTGGAGGATGGATTGGAGGAATGGGGGCGCTAGATTTTGCTGGTGGTACCGTTGTTCATCTAAGTTCTGGTACTGCAGCTTTAGTAGCTGCAATCATGTACGGGAAAAGAAGAAGTAAATCAAATACACCACACAATGTACCTTTTGTTGTTGCTGGTGCAGCACTTTTGTGGGTTGGATGGTTCGGTTTTAATGCAGGTAGTGCATTAGGCGCAAATTCTGATGCAGCTTTAGCCTTTATAAATACAAACACAGCAGCAGCAGCAGCAGTTATTGGGTGGATTATAGCCGAGGCTACAACTAGAGGTGTGCCAACTGTTGTAGGAGCAGCTAGTGGTGCTATTGCTGGATTAGTTGCCATAACTCCTGCAGCGGGCTTTGTAGACCCTGTCTCATCAATATTTATTGGATTGGTTGCAGGTATATTATGTTGCTCAGCTTGCTCTCTTAAGAATAAGTTTAATTACGACGATACCTTGGATGTTGTAGGAATTCATGGAGTTGGAGGTCTTTGGGGCTGTATTGCTACAGGAATCTTTGCTTCAGCTGCGTATCAATTTGACGGCTTAATAATGGTTCAAATTAAATCAGCATTAGCAACGTTTGTCTTCGTTGGAATAGGTACTTTTATAATTTTATATATTGTTAATTTGCTCTTCGGTCTTAGAGTAGATGAAGAGGCTGAAAGTAAAGGCTTAGATCTCTCTGAGCATAGCGAATCAGCTTATACTGAATAATCACTACCTCCTTCAAAAACCCTTATTTTACAAACGAATAAGGGTTTTTTCTTTTTCGAGAGAAGGAAAACTCTAGTATCCATTATTAATTTGAATTTGTACTCTTAGAAAATTTTTTCTATAATATATTTTATTGAACATTAAGGAGTCTGATATGAAATTCTTTACCTTTCTTAGCTTATTATTAATCTTAATTCCTAAGATTTCTTTTGCCTCTGTTCTTAATTCAGGAGATACTGCATGGATTTTAACCTCAACTGCTTTAGTTCTATTTATGACCTTACCCGGTCTGGCCTTGTTTTATGGAGGACTAGTTCGTTCAAGAAATGTATTATCTGTCCTGATGCACTGCATTGCAGTTGCATGTTTAATGTCAATCTTATGGGTAATTGCAGGTTACTCAATTGCTTTTGGAGATGGCTTAGCTCTTAATCAGTATTGGGGGGGAATATCTAAATTTTTCTTAAGTGGAATTAACTCCGATAGTATGTCCGGAACTATACCAGAGACTGTATTTGTGGGTTTCCAAATGACTTTTGCTGTAATAACGCCTGCTTTAATAATTGGTGCATATGTTGAAAGAATTAAGTTTTCTTTTGTTCTTGTTTTTTCGGCTTTATGGATGCTTTTGTGTTATGCACCAGTAACACACTGGGTTTGGGGAGGAGGATTTTTAATGGACCTAGGTACTGTTGATCTTGCTGGTGGCCTGGTTGTTCATGAGACTGCTGGTCTTGCTGCATTAGTGATTGCATATTTTCTTGGTTCAAGAAACGATAAAAGTAATCCCCCACATAATCCTGCTTATGTGATGCTAGGTGCATCAATGCTATGGGTTGGCTGGTTTGGATTTAATGCTGGTTCACAGCTAGCTGCTAATGGTAACGCAGGAATGACTCTTTTAGCTACGCATCTTTCAGCTTCAGCAGCATCACTTTCTTGGGCAGGATATGAATATTTCAAATATGGCAAAGCGTCGCTGGTTGGTTTAGTGACTGGCACAATAGCTGGTCTTGCAACCATAACTCCTGCTTCTGGGTCTGTATCTCCGATGGAAGCTATATTGATTGGATCTTTTGCTGGAGTAGTTTGTCAGGAAATGTGCTCAATTGTTAAGAATAAATTTAACTTAGATGATTCACTAGATGTTTTTGCTGTNCATGGNTTTGGTGGGATATTAGGGACTCTTTCAATAGCNTTCTTTGGCTATGCTGGCTGGTATGANCAGATTTCTGGAGTTTTAATCGTCGGCNTATATACATTAGTAATAACTTATTTGATTATAATTGCTTGNAAAGCCTTNGTACCTATAAGGGTGNAGANNGATGATGAAGAAAACGGGTTAGATTTATCNGAGCATGGCGAGAAAGCATACAGCTTAAATAGTTAATATTTAAGTTATTTCTCNGAAAGCATCTTGCCTCCAACTCCCCANTGATTCCTAGGAACCTCGTCAATTTGAACATAAGTTGATGAAGCTGGCTTCCCGGCAACTCTTAGCATTGTGTTTGTTATATCAGTAACAATTTCNTTNCTTTGTTTTTNCGTAAGCTTCCCAGCAACTTTTACATTTATATATGGCATATCAGCANCCAAAGAGAACCATGAATTTTTTACCACAACAATGACAAACTTTATCNGCTTTAGATTCTTCAGAGTCATCTTTGTTNAGTNTTTCATGAACNACAGNAAAAAGCTTACTNCCACAGNTAGGNCATTCTTTNTGNTAAGCGGAAATTGGTTCAACTATTTTTATTTGTTCCACNAGATAATATTACAATAAAAAAAGCCCCTTAATCAAGGTTTCACCCCGTAAATTTCAACCTTGAAGGGGCTCTATTTTATGGTAACTAGATTTTCTTTTTTGTCATCATAATTTTCAAAGTTAAATAAAAAAATTTAAATGATTTATAATTATCATATGTATCAATGTAATAATTGTGGCCAGACTTCACCTCAAGAAGTAGGTAAATGTTTCAATTGTGATGAATGGAATTCTTTTGAGATAGTTAAAGAAAATACTAGAAATGGCATTTCCAAGAATAGTCTGCCAGAAGTGGAACAGTTGAATAAAATTCAAGTTGATAAATGCGAAAGGTTTTCTGCTCAAATATCTGAGATAGATAGGGTTTTGGGTGGCGGTATGATTCTGGGCTCTTCAATATTGATTGGAGGCGAACCAGGAATTGGGAAGTCTACTTTGGCTCTTCAGCTTTCACACTTAGCAAAAGAAGATTTTAAAGTTCTCTATATTTCTGGTGAGGAGTCTCTAAAACAGATTAAGATGCGAGCAGATAGATTAAAAGTTAATTCTGATGAACTATTCGTATTATCAGACAATAGTTTGGACTCAATAGAGAACCAAGTTAGAAGCATTAGGCCCAAATTACTTATTGTGGATTCTATACATACGATTGAGAGTAAAAATGTAGAAAGTTTTCCTGGATCAGTTAGTCAATTAAAAATATGCGCGCAGGACCTTTCTTCGCTGTCAAAAGAGTTAAATTTTACATTGATTCTTGTTGCGCACATAACTAAAGAAGGAACAATTGCTGGGCCTAAGTTGTTAGAGCATTTAGTTGATACTGTTTTATATTTCGAAAAAGTAGATTCAGATGACTTAAGAATTTTGAGAACTTCAAAGAATAGATTTGGAGCAACAGATGAGATTGGCATATTTAAGATGAAAGATACAGGGCTAGATGAAGTGAGAGACCCAGCAGGTTTATTTATTACAAAGGATCAAAAATCTTATTCGGGATCTATTATTTCTTCGTCTCATGAAGGGACAAGGCCAATTTTGCTCGAGATTCAATCACTTGTTTCTAAACCAACACAGTCATTTGGGAAAAGGTATGTAAACGGGATTGATTTTAATAGAGCAGTAATGTTGGTGGCGATATTAGAGAAACATTATAATATTAGACTTTCTGATAAAGATATTTTTATTAGTCTCACAAATGGAATAAAGGCAAAAGACACTTCAGTTGATTTAGGCGTTATAGCTTCAATCATCTCAAGCTTTGAGAATATAGCCATTCCAAGCACAACAGCTTTTATGGGTGAGGTTGGATTGAGCGGGGAGATAAAAAAGATAGCCAATATAGATAAAAGAGTGTCAGAGATTTCTCGCTTAGGTTTTGATAGTTGCGTTATACCGTCAGATTCGGAGAAAAATATAAGTAAAAAGTTTAAAGGATTAAAGATAATATCAATTAGAAATATAAAAGAATTAAAAAGTTTTTTTTAAATTTTAATTAAAGGATTTATAAATGAAGATTGGAATATTTGATTCTGGAATTGGCGGTTTAACAGTTTTTAAGGAGATATCTAAGAAACTTCCCACTTTTGAGATTATTTATCTAGGAGACACTGCTCGATTACCCTACGGAATTAAATCTAAAAAAACTGTTGATAGCTATTCAATTAATAACGTTTCTTTCTTACAAGCCCAAGGGTGCGACATAATTGTTATTGCATGTAATACTGCTTCATCATATTCTACTAGTTTAATAAAGAAAAAGTTTAATTTACCAATTTTTGATGTTATTTCGTCAGGTGTTGATTCTGCTATCAAGTCTTCTACTACAAGATTAGGTGTTATAGGAACAAGCTCAACTATTCAAAGCAAGTCTTATGTGAATATTCTTAAAAAAAGAATTAATAAAATTAAGATTTTTACAAAAGCTTGCCCAATTTTTGTACCTATTATTGAGCAAGGATTATTCAGAAAGAAATATTACAAAGAAATAATTGAAGAAAACTTGCAGGGATTAAAGAAAAAGAGAATCGATAGTCTTATATTGGGCTGTACACATTACCCACTAATAAAGAAGGAAATTAAGAATTTTTTTGGGGACAAAGTTTTCTTAATTGATTCTGCTAGTGAGATTTCAACTTCTTTATATAATTATTTAAAAATAAATTACCCTGATGAGTTCAAGAATGTAAAAAAGAAGAGGTCAGTCTTTTTAACCGATAAATCATCATATTTTAACTCAGTTATTAAGAAAGTTTTTAAGAATTTAGATTTTAATATTAAATTAATAGATATAAAGTGAAGCCTCAAGTCGACCTCACTTTATATATTATTATTTAAGAAAGTTTTTTGAATTCTTCGGTTAGGGCAGGGAGGACTTCGAAAAGATCTCCACAAATACCATAGTCACATTTTTGGAAAATAGGAGCATCAGGATCTTTGTTGATAGCAACTATTACCTTAGATGAACCCATTCCAGCGTAATGTTGAACTGACCCAGATATTCCAACAGCAACATACAGATTGGGAGCCACAACTTTACCTGTTTGACCTACTTGCATTTCGTATGGAACATATCCTGAATCAACAGCAGCTCTAGATGCNCCAGCNCCAGCACCTATGCTGTCNGCAACATCATATATAAGCTTAAAGTTATCTCCGTTAGCCATTCCTCTACCGCCAGAAACAATCTTGTCGGCCTCTGTTAACTCAGGCCTATCCTTTGGAACTAACTTTGTCTCAAGTATTTTTATATTATCTTCAGTGGAAACTTCAGGATTCTCTGTTANAACCTCGCCAGAAGCGCTATTTTCAGTNGCCTTGAAAGTATTCGGCCTAACAGTNGCGATCATTGGCTTAACATCNTGAAANGTCATACCAGAAATAGACTTACCTGAGTACCTATATCTCTTAATTTGTAGAGTTGACGAAGAACTAATATCTAAATCTACTGCGTCAAAAATTAAACCAGCCGATGTTTTAGAAGCTACTCTAGGAAGAAAATCTTGGTTGTGTAAAGTATTTCCACCTAAAATAATATCCGGGCTATGTTTTTTAATTACCTCTGAGAGAGCCGCTGCATAAGCTGCAGGATTAAAATCTTTAAGTGCAGGACTTTCAACTTTGTAAATTTTCTCTGCACCAAATTTCGAAAGATCACTTTCAATGGAACCTGCGTTCTCACCAACATAAACTGCCGCAACTGTGGCACTATTTTTTTCTTTAAGTTTGACTGCAGCTGTTAAGACCTCATATGTAACATTTCTTACTGCGCCTTCCGCTGTTGTATCTACTAATACCCAAATTTCACTCATTTTTATCTCCTTAGATTATTTTTGCTTCTTCCCTTAAAAGTTTAGCTAAGTCTTCAGCAGCCTTTTGAACTTCACCACCTTCAACTGCATCAGATCCAGAACCTTTTAATATATTAAGACTTCTGTTGATCACGGGAATTTCAATATTGTCAACTTTATATCTTGAACCAGCAGATCCAAGTCCTTCCTTTGTTAGGCCTAGTTCTTCAAGATTGATTGCATCAATTGCAACTTCTTCAAGTGGCTTTTTCTTAGCCTTCATTATCCCAGGTAGTGAAGCATAACGGGGCTCATTTAGACCTCTTTCGCAAGTCACTAAGGCTGGAAAGGAAAGTTCTACAATCCTTTGGCCGCCTTCAATTTCGGATTGAACTTTAATAGTTTTAGCACCCTCGTCTACATCAACTTTAGATGCAATTGTTGCTTGAGGGATATTTAATTCCTCAGCTACTTGGACGGCAACTTGTCCAGATTCTTCATCAATCCACTTCTTACCAGAGAGTATTAAGTCTACATCTCCGATTTCTTTTATTTTCGATGATATTACTTTTGCTAGCGCATAAGAGTCCATGTCGCCAAAACTTTCATCTTTAATATGTATTGCACTATCACCACCCATAGCTAGTGCAGTTCTTATCGCCTCTATAGTTCTATCNGGACCAACTCCTAAGATGACAACCTCTGCCCCACTATTTTCTTTTAGTTTAACTGCTTCTTCCACAGCAAATTCATCAAAAGGATTTAGTATCCATTTTAGTTCGTTTGACTCTATTCCATTACCTGCAGAATTAGAAGTTATTTTTGCTTCTGTATCAGGTGTTTGTCTTACAATTACTAAGATTTTCATTCTATAGCCTCCATTTCTTAAATAAAAAAAACATAAAATTGTTTACCAAGATATGCTTCTTGTCAAGATTGAAAATTTATGATTACATCTTTTTTCTATCAGATAATGATTTTGCTAGAGTGTTTTTGTCAGTATAGTTAACCTCGGAACCTATTGGTATTCCTATAGCAATTCTTGATATTAATGGACAATGATCTTTTATTTTCTCGTGTATATATTGAGCAGTGAACTCTCCATCGCTAGTTGGATCAGTCGCTAATATTATTTCTTTAAAGCTACTATTCTGAATTCTATTTATTAAATGGTCAATTTTAAGATCTTCTGGGTTAATACCTTGTGATATAGACAACAGGCCTTGTAATATATGATATTGACCATTGTATTCGCCGCTATTTTCAATAGATATTAAATCTATCGTGTTTTCTACAACACATAGGATTTTCTGATCTCTGGAGCTATCCAAGCAGCTACACTTATTATCAAATGTAAAATCATTACAAGTAGGGCAGGTCGTTACTTTTCTTCTTGCATCAACTAGGGACTTGGCTATTTCGACACTTAGACTTGAGGGTTTCTTCATTAAATATAGAGCAAGTCGTGAAGCTGTAGTTTTTCCGATCCCAGGTAGCTTGGATAAAGACTCAACTAATCTAACAATTTCGTTGGCTAGGTAATTTTTATTCATTTTTAGAGGAACCCAGGAGGAATTCCTAATGATGCAGCAGCACCAGACATTTCAAGTTTAACACTATCTTTACCTTTAGTTAGAGCTTCATTCACTGCTGCTTGGATTAAATCTTGCATCATTTCTTTGTCTTCAGATGCAATTATTTCATCTTCTATCTGTATGCTTATTATTTCACCGTTACATTTTGCTGTAACTTTAACCGCACCACCACCCGAGGATACTTCGATAATTTTTTGGCCAGCCTCATTTTCAAGCTTGTCCATTTGCTCTTTCATTTTATTGGCTTGNTTCATCATNTTCTTCATATTCATGTTATTTGGCATCTGCATTTTAGTTATCCTTCTCTATGTNCAATACTCTACAATCAAAAGTATTAAACAAGTTTTTCATAGTTTCTGATTCGTATAGTTTATCTTTTTTTTCACTGAATTTAAAATTATCGTCAATGTTNTTNCTACCTTCTTCCTGAACAAACTCAATTTCTATAGAGCAATNGNATNTAAAAATATCAANTATAAGATTCTTAATTTCATTTTTTTTCTCATCTTGNGATAGTATTTCGTAAAAAATNTCATTTTGNGTTTTAATTGAAATTACCTCGTTTANTTGTTCAAACGAACAGTCTTTAAGTAACTTTAGGTTTTGATTATCAATGGAACCTAGTTCTTTTAAGAATTCATCAGAATTAAAAGACTCAATATTAATTTTCACTTTTTTTTTTGATGATGATGGTTTCTGCGGAATCTTACTTTCAAGGCTTTCTTCTTTAGCAGGTCGAATAGATTCTCCAGATCCACCAGTTTGCTCATCGTCTTTTATTACTTCTTCAAGATCAATATAATTTGAAATAATACATAATTTGATTAAGTTAGATTCAACTAAAAATTTAATATTCTCAGTCTTAGAACATAAGTCATACAATTTAATCAGCTGATCAAACAAGTTTTCTAGTAAGCTTAAATCATATAAGTTGAAGACATCGATTTCTTTCTGTTCTAAATTATATATTTCATCTACAGAATCTTCTAAGCCTAGTCGATAATATATTGATGATCTAAAATAGTTTAACAGCGAATGTATAAATTTCTTTGAGTCATAACCGTTATCATAGATATTGTTATAACTACCTAACGATGCTTTTGTATTTCCAGAAAGAAGATTCTTAGATATTTCAAACAAAATTTGCTTGCTGGTTACCCCCAATATTATATTAGAGTTTTCTATATCTATTTTTTTATTAAGCGAGGCACTAAGTTGCTCAAGTATTCCTAATGAATCTCTAGCTGACCCAGTAGATTCATCTGCAATTAAACTCCTGGATTCTTTATCTATTGTTATCCCTTCTTTCTTGCAAATAGCCCCTATATGATTAGACAGTGTCTCTTTTTTTAGAGATTTGAAGTTTATCGTTTGGCATCTTGAAAGAATAGTTGCAGGAATCTTTTCAACTTCAGTTGTTGCAAGAATAAAAATAGTATTTTCATTAGGCTCTTCTAATGTTTTTAGTAATGCATTAAAAGCTGATTTTGAAAGCATATGAACTTCATCAATAATAAAAACTTTATACTGGCATTTAATAGAGGTGTAATTAGAGCTATCTATTATACTTCTAATTTGATCTACGCCATTATTAGACGCTGCATCAATCTCAATAACATCTAAAGATTTGTTCTCATCAATCTCCGAACAAGTAATACAGTCTTTGCACTTTTTGCTATTTTTAAGGTCTTCACAATTTATAGTTTTTGCAAATATTCTTGCTAAGGAAGTTTTGCCAACCCCTCTTGATCCGCAGAAAAGGAGTGCATGAGGAATCATTCCACTTTGAATAAAACTGTTTAAAATTGTTAAAGCATTATCTTGACCTATTACCTCTTTGAATGATTTTGGTCTATATTTTCTTGATAAAACTAAATGCGACATCTAAATCCTTTTTATGGCCGACTAACCAATCAAGATACCCAATCCTAATTGCTACCGTTGCTACATTTCTGTCCTGGCGGAGTTTACAATAGACTGCCATCAAAACGGTTAGCCAGCTTAATTCTTCGGAGAGTGTGGGATTCGAACCCACGAGAGGTTTGATCCTCTACACGCTTTCCAAGCGTGCGCCTTCGGCCACTC
>NZWJ02000022.1 GCA_002701925.2 bacterium
TTTATTTATAATTATATCATTTTGAAGTTTCACTTGCATAGAAAAGTTAGGAGTCTTGAGTACTATCTTTCTTGGAAGCATTAGCTCTTTGCCTGATTTTAAAAGAATGTAGCTATCTTTATTTGAAAGGTTATTTAGATTTACTTTTCTATAGTCCAGATAGTCAATTTCTGCTTCACGACCATCGTTTAGTGAAATTTTAGTTATTTGATTGGATTTGAGATTTACAATACATCTATTTCCGCCTTGTATTATGATTAACTGTTCTCCTTTAAAGCTATAGTCGTAAGGCTTGTTTACTATATCAATAAGATTAAGTCCCAGCAAGAGATTATTTAGCTCCTGGACTGATAAGTCTAAATCTAAATGTTTATTAAAAATATTTAAATTAAAACTTTCGATATTTTTAATTTTAGGGCTTCTGTTTATTCTTTTGTATTTTATTCTAGAACTATCCGATATAAATTCTGCTACTTTCAATTTAAGGAGAAGATAAATATCAATATGTATTTTAGATTCCTTCTGTATATAAAAAGTNTTTCTAAGGTTAATCTTNTTATCCANGGGCAGGTCGTATTTAACTTTNCCTTTGAGTTTTGCAGTTTCTATAAACTTTTTTTTATTATTAATTTGCTGNATTACATTCGTAGCTCTTTGNTNCATTTTNTTTATTTCTTTATNGTTATCAAAAANATTCTCNTCGCNAAAAGCGCTAAAAGGAATGAGAGCTATTAGAAGCANTAAAGCTCTGATGTAAAGCTTTGTATTTAACTTAATAGAATTAATGTAATTGTTATATTTCATTGTTTGACTAACTAGTCTAATGCGTTTTAATTATCATATGGATAATATCTNAAATAGTATTTTAAACCAAAAAAGATTAAATAAAGAACAAGCTTTACANATTCTTAACGAATTTACAACATTAGANATTGGAAGATTNGCTAGTATAGNTAAAANGANCAANGGAATAGAGAATGAAGTTGGGTTTGTTGTCGATACAAATCCAAACTATACAAATATTTGCGATACAGAGTGNCTGTTTTGNGCNTTTTGGAGGAAAAAAGGAGCAAATGACTCTTANGTCTTATCCTTAGACAAAATTGTTGAAGTAGTTAAGACTTCNTACCATAATGGNGCCACCACAGTTNTATTACAAGGCGGCCATAATGAAGATATAAAACTAGATTANTATTGCAATTTAATTAAAAGAGTTTTAAAAGAAGTCCCCGGGATTCACTTGCATGCTTTTTCTGCACCAGAAATTCATTCAATAGCAAAATATTCAAANATTTCAACTAAAGAACTACTTGAAATATTTTGGGATTTAGGTTTGCGTACAATCCCCGGNGGNGGNGCAGAAGTTCTGAGCAATAAAGTTAGNAAAAANATNAGCCCTTTAAAAATNTCAGCAGATGAGTGGATTAAGATTACTAGAGAAGCACATTTAGTTGGATTTAAAACNACTGCAACAATTATGTTTGGACATTCTGAGAANNACGAAGATATAATNGAGCATTTANTAAGAGTTAGANATCTNCAAGATGAAACAGGAGGCTTTCTTTCTTTCATACCTTGGACATTTAAACCTGAGAATACATTTATGGAAAGAAATATTTCTAGAGAAATTGGTGGTGACAGGTATTTAAGAGTNCTAGGANTATCTAGAATTTTTTTAGATAACTTTAGACATATACAAGGCTCNTGGTTTACTCAAGGTTTTAAAGTAGGTGGTTTGTCNCTATATTATGGCGCAAATGATGTTGGAGGGACATTATTAGAAGAGAATGTTTTGAAGTCTGCAAATAATCCTTATAGAGCTAGTATTGATGANATTGTTCATTTTATAAAATCTGAAGGATTCACNCCTGTACAGAGAAATACTTTCTATGAGAAGATAAAAGCTTACTAGCAATCCTATAAAGTTTTTTTAAACTNNNANATATCANTTTNATGCTTATTTGGGATATCTTGCCAATCTTTTACAACATTGAACATATGCATTATAAATTTCTTTAATTCANCATCTTTNATATTCCAAGTATAGTCAACCTTGAAAACTTTTATNAATTCTGTGGAGAAAAAAACCTGCTCAAACTGCGTTNTAGTGCTTTCAATCTTTCCAAATTTTATACAACAATAACAATCAGCAAACATNGCACTGTACAAAGTATTTAGGCCAAGTATTAAANACCCAGCAGTAACTAATCCTTTNACAATAACTGAATGAAGATCCGNGTCTAATTTNTTAGATTGGATTAGTTTTTCAAATAAGAAATCAGGCAATACAGGTTTGCCCTCNTANATTTCTCTTGGTATATCNTCGTTGTGAATCAAATTANTGNTAAATTCACCNATATCGCCACATAGCGCCAAATTCTCTNTAATTTCAAACCAAATTTTCTTTTTGAAATTTACCAAAGGTTTATTCATNCCAACAATTATAACCCAGTTTGAATAAAGCTAATATTATATGTAAAATAGTAATTGTTTTTCAGGGTAGGATTTATATGGATATTAAATATTTAGAAGAAAAATTACTAGAAAGAGATGAGAGTATTAATTTTGATGAGGCTTTAGAGTTAACTAATTTTCCTAAGAACAGAATTTTAGANCTAACTAGCCTAGCAAGAAAAGTTACTCTTAAATACAAAGGCGANGGTGTTTTTTTAAGATCAATCATTAGTGCTAAGACTGGGGATTGTTCTGAAGATTGCTCTTTTTGTTCGCAATCAGTTCACTACTCATCACCTATATCAAAGCACTCTCTGCTTGATCCCGATGAAGTTCTTCAAGCAGCACTTCAGTCAGAAAAGATGGGTGCATTTGACTTNTGTATTGTCATCGCAGTTAAAGGACCAAACAAACAACAGTTTAAGAAAGTTATAGAATCAATAGATTTAGTTAAGAANAATACAAAACTTGAGATTGGATGCTCACTTGGCAGTTTAACGCAGGAGCAAGCCTTTGCGCTNGCAGAAGCTGGTGTTTGGAGATACAACCANAATATTGAATCTTGCAAGGAATTTTTNCCAAATGTTTGTACTACTCATACATATGAGGATAGGGTTACAACTGCAAAATTAGTTAAGAAAGCTGGTATGGAACTTTGTTGTGGAGGTATTATAGGTCTTGGTGAGACAGTAGAGCAAAGAATACAATTGGCTTTNGAGATAAAAGAACTTGANCCACATACAGTACCGATGAACTTTNTAAATCCTAGACCCAATACACCTCTCTCTCACTTAAAGCCTTTGCCAAGCCTAGAAGCTATCAAGACTATTGCAATTTTTAGACTCATAATGCCTGAGAAAGTTTTAATGTCCGGGGGAGGCAGGGAAGTGACTCTAAGAGATCTTCAATCNATGGGCATAATGGCCGGCTCTAATGGAATGATAATCGGCAATTATCTTACTACCGTTGGTAGGGCTCCTGAAGAAGATTTNAAGATGATAGAGGATCTTCAAATGCCTATTAGAGATAGATATAAATAGAATTTAGGATATGACCTCTCAATCTAAAATAAAAGAATATGATTTAGACTATATCTGGCATCCATTTACTCAAATGAAAGAGTACAANGAGGATGACCCTTTAGTTATTGAAGATTCAGATGGTATTTATTTAATCGATTCTGAAGGTAATAAATATATTGATGGTGTTTCATCTCTTTGGGTGAATATTCACGGCCATAAAGTTGAGAAAATTAATTCAGCTATAAAGAATCAGATCGATAAAGTAGCNCATTCAACTCTTTTGGGAGTTACAAATCCTTCCGCTTCTCTTTTAGCTAAGAAGTTAATAGATATTTGCCCTCCAGGTTTGAAAAAAGTTTTTTANTCAGGNGATGGAGCTAGTGCAGTTGAAGCAGCATTAAAAATGGCTTTTCAATATTGGTTATTGAAAAATAAGCCCAAAAAGAATAAATTTATTTGTTTAAAGGATGGNTANCATGGGGATACCTTAGGAGCTGTNTCAGTGGGTGGAATAGACCTTTTTCATTCAACNTTNAAACCTTTATTGTTTGAATCATTTAAAATTTCTTCGTATGATTCTTCAGATAAAACTATCTATGAGCTGGAATCAGTTCTAGNCAAAAATTCAAACGAAATTGCAGCNCTTATAATTGAACCTTATGTACAAGCTGCCGGCGGAATTAANGTCGCAAANGAAGGGTACTTAGTAAAAATTAGGAAGCTTTGTGATAAATTTAACGTGNTATTAATATTNGATGAAGTTGCNACAGGCTTTGGAAGAACNGGTGAAATGTTTGCTTGTAATCATGATGACGTGACGCCTGATATNCTAGTTCTTGGAAAAGGCCTTACAGGAGGATATTTGCCTCTTTCTGCAACCATAACAACNGATAATATTTTTGAAACCTTTTTAGGTGATCCAGAGGAATTAAAAGCTTTTTTTCATGGACATAGCTACAGCGGTAATCCATTGGCATGTTCAGCCGCAATAGCTAATATTGAAATTTTCGANGAAGAANAAACAATTGCTAAGTCAAAAGAAGTAATAAAAGTATTAGAAGATCAATTAAAAGAGTTTAGNGGTTTAAAGCATGTTGCTTCAATCAGAAGNAAGGGCTTAATGGCAGGAATTGATTTAAAAAAGGAGCCTTTAAGGAATATNTCATATGATATNAAGGAAAGGATTGGAAAAAAGGTATGTGATTTAGCAAAGAAAGANGGGGTTCTAATTAGACCATTAGGAGATACNATAGTAATAATGCCTCCTGTTTCAATTAATAAANAAGAAATAAAAGATTTAACTAAGANAATNTATAAATGTATTGAAGTTGCAACACAAGATGAGTAATAAAAATTTTAGTAAATGGCTATCTTCTAGTTTAAAGCAGATAAAAAAATCTAATTTACACAGGAATTTAATAGAAATTTCTTCCTCTATGGGTCCCGAAATTATAATCAATAAAAAAAAATTTTATCAATTTGCATCAAATAATTATNTAGGTTTGACCACNAATCCAGAGGTNGTCTCTTCCTCAATAAAAGCAANTAATAAATTTGGTGTCGGCACTGGCGGTTCAAGATTGGTCACTGGAACCTCTGCCCTTCACAATAAGCTAGAAGCGGATATAGCGCAGTTTAAAAAGACTGAAGACGCTATAGTATTTAGCTCTGGTTACTTGGCAAATTTGGGGACGATATCGAGTTTGATGTCTAAAGGAGATATAATCTTTAGTGATGAGCTTAATCATGCATCTTTAATTGATGGAAGCCGACTTTCAAAGTCAAAGATAGTTATTTATAAGCACTCTGATATGCTAGATTTGGAAAAAAAGTTAAAAAGTTTCTCTTCATCTACTTCTAGAAAAATGATCTTGACTGACACTGTTTTTAGTATGGATGGCGACATAGCTCCTTTAGATGAAATTGTATTTTTGTGTAAGAAATATAATTGCTTATCAATGGTAGATGAAGCTCATGCAACAGGAGTACTTGGGAAAACCGGTAGTGGTGCTACAGAGTTATTTGGTGTTCAAAACAAGATTGATATATGCATGGGGACCCTTTCTAAAGCGGTAGGTTCAGTCGGAGGCTATATAGCAGGTTCTAATAAGCTCATAGACTTCTTAAAGAATAGAGCTAGGTCTTTTATTTTTGATACATCACTCCCGGGCCCAGCACTTGAAGCGTCTATTCAATCAATTAGAATAATAAAAGAAGACAGAGAACTTAGAAAAAAGCTATTTAATAATATTTATGAACTCACAGACTTTCTTAAAAGTTCGAATTTTTCTTATGTTGATACGAGAACACCAATAATTCCAATTATAATAGGAGACGAAAAAAAGACACTTAAAACTGCTGAGTTTTTATTCGAAAATCAGATTTACATACCAGCAGTTAGGCCACCATCTGTTCCAAAAGGAGAGTCAAGAATAAGAATCACTTTAATGGCAAACCATGAATCTAAACATATTAAAAAGTTGATAAGAATATTAGAAAAGTTACAAAGACTTTGAGTTGATTTACTATTAATAGAAAATAAAATAATAGTAGGAGCCTAATAGGTTATATAGATTTATGTCAAAAAAGAGAGAAGAAGAGTTTGAAGAATTTTGGAAACTTTTGCTAGGTAGAAAAGTTGATAAGAAAAAAGCAAAGGTAGAATATTTGAAGATTGATACTAATCTTTCACCTAGAGAATTAGCTTCTAGATTTAATTATTTATATAAAACAACAGGAAATGAAAAGTTTGTTCCACATCCACAAAGATGGCTTAGAAATGAAAGATGGGAGGATGAGCTTTCTGAGGTATTCAAAGGTGAAAAAGTTTATAGAAATAGTGACGGGTTCATTATATCAAAAGATGAGTGGGAGAAAATAAAATAAATTTTTATTTTTTATTATGAAAAAAGTAATTTTCTTATTGTTGGATGGTGCCAGAAAAGATACCGTAGAAAAATATCTTGACCTAGGCTATCTTCCTAATTTAAATGAGATAATTAACAATGGTGGTTCTATTAGCTCAGCAACGTCTGTATTTCCATCAACTACAGGACCCGCTTACACTCCCTTTCTTATGGGACTATTTCCAGGGAATGCTAATCTTCCTGGTATCAGATGGTTCGATAAAGTAAATTTCTCTAAAAACAAGCTCTCTCTAATGGCTCATAGAAGCTATGTTGGGATTGAAGGGTTGCTCCTGAACGATGATATTAAGAAATCCAATAAGACAATATTTGAGATAGTTAAAAACTCTAGATCAATATTTAATGAGATAACTCGTGGACTTCAAAAGGAATTTGATTTAACAAGAATATCAAAAGGTTACTATAAGATTAAATCACACTTTTCTGGTTCAAGTTCTATTGACTTAACATCTTCAAAAAAATTATTGTCTTCTTTAGATAAAAAAGTGGAGTTTATTTTTTGCTGCTATTTAGGCGTCGATTCNAATTCGCATATTCATGGACACGATAGCAAAGAAGTTCTAGATTCATATAAAAGTTTTGATTTCGAATTAGGTAAAGTTATTCAAAAACTAAAAGATAATAATGAGTTAGACGATTCATTATTAATTGTAACAAGTGATCATGGCCATTCAAATACCAATTCCCACATAGAACTCGTTGATGTTCTAAAGAAGCAGGGCTTTAAAGTTTTCTCTTACCCACTTGTCTTTAGTAAACTTATAAAAGATATTGATGCAGCAGTTATGGTTTCAGGTAATTCAATGGCACATCTTTATTTCAGAAAAGAAAAAGACTGGTCTAAGAGAAAGACATTCAATGGCTCTGAGAAAATCATTGAAGATTTGGTAAGAAACCCTGGAATAGACATATTAATTTTTATTAATGAAAAAAGTCAAATTATAATAAGAAGCATAAGAGGCATGGCTATGTTAGAGGACAAAGAAAGCGGGTTGGAATACACACCTTTGGTTAACGACCCTTTTGATTACAAAAACCTTAAAGGACTACTTACTTACGAAGAAATTCTAGATAAAACTTTTGATACTGACTACCCCGATGCGTTAACACAAATACACCAGCTTTTTAACTCTAATAGGTGTGGCGACTTAGTAATTAGCTCTAATGAAGGATTTGATTTAAGAGATAACTTTGAGATTCCTGAGCATAAGTCATCGCATGGCTCCTTAAAGAAAGAGCATATGCTTGTTCCGTTAATAATGAACAAAAAAGTTACCGAAGACAAAATTAGAACCGTCGATCTATTTCCAACAATTCTTAGGTTCTTAAATTATAAATCTCCAATTAAGACCGATGGTAAAAAATTAGATATTAATTAGTTCATCCTTAGTTAGCAGCTTTTTTACTTGAGAATAAATAGTTTCCTCATTTGATTTTGAAGAAGCAGCTAGCTCTTTAACAAGCCTGTTAAAAGCGTTCTCTAGAATCTTTTGTTCACCGAAGGATAGCTCTTTATTTTTTGATATATCATTAATTTCTCTAAAAACTTCTCCAGCCATAATAATATTGCCTGTTTTAAGCTTTTCAGTGTAAGTCCTATATCTTTTGTTCCAACTTAAGGTGTCGTCAATTTTATATTTAGTTTTCCCCTCAATTAATAGCCAAAGCATCTTGAGCTCGTTTTTTTTAGCCAAAGGGCGAAGACCTCTAGCTTGCACAGAATTTTTTGGGATCATAACTGTTATATCGCTGTCTGGTACTTCAAGAATTAGAAAATCGTGAGAAATTCCTCCTATTTCTTTCCTCTCAATTGAAGAGATAGTAACTAAGCCATGGGAGGGATAAACGGCTTTATCACCGACTTTATACATGTTTTATTATCTCATATTTACAATATATCTTCAATTTAAGAATATCTTTATTGACTAATTNATCTCAATTGATTTATATTCAAATATGGAGTTGAAGCATCTATTANTTNAGTACAANAAGTTCTTAAAAACNGATAATTTATCTANTAACACNATTGAAACTTATTTNGGGGANATTGATGTGTATCTTAATTATATTGGTTTTGATTCTGAATTTACTAAGGATNCCTCTTTCGAAAGNCTTTTTNGCGAACAAAATCTAGAANATTATTTTGAGAGCATAATTTCGTCCGACAAATATAAAAATCGTGAGGCACTAAATGNAAAACTAAAGAGGACTTTGAATAGNAAAATGTCTTCTTTCGCGAAATTGNTGTCTTTTNTAGTTAGAGANAAAAAGATTAGCACTAATTTCGTTNATACTTTTGATAGATCNCGNTTTATGGGGAACATTNNAAGAAGTGATGATTTTAAAAAGTATNTTGAATTTAATGATTTAAAAACTTTNGTCCAAAAACTTTTAGCTTTTAGTCANGAAAGCAAAGAGAAAACAACNTTAGTTAGAGATAAAGCGATAATCTTTTTATTAATTTTTACCGGCGTCCGAGCTTCTGTTTTGGGCAATATTAAATTNAATGATTTGGATGAACAACTAACAAGAATAGACAATATTTTTTTGAAAGGNGGTGGAANNATNAGTGTTCCAATAGATNATATTTACTTAAAGCCAATTTTGTCTNAATATATAGCTTTAAGGGGCAGAAATCAGAACTATANATCNGAAAATTCATTNTTNTTATCAGAAAAGGGTTTTCCAATAGACCGNCATTTANTCTATAGAGTAGTAAGGAAATATACTCAAAAATTTTTAGGTTTTACAGTCACNCCNCATGNCCTGAGGCATACCTTTGCAACTCATATGATTTTAAATGGNGCTAAGACAGTTGATGTTAAATTGATGTTAGGACACAAAAATATAACTTCAACCCAAGTATATCAGCATGTTAATGANATAAAAAAGAAGTATAATTTAATTAATAANTTNTATAAGGGCGANAATGTTAAAGCTTAAAGCTTTTAATATTTATTCNGAGATTATTAATTATAGATAGAGATTTAANTAAATATACTATATAATTCGTACCTTGAATGTTATGAAAGATTATAATAAAAGTGCAAAAACATTAATTGAGGCGTTACCTTATATTAAGAAATTTAGAGGNAAAACAATTGTTNTNAAGTTTGGCGGTAGNATAGGCTCAAAAGAATTTTCNAATTTTTCTAGAGATTTAGTCTTAATGAAATATGTGGGAATTAATCCAGTAGTTGTACATGGTGGTGGAGATGAAATTAGTAAGGCTTTATCAAAAANNAATATTAAAACCAGTTTTGTCGATGGGTTAAGAATTACATGTGACGAAACAATGAAAATTGTTGAGANGGTATTAGGCNGAAAAGTTAATAAGCAGATAGTTTCAAAAATAAATTCNAANGGTGGCTCAGCCATAGGCCTTTCNGGTGCTGATGGAGAATTNCTAAGAGTGAAGAAAATGAAGCCAATAAGAAAAGGTGTTGATTTAGGAAGAGTGGGCGAGATTACCAAAGTTAATACATTATTAATTAAAGAGCTTTTGACTAGTGGACANATCCCTGTGATTGCCCCAATAGGGNCTAANACTAAGGGCCTGTCTTTTAATATTAATGGAGATAGTGCNGCCTCTAAGATTGCTTCTTCGCTTAAAGCNGAAAAGCTTATTGTNTTAACTAATGTNGAAGGAATTAAAGATAAGAACAAGAANCTAATTTCTTCCNTAAGCAAGAAACANGCAAAATCACTAGTTAAGNATGGTACTATTGCNTCNGGGATGGTNCCTAAAGTTAAGTGTTTAGTGGATGCTTTAACAGGTGGTGTCAAGAAGGCTCATATAATAGATGGTAGNATTCCACATGCTGTAGTTTTAGAAACATTTACTAATTCTGGCATAGGAACAGAGATACTNTTGTGATGGTGAAAAAAGCAAAGAATATTTTAGCAGAAAGCAATAAATATTTGATTCAAAATTATCAAAGNCTTCCTATTAAGATAGTTAGAGGAGAGGGNTCATTCGTGTGGGACTCCGATGGAAATAAATACTTAGACTTTATTTCNGGAATTGCTGTTAANAACNTGGGNCATCAGAATCCACAAGTAAANAAAGCAATTNTAAAGCAAATTAACAAGTTCACNCATATATCAAANTTATTTGTTATCCAAGAGCAGGTTGATTACTCAAAAGCTTTAGTGCAGGAGAAAAAAGGGTATAAAGCCTTCTTCTGTAANAGCGGAACGGAAGCAAATGAAGCTGCATTTAAGCTCGCAAGAAGATGGGGGGTCTTTAACGGGGAGAAAAATATTATTTTATCTTTTACAGGGGCATTTCATGGAAGAACTTTCGGGTCACTTAGTGCAACTTCGCCTAAAAAATATAAATATGGTTTTTATCCTTTATTGCCAGGNTTTAAAAATACAGAGTTTAATAACATAAAGAAATTAGAAAANATTGTGAACAAGAANAAGAAGATTGCNGCTATTATAGTTGAACCCATACAAGGTGAGGCAGGAGTTAAATTTGGATCGCCNACTTTTCTTAAAGCAATACAAGATATTTGTAGAAAGAAAAATATNCTATTNATTTTAGATGAAGTTCAAGTAGGTATTGGAAGAACAGGGAAAATCTTTTGCCATAACCACTATNACTTAAANCCNGANATTNTTACTTTAGCAAAAGCATTAGGTGGAGGTCTTCCATGTGGAGCNATGNTAGCATCACCCAAAGTTTCTGATTTTTTGACACCTGGATCTCATGGTACAACTATGGGNGGGAATCCGNTGGCAATGTCCTCNGGACTTGCAAGCTACAAGCAAATCTCTAAAAAAAGTTTTATGTNGANAGTTGTAAAGAGTGGGGATTTTTTTCTTAGTGAATTAGTTAAAATGTCTGGAAATAAGTTAGTTAAAGAGGTTAGGGGTNTAGGGCTTATATTGGCNATTGAATTTTATTCANCAATAAAAGCTAAGAATTTCTCNGATATTTGTTTGAGATTAGGGNTACTAGTAATTCTAACTGAGAANAAAAACATAAGAATCCTNCCACCACTTAATGTTAAATTGAATGAAATAAAGAAATCTATTAGTATATTTAATANTGCTTTAAGGGAATTAAATGAGTAAATCGTTATCATCAATATCAGACTTAAGCTCAAAAGAGTTCGAGNCAATCTTTAAGAAGATTGTTAGTTTTAAGAAGAAAAGTAAAAGTAAATTAAAGGGCAAATCTATAGGTTTNTTGTTTGAGAAGCATTCCACTAGGACAAGACTTTCATTNGAGGTAGCTATATCTAGATTAGGAGCTTATCCTATNTATATAAATAGATCTGATACACAGATTTCTAGAGGNGAGTCTATAAACGAGACAGCTAAGATTTTNTCNCTTTATCTAGATGCATTAATTTANAGGACCTCTAAGCAAAAAAATATTAGGGATTTCGCTTCCTCTGCCAATATCCCTATTGTTAATGCCCTGTCTGACGAAGAGCATCCAACTCAAGTAATCTCTGATATTTTTACAATTAGAGAGATAAAGGGTAAAAGCAAACTAAGAAATCTTAAGATTGTATATTTTGGCGATGGNAANAATATAGCCAATTCCCTTGCCCTTATTGCAAAAGCTTTAAATTTGAACCTNATTATTTCATGCCCAAAGGGTTACGAACCAAGCAACAANATACNGAAGTTAGCTGGAAAAAATTTAATTATNGACAATAATCCTTTTNNAGCAGCCAAAAATGCGGATGTNATTTATACNGATGTATGGACTAGTATGGGCATGGAGAAAGAAGAGAAGAAAAGGNTTAAAGCATTCAAAGANTTTCAAGTAAATAAAAANATAGTTAAGCTTGCAAGAAAAGATTTTCTATTTATGCATTGCCTTCCTGCACACGTTGGNGAAGAGGTGACTCAAGATGTTTTNAACCTAAAGAATTCTGTTGTTTACAGGCAAGCTGAAAATAAAGTTTATAGTGCTATGGCTATACTTGACCATCTTTTAAGTTAGATTTTAAGTTTAGTATAATTCTTTGATTGAGACCAGATTCTTTTAATTCTTCGAAAGTTGCTCTCTTTATTCCTTTTATATCACCAAATTTTTCCAAAAGTCTTTGCTTANCTGCAGAGCTAAGCCCAGGAACTTTATCTAATATTGAGGTAAACATTGATTCTTGTCTTTTCTTTTTATGGAAAGTGATTGCAAANCGGTGAGCTTCNTTTCTTGCATTAATAAGNANATTTAATGCAGGAATCTTATGNTTAAAGTTAACAGGCTTAGATGAGCCAGGAATATAAANTTTATCAATATGTTCTTCTGACTTTGGTTTAGCTATTGAAGCAAAACTAATATTATTAGNTTTTAAANTTACTATTTTGTTTAGGTGACCCTTNCCACCATCTATAAGAATTAAATCCGGCTTTTCCCATCCANTNTGTCCGATTCGTTTAATTCTCCGAGAAATAGCTTCTTCCATCATAGCNTAATCATTTGGCCCCNTAGTATGCATCTTAAACTTTCTGTAGAAATCCTTAGATGGAACTCCATCTATGAAGGTTACCATNGAGGCTACAGGATTAGTTCCTTGAGTGTTTGATATATCAAAACATTCAATCCTATTAGGCATATTTTTTAATTTAAGCACGNTCTTGATATCTTTAAGTTTTGNCAAGGTTTCAAGTTCTTCTTTTAAATTCTGTCTTATATAATTTTGAGCATTTTCATTNGCAAGNTCTATTAGATTAAGANCATCCTTATTTTTACAGGGNAATATNGTTGTATTCGAAAATGAAAAATCTNTTAAATCATTTTGTANCTGTTTTAAGTAACTAAAGTCAGGTTTCATTAATATTNTTTCTGGNACAGATGTTCNTTGCGCATAGAATTGTGATACTGCTTGGTAAACATTCATCTCAACATGTTTGCTTTTNGCTTCTATATACAAATCTGCTTTATCAATTAAATATCCACCACGAAAGAAAAGTATAATAATTTGTATTTTATTTTTAATATTACAAAAACCTAAAATATCTGTATTTTCTAATTTTATTGANGAAGATGGATTAAAGTAATANTTATTTGAAATTAACTCTAGTTCATCTCTATAGAATGAAGCTTCTTCGTANTTTTCTNCATTAGAACTTTCATTCATTTTGCTTTGAATATGTTTTTTTAATTCCCCAATCTTTCCACTAAATATTTTNTTGATTAATCNAATGTTCTTATCGTAGCTACTTTTTAAAGATACTTCGTCACAGGGACCCAAACACAGACCAATATTCTTGTATATNCACGCTCTCTTGNTGTGCATTTTAAATTTATTATCCGAACAGTCNCTAATGCCAAAAACTTTTTGAAAAAGCCTTTTGGTNTTGTTTAGGCTATCAGCAGANTTAAAAGGACCTAAATATATAGAGTTTTTATCATTGCACTTTCTTACTTTTGAGATTCTTGGGAAGTNGTTTTTCATTTCAATGCGCAATGAAGCATATGTTTTATCATCTTTTAANAGGATGTTNAATTTTGGCTGTCTTATCTTTATTGTCTTGNTNTCTAACATTAANGCTTCTTCTTCATTATTTGTTGNAACAAAATCAAGGCTTGCTGCTTCTTTCATTAAGAAAGAAATATTTATCCTAGAATCTCTAGATTTAGTAAAATAAGACTTAACTCTTTTTTTTATATTTTTTGCTTTCCCCACATAAAGAGTTTCATTCNTTNTATTTTTAAAGANGTAGATACCTGGTAATTCAGGTAATTCTGGTATTACTAAATTATTTAAGTCCATTTTATATTATGGTAGCTGATTTTGAAAATTTAGAAAATCTGCTAAATTCTATATAATGAAGCCTATTCAGATTGGTACAATTATTAATAAAATGCAAGAAGCTAGAAAAGTAAGCTTGCCAACGGCAGTAGAAAGCTTTATCTCTCTTAACAAGAAAAGAAATCCTTTTAAAGTACTTATNTCAACCATAATAAGCTTGCGTACCAAAGATGAAGTTACTTANAAGGCTTCCAAGAACTTATTCAAGCTTGCGTCAACTCCTGAAACTATAGNTTCTTTGAGNACTAATAAGATAGAGAAAGCTATTTTTCCATGTGGCTTTTATAAGCGAAAAGCCAAAACAATAAAAGATATTTCTNCAAAGCTAATTGCTGATTATGCAAGCATAACACCTGATACTATTGATGAGCTACTTAAGTTNAAAGGAGTGGGCAGAAAAACTGCGAATNTAGTTTTGACTCTGGGTTTTAATAAGCCTGCTATTTGTGTTGACACCCATGTCCACAGANTATTTAACAGNATAGGGTATGTTAAAACANATAAACCAGATGATACAGAGTTCGCNCTTAGAGCTAAGTTGCCAAAGAAATACTGGATACCAATCAATTCTCTNCTAGTCTTTTACGGACAGAGTATATGCAGACCAGTTTCACCTTTATGCAGTAAATGNACTATAGAAAATTTGTGTATGAGGAATGGAGTTTNAAAAAATAGATAAGGACTCTTTGTTGCATGAGCCCTNATCTNGTAAANTTAAACTCCNTAATAAAGAACAAACTCGTAAGGATTCGGTCTTGTTCTCCAAGGCGTGACTTCTTCATCCATTTTATAATCAATAAAGCCTTGAATTAACTCTTCAGTGAAAACCCCACCTTCAAGTAGAAATTTATGATCTTTCTTTAGAGCATCTAAAGCCTCAGCTAAAGAAGCTGGGACATTTGGATATTTGCTTAACTCTTTCTCTGATAAAGTGTAAATATCTTTTTCTAATTCAGGCGTTGGTTTTATTTTATTCTTAATACCATCCATACCTGCCATAAATAATGCTGAGAAAATAAGGTAGCAGTTACCAGCAGGATCAGGGAATCTCGTTTCAATTCTTTTAGCTTTTGGACTATCAGAATACATTGGAATCCTAATAGCTGCACTTCTATTTCTTGCTGAATGGGCTAATACAATTGGAGCTTCATATCCTGGCACAAGTCTCTTGTATGAATTAATTGTAGAGTTAGAAAATGCGCAGATTGCTCTAGCATGCTTAAGGACACCACCAATGTAATAAAGAGCCATATCACTTAAACCAGCGTATTTATTTCCAGCAAACAAAGGTTTTGAACCTTTCCATATTGACTGGTGAACATGCATCCCCGAGCCATTATCAGCATACACTGGTTTTGGCATAAAGGTTGCAGATTTTCCATGCTCCTTAGCAACATTCTTGACAATATATTTGTACCATAGTGTATCGTCAGCCATTTGTTTTAACGGAGCAAATCTTAAGTCAATCTCTTGCTGACCAGGTCCCCCAACTTCATGGTGATGACATTCTACGTGTAAACCACAATCTTGCATTACATTTGCCATTTCGGACCTTACGTCCATATAAGTATCTGCAGGAGAGAGAGGGAAATATCCTTCTTTATAACGGATTTTGTGCCCTGTATTTGGAACTTCATCTTCTCCCATATTCCATTCACCTTCAATTGAGTCAACAGAATAAAAAGAAGTGTTAGGAGTTGATTCGTATCTAATATCATCAAATATAAAGAACTCTAATTCAGGCCCAAAAAAGACTTTGTCCCCAACTCCAGATTTTTTCAAATATTGCTCTGCTTTAGTTGCAACATATCTAGGGTCTAAATCATACCTTTCTCCAGATAATGGATCAGCTATATCGCAAATCATTGCAAGTGTAGGGTATGTTGTAAAAGGATCAATTTTGGCGGTACTTGGATCTGGAATAATTAACATATCACTGTTATTAATAGATTTCCAGCCTCTTATGCTTGATCCATCAAATCCCATACCATTTTTGAAAGTATCAGCGTCAATTTCTGATGCTGGGAATGATGTATGTTGCCAAGTTCCAAGTAAATCACAGAATCTTAAATCAACAAATTGTATTTTTTTTGTTTTAATTAATTTTAAAACATCACTAGCTTTATAACTCATTTAGTCCTCCAACTTCGGCAATTAGAATTGCACTTCTTAATTATATAGCAGAGTCTCCTGACTCGCCAGTTCTAATTCTTACTGCCTGCTCCAAAGGAACTACGAAAATCTTTCCATCGCCTATTTTATCTGTATTCGCAGAAGATTGAATAGCCTTTACAACGCTATCAACTTTATCATCTGAAACAGCTATATCTAATTGAATTTTAGGAATAAATTCAATTTCATACTCTGCCCCTCTATAGACTTCTGTGTGTCCCTTTTGTCTACCAAAGCCTTTGACTTCAGAGACAGTCATTCCTGTAACACCAACACCTTTTAGTGCTTCCTTGACATCATCGAGCTTAAAAGGTTTTATAACCGCTTGAATCATTTTCATTGTAAGTTCCTCCAATTATTTGTGTCAATACATAAATATTATGACATAAATAAAAAAAATAAGAAAAAAGTAATATTTTCTATTTAATTATTGGCAAAATCTATGCCAAATAGGATAATTATTTTCTAGCGCTGAATTTTAGCCCAGTTTTNGCCCTGTCCCAAGTTTTATCATTAATCTCTTTTAGCTCTGCAACTTTAACTTTTTGAGTAGCAGTCATCGGGAACCCATCATCAAAGATTTCTATGAATCTAGGGACCATAGCAACAATAACCTTCTCAGCTACCCATTTACAAAATTCAGAATGGTCGAATTCTTCATCTTTTTTGACAATAATATTCAATTTGAGTTCATCATCTGAAATATCNGGAAGCCGAACTCCAACAGCTATAGCATCTTGTATGGAAGGATATTCGAGGGCTAAATCTGCTACTGCTATTGGATCTACATTCTCACCGGATACTCTGAGACGAGAGTACCTACCTAAGAAGTAAAATCTACCGTCAATACCTTCAGCAAATATATCATCTGAATTAAAGAAACCATCATCATCGAATGCTTCTCTTGTTCTTCTTCCATCTTTAAAATATTCGTTCAAAGTAGTATTTTTAATATGTGGCTTTATAAANAGGAGACCTTTAGAGCTATCAGGTGGGGTGATGTTGGCACTAGGGTCCCAGTGAGGCTTTATTACTTCCTTAATATTTTCAGGATTCCTAATTTCCAAATAATAACCTTCAACTGGATACCCACATGATCCAACTCTTTGGTCTTCTGGTGTTTTCCATAAAGGCATACCCATTTCAGTTGAGCCATAACCCTCAACAATTTTAAGATTAAATCTTTTTTCAAATTCTGTTACATTNTTTGGAGCTGGTCCTGCTAGAACAGTTCGAANTTTATGTTTTTTATCATATTCGCTGACCTTTGATGACCATAGATACTCTGAAACAGCGCCCAGGAAATTTGTTACAGTAGCTCCACAATCATGGGCCCATTTAAAAAAGTTTGAAGCGGAAAATTTAGGAAAGAATACTGCTGTAGCTCCTGCACCTATAGAAGTAAATAGACACATTGCTTGAGCATTTGCATGACCCAGTGAAAGCACGCTCATCAAAATATCTTCTGATCTTACGCCTTGATACTGGAGGTAGCTTCTAACCGTCATTACTACGCCGCCGTGCTCCCTTACAACTCCTTTAGGCATCCCAGTTGTCCCAGAGGTAAACATGCATCTTTCTTGGTCTTTTATACTGATTTTAATTCCAGGGTTTGATTTCGATAATTGATAAAATTCTTCAAAAGGTTTCACAGCAATACTACTAATTTTTTTAGGGATAGCTTTATCTTTAGATGCAAGATAAATCACTTTTAAATCAGTAAGTTTATCAGAAATTTCTTCAATTAAGGGTAAGCCACTTGAATCAGTTACAAGCGCCTGCATCTCTGAATAATTAATAACATAAGCTAACCTATCGCCTTTTTCATCTTTATTAATAGGAACTTGAACTCCACCTGTTTTGTGGATTCCAAGAATTGAAAAAACAAATTCAGCACAATTAAGCATATACATGCCAACTTTATCCCCTCTATTAATTCCAAGATCAATAAGACCATTTGCTACTTGATTAGATCTTTCATTAGAAGTTTTATAAGAGTATTCTTCAATAATCTTACCNTCTGTATCTCCAATTTTGAACATTAGTTTGTCTGGGTAATTGTCGGCACCAGATTCTAGATAGCTTGTTAGAGGTTTCCATTCAGCTATATTGTCAAAGTTTCCATTTGGGAGCTTCCCAGCTCCCAAATATTCCTTTTTTACTGGCTTAAAGCANAGTTCCAATTCGACTTATTTCCTTGAACTAAACTTAAGACCACTTTCTGCTCTATCCCAAGTTTTATCAGATANCTCTTTTAGTTCAGCAACTTTAACTTTNTGAGTCGCAGTCATAGGNAATCCACCATCAAAAATCTCAATAAACCTAGGAACCATAGCAACAATACATTGCTCNGCCATCCAGGTGCAGAATTCNGCTTCATCAAATTTTTCACCATCTTTAAGTATCACGTTTAGTTTTAATTCATCATCTGATACATCAGGNAATCTTAAACCTACTGCAATGGCATCTTGGATTGCAGGATGCATTAAAGCTAAATCAGCAACAGCNATTGGGTCGACATTTTCTCCTGAAACCCTAAGTCTTGTATGCCTACCNATAAAGTAGTATCTTCCATCAATNCCACAAGCCATTACATCATCTGAATTAAAGAAACCATCATCATCGAATGCTTCTCTTGTTCTTCTNTCATCTTTNAAATATTCATTTAAGGTTGTATTTGGTACAAGCGGTCTAATATAAAGAATACCTTTAGCTGAATCAGGAGGAGTTGGGTCTACATANGGATCCCAGTGNGGCCTAACAACTTCTTCAATATTTTCAGGATTTCTTAGTTCAACATAAAAACCTTCTGTTGGATACCCCATTGACTTNTCTCTNTGGTCNTCAGGATTTTTCCANAGAACCATACCCATTTCAGTTGATCCATAACCNTCAATNACTCTTACATTGAATCGTTTTTGAAATTCATCTAAATTTCTAGGNGCAGGTGATCCTAGCATAATTCTAATNCTATGTTTTTGATCATACTCACTTGGCTTAGAAGCATATAAGTATTCTGCTACAGCACCAAGCATATTTACACATGTTGCTCCGCAATCATGCGCCCATNTGAAGAAATTAGATGCAGAAAATTTAGGGAAGAAAACAGCAGTTGCTCCAGCACCAATTGCNCAAAATAGACATAAAGCTTGAGCATTTGCATGCCCTAAAGATAAAACACTCATTAGNGTGTCATCACTTCTAACTCCTTGNTGCTGCATATATGCTCTGACAGTTAAAACAACACCGCCATGCTCTCTTACAACACCTTTAGGCATNCCAGTTGTTCCAGATGTAAACATACATCTTTCTTTGTCATCAATTCCAACANCTACATTAGGATTATCNCTCGATCCTTCATANAAATTATTAAATGGTTCGCAAGAAATATTACCAATTTTCTCAGGAACATTTGNTGAGTCACCAGTAACATAAATNATTTTTAGGTTTTCTAGTTTGTCAGCAATATCTTCAATCAAAGGAAGACCAGACTCGTCAACAACNAAAGCTACTTGATCTGAATAATTAATAATATATGCAAGCCTTTCNCCTTTTTCATCTTTGTTTATAGGAACCTGTATTCCCCCAGTTTTATGAATTGCTANGATTGAAAGAACAAATTCNGCACAATTTAGCATATACATGCCNACTTTNTCTCCTTTCCCAACNCCTANGTTAATCAGACCATTTGCAACTTGGTTGCACTTCTCATTNGTTTCNTTGTAAGAATAAGTTTCTGCAACTTCNCCNTTTGAATTAGCAATNTTAAACATTGCTTTGTCTGGATAATTTTCTGCACCTGCTTCAAGATACTTGGTCATTGGTTGCCATTTTGATGTATCGTCTAAGCTTCCATTCGGCAAAGACCCAGGNCCAGTAAATTCCTGAGANCTAGTTTTAAATAATAATTCCATTTAATCACCTCTTTTNATTTAATAAATTTGGAAATAAAAGATTAGANTGCCATATATTTATAAAGTTTNAAAGAGTTAATAAAAGGTAGATTTTTTGATTGAAGATATAAATTTGNTTAGCTTTGTNATCATTGTTGAGTTTTTATTTAAATTTTCTTCAATTATCTTAATTATTGCGCTACCAATAACTATNCCATTAGCTTGTTTTTTTAGNTCTTTTACATGTTTTTTAGTAGAAATTCCAAACCCTACACATACTGGTTTNNTAGTAATTATTTTGATTTTTGATATAAATTTNTCTAAATTTTTATCCAACTTNTTTCTAGNTCCAGTTACTCCAGTAACTGAAACTAAGTAAATAAAAGAGTTTGATAACTTAGCTACAGTATTAATTCTTTCTTTAGTACTAGTAGGAGCTAGCAAATAGACCATTTCAATCCCNCCTTNATTTACNGCTTGCTGGGTTTCATAAGCTTCNTCAGGTGGCAAGTCAACAATTAATACTCCATTNGCACCAGCTTTTTTTATTTCTNTCATTACCTTGTTCAAGCCATATTGTAAAAAGGGATTNAAATAACCAAATATGATTATNGGGGTATCNTGTTTCTTCCTAAAGTTTTTAACCATATCAAGTGCAGCTGAAATATTCATATTATTTTTCAAAGCTCTTTCNGATGCCTTCTGTATTGTTGGNCCATCTGATATAGGATCTGAGAAAGGAATTCCTAATTCAATTATGTCTACACCATTCTCAACTAAGGAATTTAGAATAAGATTTGAAGTTTTCTTATTCGGGTCACCNGCGGTAATATAAGAAATAAAACAGGNTCTTTTTTTAAAGTTGCAATCTTTTACAACATCTATAAGTTTCAATTTATATCAAATCTTCCTTTTTTTTTAAGAATTCTTTAACCGACTGTAAATCTTTATCGCCTCTACCAGAAAGATTTACAANAATACTTTGGTTCTTTNTCATTTTTTTAGCAACTTTTAANGCATAAGCTAAAGCATGAGAAGTCTCTAATGCAGCAATAATCCCCTCTTTTTCGGAAAAGTATTGAAGAGCTTTTACGGCNTCGTTATCNTCAATNGAAATATACTGGATTCTCTTAATATCATTTAGGTAAGAATGTTCAGGGCCAACACCAGGGTANTCAAGGCCAGCTGATACNGAATGAGTTTCTTTGATTTGACCNAACTCNTCNTGCAATAAATAAGTTTTACTGCCATGAAGAACCCCAACTGAGCCTGATGAGATACTTGCTGAATGAAGACCAGTTTTAATNCCCGTACCACCCGCTTCGACTCCNACCATTTTAACATTCTTATCGTTAAGAAAAGGATGGAAAAGACCTATAGCATTAGAGCCGCCCCCCACACAAGCAATTAGAAGATCTGGCAATTTTGACTGTACTTTAATTATTTGTTTTCTTGTTTCTTTTCCAATTATTGACTGAAAATCTCTAACAATCATTGGGTATGGGTGAGGGCCAGCGACACTACCNATTATATAAAANGTGTCATTAACATTAGTTACCCAATCACGTAATGCCTCATTTAATGCATCTTTAAGNGTTTTGGAGCCTGATGTAACGGGTATAACTTTTGCGCCTAATAGCTCCATTCTTTGAACATTTGTTGCTTGTCGATAAGTATCTAAGGCTCCCATNTATATTTCACATTCTAGATTCAATAAAGCNCAGACTGTTGCAGTTGCTACGCCATGTTGNCCAGCTCCTGTCTCAGCAATTATTCTTTTTTTCCCCATTGCTTTTGCAAGAATAGCTTGACCGATTGTGTTGTTTATTTTGTGAGCCCCNGTGTGAGCTAAGTCTTCACGTTTNAGAAATATNTTTGCTCCACCAAGAGATTTAGTTGTTCTTTCAGCTAANTACAAAGGAGTGGGGCGCCCAACAAAATCTTTAAGTAAGNTATTAATTTGTTCCTTAAATTTTTTGCTGTTCTTAATTTTTGAGTAACTTTTTTCAAGTTCATTCAGAGCAGGCATTAATGTTTCTGAGACAAACTTGCCTCCATAGTCTCCAAACCTACCATTTTTATCTGGAAATTTTTTTAAAATATTACTCATGATTTAACCAAGTTTACTATAGATTTTAGTTTTTGAATATCTTTATGTCCAGGAGAGGACTCAACTCCGGAGCAAATATCAAAAAAATTAATATTTCTATTTTCGATAGCTGACACAATATTGTTCTCATTTAGTCCACCAGAAAGAATAATTTTATTTTTGCTATCAATATCTGTAATTAAATTCCAATCAAAACTCTTACCTGTTCCCCCTTTTAAATTATCATCTGAACTATCAAATAACCAGTACTCTGAATCATATTCTAAGACTACTTCTTTTAAGCTGGATGACCCAACAGAGAAAGCTTTTATAGTTTTACATTTAATTTCTTCTATCATTTTAGGCTGTTCTTCTCCATGCAATTGGACGTAGTCTAAACCTAAAGCTTTGACGTACTCGTTTATTACTTGAGTGGTTTCATTAACGAAAACACCAACCTTGTTAATTTCAGTATTCAGAGATTTAATTATAGCCTGCGCTTGTTCTAAGTTTATGAATCTCTTGCTTTTTTTATAAAAAATAAATCCAATAAAATCTACTTTTAATTTTACGCATTCTAATGCATCGTTTGTATTTGTAATACCACAGATTTTTATTTTATTCATCTCTAACTAAATCCAAATAATTTTTTTTCATCTCACTATAGCTAAAATTATTTTGTATAAAAAGCTTAGCCGAGTCTCCCAATTTATCTAGAGACTTTCTTTTTTTGTAAGCACTATTTATTTTCAAAGCTATATCCTCCACATTTTCTGAGTCAACTAAAAAACCATTAGTCTGGTCTTGAATTAGTTCTTCAGTCCCTGTATTGATAGAACCTATAACAGGGAGCGATCTCGACATTCCTTCAAGTACAACATTTGGTAAACCTTCTATTTTAGAGTTCCAAGTCCTGTTGCACAATATGAAGATATTTGCAGAGTCATAATATTTGCAAATCTTATCTCTACTTACTCCGCCCAAGAAAAATACGTTCCCTTTTAATCCTAGCTCCTCAGCCAATTTTATATAATCACTTTTGAATCTACCTTCTCCAATACAAATATATTTAATTTTTTTATTATTAATTTTAGCCAATGCTTTGATTACAAAATCTTGACCTTTTCTTGGCAGCAGTCTAGATACTGTTAATAGTACAAAGTCATCTTTTTGAAGTGGAAGTTCCTGTAAGCTTGATGAGTTTTTGGGTTCTTCCAAGAAATAATTCTCTACACCATTATATATAAGCCTGACCTTAGTTTTGTCGAAGAAGTCTGGTTCTTTATTCATTAGCTCCTGAGTATTTTTGCTAACTGCAACAAGAAATTTTGAGTTCTTATAAAGTCTTTTAATTAGCAATTTAGGTATGATTTTAAATAAGCTACTACTTTTTACGATAGACTCAATCCCGGAGCCCGCAATTCTTACAATTTGATCTATGTCTTTATTGTTCAAAAGCCCTCCTACTATTTCAGCTTCTTCACCTAAAAAAATTATTTTTTCAGGATTAAATGAGTCTATAGTTTCTTTAATATTTAAAAGACCTTGAATATATTGAATAATTGGTATCTTTTTAAACTTATCTTTGCCAAAGAAGCTTATTTTCTTGGTAGAATATTTTGCAAGAAGGCTAGAATCCTCGTAACTATACAAAGGACAACAAACAAGGACTTCGTTTTCTGTACTTAATATATCAGCAATCATCTTAGCTGAAGTAGCAATCCCGCCCTGAAAGGGAGGGAACTCATGAGTATAGATTAGGACTTTCATTATTTAATTATATTGCATTATCTGATATATAAAAGTTTGTAATTAACGGTATAATTTTAATAGCAGTATTATTTGGAGGTTTTTAATGATTGGTGGTATAGGAATTGGAGAATTAGTAATAATTCTTGTCATAGTTCTTTTAGTGTTTGGCCCTAATAAGTTAGGAGATGTTGGTTCAGCCATTGGACGAGGCATTTCTGGCTTCAAAAAAGCGATGGAAGATAAAGATTCATCAGAAGACCAAAAAAAAGATGATAAAGAAGAATAGTTAAACTTTTTGAGCTAATTCGATTAAAACGCCATTCAAGCTTTTAGGGTGAGCAAAAGCAACTATCGTGCTATTCAGACCTTCTCTGGGAACCCTATCAATCATTTCAATATTTTTGTCTTCTAAGAATTTGATACCAACATTAATATCTTCTACTAAATAGCAAATGTGATGCATGCCCTCCCCTCTCTTTTCTAGGAATTTAGAGATAGATGAGTTTTCAACTACTGGCTCAAGTAATTCAATAGCAGATGAGTTTGATTTATCATTGCTTAACATAATTGCTCTAACTCCTTGATCCGGGACAGTCTCATCATGCTCGATTTTTAGGCCAAGAACATCGCTATATAGTTTTGCAACTTTAAGAGCATCGTGAACAGCAATACCTATATGATACAATTTACCGACTTTAAATAAATCCATAAGTGTTTAATTTAATATATTAGAAGCAATTCATCAAATAATTTTATATAATTCATTCGAATTATTTTTAACTATTTGCAAATCTATACCTTTAATCGAAGAATTATTCTTATTGTTTTGAATAATCTCTGAGAAAGTATCTAGTAAATCAGAGTTAATTTTTATTTTTATCACTTTTTTCTTTGTTTCCTTCTTATGTAAGATTATTTCTCTTACTATATCATAGCAAATAATATCCTTTTTTGTTACAAGACCAGACCCGTGGCAATAAGAACAGCTTTCACTGACAAGAGATGTAGTCCTGCTCCCTTTCTTTTGTCTTGTCATCTCAATTATCCCAAATTTAGACATTGTGAGTATGGAATGTTTCGCTTTATCTTTTTTCATTGAATCTTTAAAAGTTTTAAAGACTTTTCGTTTATCATTTGCTGAATTAAGATCTATGAAATCAATTAATACAATTCCACTTAGGTTTCTTAATATTATCTGCTGTGCAACCTCTCTAGCTGCAAACATGTTAACAGTCATATTTGACTCTTTCTTATTATTTAAACTTCTACCAGAGTTAATATCAACAACTGTAAGACCTTCTTTTTCTTCTATTAGCAAGAAAGAACCATTCTTGAGGTTAACTTTCTTGTGAAAAATTTTAGAGATTTCTTTATCAACTCTATTTGTTTCGAATAAATTCTCCTTGGTAGAGGAAATAGATAGTTTTATATTCTTATTGCTATGTAATAAATTTTTCTTGAAATAATTGAAAGTCTTTCTAGAATCAACAATGATTTCATTTGTTTCCTGATTTAGGAATTCTCTTAAAGTATTGTCTATTAAATTATCTTCTTGATGAATAATCCCAGATTCTTTATTCAATTTGAAAGAGTTTCTTATGGCTCTCCATTTTATTTTTGTTTCTTTTATATCATCAATAATATCTTTTTTTCTTTGATTCTCAGCTGAAGTCCTTAAAATTATCCCTATATTTTTTGTTACATACTTTTTAAGTGATTTGAGGCTGCTTCTTTTTTCTTCATTGTTAATCTTTCTAGATATCCCAAAAAAACCAGGCTTGCTAACTATTACACAGTACTTTGAGGGTAGGGCGATAAAATCAGAAACTTTAGGTGCTTTTCTTGGATCATAGTCACTTACTCCCTGAACCATAATAAAATTTTTATCTTTGATCTGANTNGTAGTAGACTCACCCTTATCTACATCTGCTTTCATNGGATGAAANCTAGANANGAAAGCCGATCTATCATNNCNTATTTTTACGAAAGAAGCCTCAATTCCTTTAGCTTTAGGNTTNTTAAGCGCCTTATAAATATTNCCCCTTATTGATGNTTGTTCGTTCACATTNTCAATATAAAANTTTGTTAATCTTTGGTTNTCAACAACTGCAACTCTTATTTGNTCTAGNGTTTCGCTTAGAAGGATTTTTCTCACTTATTATCTTTTATTAGATCTATNATTTTATCTACTAAGTTTTCAGGCTCTAATAATCCACTTTCTAATTTATTCACTGATTCTTTAAATGTAGCAGTTTCTCTTAGGTTGTCCAATTCGTTCTTCAATCTTTTTTCAATCATAGAGTTAAGTTCAGAAACTTTTCTTTGNTTTCTTTTATATAAAAGCTTTCCATTGCCTTCNTCNTATTCNNTGAAAGACTGGATTTCTTCAACTAGCTNTATAANTCCAATATCATTCTCGGCTTGAGCAGTTAGCACTTTNGTTTTCCAGTCTGAGTCAGCTTGTTTAAGTGAAACCATGTAGNTAATTTCTCTGGCAAGTTTTTCAGCTCCGCCTCTATCAGCCTTATTGACAACAAATATATCTCCTATNTCCATTAAACCNGCTTTCATTGCTTGAATACCATCTCCTGCTTCTGGCACTAGTGTAACAATTACTGAATCTGATATTTTAATTATATCTAGTTCAGTCTGGCCAACNCCGACTGTTTCAATAATTACAATATCCATTCCAAAAATATCAAATAACTTAATCATTGAGCTAGTTGAGCTNGATAGACCTCCAAGGTCTCCGCGACTACCAACACTTCTTATAAAAACATNGGTATCAAGTGAGTGCTCTTGCATTCTTACTCTGTCACCTAAAACAGCACCTCCAGTGAATGGACTACTTGGATCAACAGCAATGACTGCAATTTTNANGTTCATATTCCTATATTTTTTAATTAGTTGATTTGTAAGCGTACTTTTACCCGCTCCAGGTGGCCCAGTAATTCCGATAGCATATATTTTATTAGGGACTTTTTTNACTGACTTAATAATTTTAAAAATAGAAGAAACATCTCTTTCGACTAAACTTATTAGCTTAGAGAGACAAACTCTATCNCCATTCTTTAAACCTTTAATTAAATCATCATAGGTTCTTTTCATTTGACATCCTTATAATTTCATCAAAATGTTTTTTGTCGACTTCCATTACAGAAAGTCTAGATTGCTTTACAAGACTCATCNCTGATAAAANTCTATCATTTTTTATTTCCTTTAGAGTAANTTTTCTCTTTAATTCTTTNTTTGCTTTCAAGTCNACTACAACCCAGTTTGTNTCCTNAGTAGTAGGGTCTTGATAAAATTCTTTTACAACTTCAGTTATACCTACAATCTCTCTACCTTCATTACTGTGATAAAAAAGCACAAGGTCCTTTTTCTTCATCTTNTTAAGGTTGTTTCTTGCTTGGTAATTTCTTACTCCATCCCAATATGTGGTACCATCTTTAACCATGTTATCCCACGANTATTTAAAAGGTTCNGATTTNACTAACCAATATTTCATAAAAATAAATTTAATTTATTAATTAATTTTTGTAAAATGTATTATGATGAATTTAATTCCAGCAATTGATATAAAGAATAAAAAATGTGTAAGGCTTTTTAAGGGAGATTATAGTAAAGAGACTATATATTCAGATAACCCAGTGGAAGTTTCAANGGGTTGGTATAACGATGGTGCNAAATTAATTCACTTGGTGGATCTTGATGGAGCNCTGGAGGGAACAAGCACCAATCTTAAAGTCATAGAAAAAATAGTTAAAGATACTGACTGTAAATTCCAGGTTGGTGGAGGTATTAGAANTATTGAAACTATTGATAATTATCTATCTATNGGTGTAAGNAGGGTGATAATTGGCACCTCAGCTTTTACGGATAAAGTTTTTTTTGAAGAAGCATGTAAGACCTATGGTGATAGAATTGCTGTTGGGCTTGATATCAAAGATGNTAAGATTGCAATTCGAGGTTGGAATACTAAAATCGATTTGTCCTTTGAAGAAGCCCTAATTAATTTCAAGAAACTGCANGTCTCTTTAATCGTATTAACTTCAGTTGATAGAGATGGAACNCTTGAGGGATTTAATGAGGCCTTAATTCGANAATATTTAAGTATCTCTTCAATACCCGTAATCATATCAGGAGGAATTAAAGACTCTAGCGACTTGGANCAGATTGAGCATTTGAATGATGAAAGAATTTCNGGGGTAATTTTAGGTAAGTCATTATACGAGAACACTATTAATTTAANAGAATCAATTGAGAGGTACTCAGTTGTTAGCTAAAAGAATAATTCCCTGTTTAGATATTGATAATGGCAGAGTAGTTAAAGGGGTTAATTTTATAAATTTAGTTGATGCCGGNGATCCTGTAGAAGTTGCTGATAGATATAGTCGAGAGGGAGCAGACGAGATTACTTTNTTAGATATAACAGCTTCGAGTGACGANAGAAANATCATTATTGACACTGTAGAAAGGGCTGCAGACAAAGTTTTTGTTCCCTTGACTGTTGGCGGTGGCATAAGAAAGTTAGATGATATAAGGGATTTGCTTATGGCCGGAGCGGATAAAGTTTCTATCAANACCTCTGCAGTTTTAAATCCNGAATTAGTTACAGAATCAGCAAANAAATTTGGCTCTCAATGNATNGTTGTAGCNGTNGATATAAAGAAGAANNGANGCGCTTGGGAAGTTTACACTCATGGNGGAAGGAAGGGCACNGGATTAGATGCTTTTGAATGGATNAAAAAAATGGAGTCGTTTGGTGCTGGAGAAATTTTATTAACTTCTATGGACAGAGATGGNACAAAAATGGGCTATGATGTNGAGNTNCTTTCTATTTTATCANAGACAATTAAGATTCCAGTTATAGCNTCAGGAGGCGCAGGAACCTTGAAGCACATTGCTGAAGCTTTTAAGGTTGGGAAGGCAGATGCAGCNTTATGTGCTTCTATTTTCCATTTTGGTGAATATACAATTNNAGANGTAAAGCAGTTCTTAGCTGGAGAAGGTATATTNGTTAGANTATGATGGAAATTAGACAAAAGCTAGAATTAAATGAAGAAAAATTTTTATCTGCCAATGCTTCNCANAGCTCTAAAACAAAAGGTAGANATAGAAAAGAAAAGAAGTGCAGTTTAAGNACTGAATATCAGAGAGATAGAGACAGGATTATACACTCTAAATCCTTTAGAAGACTTAAGGATAAAACCCAAGTTTTCCTAGACCCTTATGGNGANCATTTTAGAACTAGATTAACNCATGTTTTAGAGGTTTCTCAGATTGCACGAACTATTTCACGATCTCTTGCTCTTAATGAGGATTTAGCGGAGGCAATATCNCTAGGTCACGACTTAGGTCACACTCCTTTCGGACATGCCGGTGAGCAGGCACTTGACCAGGTCCACAAAGGTGGGTTNAAGCATTATATTCAAAGTCTTAGAATAGTTGAGTTANTAGAGAAAGATGGGAAAGGNCTTAANTTAACNTATGAAGTAAAAGATGGAATATCAAAACACTCNAAGGGAACTGGACCTATTATCAACAAGAGACTCAAGATCTTCACTTTAGAAGGACAGGTTGTAAGNCTTTCAGATATATTTGCTTACTTCACTCATGATTTAGATGATGCANTAAGATCATCATTAATTAAAAAGACTGATATACCNNCTCGTCTATTGAAGTTTTTTGGAGAGAAGCATTCTCAAAGAATTTCNAAGGTAGTCTNAGACACAATTAAAAACACTAAGGAAAATGACTTTAAATCCATAGCAATATCTGATGAACTTGAAGCAAATCTTGTTGATATGAGAAGTTTCTTATTTGAGAAAGTCTATTACCATGAGAAAATAAAAAGCAACTTTGATAAAGCTAAGCAAATTCTAATTGATTTGTATAAGTATTTTTTAATTAATCAATCTAGCTTGCAAGAGCTATATAAATATAGGAGTGAAAATCATGAGAATGATTGTTGCGACTTTATTGCTGGAATGTCAGATGACTTTGCCCTAGAAATTCACAAATCAATTTTTGTACCTAAGAAATGGTCATTCGTAGATTTTAAAATATAAGTTATAAGTAGAAATATGAAGAAAATTATTGGTACTGTTCCTTTCTTGAATTCTCATCCACTTACATACTCAATAGATAACAATTCCTATAAAGATTATAAGACAGTTAAAATGTTACCATCTGCTCTTTTAAAATCATTGGTAAATAAAGAATCTTTCATATCTTTACTTTCTATAGCGGATCACTTTTCAAATAATAAAGTTATGTCATTAGAAGATTATTGTATTAGTTCAAACGGGAAGGTTGACAGCGTTATACTTATTTCAACTTCTAAACTTAAAGATATTAAAAAAGTTATTTTAGATTCAAGATCAAGAAGCGCAAATATGCTTTGTAAGGTTTTAAACCAAGAACTTATTCCGAGAGATATCGCCTATGATTTTGCATATCCTACATCTGAAACTAAATATATTAGCGATGTAGGTTATGTCATAATTGGTGACCTAGGTTTGGAAATAGTTTCTTCTAGGCCTACTGGTTTGAATATTTATGATTTAGGGGAACTTTGGTTTAAAGAGACCAGTCTTCCCTTTACTTTTGCGACTTTTAATTATTATGGAGAAGTTCCTAGTAGTGAAGAAATAAATATTCTTCATGAGTCCTATTCGGAAGGCTCTAAAAATCTATCTTTAATAGTAGATGATTTCCTAATTAATTCTAAATTTAAAATTGAAAAAAAAATTGCCGAAACATATTTACAAGAAAGAATCATTTATAAAATTACGGAAAAACATTTAGAGGGTATTAACTTATTCAATAAACTTTCATCAAAATTTGCAAATTGGGAGAAAAATAGTTTTAATAACACAGATAAATAATTATGAAAAAGAATATTACACTTGGACATAGCCCTGATGCAGACGATGCATTTATGTTTTATGGAATTTCTAAAGGAGTTATAACCTCAGATAAATTTACCTTTGATCATATTATAAGGGATATTCAAACGCTAAATGTATTAGCTATAAACAATGAGATTGACACAACTGCGGTATCCGCTCATGCATATACTAAAATAAATAAAGATTATAGAGTTATGGATTGTGGTGCAAGTATGGGTGATGGATATGGACCGATAGTTGTAGGAAAGAAGTTACTTGATTCAACTAAAGGAGCTAAGATTGCGATACCCGGCAAGCTTACGTCAGCTTTTCTTTTGCTTCAACTTTATTGTAATGACGCAGAATTTGTAGAGTACGATTTTGATCAAGTTGTTCCTGCAATCATTAATTCAGAAGTTGATGCAGGACTAATTATTCATGAGGGACAGATAACTTATAAAGATTTAGGACTCAATTTGTTAATTGATTTACCTTCACTATGGTCTAAAGAATGTAGCTCTCCTATACCACTAGGTTTAAATGTTATAAGCCGATCATTAGATATTGAAGAACAGGAAGAAATTTCTGGAATGATTAAGAATAGCATCACGTACTCCTTAAATAATATAGAAGAAGCCTTAGATTATGCAATGGAGTTCGGTAGAGGTGTCTCTAGGGATGTAGCTAGGGAATTTGTCTTAATGTATGTCAATGAAGATACAGTTGATATAACAAAAAGAGGTCTAAAGGGCCTTAATTTTTTTTATGAGTCTGCTTACAAAAAAGGATTAATAAAGGAAAAAATAGAACTTGATCTCATCTTAACTTAATAATTTTTCCATTTACCATTGCCATCATTAGATCTTTCTTGTTTGAATTAATAATTGAAAGATATGGATTTGAGTTCCTTATTTCGAAAGCAATTAAATCGGCTTTTTTACCTTTTTCAATGCTACCTACTTTGTCTTCAATTCCTAGAGCTCTAGCACCATCAATAGTAGCTTTGTTGATAATGTTTTCTTCTAAGTTTTTTTTAACTATGCTTTTAGAAGACAAATACAAGAATTTGAGCTCTTCTAGAAAATCAAGTGAAAAGTTACTTGATAATCCATCTGTTCCTATTCCAACTTCTTTTTTTCTTAAAAGATAATCTAAGTCTGGTAGTCTCTGATTTAGAAACATATTACTCCTAGGGCAGATAATTACAGAGTATTGCTTTTTGTTCAATATCTTCCTGTCACCTTTGTTAAGGTTGTTCATGTGGACTAGAGCAATGTCCAAATCTTCATTATTGATTTCATCTAGAAGCTTTAGAGGAGTGCTATTTATAATTTCAATTTTAGGCTTATTTTTTATCATAGGAAAAATTATTTCATTAAACCCGTTNCTCTTACCTTTTGTTAAACTCACTTCATCAATACTTTCTGATAAATGGATAGCAACTCTAAGCTTCTTTTCATAGGCTAGTCTTAAAAGTTTCTTAATTTTATTCGTATCAAGAGAATATAAAGAATGAGGAAATATTCTGAGTTCAAACATGTCATTTTTACTTTCTTCCAGGAGGTCAGTAAAGAATTTTTTATTTAAATTTCCATATGTTGAATTAGTAAACTCGTAAAAATAAACAACTCTAAGCCCACTTTTCTTTAGTGGCTTAAAATCGACCCCATCATAAGAACTAATTTCTCCTATTGTAGTTACACCTGAGTTGATTGATTCATTAATAGAATCTATTACAGAGTTTACTAAGACTTTCTTGGTGATTTTCCTACGTTTTAATTCAATAATTTGTTTAAGCCATAAAGGAAAAGTTGAAAATGGTTCAATAAGCTTTTGAGTCCAGTTTAGCTCTAAATGAGTATGACAATTAATGAAGCCTGGCATTAAAATGGCATTTTTTAGATTAATAGTTTTATATTTATTNTTANATACTAATTTATTAGGAACAATATCTTTGATTTTGTCTTCTTCAATAATTACGGAACTATCTTNNAATATCCTNCTTTTTGAAGTGATTATATAATNTGCTTTTAAGGCTTTAATCATTATTTNAAACTTAATTNACCAGAACAAATCTCTTCAACAGGCCCTTGCATTATTATATTGTAATNNTTATCAATCTCTATGTTTAANATCCCACCTGGCATTATAACTCTAACTTTTTCTCCTAAAAGACCCANTTTNAATCCTACCGCAACTACTCCACAAGAACTACTTCCGGAAGCNAGAGTATAACCAGCACCTCTTTCCCAGATCTCAANCATCACTTCCTTCTTTGATAGTATTTTTGCAAATTGAACATTTGTCCTGCTAGGGAATATTTTATGTTTCTCGATAATTTCACCAAGNTCTATNGNAGTTTTTGCNGATAAACTATTGGTNAANATTACNCANTGGGGATTNCCTATNCTGACAGATGAAAAAGTTAAAACTTTATTTTTTATTTTTAACTTTTCTTTCAGTACAACTTCTTTTTTAATAGATACAGGAATTTTTTTTGCTTCAAAAATAGCAGTGCCCATTTCGACTTTAACAAGTTCAACTTTACTATTTTTGGTTTTTACTTCAGATCTAACTACTCCACCTTTAGTTTCAATAGAAAAAGATTTTTTCTTTGTATATTTGTAGTCAAAAAGAAATTTAGAGAAGATTCTAAGACCATTTCCACTTTTTTCTGCTTCNGTTCCGTCAGGATTAAAAATCTTTAGACCAAAATCTGCCTTTNTAGATTTTATTAGCAACAATATTCCATCTGAGCCTATTCCATAATTTCTGTGACATATTTTTTTAATGAGTTTGGGNGTTAGTTTGAAGTTAATTTTTTCTATATCTAAGACTATATANTCNTTACCTANNCCATGAGATTTTACAAAATTGTTCATTACTNAATAATATTAAACGAATAATCAGGGTTAGTNGAGGAAAATTGTAGATAAATATTTATTTTTTGTATAGAATTAATGGATTATTCAACGGGGAGGTTTTATAAGATGATTGAAGATTTATATAATGTAAAAGATAAAGTCGCTGTTGTTACTGGTAGCTCTAGAGGTATTGGTAAGCAGTGTGCCTTAGCTTTTGCTGAAGCAGGAGCTAAATTGGTTCTGAATTACGTTAGNAANAAACAAGCTGCNGAGATAACTGCAGAAGAAATTGCTGACCTTGGTTCNGAAGCAATCNTTNTTCAAGCTGATGTCAAAGATTTCGAGGCTTGTCAGACTCTAGGCGAAGAAGCCATNAAACAATATGGTCAAGTTGATTTCTTAGTTAATAANGCAGGAATCAATAGAGACATAACTTTTAGTAGAATGTCACAAGAAGAATGGCAGGATGTTATTGATACTAATTTAGGCGCTTTGTTTAATATGTCAAAAGCAGTAGTTCCTCATATGAGGGATGCTGGATCAGGTGTTATCGTTTCAATTTCTTCCATTATTGGGGAAACTGGAAATATTGGTCAATCTAATTATGCTGCTACAAAAAGTGGTATGTATGGATTCACAAGAAGTCTTGCTAGAGAATTAGCAAAAGATAATATTCGTGTAAATNCTGTTTCACCAGGTTTTGTTGAGACAGATATGCTACACACTGTTCCACCAGATCTTTTAGCAGGTATNAAAGATGAGATACCNTTAGGTAGATTTGGTTATGCAGACGAAATTGCTTTAGCTGTTTTATATCTATGTTCACCTGCAGCTTCTTGGATTACAGGTACGAATATGAGTATAAATGGCGGCCACAATATGCTGTANTTTTTTTATTTTAGGGAGAGCAAGCTCTCCCTAAAGNAGNAACTTATTTAATATANAAAACTATGNGACGGCAACTCAAGAAAATACATAAAAAGATATCCTAAGATAATTACAAAAAAACCAAAGATAGAAGCATAAGAAATNTTAAGCCCACTTAAATTGTAAATTAATTTTAATTGTATTAATAAAAAGTAAACTAACCAGGTNATCATAGAAATACTAGAAACGGTACCAAACCAGTATTCTCCTATTTGATTCTTTGANAATATAAANCCTAGCGCAAACCCAGCTGTCATAAANGGGAANGAAGCTATAATCATAGAAAAGTTNACCTTTTCAATTAAAGAGAGACTTGGAAGTCTAGATATTTTATTAATTCTTTTCTTCTTGAAGTTTCTATGTTGATAAAGAAACATAGAACTTAGAATAAGNGATACAAATAAGATAGTATGAGCNAGCAAGTTAAGAATTATATGAGAAATTAATATCCTATTGCCTAATGTGAAGTCATTTGTTTGNTCGGAAACTAATAAAAGNGGGAGAGTTATTATGAATGCAACNGGAGAAATAAAGAAAGAGTAAAGATTTTTTATATTAGGCCTAATAAANAAATAAATAAAAACTGATAAGATTGCTGCNGTCATAAATAATGTTACTTCAATATTCCTTGGNGGAATTTCAACTTTTCCTGTGATNAANAATAAGAATTGGATTATGNCAGAGCTTAAGAANAAATAGTTACTAGCACGCGAAAATTTAAGCTTACCTGAGAACATATAGTAAGCACATGAAAGAAATGATAGGAAGAATAAAGCAGGGACTGTAGCAATCATTTTCTATACNCCGCTTGCTTCNTCAATATAATTTTTTAGTAATTCTCTGTTAAGTTCGTCCAAATCACCATCGAGTATNTAGTCTAATTTATGAAGAGTTAAGTTTATTCTNTGATCACTAACTCTTCCTTGNGGAAAGTTATAAGTCCTAATCTTTTCACTNCTATCTCCACCACCTACTAAAAGTTTCCTGGTCTTAGAGTTATCTTCTTGCTTNTTCATTTGTTCNGCTTCGAATAACTTAGCATTTAAGACTCGCATTGCTCTAAGCTTATTTTGATGTTGAGANTTNCCGTCTTGGTTTTGAACAACAATTCCTGAAGGTATATGAGTTAACCTAACAGCAGAATCTGTTTTATTAACATGCTGACCCCCAGCACCTGAAGCTCTATAAGTGTCGACCCTAATATCCTTCTCAAGGACTTCGATTTCAATATCATCCACCTCAGGCAATACTACAACTGTAGCAGTAGAGGTGTGAACACGCCCACTTGTCTCNGTCGCNGGAACGCGTTGGACTCTATGTACGCCACTTTCNAATTTCATAAATGAATAAACTTCCTTNCCAGATATCGAAGCAATTNCNTCCTTAACTCCACCTAGCCCAATCTCGCTCTTATTTATTATCTCCATNTTCCATTTCATTCTCTCCGAGAATCTTAAATACATTCTAAGTAGATCACTAGCAAAAAGTGCGGCTTCATCCCCTCCNGCTCCAGCTCGAATTTCTATTATTACATCATTTGAATCTAAGGGGTCTTTTGGCCTAACTTCAAATTTAATCTTNTCTTCAATGAGTTCAAGCCTAGGAATTAAGCCTTGAAGCTCTTCTTCGGCAAGNNCCTTTAATTCTTTATCGTTTCTTAANTCCTCATTTTCAGAAATAGCNGCTTCACAATCCTTTAATTCTTTGAAAAGAGCNACAATTTCAGCAATTTTACTTCTTTTNTTAGATAAGTTTTTAATTTCATCAGGAGAGATAGAATTAGAATTNAGCTGAGAATCAATACTTTCTATGTCATTTTCAGCTTTTTCTAGCTCATTTCTTATTTTTTTNTCTATCATTGGATGAACACAGCTTGTAAAGCTCTCACTTTTGGATAAGATTATAACATGGATATCTTAGATATCCTTGATAGAAAGGTTAAGGATACCGTTGAAGAAAAAGTAAGACTAGAGGAAAGTTTAGTTAATTTAANNAAAAGTTTAGAGAATTTAGATAAAGAAAATTTAATGTTAAGAGAAAAANTAAAGTCTTGTGAAGAAGAGACAAATAAAGCTCTTAGTGAGTTGGAGCAGATTATAAAAGATCTAGATATTTAGTGAAACAAATTCATCTTATCTTTCAGAAAAAGAAGTTAAGTTTAAAAACAGAATGTTCTGANGAAATTATTGATTTGATTGAAAAATATATTAGTGAAAATTATTTAAAACACAACTTTAATAANAANTTATCTGAGCTCGAAATTTCTAATATTCTCCTAGTNAATGCTGTTCACGATATTCTTTCCTTAAAAAAAGAGAAGGAAAGTAANAATGAAAGAATTGACAAAATCTTATCAANACTCGGCTAGCAAGNCTNAGTTAAGAAAANATATTATAAATAAAAGAAAAACNTTAGGNTTTGTTTCACTAAAATCAATGTCTCNAAGTATTTCAGATTCTCTTNTNGCATATATTATTNAGGATAGTTCAATATTGAATATAGGGCTGTATAGTTCAATNAACTCTGAGGTGCAAACTGATTATCTGNATAGAAAACTTTTGGATTTAAATAAANGTATTTTTTATCCTAAGATAGTTGCAAATGAAATGTCATTTGTAAAAGTTAATANTATTGATGAATTAGAAATTNTTTNCCACAATTTTAGAGAGCCTAAAAANTNTTTNCNNGAAGACANAGATNAGATTGACCTTTTTATTGTTCCATCNGTCGCACTAGGNTCATCTGGTGCAAGACTAGGTTATGGATCAGGGTTTTATGATTATACGNTAGAGAATATTTCAAGAGAAAAGATTTTTTCTATTATATTTGATTTTCAATTTATTGANAATTTTGAAGGGGAAGAACATGATATTCATGCTTCCCAGATATTCACTGAAATTAGAACGATTAAAACGAATTAGGAGATATATTATGAACACAACATTGATAATTAGCTGTATTGCCTCTTTAGCTTTAGGGGGGTTAGTTTTTTGGTTTTTGACTAGAAATAGTTTAATAAAAGATATTGCNTCCAAAAAAGAAGAATCCGANAGAATGCTAACTATTGCTAAGAATAAAGTTTCAAGAATTAGTAAGGAGGGCGAAAAGAAAGCAAGACAATTTAAAGAGAGTCAAATAAAGANAGTCAAACAAGAGGTCGAGCAAATTAANAAAGATTCTTCTGACAGAGAGCAAGATTTAATTGAAAGAGAATCAAATATTAAAAAAATTCAGACAGAATTAACNAAANGTGAAGCAAGATTGGAAGTAAAAGAAAAGANCTGNGAGGAGNTNGANCAAAAGTATAGAACTAAAGAGCAGGAATTAAATGAGATTTTAGAAGATGCAAAGNNGAAGATTGAGACNATAGCAATGTTAACTCGAGAAGAAGCAGTAGATCAACTTGTAAGTACTGTTGAAGAAGATGCAAAGATAATTGCAGCTAGNAGAATTAAAGAAATAGAGAATAACTTGAATCANGATGCTGAAAGGAAATCTAAGAANATTATTGCNCTAGCTATTCAAAAATACGCTGCTTCATATACCTCTGAAAGGACTTCTAGTGTAGTTGCACTGCCAAGTGATGACATGAAAGGAAGAATTATCGGTAGGGAAGGAAGAAATATTAGAACGATAGAGCTTAAGACTGGTGTAGATATTATAATTGATGATACTCCAGGAATCGTTACTGTTTCTTCACATAATCCCCTAAGAAGAGAAATTGCTGGAAGAGCTATTAAGAAACTTCTTGACGATGGAAGAGTTCATCCAGGAAGGATTGAGGAGATTGTAGACGAAATAGAAAGTAAGCTCGACGAAGAGCTCCAGAAGCTCGGACAAGATGCAATTCTTGAATTAGGGCTCAGCAATATGCACCCTGATTTAGTAAAACTAGTTGGTAGAATGAAATATAGAACTTCATATTCTCAAAATATTCTTGATCATTCCTTAGAAGTTGCACAACTTTGTGGTGTGCTTGCTGGAGAGGTCGGTTTAAATCCAAAATTAGCAAAGAGAGCAGGGTTACTTCATGATATAGGAAAAGCTGTGGACCATGATATGGAAGGAAGCCATGATGATATTGGAGCTGAATTAGTAAAGAAATTTAAGGAGCCAGTAGAAGTTATAGAGGCTGTTGAACTTTCACATTCAGATAGCCCATCCAGTATGTACTGCCTTTTAGTTCAGGCTGCTGATGCTATATCAGCTTCGAGACCAGGTGCCAGGAAAGAGTCGTATGAATCTTATGTTAAAAGAGTTAAAGAATTAGAGGATATTGCTTCCTCATTTAATGGAGTTGATAAGGTATTTGCGATTCAAGCAGGAAGAGAGGTAAGGGTAATGGTAGAGAGTGATAAGATAAATGATGATGAAGCAGTTGTACTATCCCATGAAATAGCAAAGAAAATCGAGGAAGAAGTATCTTACCCCGGAGAGGTAAGAATAACAGTTGTAAGAGAAGTTAGAACTTCAGCTCTAGCTAGTTAATTAATCATCATCAAGTGCAACACGAGCTGCGGCAAGTCTCGCTATTGGAACCCTAAATGGTGAGCAGCTCACATAATCTAACCCGATTTTGTGGCAGAATTCTATTGACTGTGGGTCTCCACCGTGTTCTCCACAAATTCCAACTTTAAGGCTCTTCCTTGTGTTTTTTCCTTTTTCATAACCCATTTTCATAAATTCTCCCACACCATTTACATCAATACTTGTGAACGGGTCTTTACTTAGAATCTCAACTTTTTTATCATCTAGTTCTACTTTAGTTTCCATGTAAGTATTAATAATCTGTCCAGCATCGTCTCTAGAGAAAGCAAAGACGGTTTGCGTTAAGTCATTTGTTCCAAAGGAGAAGAACTCAGCTTCTTTTGCAATCTGGTCAGCTACAGCTGCAGCTCTCGGTACCTCAATCATGGTGCCAACCATATAATTGATTTTCTTTTTACCAAGGACCTCTCGAGCAACGTGATTAATAATATCTTTCTGAAATTTTATCTCAGTAACCATGCTTACAAGTGGAACCATTATCTCAGGCAGTACTTTAATCTTCTTCTTCTGCACTTCAATTGCTGCTTCAAAAATTGCTCTAACCTGCATTCTTGTAATTTCTGGCATAGTTATCCCGAGTCTACAACCTCTTAATCCAAGCATTGGATTAAATTCATGAAGCTCTTCAACTCTATCAAGCAATGCTTTTTTCTTCCTTAACTCATCTGGGTTATTATCAAGAATTTCAAGCTCCTTAACTTCAAGCATTAAATCTTCTCTTTTTGGCAAGAATTCATGTAGAGGGGGATCAAGTAGTCGAATTGTGCATGGAAAACCTTTCATTGCGGTAAAAAGACCAACAAAATCTTTTTTTTGCATTTCTTGTAATTTATTTAGTTCTTTAATCCTACTATTAGTGTCGGTAGATAGGATCATGTCTTGCATTATTTTAATTCTATCTTCTGCAAAAAACATGTGCTCAGTTCTACATAGACCAATTCCCTCAGCTCCAAATTTGATTGCAATCTCAGCATCAACTGGAACATCCGCATTTGTTCTAATTTTTAATCTCTTGAAACTATCAGCCCATTTTAAAATAGTGGAAAATATTCCATATCTTTCAGAAGCTATTTCCTTCATATCTCCTTGCATAACTTGTATTACTTCTGACGCAACAACAGGGATATCACCCTTGTAAACTTTTCCTTCAAAACCATCGATAGAAATATAGTCACCTTCATGAATAAGTTTATCTTTTACTGAGAAATTTCTATTCTTTATATTTACTTTAATTTCCTCAGCACCAACAACGCAAACCTTACCCATTTGTCTTCCAACAACAGCAGCATGACTAGTTCTACCACCCCTGGCTGTAAGTAGACCAGCGGCAGCTGACATTCCGTGAATGTCATCAGGACTTGTCTCTTTAGTGACTAGGATAACTCTCTTGCCTTGCTTGCTTAGTTCCACCGCAGTTTGAGCATCGAGTGCAACGGTACCCGAAGCAGCTCCTGGAGATGCTGCAAGACCTTTAGTAAGTATCTCAAATTTTTTCTTATCATCGGGATCAAAAATTGGAAAAAGAAATTGTTCGAGATGCTCTGGTTCTACTCTTCTTACTGCCTCTTTTTTAGTGATCAGGCTTTCTTTGACCATGTCACAAGCAATTTTTGCCGCAGCAATCCCTGATCTTTTTCCAGACCTAGTTTGTAGTAAATATAAAATTTCATTCTCTATAGTAAATTCAAAATCTTGCATATCTTTGAAATGTTTTTCAAGAATTTTTGCGGTTGCTACAATCTGGTGGTGGACTTTACCCATTTCCCTCTGCATGGCCTTAATATGCTTAGGTGTTCTTACGCCGGCAACAACGTCTTCACCTTGAGCATTTAGGAGGTACTCAGCGAATAGCTCCTTTTCACCTGAAAGAGGATCTCTAGTGAAACCTACACCTGTACCACAATCATTTCCCATATTACCAAAAACCATTGACTGAACAGTTACTGCTGTGCCAATATCAGCAGATATATTATATTTTTTTCTATAAAAAATGGCTCTTTTATTGTTCCAAGATAAAAAAACAGCATCTACTGCTTTCACTAATTGATCAAGAGGATTTTGAGGAAATTCACGTTTTGTTTTGCTTTTAACTAGCTTTTTATAATCTTGTACTAAACTTTTTAATGCTGCCTCATTAAGATCAACATCATGATTAACTTTCTTCTTCTTCTTTAAGTCTTCTAATAAATCTTCAAATAAATTTTTATCAACATTTAAAACCACATCTGAAAACATCTGAATAAATCTTCTGTAGGCATCCCAAGCAAACCTTGGATTATTGGTTCTCTTACTTAATCCAGCAACAGTTTTATCATTTAATCCCAAATTTAATATTGTATCCATCATGCCTGGCATAGAAAACATTGCTCCTGATCTTACAGAAACTAAAAGAGGGTTTTTTGGATCACCAAAACCCTTTTTCGTCATTTTTTCAAGCTTTGTTAAATTTGATTTCATTTCCGTATTTATAACTTTAGGGGTCTGCTTCTTGTTCTTGTAAAACATATCACATACCCTAGTAGAAATTGTGAAGCCAGGAGGGACATTTATACCAATCTCAGTCATTTCAGCTAGACCAGCCCCTTTCCCACCAAGGATTTCTTTCATGGCCCCATTGCCGTCTGATTTTTTGTTTCCAAAATAAAAGATATTCTTTTTAGAATTGTTTGATGCACACATATTCAACTCCTTTAAATTTCCGATAAGTTAGCAAATCGAGAAATAAGATCCTTAATGTTTGTTAAAAGGTTAATTCTATTGTTTTTAATTTTTTCGTTCTTGTCCATAACTAAAACATTTTCAAAGAAGCTAGACAAGAAAGGAGTTATATTTAAAATCCCAGCCAAGGTTTTTTTAGGAGACTTTCTAATACTCTCATTTGTAAATTGACTTTTAATTATTTCAAACTGCTCATAAAGTTTAATCTCATCTTTAATAGTGAATAGTTTGGAGTTTATGTCCATTGCGGTATTTTGTTTAACTATATTCTTTAATCTTTTATAACCCTCAATAGCATTAACAAAATCTTTATTATCTTGATTCTCTTTCACGAGATTTGCTATATTAGACATAGAAATAATGTCTCTTGATTCCAAGCTAATATTCATAACAGAATTAATAATATTAATCTTAAACCCTTTATCTACAAAATAGTTTTTTATTCTTTCATTGAGGAAAGACAAAGCCTTCTGTCTGTTCTCAGACATTATCTTGATTTTCGAGTTTTTTCCTAATTCCTTCATGGAAAAGTTAAGCACTTTATATAAGTCCAAATTCTGTCCAAGTTTCTCAATTATTCTAATTATTCCTATGCTATTTCTTCTTAGTGCGTAAGGGTCAGAGCTACCAGTAGGAATTAACCCTAAAGCAAAACATGAGGCTATTGTATCAATTTTATCAGCAACACTAACTATCATAGCTAATTCGTTATTTGGGAGCAGATCGTTTCTACTTTTAGGCAGATAATGCTGTTCAATAATTTCTGCTATAATTTTATTTTCTTTTTTGAAATAGTAGTTACCCATAATTCCTTGTAACTCCGGAAACTCATTTACCATCTGAGAACTCAAATCAGACTTAATTATTTTGCAAGCTATCGCTAAATCTTTTGTGTTAATACTTTTTTTAAGACTCAAGTTCTTAATTAGCTCCAGGCAAATTGAGTGAATTCGACTTGATTTCTCTCGGTAACTACCGACACCATCAATGAAAGTGGTTGTTGCAAGTTTCTCTTCGAGTTTTACTAATCCTGAGTTTAAGTCTTCCTCGTAAAAGAATTTTGCATCATTAAGTCTTGCTCTAATAACCTTCTCGTTACCTAATATGACAGTTTTATTATTTATAAAAGAGGACCCCCCAACAAAAACAAAGCTAGAGTCTAATTGTCTGTAATGCTTATCTTTAAATGTAGGAAAATATTTCTGATGATTTTTCATTACAGACATATTTACTTCTTTTGGAATTTTTAAAAATTCTTTTTCAAAATTACCACACAAAACATTTGGGAATTCTGTTAAGTTGGCAACATGATTTAGTAGATTATGGTCAATCTGAACATAAAAAGAATTCTTTTTTTCTATACTTTCTATTTGGTTTAGAATGCTTCTTCTTCTATCTTCAAAGTTAATTAAAACATAGCTATCTCTTAGGAATTTAAAGTACGCATTGATGGTGGGTATCTTTCTACCCTTATTAGAATAAAATCTATGTCCGAAGATTTTATTTTCATTTTTTATCGTTTCAATTTTTATTTTAGTAAACTCTGAATCAAATAACGCAAATATATTCCTTATAGGTCTAATGAACTGAAAACTACTATCTCCCCATTTCATAAACTTTCTATTTTTTATTGAAGAGATACATCTAATAGTTGCCTGAGACAAGAAATCTTTGGTCTTTATACCAACGCTTCTAACTTTTGCTCCAATAAACTCACTATTATTTTTAGTTATAATTTCAATTTGATTTCTTTTTATTGAATACTTATCTAGGAATGCATTTCCAGGTTTAAGTAGTGTGCCATCTTCATCGATTGATATTTTTTTTGGTGGGCCGACTATAAATTCATTGCTATCTTTTTGCTTTTTTTCTAGGCCTTCAATGTGAATTATTAGCCTTCGTGGAGTAGAATAAGAAGAAACTTTTTCATATATTATAGAATTATTCTCTAGTTCCTGAGAAAAATTGTTCTTTAGTTGAGATTCTATATCGTTAACAAGCCTGGCAGGCATCTCTTCAACAAAGATTTCTAATAGGAAACTTGATAACTTTTTACTTGTTTTCATAAGTTTCCAAATATAATTCAGCAGATTTTTTTGCAAGCTCCCTTATTTCAAGTATATACCTTGCTCTTTCAGTAACACTTATACTACCCCTTGCATCCAGCAAGTTAAATAAATGTGAACACTTAAGACAGTAATCATATGCAGGCAGTGAGAGATTATTTTTTAATAGATTTTCGCACTCATCTTTAGATTCAACAAAGAATCTTTTTAGCATCTCTATATTAGCTAGTTCAAAATTATATTTAGAGAACTCATACTCCGTTCTTAAGTGGATATCAGAATATTTAACGTTATTTGACCAATTTAAATCATACACACTTTGAACTTTTTGAAGATACATTGCAATTCTCTCGGTCCCATAAGTTATCTCTACAGTTGTAGGATTAAGATCTATGCCTCCAGCCTGCTGAAAATATGTGAATTGCGTTATTTCCATTCCATCTAGCCAGACTTCCCAGCCAAGCCCCCAAGCACCTAAAGTTGGGGACTCCCAGTCATCTTCAACAAACCTTATATCATGTTTTTTGGTATCAATTCCAAGGTTGTTAAGACTTTCTAAATATAGGTCTTGAATGTCTTCAACAGATGGCTTAATTACTACTTGAAACTGATAGTAATGTTGGAGCCTATTTGGGTTTTGACCGTAACGTCCGTCAGTGGGTCTTCTACATGGCTCAACATAAGCAGCAGACCATGGTGTTTTACCTAAGCACCTGAGAAAGGTACCTGGGTGGAATGTTCCTGCACCTTTTTCTAAATCGTAAGGTTGCAAGATTACACAGCCTTTATTTGCCCAGAAATTTTGTAAATTAAGAATTACATTTTGAAAATTCATGAAAAAATAATAATATCATCAAACTAAATCTAATTCTATTTGATTTATCTTTATAATGTCGTTAATTGCATCATTCGACATACTTTTTATTGCCTCAATATTCTTCTTTGGCTTCTCTACATTGAATAAACCTAGGTTAATATTCATAGGCTGTATTTTCTTAGATTTAGGATTAGTAACATATTCAGTCAAGCACCCAAGAGCACTTGTGGTAGGAAACACAATAGGTTTCTTATTCTTGTATAGCCTAGAGGCATTAATTCCAGCAATTTGTCCCATCGCAGCTGATTCTGTATAACCTTCAACTCCAATAATTTGACCAGCAAAGAAAAGATTTGGATTTTTCAGCGTCTGAAGAGTAGGAGAAATTGTCCCAGGAGAATTGATATAAGTGTTTCTGTGTATGCTTCCAAAGCGAAGAAATTCCGCGCTTCTTAGGGCGGGAATAATCGATAGGACTTTTTTTGATCACCTATTTTCATTTTTGTCTGAAATCCAACTATATTCCACATTGTTTCATAAGAATCTTCCTTCCTTAGTTGAACCACAGCGAAGGGTCTTTTTTTAGTTTTTGGGTCTGTAAGACCTACAGGCTTCATTGGCCCAAACCTTAGTGTATCGTAACCCCTTTCAGCCATTACTTCTATTGGTAAGCAACCTTCGAAATAATTAGGTTTTTCAAACTCATGAAATTCAATTTTTTCAGCGGCAATTAAAGCGTTATAGAATTCTTTATACTCAGATTCGTTCAGAGGGCAATTAATATAGTCTCCTTCAGACTCTTCATATCTTGATGCTTGAAAATAGTAATCATTATCTAAGCTTTCTTTNGAGATAATTGGTGATATAGAATCATAAAAAGATAGATATTCTTCCCCAATAAAGTCTCTGATACTTGAAGAAAGTTTNTCGCTAGTCAAAGGACCCGTTGCAATAATTATTGGATTTTTGGATNCTTCAGGAATCTCTTCAATCTCTTCATTAATTATTTGTATATACTCATTATTTTTAATTTGATTTGTAATGTTATAAGCAAATTTTTGTCTATCTACTGCTAGGGCGCCACCAGCTGGTAGCCTTGCTGCGTATGCATTTGACAATATGAAGGAATCTAAATTTCCCATTTCATTTTTCAATATCCCAGATGCCTTATCTATCGAGGTTGTCTTCAAAGAGTTGCTGCATACCAGCTCTCCTAAGTTATTTGTTTTGTGAGCTGCAGTATGTTTTTTAGGTTTCATCTCAAACAATAAAACTTTAATTTTATTTTTAGAAATTTGATAAGCTGCCTCACAACCAGCAAGACCGCCTCCAATAACTACAATTCCATCAAAGCTTGATAAATTCAGATTAATTCACCAACAAAAGAATTTTGGTGAGCTTCTTTTGTTCTTACTTTGACTATTTTACCTATATAGCTTGAATCAAGATTCCTTATGTTTACAACTTTGTTTTGAGAGGTCCTTCCAAACAAATCTTTAGGGTTATTTTTGCTTGCACCTTCAATTAGAACATCAAAATCTTTATTTAATTGTTCTAAATTATTTTCTAATGTTATTTCTCTTTGTCTTAATTGAAGCCTATGAAGTCTATCGAGTGCTATTTCCTCGTTCACATGAGAGCTCATTTTTTCTCCTGGGGTTCCAGGTCTAACTGAATACATAAAAGAGTAGATAGTATCAAATCTAATATCTTCAATCAACTGCATTGTTTGAGCAAAATCTTCTTCAGACTCATCAGAAAATCCTACTATAATGTCTGTTGATAAGCTTAAATCTGGCATAGATTCTTTTAATTTTAAGACACTTTCTCTGTACCATTCAATGGTATAGGAGCGATTCATCATTTTTAAAACTCTATTTGAGCCAGATTGAACGGGCAAGTGAAGTTGCCTGCATACTTTTGAGTTTTTCGCCATTGATTTAACCATCTTGGAAGTTATATCTCTTGGAAACGATGTAGTGAAGCGAATTCTTTCTAATCCGTCTAGTTCTTGTAGATGGTCAAGCAAGTTATAGAACTTTTCACCTTCATATCTCCAAGAATTTACAGTCTGACCTATGTAAGTAAGTTCTTTCGCACCTTGGTCTATTAATAATCTTGATTCCTCAAGTATTTGTTTTAAAGGCCTGTTCACCTCGCTTCCTCTTACTGTGGGGACTATGCAATAAGCACACTTTTTATTGCAACCTTGCTGTATTGATACAAATCCATTTATTTTTCCTTCTTCATGGTAAGGACTAACTTTGAATATTTCTTCAATATCCATTGAGGTATTGATTTTCTTAAATTTTGAAGAATCTTTTATATCTTTAATTAATTCTTTAAGCTTTCCTATCTCTCTAGGACCAATTACAAAATCAAGATGAGGAATTTGTTTTATTAGCTTCTTACCATAGAGCTGCGCAACACAACCAGCCATACCTATAATAAGATTTGGGTTTGATATTTTATACTTCTTGTACCTACCAATAGCGCTAACAGCTTTATGATCAGCCTTGTCTCGGATTGCACAAGTATTTACTATTACAACATCTGCGTCAGCAGGGTTTTTTACAGGATGTGCAGATAGCGAATTAATAATTCTATCAGAATCATATTCATTCATTTGGCAACCATGTGTTTCAACAAATATAGATAATTTTTCCACAAACAAATTTTAACAATCTTTCTTTCTTTATCAATAGCCAGTTGGATGATCAATGTTGACTAATAAATTTTAATTTAGTAAGCTTTTTAACCTAAAGGAGAAGTGATATTTTAGATTGGACTAAAGATATAAATTCCAAACAATGGAAAACTTTTATAGCAGCCTTCTTTGGCTGGACCTTAGATGCAATGGACTTATTGCTCTATGTTTTTGCTTTTAGGTTCATCGCTACAACTTTTGATATTAGCGGACCACAGGCAGCGTTGCTTTTTAGTATTACTTTAGCATCTTCTGCTTTGGGTGGGATGGTATTCGGCGTAATATCTGATTATGTTGGAAGAGTTAAAGCCCTAACATATTCTATTCTAATATATTCTTTCTTTACTATGTTATCTGCATTTGCACCCAACATAGCTTTCTTTGTAGTTTGTAGATTCCTTCTTGGTTTAGGTATGGGGGGAGAATGGGCTTCGGGAGAGATCCTAGTAGCTGAGAGCTGGCCCAAAGAACATAGAGGAAAAGTTGTCGGCATGGTTCAAAGTGGATGGGGTTTTGGTTTTATCTTTGCTGCTTTGCTAGCCACATTTGTTCTACCAATTGAGACTTTTAATTTAAATATGATTCCTTTTGTTTCAACTGATTTTCCAGTTGAGAGCTGGAGAGTTTTATTTTTTCTTGGTGTTATCCCTGCTTTCTTAGTTTTCTATGTTAGAAGAGTCTGTGAAGAGCCTGAGGTTTGGAAAAAATCTGCTGAAGCGAGATTGCACACCAAACAAGAGTTTACTTTTTTCGAGATATTTAAGTCTGATGAAATAAGACCAATGGTTATTAAAGCAACTTTACTGACTAGTTTTTGCATGCTTTCTTACTGGGGGTTAAGTTACTTTGTTCCGAATTATCTAGCAAGTCCAATTTCTGAAGGAGGAGCTGGTTTAGGGATTGTTAAAGGGTTTGGCTTTACTATTCCCCTAAATATAGGTGCAATAATAGGCTGTATATCATTCGGCTTGATTAGTGATAAAATCGGGAGAAAAACTACCTTTGGAAGCTACTTAATTATTGTTGCTCTTTTAGTTCCAATATTTGGAAACATAGTAAAAGTACAGGAATTCCTAGGCTTTATTTCTCTTGAAGCCTTAATTCTTATTCTCGCCCCTCTATTAGGATTCTTTGCAACTGGTTTTTATTCTGGTTTTGGCGCTATATTTGCTGAAATTTTCCCTACACGAGCTAGGGGCACAGCTCAAGGTTTTAGCTATAATGTTGGTAGAGGTGCTTCTGCTATCGCCCCACCTCTTTTTGCTTTTATAGCAGTGAGTTCATTCGCATTTTTATTTAATGGTGAAGTTATTGGAAATGGTAGAGCATTAATAACAGCGTCATTGTTTGCAATATGTGCCTTCTTTGTTCTTATGACTTTGCCCGAGACAAAAGGTAAAGATTTAGACGAATAGACTCCATCCTTTTTTCTTTACTTGGTACGCTTATTGCCACTATTCACATATATAAATCTAAAGGAGGTTTTTATGCGTATATTATTATCCTTTGCATTAGCAATTTTACTTGGTTTTACAAGTCCCAATGCTTTTGCTAAAGAAGAAGGGCTGACTGAAGTGCCTATTGTTTTCTCAGGCTATGTTCACACAGCGACAACATATAATTTTGGTGAGAATGAGGATGAAACCAATAATTATCATACTTTTAGTGATGATGATTATACTTTTACTCCATCAGCTCAACTAGGAGTAACAAATGACCATTTTGTTATTGATGCGCTATTTGGGAGCATTGCAGACGATTTGAATGGTAGCAGCGATAATAGTTCTTTTATGATGCATCAAGCATATGGAATTCTGCCTGCTGGTTCATGGACAATAATGGCTGGGCATTTTGATACAATGCTTGGAAATGAAGTAATTAATCCTGCCGATAATCCAAATATTACAAGAAGTTTTTTGTTTGGATATACAATTAACTTTCAGAATACCGGTGTTAGAGCCATGTACGAGCCTGGCGTAGAATTGTTTGACGAAATCTACATCGGAGTTGGTAATGGTTGGGATACTATTTATGATGAAGGTGAAAATCAGGAAAAAACATTTGAAGCAGCTTTTGGTTCATCATTAGGAAGTGCATCATTATTTGTTGCCATGAATTATGGTGAAGAAACAGACGGTTTAATCAGACAGACCTATACTGCTGTATTGGGAATGCCTATTACTGAAGCCTTATCTTTAACGCTCAATGGTGTTATGGGTAAAGGCGAGGAAGAGGGCGCTTACACGCCAGCAAGTGGGGTTCCTAAGGATGGAGACTGGAAGGGGATAGGTTCATATTTAACTTATTTAATTGATGATACGAAATCAGTAACTATAAGATATGAATTTCTTTCTGATCCAGGCGGAAGCAGACTAGGCTTTGGTTCAGTTAGCTCAAAAGAAACTTGGTATGAATATCAAGATGATGCAGAACTTCAAAGTATCACAGTCACTCCAGAATTATTGGTTGGGGACTATGGTATTTTAAGAGCTGAGTATCGTCATGATTGGGCAAATCATCCTGTCTTTCAACAAAAAGGTGGAATCTATGGTGATGTAATGCAAAATAAATCACAAGATACAGTTTCACTTCAATATATTGTTTCTTTCTAAATCAAAACTTGAGGCAAGATACTTTTCTTGCCTCTTTTAAATCCCTAGACAACTAACTTCTTTTTAACTAACATTATTGGTGACTTAATTTATTAATATGGAGTGGTACTATGGAAGTTTTAGAGGCAATAGGTAAAAGAAGAAGTATTAGATTTTATAAAAGTTGGAAGAATGTCGAGGATTGGAAAATTCAAGTTATTCTCCAGGCGGCAAGGTATGCATCATGCCAAGGTAATTGCAATTCAACAGAGGCAATAGTTATAGATAAAGCTACATATCCAAAAAAGAAGTGGGACAAAATTGTTGGGTGTGTTTCTGCATTCAACGAGTTGCATCTACAAACAGCCCCAAAATTAGTAGTTTGGCTAACTAATTTAGATGGGTGGTATAAGGATTTAGTAAAGTCCTTTGCCGTACTTTTTCCATTAAGAGCTATATCTGCTGCACAAGGATGGACTTATAAGCTGTTAACTGAAACCACATACCCCAGGTTGATGAGTTTTCCTAAAGATAAGACTGAAGATTTATTTAGAATTGAAGCTGGACAAGCAATGGCTCAATCCATGCTTGCTGCAACAGAACTTGGACTTGGTACATGTTTAATAGCTACAGGTAGAGACCCAGAAGCTTGGCCAAAAGTACTAGGCTTGCCAGAAAATGTAGTCCCTTTGTGGGCTATGACTGTGGGGTATCCCTTAGAGAACCCAGATCAGCGTCCAAGAAAAAGATTTGATAGATTATTCCATTCTAACGAATATGGGAAGCCTCTTAAAGAAGACAAGGAGACAAAGACTATGTTGAAAGACGTAGGTATGATTTTAGACCCGAATCCAATAGAAGAAAGAGAAGAGGAATTAAAAAGTATTTGTAGATCTTTAGGGTTAACAGAAGAAATGCCTGATATGCCAAAAAACAAAATTAAAGAATTATATAAGAAAGATTCTCCATATTATGATGAATTACCGAAGGACTTATTAAAAGAAATGGTTAAAAAAGGAGTTTAGGATTAAGAAAAATTTTAAACATTGATTTAACGTTTTTTCTATATAAACTAAAAGCTATCGTAAATTATGCCCCGATAGCTCAGTCGGTAGAGCAGAGGACTGAAAATCCTCGTGTCGGTGGTTCGATTCCGCCTCGGGGCATAGTTAATATAGTTGAAAAAAGCCTCTAAAAACTGTAATATATTCATTAATGGATTCATTAAATGTATTTGGGTCTTTCTTAAAGAAGACCAGAAAAAGTAAAAAAGTTACACAAGAACAACTTGCTANTTNNTTAAAAGTATCCTCAGTCTATATACATCAATTAGAGACCTCTAAAGTGGATGCACCNAATAAGTCCAAGTGTTCTTTGATTGCTGAGACCTTAAACATAGACCCTGATTTAGTGTGGAACAAAGCAAANGAGCAAAAATTACTTAGATTTCTCAATAAAGAACAAATTATTAACAACCTAGACGAACCAGTTACTTATTCAGAAAAGTTACTAATTGATTTATATAGAAATCTATCTGACGAGGTTAGAAAAGACTTTATTGGCATGATATATATGCTCCTTAAGTCTGATAAGAGAATATCAGACGAGAAGGTTCTTTCGTCAATTGAGAAGCTCTCTAAAACTGCGTGATGTATTTCCTTAAACGTTTTTTGCTTATAGTTTTACTTCAAGTANTTATNTTTTCATTTATTTTTACTCTTTTTATNTTTAACTTTAATCAAAGAAGAGAGGTTAACAAGACTCAATCAAAAGCTTTGGCGACAGTAATTGCAGAACAAGCAACTAAATACTTTGAAATATCAAAGAATAACTTTTCNTCNAAAGAGTTTTTNTCCTATTTAGATAAGCAGATNGGNGTTGANAAGCTAACTAATGCTTTNAATCTTAATCCCCCAGAGCTTCTTACAATNTATTTTCGTTCTGATATTGAGAAAGGATANGTNAATGCAGGAACTGATGATAATTTAAAGAAAGATGATAATTCATCTTTAAATAAATCAACAAAGTATTTTTTTAATAATAAATATGTAGCCATTAAGCCCTTTTTTCTTAAGAATTCAGATTCACCATTTGGTGTTGTAAGAATTGAAACAAGCAATATACCTATACTGGTAGATGTTCTTTCNAGTAACGGGATTTTCTACCTATTTTTGTTTCTTATACTTAATAATCAAGCTTTTCTGTTTTACTTGTGGATNAGAAAAAAGAAAGATGTAGTTTTAGATAAGGGATATTTAAAAGAAAGTTCACTTGGGTCNATAAAAATAATGCATAAATTNCTCGGCGATGTAATTGAGGACCACAACTCTCAGGATTCAAGTGAAAGCAAGGNACCTAAAAATAATATTTTAAATATTGATAAAAAGAAATGAAAAAATTTAAATTTTTTTTTATNTTAATNCTTTTTTTAGTATCATGTAATAGTTTAAATAAGAGNCTTAATGTTCAGTTGNTGGGNCCGATGCTTGAGAGTGTTAATGAAGAAGGAAAGCTTCAATATTCTGGGAAAATAGTTAATAAATCNGNAGCAGTTGTTAGGAATGTTTTATTTAGGTTTATTGTAGAAAATGATCAGGGGAGTATAATTGAAGCTGTTACNNTTGNTGTTGACGGTGTCAATGGAGAATATATTCTACAAAATGAGGTCGTTGATTTTGAATTTACACTTAGGAGCAGACCCAACAAGATTTTTAGTAAAGAGTTTAGTATAGACTATAAAAGTTCAGGCGAGGATTNGTGAATAATTTCTTAGTTAGGAGAATCAGATGAGTAAAAGCAAAGGAAAGACTAGAATTTTAATTGCTAAAGCNGGATTAGATGGCCATGATCGTGGTGCNAAGATTATTACTAGAGCTTTAAGAGACGCTGGATTTGAAGTTGTATANACAGGACTACATCAGACTCCTGAAGAAATAGTAGAGGCAGCTCTTCAAGAAGATGTGGATGCTATAGGNGTTAGCTTGTTGTCTGGNGCGCANAATTTTTTGTTNCCAGAAATTATTAAGACTTTAAAGAGCAAAGGTTTGGAGGAGCTAGTTGTTTTTGGAGGAGGAATAATNCCNGACCAAGATATNNNAGGATTAAAGGANATAGGGGTTAAAGAGATTTTCGGTCCCGGNACAACGACTTCAGAGATGATTGAATGGATTAACGCTAATGTTAGTCCGAAATAATCAGTCTTTTTGAAGAAATTTTGCAATNAGGCCCATAAACAAACTTGTTATTATAATTCCGCCGACAATCTTNACAAAAAGACTTAAATCTAAGGTAGAAACATTAGAAATTGCTAAACCNAAGAGGCTAAAAATAATTAGACAAACAAAAGCTGAACCAATATAATCTATTCTTAACATAATTTATTCCTTATGAGTGAAATATAATACATCTTAGAATGAAATTAAACAATACAGTAACTATTTTTGGTGGAGGAAGTTGGGGAACAGCTGTAGCAAAAAATATAGCTGAAAATGGATATAGGATTAATTTGTGGGTTAGAGAAAAAGAAGTTGCTAAATCTATAGAAAAATATTCAGTGAATAAGGCATTTTTACCAGGGATTAAATTGCCTTCTTCAATTTCGGCAACAACAACTCTGGGTGGGGAATTATTTAAATCTAGGATTTTGATCTTTTCTATACCCACTCAATTCATAAGAAGCTCGCTTGAGTTCATGAAACCATTTATTAGAAAGGACTCAATATTGATTAATACTTCTAAAGGAATAGAGCAAAGTTCAATGAACTCTATTTTTGGTATCTTTCAGGAAGTTCTTCCAGGTATAAAGAATAAATATATCACAATGTCAGGCCCCAGTTTTGCATATGATGTTGCTAATAATCTACCCACATCTGTAACTTTAGCGTCATATAATCAGTCATTAGTTCTGAAGGTTATGCCAATATTTGACAATAAGACTTTTAAGACATATCTCAGTAAAGATGTCATCGGTGTTGAGCTGGGAGGATCTTTAAAGAATATTGTCTCTATAGGGGCTGGTATAGTAGATGGTATTGGTGGTAGCGAGAGCACTAAAGCTGCTTTTATAACTAGAGGGTTAAATGAAGTTAGAAATTTATCTAGAATTCTTGGAGCTAAAGATATTACTTTTTTGGGGCTCTCGGGGGTCGGAGATTTAATGCTTACAGCTTATGGAAAACAAAGTAGAAACAGGAACTTAGGCATTAAGCTAGGGAAGGGGATGAAGGTNAAAGAGATTCTTTCCTCTTCAAAGACAGTTGCAGAGGGTTATTATTCATCTAAAGCAGCTTATGAATTAACTAAAAAATTTAAGNTATCTTCACCNGTAATTGAGTCTATATATAAAATTTTATACAAAAATTCAAGNNCACAAAANATAATAAAAAGCTTGTCAAAAAATGATTTAATAACTGATATTTAAGCTTCTTTTTTTGACCAATGGGATGTATAGTTATCCTATTATTTAACTAGGAGAAAACAATTTCACAAGATAAAAATATTAAGCATACTGAGATTTATGATGAGCTTAAAGATTCATATCTTAGTTACTCACTTAGTGTAATTATTGGTCGTGCATTACCTGATGTGCGTGACGGTCTTAAGCCAGTTCATAGAAGGCTACTTTATGGAATGAAGGACTTAAGTCTTGAGTACAACAAGTCATACAAGAAATCAGCTAGGGTTGTCGGTGATGTTATGGGTAAGTTCCACCCTCATGGCGATTCAGCTCTTTACGAAGCATTAGTCCGAATGGCGCAGGATTTTTCATTACGTTACCCTCTTGTTGACGGGCAAGGAAACTTCGGNTCAATTGATGGTGACTCTGCAGCNGCAATGAGATACACAGAAGTAAAACTNACTAAGCTTTCTTCTCAGATTCTTGAAGACNTNGAAAAAGATACAGTCGATTTTATAGAAAATTANGATGGTTCTTCTAAGGAGCCTAAAGTTNTACCCTCTAAGATTCCTAATCTTTTGTTGAATGGTGCTTCTGGAATCGCNGTAGGGATGTCAACGAACATACCTCCTCACAATTGTAAAGAATTAATATCAACAATCGTAGANCAGATNAAGAACCCTAAGATAACNATAGACGAGATTATANAAATAATGCCTGGACCGGATTTTCCTACNGGTGGNATAATTCATGGTTCAAAAGANATAATTCGTCAAGCTTACGAAACTGGAAAGGGAATAATTAAGCTCAGGGGTGTTGCAANTGTTGANCCAGAAACCGATCGAATTGTAATCACTGAGATTCCATATCAAGTAAATAAGAGTAAATTAATTGAAAAAATAGCTAGTTTAGTTAGGGAAGAGAAAATAAGAGGTATTTCNGATATTAGAGATGAATCTAATAGAGATGGNATAAGAGTTGTTATTGATCCAAAAAGAGGAGAAGACCCAAANGTAATATTAAATAATATTTTTTCTTTGACATCATTAAGTACTTCTTTTGGAATTATTTTGCTNGCAATTGACGATGGGAAGCCAAAGCTTTTAGGAATAAAAGAAATTAACCAATGCTTTATAAACCATAGGTTNGAGATTATTACTAAGAGATTCTTATTTGAGCTTANAAAATCNGAGGAGCGATTACACTTACTNGATGGTTTTAAAATAGCCTTAGATAATTTGGACAAAACTATAAAGATAATAAGGAAATCTAAAGAGCCAANCGATGCAAAACTTTCCTTGATTAAAGAGCTAAAGATTTCAGAGATTCAATCTCTNGCTATCNTGGATCTTAGACTTCAGAGANTAACAGGTATGGAGCAGTCGAAAATTCTAGANGAGCGNGACGCNTTAATTAAGAGAATTAAAGATATTAAGAAGATTTTGTCGAGTGCAAAAGAAATTAATAAGATTATGATTGGCGAACTAGAAGAGATTAGNGAACAATACGGTGATACAAGAAAAAGTAAAATAGATGANAGAGATNTNAGTAGNATNTCANTAGAGGATCTAATATCTGAAGAAGATATGGTCGTNACTTTAACNCATGAAGGTTTTATTAAAAGAACTCCATTGGATTTGTATCGTAGCCAAANAAGAGGTGGTGTGGGTAAGAAGGGGGCAACAAGTAAAAATGATGANTTTGCTGAAACAGTTTTTGTTGCTTCGACTCATGACTACGTTGTCTTCTTCACAAANAAAGGAAANTGTTTTTGGCGAAAAGTTTATGAGCTTCCTGAAGCAAGCTTGATTGCTAGAGGTAGAGGTTTGTCTAATGTTTTAAATTTATCAAATGACGAAACTGTTAAAGCATTTGTTTCAATNCGAACTTTTGACCAAGATAAATTCTTAATTATGACGACAAAGAATGGAATTATTAAAAAGTCTAAGCTGGAAGATTATTCTCGCCCAAGAACTAATGGAATTATAGCAATTAATTTAAAAGGAGATGATGAATTAATTTCNGTNCAGACTAGCTCAGGAAAGGATGAGATTTTGATCTCNACAAGAATGGCNCANGCTGTAAGATTTAACGAAGAGAAAGTACGTTCNGTAGGAAGGAATAGNATGGGTGTNAAAGGAATCACTCTGAAGCCCAANGATAGTGTGGTTAGCTCAGAAGTAATAAAAAATGATAATGTTAAAATTTTAACTGTAACAGAGAATGGTTTTGGTAAAAGAACGGATATTTCCAAGTATAGGCTTACTTCTAGAGGTGGTAAAGGTGTNACGACATTAAAAGTTACAGAAAAGACTGGTGAGATTGTTAATGCATTCCAGACCGAGAACGAAGATCAAATTATCTTGCTTTCTTCAGCAGGAAAAGCCACCAGATTAAAAGCATCTGATATATCATTAATAGGTAGAGCTACCCAGGGTGTTAAATTAATGAAAGTTGACGATGAAACAAAAGTTGTAGCGGTCGCAAAGATTGCTGAAAAAGAAAATGAATGATATTTTCTTAAAGTTAAAAGAGGTTTTTGATACTTTTGAAAACTATAACTGTTTTGTTTGCTCAAGTACTAATCCAATTGGTTTAAAACTTGATATTAAGTTAGAAGAAGATTTAGCTTTTGCAGATTTTAATTTATCAAACTTATATTCTGGTTTCCCGTCTATAATCCATGGTGGAGTTCAGGCATCAATAATAGATGAAATAGGTTTTTGGGCTATGTTTAACACTACTTACAAATTAGGCTTTACTCAGCGTATCGAAGTTGATTATCTATCTAAGATTGGTACTGATATCATGTTAAGAGTTGAGGGAAGAACTTTAAGTTTGGAGAATAATGTTGTGAGAGTTGAGGTAAATATTCTGGATGATTCAAAAATCAAATCTCAAGGAATTGTTGAATACAAATTAATAAGTGATTCTGCAATTAAAAAATTTTTTGGTGCGGAATTCTTCAACGAATTCAATAGGAGATTTAGAAATGATTAAACTCTACGACCATAACTTATCCGGAAACTGCTTTAAAGTTAGATTGCTATTGACACAAGCTCAAATCGAATTTGAAAGTGTTGTAGTTGATGTTTTTACAGGGGAAAACAAACTAGATAAGTATCTTAAAATTAATCCGGCTGCCAAGATACCTTGCATTGACGATAACGGGTTGTTGGTATGGGAGTCGAATGCGATTCTATTGTATCTGTCGGAGGCTTATCCAAAAGGTTATTTACCTGACGATATTAATAGTAGAGCTAATATTTATAAGTGGATGTTTTTTAATAAGACATCTGTTGACCCGTACCTGGCAAAAGCTAGAGCTATGCTTCAGTTTTATCCTAAAGGAAGTCAGAATCTAGACGAACTTAACTTTCTTCAGAATGAAGGAAATAAATCCTTAGTAATAATAGATAATTACCTAAAAGATAGAGCTTTTTTTGATGATAAGTACTCAATTGCCGATATCGCATTTTATCCTTATATCAAACTATCATACGAGGGAGATATTCTCTTAGATAAATATAAGAATATTATTAATTGGATNAATAAAGTTGAGTCCACTAAAAATTTTATTGAAATCTATTAGTTTATAGAACATTAATAATCAAAAAATATAGCTTTTATAAGCGGGAAACGGGACTCGAACCCGCGACCTTCTGCTTGGCAAGCAGATGCTCTAGCCAACTGAGCTATTCCCGCACTATAGACATTCTTTAATTATACTTCTATATTTTTTATGTCAAGAAAATATAGAGTATTTGTTATGAATAGAAAAAATTTTATTAATAATATAAAAAGAGTAGTAATTAAGATTGGATCTAAAGCTTTAGCTGACGGCAATAAAATTAGCTTTTCCAGTATCAAGAATCTTGCTTGGTCAGTAGCAAAACTTAGAGCGAATAATATAGAGTGTCTAATTGTTTCTTCAGGTGCAATATTGGCAGGAAATGAATCATTCTCTTTCAACATCAAGAAGTTAGATATAGTTAAGAAGCAAGCGATTTCCTCCTTGGGGCAGATAAAATTAATGAGCTATTATATTAAGGCTTTTGATAAGAAAGATATCAATGTTTCTCAGCTTCTTTTAACTAATGACATTTTCAATGATAGAAAAAGATTTTTAAATACCAGGGCTACAATTATTGAATTATTGAGAATGAAAATAACTCCAATCATTAATGAGAACGACACCGTTTCNATAGACGAAATAATGTTTGGTGACAATGATATTCTTGCATCTAAAGTTGCAGCAATGATGGACGCTGATTGCTTGATTCTACTTTCAGATATTGATGGATTATATGATCACAATCCTAAAAGTACCAAAAAAGCTGAATTGATATCAATTTTGGATGAAAAAAGTTTTGATTCAAGAGTAATTGATGACAGAGATTCACATGTTTCTTTTGGAGGAATGAGNTCTAAAGTAAGCGCTGCTTTAGATGTTTCAAAATTTGGNNTTCCAACTATAATAGCTAACGGGAAAGAAAAAGGAGTATTAGACAGGATTTTTAAAAGCGAGGATNTNGGTACAGCAATTATACCTTCATCAGTAAAAATTAAGAATAGAAAAAAATGGATTGGGATTGGACCAAAGTCNTCNGGTAAGTTAATNCTTGATTCAGGAGCTTCAAATGCTATTAAGAAAAAAGGCAAGAGNTTGCTCCCTTCAGGTGTANTAAGCATTGNTGGNGTCTTTACAAAAGGNCAACAAGTTGTGTGNATTGATAAGTCTACTAATTTGCCAATAGCTAGAGGGCTTATNTCTTATAATTCNGATGAAATGAATCTTATTAAGGGAAAAAAGTCTTCGGAGATTGAAGACATCTTGGGTTATAAGTATTCAGATGAAGTAATCAANAGAGACAACATGGTTTTGTTGTAGTCTAAATAAAGTTCANTAGGTCTTCAGTCTGGCGCTGGTTTTGTGGTCTATGGAACTGAATACTAGANTCTTTTCTTTCTATCTTAATATTTCCATTTTGNGCNCTATAAGCAACGAATTGCGACCCATAAGTTTCTTTAGAGATTCTATTTAGAATAATTGGAAAATTTCTAGATCCAATAAANATNGAATGTATACAAATTCCTAGCCTTTTTGCTCNTTGAATCTCAGCTCTTACTTCCGTATCTCCAGAGGTTGGAATTCCGTCTGTTATAAATAGAATATGNTTGTTCCTTAGTCCGCGACCTTTAAAGTCAGAAATACCATCTTTTAANGCTTCTTCATAATTTGTGTTGCCAGAACATTCAGTCTTNCTAGATGATTCCAATATGGTTTCNTATTCTTTAGTAAAAAATTTCTCGTCGATAACTGTTTTAAAAGATTTGTGGTTAAATTCGATATANCCCACACGCATTCTTTTATTTCTTGCAAGCTCNAATACTGCATGAACCACCGATGACGACCATTCACTGTAAACACCCATCATAGATGTGCTAATATCCCTTAATATNGCGATTTCTCCNCCCATTGTTTCTTTTTCTCTTTGGTGAACCCTTGGAAGTTGAGGAGACAAGTTTCTGGTCCATATAGAGGCATCCATTGGGTCAACGTCTTCAATNTCATANAATGAGTTCATTCTTTTGTAACGNCTAGGNAGNCCCCCAGGATATTGACCTCTCTTCGCNATGCTTCTTTGAATATTTCCTTCCAAAACTTTCATTACAATTTGAACATTCTGTGCCACTTCTTCATTTTCTAATGTTCCCATAGCAGAATCATCNGTATCACCAGCTCTTTTTGACCTACTTGCATAGATTTTCTCCGATAAAGGGGTTTTATCCATGTCGCCTTCACCATCGTCTTCATTTTTGTTAGTAGGATTTGTTGGTAATTTATCNTCAGATTCTAGTGGTATATTGGAGTCNGTGGACAAGTTATCTTGAAGTTCTTCAAGGGCTTCNGTGAANGAGCTTAATGCATCTTTAAGTTCATCCTCAGATAATTCTGATTCTTTTTCGGCACCATCACCAGGTTGTTTNTTTGGAGCGTCTTTTTCGAAGTCTTTGCCTTCTCTTTTTTGGTTATTCTCTATTTCTTGGTCTTTTTTTTTTGGTTCTGAATTGACTCAAGTTTCTCTTCGGCTAATTGTAAAACTTCTTCAGGTACCCTGAANGCTAAAAGAAACTTTAAAGCTTTAAGGTCTGATAAATCAGCCTCATCTCTACCATTTAATATNGCATTTGCTTTAATTATTTTAATAGANTTNACCAAGAATGTTCTATCAGATATTACAGAGTTAGCTTCGTTTAATCTTTGNTCATCTATTAACCATGAAATAAAACTTACTAAGCCTTCTTGNATCTGTTGAGAAACGACAACATTTTCAAGTTTCTTATAACTCTCATCAAGTAAGTCTTTACCAACTTTTTCTACATGTCCATTTGCACTACTCTTAGCAGAGTAAAGCCCAATAATTTTTTTAACATNTTCCCACTCTTTNCCGTAAGAAAGNCCTTTAGANTTAACTTGAATAACAAATCTATCAAGGTTTGCAGGGTCNAATGGTTCATTATAATATTCGTCAGCAGTAGGNTTACTTGTTGCAATTGCTGTAAGTAGAGGNATCTCCTCGTCACCATACTTTCTTTCGTTAAGNATTCTTAAAAGNACATTAAGTGACTCGCCAGGGGCTCTAGAAATATCATCTANCAGNCAAATTTCAGATGTTAATATNCCACCTTTGATAATATTTTGTCTTATTATTTCCCCATTATCTGTATCTTCTCTGGAAATAACAAGNTCACCNACTAATTCTGAAAGTCTAGTGTCTCTATGCATTTGATAAAAAAAGAAATCCAGCTCAGCTGATTTAGAAATTATCTCTGATAGCATAGTTTTAGCTGTACCTGGAGGCCCTTGGATGTAAATATGTTCTCGTGCAATTATTCCAAGAAGAAGGGCTGTNTTAACATCAGGATGTCCAACGACCAATTCATCCATTTCGTTTCTTATTACTTCNAACGGGCTAGACATGAAAAAATCCTTTATGGTGAAAAAGCACCGATAAGTAAATTTACATTATATAAATTTTATTTGCAAATTAAAATAATAGTTNATTTAATCATATTTAAAATTCTGATATTCTATTGATGTATATGAGTTATGATAAGTTGCAAGNGNTNATTGGTTACAAGTTTAAAAAACACGAATTGCTNATAGAAGCGCTTTCTCATAGNTCATACAGTAATGAGCAAAAAACACAAAATAATGAGAGATTAGAGTTCTTAGGNGATTCAATTATAGGNTTTTTGGTCACAAAACATCTTTTTTCTCTATTTCCTGATTANAACGAAGGAGAGCTTTCAAAGCTTAAAAATCAGATTGTTAGTTCNANGTCATTCTATGAAGTTTCTAAGGATTGTGGATTAGATGATTTTATTTTACTTGGAAAAGGGGAGTCAAAAACCGGNGGAAAAAGAAGAGAATCTAATTTGGCTGGATTATTTGAGGCTATTTGTGGAGCCATCTTCCTAGACTCGGGAATCAGNTCTACCGAGAAGTTTTTAAGAAAGTTTTTATTAAATCAAGATTTTAAAGAGTTTTCAGATAAAGATTANAAATCAATCCTTCAGGTTNTATCTCAAAAACATTTTGGNGTAGTGCCTCATTATATTACAAGCAAGGAAACTGGGCCACCTCATAATAAGAAATTTTATATTTCAGTCTTTATAGAAGGCAAGAAGTTTTCTTCTTCAATAGGTAAAAGCAAGAAAGAAGGGCAAAATATTTGCGCNAAGAACGCANTTCAAAAGTTANGTNTCACNATNAAGTAGNTGAGATATATCTANNNCNTCNATTTTCTTTNTTAGCTCTTTTTTATTTAGACCTAAAGNAACTGAAGCTTTTTTTATGTCACCTTTCTCTTTTANTATAATTGATTGAATTAAAGCCTTNTCAATCTTTTGGATTANGAAATTATATAAATTTTTTTCTGGTAATTTACTATTGTTGAATAAATTTTGGATTAATTTGTTGAAGTTNATAGTNTTCTCTCTAGTTTCGAAGTTTTTTAGTATCTTTGGCAAGTGGCTTTTAACTGAATCTATAGTTAGNTCAGAGTCCGGTACCATAAGAACAAGTTTCTTAATAGAGTTTTCTAGCTCCCTAATGTTACCNGGCCAATCATAATCNAAAAAGACTTTTAAGAACTCCTCATCAATTATTTTAAGTTGATCATTATTNTTTTTATATTTTGCTAAGAATGATTCAATNAATAATGGAATATCAGACTTTCTTTCTCTTAAATTTGGGAGCTCAATAGAAATTGAGTTTAGTCTAAAATACAAATCTTCCCGGAATCTCTTCTTTTTTATTTCACGCTCGAGGTCTTTGTTAGTTGAAGCAATGATACGGCAGTCAAACTCTACTGGTTTCTGAGAACCCAACCTATAGAATTTCTTTTCTTCGAGCACCCTTAGTATCTTGCTTTGTAAGTCATAGGACATATCGCCGATTTCATCTAATAAAATTGTCCCCCCATTTGCTTCTTCGAATCTTCCTATTTTCTTTTTATCAGCTCCAGTAAAAGCACCTTTCTCGTAACCAAAAAGCTCACTTTCTAAAAGTTCATTTGGGATTGCAGTTATATTGACTTGAACATAGGGTTTATTTGAATTCTTACCGCTTGATTGAATAGCTTTAGATACAAGTTCTTTCCCNGTGCCAGATTCTCCCATAATAAGAACTGTATGNTTCGATTCTGCNATTCTTCCTATATCTTTAAATNTCTTCTTTATTTCNATAGATTTNCCTATCATTTCAAAATCATTGCTTTTTGTTCNATTTAGGTTTTTTTCAAGCTTAGATATTTGATTATTTTTTATNGAATTTTTTATTGCTCTATCTATNGTTAAGGAAAAATCTTCATTNAAATCAAAAGGTTTACTTANATAGTCATATGCTCCATTCTTTATCGCTTCTATTGCNTTATTCATTGTATCTTGAGCCGTCATAGTAATAATCGATGAGTTATTATTTAATTCTTTTATTTTCTTCATAAATTCNAGNGAATTTCCATCTGGTAAATTGATATCAAGTAATATNAAATCAAANTCTTGCTTTTTTAGAATAGANTAAGTTTCTGATAATTTTTCTGCNGAAGAAACCTTGTATCCCTGTTTCTTTAAAAAAAGACCAAGAACTTTTCTTATACTTTCCTCATCATCAACAATTAAAATTTTATTCATTAAAGAAATTATACCTCAATTTCATACTTAATTTTGCGGCAAGTATATTTTGAAGTTTGAACCTTTTCTTAAGGTCGAGCTAACCTCAATAAAACCGCCAAACTTATTTATTATTTTTTGGCTAAGAAACAATCCTATACCTTGACCATTCTTTTTTGTCGAAAAAAAAGGCTGAAAAATTCTTCCTAATTCATTTTTAGGTATCCCTTTTCCTGAGTCTTCTATACTTATTTCTAATAAGTTTTTATTGTCTAGCTTGAAGTCTTTTATTGTCTTCAAGTTAATTATTATATGACCACGTTTATTTATTGAGTCGTACGAATTTTTAATTATATTTTGTAACACAATTCTAAGGAGGCTCTTGTCGCATAAAATTTGAGACGAGTCCGATTCATAATTAAAGACAATATTTATGTCTTTTTTAGGATATTCGTTTGAGCATATGCCTAACGACTCTTCTATAATTTTATTGAGATTCATGTTCTTAAAATTGGATTTGGAGTGTGGCTGAAGATACTTGAAAGTATTTACAAGTTCTGAGAGCCTAACAGCTTCTTTTTCTATAATTTCAGAACATTCTTTAACAATATCCTTCGAGTTAGGATTGGTCCTAATTAGCTGGGCTGCGCCTTTAATTCCTGCTAACGGATTCTTAATTTCATGTGCTAGTCCGTAAAATAGCTGGCTCATAAGTTTTTCTTCTTCATCAAACTTTGTTTTTTTATTTAGTAGTTGTGTCCCTTCTAGGTCTATCATTTGAATTAATACAAACTCTATTCTCGGCTTGGCTTTTTCATAATTCAAAATTGGCTTAATATTTATTGAAGCGTTATTTGGTTTACCGACTGCTTTTTTGAATTCAACTTCATTGGCATATCTAGTTTTCTTATTTTTTAAAACATCTTTAAGCAAGTTCTGAATTTCTTTACCTAGAATTTTTGCATTCTTGCTTTCACTAAGCTTCTTCTCCGAAATTCCGAGAATATTCTCTGCCTCTTGATTCATAAAGTAGAAATTAAGTTTATTATCTAAAAGTATTAGACCTTGCCTAATGTTATCTAGTATTATTTCTTTAAATTCTGTATCCAATATTTAATTAAAATCCTCAATAGGTATAACAAGAGCTTTATTTTTACTCAATTTAGCTTGGCTTATCTTTTTCAATGCTTTATCAACCATTATATATTCTGTATTTTTTGTTAGTATTACAACTGGAGCAGATTTCGATTTAATTTTACTTTGACTTTGGATTATTTCATCAATATTTATCTTAAATTTNCCTAGAATAGTTGTTGTAGCTCCNAAATTACCAGGCTTATCTTCTAANTCTATCCTTATATAAAATTTAGATTTAATCTCTTCAAATTTTATAGGTCTAAATGAAGCCTTACTTTTAAGATCTGGTGGATNGAGTTCTTTATTTGTAGTTCTTATTATGTCAGAAATTATTGCTGTAGCNGTTGGAAGCATACCCGCNCCATAACCATACCCCATAAAAGGNCCAAGATTTTTCGAGTCTAGCAATATTGCATTGAATTCATTNTCAACATTAGCTAACGGGTTATTNTTCCTTACTAAAGTAGGGTGGACTCTAACATCTATTTTTTNNTTGATAATCTTGCTAATTCCAAGCAACTTTATTTTATACCCAAGGTTGTTAGCAACATTTAAGTCGTATGATGTAATATCCTGAATTCCTTGTGTAAAAATTTGTGACAACTTAAGATTTATTCCAAAGCAGGTCTGAGATAGAACAGCAACTTTATGTGCACTATCTTTACCGTTTATATCTAAAGTAGGATCTGCTTCAGCAAAACCCTGATCTTGNGCCATNTTCAATGCTTCTTTGAAGNCTATTCCTCTGGACATGAGAGATAAAATATAATTACAAGTACCATTAAATATTCCCTTAAATGAGGAGATTTTGTTTATTANTATTGAATCCAGGATAGAGCTTATTATGGGTATACCCCCTCCAACACTTGCTTCGTAGCCAATATTTTTTGATTTTCTCTTAGCTAATTCTCTTAATTTCTTTCCATGCTCTGCNAATAGAGCTTTGTTNGCTGTGATAAGATGCTTGTTGTTTCTTAATGCTTCCTTGGAAATTGTATGAGCTATTTTTGTTCCACCAATTAATTCAATNACAACATCTATATCATTNGAATNAGTGATGTCTCTATAGTTTTTAGTAAACATTGATTTTGGTATTNTTAGTTTCTTTCTTGATACCTCAGAAATATCGCAACATTTTGTGATTGATATATCAAGATTATAAGCCTTTTTAATTTCAGTCCTTCGCTCAGCTATAATTTTATATACACCAGATCCAATAGTGCCCAAACCAATTATGCCAACATTAACTTTTTTCATATTACCAAATTGAAATAATAGTAACTTGAATATATTCTAACAAATTATACATACATATTAAACTAAGGGGCCGTAGCTCAGTTGGGAGAGCGCTTGGATGGCATTCAAGAGGTCGAGGGTTCGATCCCCTTCGGCTCCATTGATTNNAAGATGGTANGAAAATGAATTAAATTAAAGTTGATAANCTTTCTTTTATTCTTTCNAGNCCTTGCTTNATATCAGACATAGAAGTTGCATAAGAAATTCTAATATGACTATCTGAGCCAAANTCAACACCAGGTACAACNGCTACCTTNGCAACATCAAGCAGAAAATCAGTAAATTCAAGAGAATTTGTAATNACCTTNTCNTNGTACTTCTTTCCAAANTAAGCTGAGATATTAGGNAAAACATAGAAAGCTCCATCAGGTACAAAACACTCTATNTCCTTAATCTCATTTAAATATGAAGATATATAGTTTTTTCTTGTTTCAAATTCAGNCAGCATTTCTTTAACTTTTTCTTGAGTTCCAGAGAATGCCTCAATTGCTGCTTTTTGCGATATTGAAGTAGGGTTNGAAGTAGATTGTCCAGATAAATTGTTCATGGCAGAAATCACTTTAGGGTTNCCTGCTGCATAGCCNATTCTCCACCCAGTCATAGAGTANGTTTTTGAAACACCATTAACTAAAATTGTTCTCTCTTTAGCATCATNGCTTAATTCAGGAAAAGAAACATGCTTAATTCCAGAATAAACAATCTTGTCATAAATCTCNTCAGAGATAACAATTAGGTCTTTTTCTTGAGCAACTTTAGCAATTTGCATTAGCTCTTCTCTGTTGTAAGTCGAACCCGTTGGATTTGATGGGAAATTAAGAACTAAGATTTTAGTTTTATTGCTACATTTAGATTNAATNTGCTCTTTTGTAATTTTAAACCCCGTCTCNTGAGAAGTTTCCAGGATTACTGGTATGCCACCACATANTTTTACTTGTTCAGGGTAAGATACCCAATAAGGAGATGGNATTAATACCTCATCTCCATTATCAACTAGNACATTAAAAAGATTATATAGAACATGTTTTGCGCCAGAACCTACNAGAATNTCGTTGTTTTGGTAATNTATGCCATAATCACTNTGGATTCTCTCTCTAATTGCTTCTTTAAGTTCTATAATACCGCTCGCNGCAGTATATTTTGTAAATCCCTCATCAATAGATATCTTTGCAGATGATTTAATGTTTTCTGGAGTATCAAAGTCTGGTTCACCTGCTCCAAAACCTATAATATCAATTCCCTNAGATTTTAAGTCTTTTGCTTTTGCAGTTATAGCCAGCGTAGCAGAAGGCTTAAGTGTTTTTGCTAATTTAGAAAGTTTCATTTTCACACCTTTTTNAAAATTTTCTTTTTTAATTCTTTCTCAACAATTTTAGGGATGAACTCACTTGCGTTTCCCCCAAGNCTAATTATATCTTTAATTAGAGATGAGCTGATNTGNGAGTAGTCNGCATCAGCCACCATAAANATAGTCTCAATTTTTGAACTTAGNTTATTATTTGATCTTGCCATNTGTANTTCATATTCAAAGTCTTGAACTGTTCTCATGCCTCTTAAGACTAAGTAAACTTTCTTTTTAGCTGCGTAGTGCGCAAGTAGCCCTGAGAATTGATCAACCCTAATTTTTTTATTAGATGCAAAAATTTTTTTAATTATACTAACTCTTTCGTCTGGACTTAGAACAGAATTTTTATTAGAATTTCCAGCTACTGCAATTATAACTTCATCAAAAAAGCTAGCCGCTCTTTTAATTATATTTACATGACCATTTGTTAAAGGGTCAAAGCTACCGGGATATATAACAGTTTTTTTCATTAATTTTGCCAACAAAAAGTTATAAACTTATCTCTATATTCCTTTACTCTATATTCAACCTCTATCTTTAGCTCTTCCTTCATAGGGTGCTCACAAACTACAAGCCCATTATTAACAGCTAATTTTAAAGCCGTTCTAATAATACCATTAACTGTTTTTTCATCAAAATATGAATAGGGAGGGTCAATAAATATTAGATCGTATTTCTTCTTTTGTTTTATTAAGATCCTTAAGGCCTCAGCAAAATCTTTCTTTATAATTGTTGATTTATCCGTAAATTCACACTTATTTATATTATCTTTTATGCAGTTTATAGAACTAGGATTTTGGTCAATGAATGTAGCAAAGCTTGCTCCCATGCTTAATGCTTCAATTCCTAAAGAGCCACTTCCTGCGAAGATATCCAAGACTTGCATTCCTTCAACGGATTGGATTACATCGAAAATCATTTTCCTAATCTTGCTAGTTTTTGGTCTTACTAAGTTGTTGTTAGGGACTTTAAGCTTAAATCCCTTTTTGGAACCATTAGAAATCTTTATCATTTAATTAACTATAGTCTTTATGGTGTAAATTTTCAGCATTTTTTAGCAAGCTATTCATAAGATACATACTATTTTCCCAAAAATTATTTTTAGTTATATCAACACCTGTTTTCTTAACTAAAGCTTCTGGTGTGTCCGTACTACCTGATGAAAGCAAGTCTATATATTTGTCGACAAAACTATTCCCATCTTCTTTATATTTAGCAAATAAACCGTGAACTAATAATTCACCAAAAGAATAAGAGTAACAATAAAAGGGAGAATGAATAAAATGTGGAATATACATCCACCATGATTTATAAAATTCTGAAATTTCAATGGAATTACCAAACATTTTCTTATTTGCTTTAATCCAGGAGTCATCGATTTCCTTGGAGGACAATTCCCCACCTTGCTTACTTTTTTGATGAACATCAAGTTCGAAGTTTGTCATCACAATTTGTCTAAAAACCGTTGCAAACATATCTTCAAGTTTCGAACAAATTAGAAATAGTTTTTGCTTATTATCTACTTCTTCATTTAGTAATTTATTAAAAACCAGCATTTCAGCAAAAACACTAGCAGTTTCTGCGGTAGTCAATGGAGTATTCTGCATAAAATATCCATTGTGTCTTGATAAATATTGATGAATTCCATGACCTAATTCGTGTGCAAGTGTCATTACATCCCTAATTTTTCCAGTAAAATTCATTAAGATATAGGGGTGAACAGAAGGAACACATGAATGGCTGAATGCGCCACCTCTCTTTCCTTTTCTTAATGATGAATCTATCCAGTTTTTATCAAAAAAGAGTGAAGCGACTTTATGCATTTTTGGCGAGAATTCTTTAAAAGAATCAAGAACAATTTTTTTTGCTTGGTTAAATGTAAACTTTTTTGTGGATTCACCAAATGGTGCATATCTATCATAATCTTTAAATTTCTTAATTTTTAAAATTTTACTTTTTAATTTGTAATATCTAATAGGAATCTTATTGAACTTATCGCACGTCTCTATCAAAGCATTAACGGTTTTATCAGATATTTCATTAGAAAGGTTTCTAGAAGTTATAGGTTTTTCGTATCCTCTAATTGAATTAACTATCCTAGAGTCGCTTAGAATTTGATTAAAGATAAAAGTTAGCAGTTTTCTCTCAGATTCAAGCCCCTTTGTTAATGTCTTTGCAGCATCGTGCCTTACTTTTCTTTCTGAATCATATAACAACGCAAGCACTTCAGTTTCAGTCAGTACTTTTTTCTTGTTTTTAATCTTCATAGGAAATTCTAAGTTATTTAGTGTTTGATCAAAAAGCCTGTTAAAGGCCCTTGATGAAGTAAGAGACTTTTGATCTAGTATCTTTTCTTCCGGCTCACTAAGCATATATTTTCTATATTTTCTTTCCGATTTAAGAAGATGAGAATACTTGCCAAGGATTGAGGATGAATAAATTTTTTTAGCAGATGCAGAATCAATTTTATTCCAGTCAAGGAAGTAGAAAATTAAATTTTTTCTAATTTCGGAGGATCTTTCGCTTGTTAGTTGATAGAATTTAGAGACTTCTTCGCTGTCAGTATNAGCGGCAAATAGAAGNGAACTATAAGAAGAAATTTTCCCTATACCCTCATATATTGACTCTAGTTCTTGTAATGATTTTAGTATAATTTTTGGNGAAGAGTTTTTATTAATTTTTCTCTTGTATTTTTTATTAAATTCAATGGAGAGACTTAGAAGTTTTTTATAGTCACTGCCGATTTTCTTAGAACTGATATCATCATATAAATCTTTTAAGTTCCATTCCATATTAATACCCAGAGTATCTAAATTTGAGTCTTACTTAATTAAATCCTTAGCAATCTTACTTATAACTGAATTGTCNGCTGAAGACGAGAAGGTTTTTATAGATAACTTAATAAGCTCACCTAAATTTAAACTCCCTTCATTTTCCAGTTTTACTTTTATTGCTTNTATCTCTTTACGCAATATTGATTCNGACATNTGTTCGGGAATGTATGATGATAGAATNTCCATCTCATCTGATTCTATTTGACTAAGATCTTCCCTNTTGTTCTCGCTATAAAGCTTNATCGCTTCNTTTCTTTTTTTAATCTCTTTTTTTATAATATTNATTATTNTCTCATCTTCGACAGAATCATTTAGTCCTTCGTTAGATGTTATTGAAANAATACCCCTGATAACNTTAGAGCCAGTTTTATTCTTAGTNAGTATAAAGTGTTTTAAATCATNTCTTAATTTNGGTAACATCATTTAAATTTAACTTATTTTTTTACAATCTCCATTAATAATTGAAAAGATCGANGAATTTATCTTAATTTTCTTTAGAATNTTTTTGTTATTTGCNGTTATAAAACATTGAGTATTCAACCCAGTAATAAAGTTATAAAAAAANTTAAATCTTTTCTCATCAAATTCACTACCAATTTCATCAATAAGAATTATCGGAAACTTATTAGTTACNTTNTTAAGCAANAGAATCTCAGAGATTTTNATAGCCATTGATAGNGTCTTCTTNTCACCTTCTGATCCAAATTTNAATAANTTTATCCCATTTAAATTAAAAGATATNACATCTTTATGTGAGCCTATGATACTTTTTCTAATATTTAACTCCTTCTCCCTGTTGTTTTTTAAGNCAANCTTTAATTCATCTTTGTTAAGAGANTCACTTTTAAACTCNAAATCTAAGATAAGACTTTTGTCTAATTTCTGAAAAACTTTTTTAGATATGACTGTCAATCTAGAAATCCATAACATTCTCTCCTTAGATAGTTTAGTTGAGTGACTTATTAATCTAGAATCAATAAAGTCTAATACCTCCTTGTTTTTAGAAGTCTTCAAGATTTCATTTTTTCTTTTTATTTCATTAGTGAACAACTTTAAGTCTCTTCTGAAATTTGGGCTAATATTGGAAATGATTGAATCTAGGCTCATTCTTCTTGGCCTTGCAGACTTTTCCAGGTTACTTTTGAATTCTTTATCAATAAGAACTGACGCAAGTATCTTTTTGATACCACCTCTACTATTTGTTTTCTTGCCATTTAACTCAATTTTTTTCTTTTCATCATATATAACGAATCTAATCTCATTGCTTCGGTCTCCTTCAAGGCTTAAAGCTTTGATTTCACATGATTTATTATTAAATTTCACAAGGTCTCTGTAGTTTGAAGTCCTATAAGAGTTAGTATTTATTAGAACCCATATAGCTTCTAACAAATTTGTTTTACCTTCACCGTTATTGCCAAGAAAAATGTTAATTCTAGGATTAAGTTCAAGTTTTACTTTTGTATAGTTTCTAAAATTCTTAAGAGAGATTGAGTTTATTTGCATTTTTATCTACTAATTATCATAAGTGGCTTGAAGTATTATAACCCATTGGTAATCTATTTAAATATGACTATAAATTTGATCATAGAAGACATTGGTGTCAAAGATGCAGGCAAAGGTTTTGCAAGAATTACTAGCAGGAAGATGACCGAATTAGGACTCCAGCCACTCGATGTTATCGAAATTTGTGGACAAAGAAAGTCTGCAATTAGAGTAATGCCTATGTCTGCCGAAGATGATGAGAAGCACAGCTGTATCAAAATAGACGGTATAACAAGACAAAATATTAAATCAACAATTAAAGACAAAATCGTTCTTAAGAAAGTAGAGTTGCTATCAACAAACAAGATTGTATTAAGTCCCGCAAATTCAAAGTCACTTTTATTCATGAGCGACACTAAAATTTTGCTTTCCAAAATGAATGGACTTGTTGTCTCAGTTGGGGACAAGCTTTTTGTAAAACTCCCAGGAAACAAATCCGAAGAGTTTAATGTTTTATCTACTAACCCATCTTCATCTTCAGTTATAGATTCTAAAACTAAAATTGAAATTAAAAGAGTTAAAGCAAGCAGTGAGCCTAAGAAGTTAACAACTTATAGTGATATTGGCGGCTTGAGCGAACAGTTAAAGAAAATTAAAGATTTAATTGAGTTACCATTGAAGCATCCAGAGATTTTCTCTCGATTAGGAATTGAGCCACCTCGGGGCTTGTTGCTTGTTGGACCACCCGGTACAGGTAAAACATTACTTGCAAGAGCTATAGCACAAGAATGTGGAGTTAATTTCACTTTAGTGAATGGACCAGAAATTGTAAGAAAGTTTTACGGGGAGAGTGAAGCTCTCTTAAGAGAGATTTTTCAAAGTGCTTCGGATAAGCAGCCCTCAATCTTATTTATTGATGAGATTGATGCAGTAGCACCGAAAAGAGATAGAGTTCATGGAGAAGTTGAAAAAAGAATTGTTGGTCAGTTACTAGCTTTAATGGATGGGTTAAAAGATAGGGGAAAAGTAATAGTTCTGGCAGCGACGAATATGCCGAATTCTCTTGATCCAGCTCTTAGAAGACCAGGAAGATTTGATAAAGAAATTACATTAGATCCTCCAAATCTATTAGCTCGAAAAGAGATTTTAGAAATACACTCACGCGGTATGCCATTAGATAAAAATGTAGATTTCGATACTATAGCAAGCTCTACTTCTGGTTTTGTTGGTGCCGACTTAGAGATGGTCTGTAAAGATGCTGCATTAATTTCTGTTCAAAAGCTAACTGAGGAAGACAGTATAAATTATGAACTATTAGATTCGATTTTAATTTCTAATGAAAATTTTGTAGAGGCAGCTCAGAACATCGAACCTTCAGCTATCAGAGAAATCTTTGTAGAAACTCCAAAAGTTGAATGGAGCGACATTGGCGGACTTTCCGATGTTAAGGAAATTTTAGAGAAAGTTGTAATTGAGCCAATAAAGAAAAACAAATTTAGAGAAAGGATGCCCAAAGGGATTATGCTTTACGGNCCTCCAGGTAGTGGTAAGACCATGTTAGCCAAAGCGCTCGCTAATATAAGTGGTATGAACTTTATTTCTATTAAGGGTCCTGAGTTAATATCCAAATATTTGGGAGAATCAGAAGAGCTTCTGAAAGGTTTTTTCAACAAAGCTAGACAAGTTTCTCCAAGTATTCTTTTTTTTGATGAAATCGATTCTATTTGTTCCTCATCTAGCCAAGATAGCTCATTTTCATCTAACCACAGGATTATGAGCCAATTGCTCCTTGAAATGGACGGGTTTAAAGATTTAAGCAACGTTGTTGTCCTTGCAGCAACTAATAAAATTGAGAACGTTGATTCAGCCTTATTGAGGTCAGGGAGATTTGATCTTTTACTTGAGACAACTAATCCTGGGAAAGATGATTTAAGAAAAATCTTTAATATAAAGCTTAAATCTAAAAAAATTAAGTTATTAACAGAATTTGACTATAATGAGCTTATCGATAATTTTAATGGAGCTGATATTGATACAATGTTTAATTTAGCCGTTCAATTTACTAATAAGTTAGAGTTAGATTATTCGAATTTAGAGAAAGCAGCTAATGAGATTAGGAAAAGAAAAAGAATTTCTCATACATAGGTTATGATGTTGGCTAGTAAGTTTAANAAAAATAGATTGATACAAATTTCAAAAGTTTTCACTTTTTTTTTATTCCTTTTTCTTTTTTTTCCAGTGTTCGCAGAATCTGATTCATATAAGAAACGATATTTCCACAGAATAAATAAATTGGCTGAAGGAAATATTGATAAAGATTCCAGATACGATTTTATTTCAAGATATTTTCTAGGAGTACCATACAAGGCAAATACGTTGCAGGGCTCAAAGAATATAACTGAAAAGTTCATAATTAACTTAGAAGCTATGGATTGTTTTACTTATTTGGACTATGTTCATTCTTTATTAGATGCTCGTGATTACTATGATTTTATAGATAACCTTAGGTCAACAAGGTATAAAGACGCTGTAGTTAGCTTTACAAATAGGAATCATTTCTTCTATGATTGGGAACAAAACATTGAAGAAGTTGAGAATGTAACCAAGGTTTTATTTCCACAGGAATCAATTTCCACCAGGAAGTATCTTAATAAGAAACAGAATGGGTCACTATATTTAGAAGGTATTGCAGTTAGAGAAGTTAGAATTTATTTTATTGAACCAGCAAAATTAATTGAAAATAAAATAGAAAAATTAAAATCCGGAGACTATATTGGAATTTACACAAAAAAAGAAGGTTTAGATGTCTCACATGTTGGAATTCTGATTATCTTAGAGAATAAATATTATTTTCGTCATGCATCTAGTGAAACTGGAGTTAATTCGGTTGTTGACGTGGATTTTCTGGAGTATATAAAAGACAAGCCAGGTATAATTATCTACAGGAATAAACTTTAGGAGAAATTAATATGGTTGATATTGAAAAGCCCGTGTCAGAATTATCTAAACAAAGAGAGATTGGTGAGAATATGTCTGATTCTAGGCAACTTAGTACTTTAGTTAAAGAGTTGGATAACACACTGAGAACCGTAGCTTCAGTTGATGAGTATTTAACCAGAATCTCCAAAGCTAAGGATATACTCTCAAAAGATGCAATTGAACTTTCAGAGAAAGTAGAAAAGGATAAGATTAATTTGCAGAACTCATTGTTTGAGATTGGTAAATTTATTCAANGCGCATTAGATACAATAAATATAAGCGATGAAGAGCTTGATGTAGCAGCTGAACAACTAATTCTATTCAATCATTCTAAAGATGATGCGATAGTTTATGCTGAAAAAGAACTNAAGGGTCTTGAGCCAGGAACTTACTGGGCTCGNTATTGGTCTGGATTATTAGNAAGATTAAANAGTTAATTTAAAGTTTTGGAATTAGTTCCTTTCCCATTATTTCCATAGTTTCNATGATTTCATCTTTATCTGGTGTTATAAAGTCCAGAACAATTTCCTTAATTTTAAGATTCTCATAACTTAAAATCTTATCAATAACTTCATCTTTTGAGCCAATTAATGCAGTTTCAGGTTGCCCGGAATNCTTNTTGCTTTTATTAGTGATTCTTATTCGATTCCTTAAAGAGATATTGAAATTATCTAAGTTTCTTCCAATTTTNTCTGAATAATCATTTAAATAGGATATTTTTTCTNTTAATTCTTGNGCACTAAACCATATTGGTTGCCAACCATCNGCATGGTCTAAAGANCTCTTGATTGCATTGTTATGGTTACCACCCATCCAAANTTGTAAATTTTTTTGTTTTGGCTTNGGGTGGAAAGAAACATTTTTAAAATTAAAATAATTCCCTTCATATGANGATGGGTCCTCTNTCCATAANGNCTTGAGAATTTCTACATATTCNATAGTTTTCGGGATTCTTCCNTCATATTCAACATTTAGGATTTCAAACTCTTCCTCCATCCANCCAGGAGCNACAGTACAAATAAGTCTCCCNTTGCAAAAATTGTCCAGCGTTGAACACATTTTCGCAATAATTAGTGGATTTCTATAAGGAAGTATNATTGCACTAGTCCCAATGGTTATGCTTTTAGTGTTTTGNGATATTGCAGTAAGTATTATAAAAGGNTCAGGAAAAATATCAGAGAATCTACCTTTCCATTCTTCAGGGATAATTATGTGATCACTTGCCCAGACAGACTTGAAGCCGAGTTCTTCTGCTTTAATTGCNATNGANAGCTGGTCTTCAACTTTAATATTAGCTAAAATNGGTAANGCAATCCCTAANTCCATTTTTCTATTAAAACCCTTATTTAATTTTTGTCAAATAATTCATTTATAATCTTCATTGTGAANATNAAAGANAAAAGGTCGCTAATATCACTTTTAGTAAAACACAAGAAGAAGATTTTTTTTGGNTTGATTGGCTTAACNACCGTTGATGCTATGCAATTGATAGTTCCATTAATTATTGGCGATATAATAACTCATTTGTCTGAGATGGAAACTAAAGNAGTTTCTCAAGNGTTCTTAAACGAGTCTGCAATATATCTAATTCTTTGCGGGGTTATTATGGCAATTTTTAGATTTGTATGGAGATTTTTTTTGTTAGGCACTTCACGAAGAATTGAAAAAAANCTAAGGGATAAATATTTTCTTAGATTNCAAAAGTTACCTATGANTTTCTTNAATAAGAACAATGCTGGAGANTTAATGGCAAGAGGNGTTAATGATATTGAATCAATTAAGATGGCATGCGGCTTTGGAATNGTTGTTGCATATGACGGAATTTTACTTTTGGTATTTATATTGTTCTCAATGATGATGATTTCTTNAGAGTTCACTCTTTTTGCNGCGNTACCTTTTTTAATAGTTTCTTTTTTNATAGTTAAATATGGTCAGAAAATTGANAACCTTTTTCTAAATGTACAGAAGGCATTCTCCGAATTAACTGAAGAGGCAAGGAANTCCATATANTCAATTAAAGCAATTAAAGCTTTAAATGATGAAATAAATCAAATTTATAAATTTGAGAAAAAAAGTAGAAATTATGAGGCTCAAAATATGAACCTAATTAAAATCTGGGCGGGNTATCAACCGTTGATTACTTTTTTCACGAGNNTATCAATTTTTGTACTAATTTTATTTGGAAGCGATATGGTATTNGAGGANAAAATAAGCATAGGCGAGTTTTCAACACTTATGGTTTATTTAACTATGTTGAGCTGGCCNGTAATAGCAATGGGGNTAGCTGTTGATTGGCTTAAGCGAGGAAATGCTTCATTAAGTAGAGTCGACATGGTTATGAACCAAGAAGAAGAAGCAGATGAANNCCANCTAAATTCTGTGGAATTTATAAATAGAATAGAGTTNAANAATGTAAATTTTTCNTATGATAAAGACCNAANACTCAAAGATNTNTCTTTTANCATTAACCGTGGAGATTCAATTGGAATAACAGGAAAGACTGCATCCGGGAAATCNACTTTATTNAACCTTATATTGAAATTTAATAAAGCNAAGAATATTTNCNTTAATGATGTTCAAATTGATTATATCAACAAGGATTCTATAAGATCTAAGATTTTTTACGTACCACAAGAGCCAATAGTTTTTTCTGGAACCATTAAAGATAATATTAGTTTTTTTGATAAGAATCCTAATAANGGCAAAATTGAAGAGAGCATGAAGGTTTCCAACTTCTTTAAAGATTTTGAAAAAATGCCTGATGGACTTGAAACAATTGTTGGCGAAAGGGGCTTGTCTTTNTCNGGAGGGCAAAGGCAAAGGTTNTCAATTGCAAGAGCAATTTATCAAGAACCAGAAGTACTTATGATTGACGATACNNTATCTTCTTTAGATATAGATACAGAGTTAAAAATAATTAGTAATCTTAAAAANTATTATAAAGATAAAATTTTAATAGTTGTTTCGTCNCGAGTTTCTACAATATTCTCTTTTGATAAGATATTAGTTTTAGATAAAGGNCAGCTTGTAGAAAGTGGGGACTCTTCAAATTTAATTAAGAACAAAGGATTATTCGATAATTTACTTAAGATTCAAAAAACACTGCCAGAAGAGGNNCTTCNTNGANATGAATGATAAGAATATTATATTTTGGTTAGTTTCTTTCGCAAAACCCTATATGAAATGGCTAATCTTTGCTTTNGTATCCATGGCTATAGTCGCTAGTTTCGAGTTGNTTATTCCCTATAAGATTAAGTTTGTAATAGATGGAATAGTTAACTCAGAAATTGATAAACAGGCAATTAAGACTACTTCGTTCCAAATACTTTTCTTTATATTCGGAATTTTTATTTTCAGCTCACTTTTTAGCTACATATTAAATATTACTGGCCAGAAGATTATGTATAAGATTCGGGAGACACTATTCTCTCACATTCTGAAGTTACCTCAAAACTTTTTTGATAAGAACGACGTTGGGAGAATTACTACTAGAGTCACGAATGATATTAATGCTTTGAATGAATTTTACACAAATGTGCTAGTACAATTTGTAAAAGATTTCTTAGTTATTATTGGAGTTTTAATTATTATGGCAACTTTTAATCTTTTCTTAACTTTGACAGTTTTGGTTATAAATATTTTTGTAATAATTCTAGCTATGCTTTACAGAGAGAAACTAAGGAAAGTATATACAAAGTTAAGGAGAACTATAGCTGAGTTAAATTCATTTATTAATGAATCAATTAGGGGCATTTCCATATTAAAAATTTATAGCAAAGAAAGCCTAAATTATTCTAGGTTTGAAGAATATAGTGAGAATAATTATTCAGCCAACATTGAGCAGATGTATACATTTGCAATGTTTAGGCCATTCATAGAGTTCGCATCAGTTTTTACTACTGCTGTAATTATTTGGCTTGGCTCAAAGGAAGTTATAGGTGGCTCATTATCAATTGGCGAATTATTAGCGATACTCTTTTATCTAAGAATGGTATTTAAGCCTATTTTGGATCTTGCTGATAAGTACAATATTCTTCAATCAGCTTTAGCTGCAAGTGAAAATTTATTTAAGATTATGAGAGTAAAGTCTGAGAAAGTTGGAGGGACTAGATTTAGCCAAGATTTTTTTAAAATATCTTTTAAAAATGTATGGTTTTCTTATGAAGATAATGTTTGGGTATTAAAAAACTTTAATCTAGATATAAGGAAAGGAGAGTCCTTTGTTTTAATAGGCTCTACTGGGTCTGGAAAAACAACGATATTAAATCTGATTTTGGGTTTTTATAAGCCACAAAAAGGGGAAATTTTAATTGACAACAAACCTCTTGATTCATTTGATTTGCAAAGCTTAAGAAACAGTTTTTCAGTAATAATGCAAGACACGCCATTATTTAATAATGTTCCCGAGCAAGGGGAATATCATAATATAAATGAGATTAGATCTATTGGTGAAAAGCAAATCAAGAATATTAAGACAATGCTAGACAAACCCTTTCAAATTATTGTCCTAGACGAGGCTACATCTAATTTAGATCTAGATTTAGAAAAAGATGTTAAAGACTATTTGAATAAGATTGAAGATAAAACTTCTATTGTCATTGCACACAGGCTAAATTTAATAAAAGACAAGGATATTATAATTTTTTTGAAGGATGGGAAGATTGTTGAGATTGGTAAACATAGGGATCTAATGCTTAAGAAAGGAGAGTATTCGTCTGTCTTCTACTTAAATCAAAAGTTCTATAGAACTTAATTAGCTTGTTGTTTCTATTTTTCATTATATAATCTATTTTTTAATTCGGGGTGTAGCGCAGATGGTAGCGCACCTGTTTTGGGAACAGGGGGTCGGAGGTTCGAGCCCTCTCACCCCGATTTAATTTGAGCGCCAGTAGCTCAGCTGGATAGAGCAAAGCACTTCTAATGCTTAGGTCGGGGGTTCGAATCCCTCCTGGCGTATTTATTTGCATGGTGGATGTAGCTCAGTTGGTTAGAGCACCGGTTTGTGGTTCCGGGGGTCGCGGGTTCGAATCCCGTCTTCCACCCAAGCAACTTAGTCCTTAAAAATTATTCGAATTTATATTTATTTTTTTATGTAGTATAAAAAGAATTAAAATTGATATAGTTGTTTCCGATATCATTTGTCAGCATAAAAGAAGAGTGTTTGCCAATATTAAGATTAATTTTAATTTCTACCTCAGATTTCTTCATAATTCTTCTGGATTCAGTAACCAGACCCTTTCTTTTACTTGCAATACCTTTTTTCACAACCATCGAGTTGCCAATTGAAATATCAATCTTATTTTGTTTGATCTCATTTAGTTCNGAGGCTCCAATTGCAGACATAATTCTCCCCCAGTTTGGATCAGAACCATANAGAGCCGTCTTAAATAGCAAAGAGTTTGCTATCTTCCTAGCAATNTGATTTGCTGACCTTTCACTTTTTGCACCGACAACATTAATTCTGCAGAATTTTGTNGCNCCTTCTCCATCTTTTACAATTAGTTTTGCTAAAGTATAAAAGATATTTTCAGTAATACTTTTGACTTTTGGTAAGNANTTGTGATTTTTTGTTANGATTTCTTCTCCACCAGCTCCGTTTGATAGCGCAATTACAGTGTCATTGGTAGACATTTCTCCATCAACACTAATTGAATTGAANGAATTAGATGTTGCNTCATTGATNAAACTTCTTAAGACATTTTTATTAATTCTCAAATCAGTAAGAAAGAAGCAAAGCATTGTNGCCATATTAGGATGTATCATTCCAGCACCCTTAGCTATTCCAAGAAAATTATAAGTATTTTTTCCAATCTTTAATTTTGAATGAGAATATTTTTGATACTGGTCTGTGGTAGTAATTGCTTCTGCAAAGTCTCTATANGATTTACCATCTAATGANCTGANTAAATTGGGAATGCTTTTATTAATCTTTTTATAATCTAGNTCTACCCCTATAATTCCAGTTGAANAAGGAAAGTAGTTTGATGGTTTTAGATTAGTCTCTTTTGCAATTTTCTTTAATATTTCGTTCGTAGCNTTAATTCCGTTCTTACCAGTNCATGAATTAGCATTTCCGCTATTAACAATGATTGANTTAACTAAGTTCTTTTTTAAAATTTCTTTTCCTATTATAAGTGGAGCAGCAACAACTTTATTCTTAGTAAAAACAGCATGCGTAGTACANATGTTCTCGGACGAAATTAGACCCAAGTCCTTTTTNCCAGACTTTTTTAAACCACAGGATATTCCGCTAAATTTAAAACCTTTTACTTTAATCATAACAATTCTAAGTATCTAGTAGAATTAAACTCTTTTCCAGAGTGAAATTCNCTAAATCTTACTAATATTTTAATTAGTTTAGCTTTGAGTANGTCGTTATGTCTTAATTCATGNAAATTTAAGTTAACTTTCTTGCCTTCNATTCTTTCTAATTCTGACTTGCTAGGCTNAAGACCNAGNTGTTTNAAGTACCTAACTTGAAATTTAATAGTGCTATCTAAAGCANAACTAAGATTATTTTCCNCACCCCTNATAAAAAATTTTTTGATTAGAATAAATGAATCGATGCAGGANACCTCATCAATCTCAAATATATCTAAGTATTCGTTTACCAANGATGAGAGTACNATTACTTTTTTATCTANATCTTTTGAGGTTAGAGTATCTTTGTCAATTGAATTTAGAATATTTTTAGANTCATTATTATTGTAATTAATTTTTANACTTATTAGATTNAATGGCTCAAGCTTTCCTANGTACCTTNTTTTACTTTTTCTTGCATTTTTAATTAACAATGANATCTTGCCTATTTTNTCTGTATAAAAAGTTCCTATAAAATCGTAGTCTCCAAACTCAATTTTTTTAAGTATAAATGCCTCAGTTTCTATTAACATTTTAGATAAACAACAGNGCTATTAGCAAATATGAAATTGCAGAGAACATATCATTAGCCATTGTGACAAATGGCCCGGAGCCATTNGCAGGATCAATATTAAATTTATTTAAAACAAGAGGGAAGGCCGCACCAAAAATTGCAGAGATTACAGATGCTNNAGATANTGAGAAGAAAATGACAGTGAAGAANTTNGCTCCAGTATAAGTGTCACCTGTNATATAAAACCCAAAAGNACCNGCAATCAGTCCACAAATAGCACCCAGAAATAGTGAAAGTTTTAGTTCAGANAAAATAACTTTAAATGCTTGAGATGTATTTATAGTCCCCATTCCNAGAGCTCTTATCACTATTGCNGAAGTCTGGATTCCGACGCTACCNCCAGTAGCCATGACAGCAGGCATAAAAGCAGCTAAGAGAATAAACTTTTCTAGTGTTGTCTTAAAGTAGGTAGAAATTATGAATGCTATAATTAATTCACCAATTAGNGTAACTAGCAGCCACGGTAATCTNGATCTCGTTTTTGATANAAAGCTTGAGTAGATNGGATGGTTGTATTCTCCAACTCCAGCTANTGAGTATATATCTTCCTCTGCTTCTTCTNTTATTACATCGATGACGTCATCAGAAGTAATTCTGCCAAGAAGTTTGTTGTCTTGATCTACTACTGGTAATGAGACTATATTGTAATTTGCAAAAATTAAACTNACTTCTTCTTGATCGAGNTCTGGATTAACTGAAACTTCAATTGGTTCCATGATTGAATCAATTTTATANCCAGGATTAGCTAAGATTAAGTTTCTTAATGAAACAAAACCAACAAGCTTATCATTTTCATNAGTAACATATATTAGATAGAAATCAGGCACATCATTTGCAATCAATCTTATCCAGTTAATTGCATCTTTAATTATTGATGAGTTTTTGACTTCAACAAGCTCAGTTTGCATTATACCGCCAGCGGTATCCTGTTCATATTGGAGTAATGNTTGAACTTCGCTTGAATCTCTAGGATTCATNTTTTCAAGGATTTCTTTTGATTTTTCGTCGTCTAAATCAGATATTAAATCTGTAGCATCATCAGATTCAAGACCTTCTAGGACACTTAAAATAGATTTATTGTCCAGCTCTTTTAAAGTTTTAGTTCTTACATCTTCAGGAAGTTCAAGAATTATCTCAGCAGAGACATTTGAGTCTAGGCTAGATAATATAAAACAGATTTCTTNCTCANTNAATCTTATTATTAGGTTAGATGCCTCAGTGGGGTTAAGNTTAGATAAAGCCTCTTTTATCCTAAAACCTTTTCCTTCTCCAAGGGCNGTGCTGATTTTTTCAAAGATTTCTACATTCATAAATCACCGAATAAAATTTATTCTATAGGTTAATATATTTTTATGCTACTTAAAAGNAATATACTATTATTTGGTGAGTTGGTAACATTTCCTCATACCTTATTTGTTCTACCTCTAATTTTCTCAGGATATTTCATTGCTATTCAAGAGTTTCACTTATTAAATTTCTTTTTAGTTCTAATAGCATCAGTTTCTGCAAGAACAATAGGGATGTTATTAAATAGAATTATTGATTTAAAAGTTGACCAACTTAATCCAAGAACTAAATCTAGACCTTTACCTTCTGGTAGGGTGAGCATGAGGCTTGCTAAAGTCTATTTGTCGTTGAGTATAATTATATTTTTAGTATCCTCTTTTTTAATTTGTGACTTTCTAATTTATCTCGCCCTTATCCCAATAGTAATGTTTTACATATACCCTTTTACTAAAAAGTTCACTTTTTTATGTCATTTCTTTTTAGGAGCTACTCTATCTTTAGGACCATTGGCAGGGGGAATTGCTGCAACATGTTCTTTAAAGAGCTTTTTCGATACATGGCCCATCGCCTTTTTTACTTTATTTTGGATCTCTGGCTTCGATATATTATATGCATTAAAGGACTATTCTCATGACATTAAAGAAGGAATTTATTCTATTCCTTCTTTTTTTGGCAAGAAAGTTTCGATTAATATTTCTATTTATTGCTTTCTTCTTTCATTGATTTTCATTTTTATATACATTTTAAAAACTGGGCCTACTATATTTCAATTCATAATTTTTTCTATTATTTCAATGGGTCTTTTTGTTCAAGTATACAATTCTAAGAAAAGTGATTTTTCTTTCTTCGAATATAATTCTTACATAGGGTTTTTAATATTAATATTAATTATTTCTGATATATTATTCATATGAGAACTGTTATAGGTATAACTGGTGCTTCGGGCTCAAATTTTGCTGTCGACTTTATTACGAAGTGCCCCAATGAGAAGTTTTTAGTTGCTTCAAAATGGGGCAAAAGAGTAATTTTTGAAGAGCTAGGTTTAAAATTTGAGGAGTTAGAATCTATGGTAGACAATACTTTCTCTGATTCAGATTTGGCTGCACCATTTGCTTCCGGTAGTAATCACTTCGATTCACTCGTTATAGTACCTTGTTCTGTATCNACGCTTAATAAAATTGCTTCTGGAATATCTGATACTTTAATTACAAGAATGGCTCAAGTAGCCTTAAAAGAAAGAAGGAAGTTAGTTATAGCTTTAAGAGAGACACCTTTAGATTCAATTACATTAGAAAATGCATTAAAATTATCTAAGGCAGGCGCAATAATTGCACCAGTTTCCCCTGGCTTATATCTTGAAGAAACATCAATATCAGATCTAGCTAGTTCTTTTTCAGATAAACTTCTTAGTCTTATTGGGATTCAGAAAGAGAACGGCTGGAAAAATAAGGAAATTTAATTTATGCATGATCATAGCTTTGATGATCTCCAATCTTATATTAGCTTTCTTGAAAGAATCGGTGACTTGAAGCGAATACAGGTAGAAGTTGATCCAATATTAGAGATTAGTGAAATAAGTTGTAAAACAATAGAAGAGGGGGGCCCAGCCTTACTTTTCGAGAATGTTAAAGGTTCTTCTTTTCCCGTTGCTACAAACTTGTTTGGCACGCAAGAAAGACTGAGGCTATCTTTGGGATGTGATCCGAAAGAACTTGGCGAAGAAATATTGAGTTTTGCACAGAAATCAATACCACCATCTGTAGATAATGTTTTTAAATCTTTTCCTTTTATAAAAAAACTTACTAATTTTAGATCTAAGGATATTCTCTTCAATCCATCTTGTCAGCAGATTGAAGATAATTTGAATCTAGACGGATTGCCAATAATTAAGTGTTGGCCAGAAGACGGGGGTAGATTTGTAACTATGGGGCTAACTGTCACCCAGAGTCCTGTCAATTCTAAGGTAAACATGGGAATGTATAGGCTTCAAAAGCATGACAATAAGACATTGGGCATGCATTGGCATCCTCACAAAGGTGGTGCGGCACATTACTACGAAGCTTGTCAATCAGGGAAGGAGTTCCCAGCTGCAGTCGTTTTAGGAGGAGACCCTTCTTTAATCTTTGCTGCTATTGCACCCTTACCAGAAGACATAAATGAGCTTTTGTTCTCAGCTTTTTTAAAAAGAAAGCCAATACGTTTATGTAAGGCAAAAACATCTAGCTTAAAAGTACCAGCAAATGCTGAATTTATTATTGAGGGAACAGTTCCATTGAATAAAACAAAACTAGAAGGCCCATTTGGAGATCATTTTGGTTATTACTCAATGGAGGGCGATTTTCCTTATTTAAATGTAAAGACGATTACAAGAAAGCATAATGCTATTTACCCTGCTACAATTGTTGGTAGACCACCTAAAGAAGACATGTATCTTGGTATGGCTGCAACTAATATATTTGCACCTTTATTAAAGTTAGTTAATCCAGAGATTACAGATTTATGGGCATATTATGAGGCAGGGTTTCATAACCTACTAGTCGTTTCNATTGATGAGAAATACCCGAAGAATTCTGTAAAATCCATGATGTCAATNTGGGGAACTGGGCAACTATCTTTAACTAAATGTATNATTACTGTTCCCAGCTTCGTTAATCCAAGAGAAATAGAGACTGTATTAGGTTATTTNGGAGCGAATTTTAATCCAGAGAAAGACCTAACTCTTTTACAGACAACTCCACTTGATACACTNGATTTTACAAGTGGTAAAATTAATGTTGGAAGCAAAGTAGGATTTAATGCNATTGGTGACGGTAAAGTTATTTCAAAAGATAATTTTGGNAAAGTATCAATACCTGATCCAAGAAATAAATATAATAAAATTATAGATTTTAGGGTTGTAAATAAAAACATAATTATTATNAGTTCAAACCATAATCCAGAAGAAATGACTAAAGATATATTCACCTCNAATCTGCTTGAAAATTTNAGGATTATTTTTATTGTTAGCTCTGATATAAAAATCAATGACAATATTGATATTATTTGGGGAATNTTTACAAGGTTTGACCCCACTCTTGATATATANTTCCAAAATTTTAATAGAAGNAACTCTTCTATAACTTTTGANGGAAGAATGATTATCGATGCCACATTAAAAGAGTGGTATCCTAAAGTACTTGAAATGAGTGACGATATTTCTACTAAGGTAAATGAGAATTGGAAAAATTATTAGATAACTTTGATGAGTTTTGTATAGATAAGAATCTAATCTTAATTAAAGATAAGGTGTTGTCTAATAAAAGATTAAGTTTTAAAGATGCAGAGATAATAATGAAGACAAACGATTTAAATTCTCTGGGAATTATTGCTAGATATAAGAAATTCTCTAAAGATGGAGACAAAATTTATTTTGTTGTTAATAGGCATATTAATCCAACAAATATTTGTGCAATCTCATGTAAGTTTTGTGCGTTTGGTAAGACAATGAAGTCTCCTGATGCATATGAAATGAGCATAGATAAGATTCTCTCATTATTAGATGATGAACTAAAAGAGATACATATTGTTGGAGGACTTCATCCAAATTGGAAATTTGATAAATATTTAGAGATTATTGGCGAAGTTAGTAATGCTCTACCAACTGCACATATAAAAGCTTTTACAGCTGTCGAAATTGACTGGTTCTCTGAGATATCTGGTTTTAGCTATCAGAAAGTTATAGAGAAATTAATGGAAGCGGGCGTAGATGCCTTACCTGGAGGCGGAGCTGAAGTTTTTGCACCTGAAGTTAGAAAAAAGATATGTTCCCCAAAGACAGACGGAGATTCCTGGCTCGAGGTTCACAGAGAAGCTCACAAATTAGGATTGCCTTCTAACGCTACAATACTATATGGTCACTTAGAGTCTATTTATGATGTAATTGACCATTTAGATCAATTAAGAAACTTGCAAGATGAAACTAATGGTTTCCTAGCATTCATACCAGTATTATTTCAGCCATATAATACAATGTTAAAAGATATCAAGCCTTTTCCTTTTTCTTATGATCTAAAGGTGCACGCTCTGTCTCGTTTGTATCTAGATAACTTTCCACATATTAAAGCTTATTGGATCACTTTGGGGGAAAAAGCCGCTCAAGTTGCTTTCCATTTCGGGGTTTCAGATGCAGATGGAACTATTGTTTCCGAGAAGATTATTCATGATGCTGGTGCTAGGTCGGAAATAGGCCATACCAGAGAGTTTTTTGTTAGGATGATTAAAGATTCTGGATATTTGCCTATTGAAAGAGATGCGTTGTATAATGAGCTAAAAGTATATGACTAGTTTAGACGTTTTTTTTTGTCTGTTTTCAGCAATTCACTATTAGGTGGAAATCTTGCTGCTATTACAATATTAGAAACTGACAACTTTAATGATGATAAACTACTTAAGAAAGTTGCTACAACTATAGGCCTTTCCGAAGTTTCCTTTATTAATTTTGATAATTCGAGTTGCTCTATAAGATGGTTTTCACCAAAAGTCGAGGTTGATTTATGTGGGCATGGGACTATTGGTGCCTGCAGTATACTATTTCAGAGATATGGTTTATTCAAGGANAATTTTTATNTGATTAAATCGAAACAATATGATCTCTTTGGNAAGGCTTGCAGTCACAATAGGGTACAGATTAAAATTCCTATAATAAAAATAGAGAATAATTTTNAAGCTAATCTAGATGAAATAATANAAGCGAGCTTNNTTGAAAGCNCTAGTTTTACTGATGTTGATTGTATTGTACGNGTTAAAAATNTAGAAGTNCTAAAGAGTGTCTCAATAAACTTTAACAAACTTTTACTACTTAATAAGAGGGGATTAATTGTTACCTGTTTGTCAGAAGATAGAAAAGATTTATTGTATAGATATTTTTGCCCNAGATTNGGGTTCAATGAGGATCCAGGAACTGGNAGNGCATTGTCAAGCTTGTATTNATTCTGGGAACATGAGATTGATTTTAATAAAAGNGTTAATTTTTACCAGGAATCCTNNAGAAGAAGTAAAGGCTTAGTTTTTAAAGATAAGATAGGACAGAATTTGATTATTGATACAGAAGTCTCCGCNTATTTTACAAGACGATTAGAAATAGACTAAATCTTCTTTTTATTGTATAAATATTGCTTAATTAATTTGGCGGTGTAGCCAAGCGGTAAGGCGACGGTCTGCAAAACCGTTATACCCCGGTTCGAATCCGGGCACCGCCTAATTATTTAGGTTCTTAATTTTGGTCTCTAATAATTGGGGTCTTTTTGAGACTGTTTATATAATTAGTCTAAACGGCTGAAGTAAATCATGATGTTAGAAGCTGTCCATGATGAGGAAGCCAATAGCTGTAAGTAGTCGCCTAGTTCATAAGTTCCATAGACAAAGACTGAAATCATCCAAGATAGACTTGCTATGAGCTGAAGTAACCATTCCAAATTAGCTTTAATCCAAGATTTTTTTTTAACAAATAAGTTATCCATTAGCAGTTACACTCATCTCCGCAACAGCTTAGATCATCTAAATAAAGACCTTCATTTCTATATGGTTCGAGAAGACTTGTATCTATTCCTAATTTTTTACCAATTGCATTAGCGACAACCCCAAATCGTTGTCGGTATTTAAAAATAAAACAGAAAATAAGATTATCGTGTCGAACTTGTGGTCCTACAAGAAATAGTCCTGGCGTTTTAATTGATTCATCATCTTGGCTAAGTAGCACATAGTTTTTTTCGTCCTCCCAAATGAAGAGCTCATCAATAAGCATAAGACTACTTTTGAAACCTGTAGCTAATATTGGCTGTGTTGGGCTCACATAAGGCTTTGACTTCTTATTTATATTTATAACATATTGATTATCTTGCCTCGTAATTGTTTGAATCTCTGATTTTCCAAGAAGTTTAATTCGACCATATTGCATCTCTTGCTTTAGTCTCTCTAAGGTAAATGGAGACAAATTAACACTCGCATCTGTTGTTCTTTCGTTCCAAGGTTCTTTGCGGTCTANTACAGAAACCTTTTTACCAAAGCGACTTAAATTAACGGCAGCGTCAATTCCGCTTTCATAACCGCCAATAATATAAAATTCATCACCTTCTACTTTCTCCCAACTTTCTATCTGGCTATTATGTAAGCATAGTTCAGCTCCAGGAATGGTGTTTGTATTAGGATATTGAAATTCTCCTGCAGCCCAAACCATGAATCTAGACTTAATGGTTTCTCCTTGACTAAGGTGAATTTTAAAAAAGCCTTTGGAATAAGTTACTTTTTCTACGTTGCAACCCTCTGCAACAGGCAAATCAAAATATTTTGATATGCCTCTTAAATACTGAGCGTATTCTTTTCCGGTTGGGTGCTCCTTTCGAAGCGTATATGCTGGCGAGGTTGCCGAGACAACAGAGTTAAGATCAAGGTGACCGTAGAAGTTCGTAGTAAAAGATGGAGTTATAAGCTGCATTTCCTTTGGCCACTTATCAAAACTTGCTCCAACTTTTTCTCTTTCAAGAATAATTGTGCGTTCTACCCCCAATTCTTTCAGCATAGCACCAATCCCTATGCCTGCAGGGCCTCCTCCAACAATAACAACATCAAATTGCTTCATTTTTATTTTTCCTAATTCGCAAATAGAGACTAATCAATAACTATTAATTACTAGTTCCTTACGAAAGACAATCCGTTAAACCCTCTGTAAGCTTATTTATAAGTTTCAAGTACAAATCTTTTCCTGGTTTTAAGTCTGAGCCTAGAGGGTCTAGTAAGCCCTCTTTCGCGTTTGTATCGTTGATAATTGTTTGGACAATTTTGCTTGAGAACTGNGGCTCTCTAAAGACGCATTTAACNGCATCTTTTTTAATTTTTAACTTAATTTCATTNATTCTCTGAGGGGTAGGGCTGATTTCAGGATTAAGTGAAATAGATCCTGCTGCATTTAGATTATATTCCTTCTCNTAATATTGATAAGCGTCATGAAAAACAATAAAGGAACTATCTTTTATTGGTTCAAGTTTCTTTTTTGTTTCTACCTTGTTTGCCTTTATTTTTTCNATAAAAGCTTGGGCATTTCTTTTGTAAACACTTTTATTGGCAGGNTTTATTCTTGAAAGTTCTCTGACTACATGTTTGGTTATTTTTATTGCATTTTCAGAGCCTAGCCATATATGAATGTCATGCTCACCGTGAGAATGGTCATGTCCGTCATCCTCTTTCTCCCAGATTCCACCTTCCCTAATTGGTAGTAGAGTTAGGTTCTGTTTAGAGGCAAGAGANATTTTTCTAACTTCTTTATCAAGAGTTCTTAATGGCCTAGATAGAAATGTTTCAAGAGCACTATCATCAATATAGAAAACTAAATCAGCATTTTGGAGCTTTTTCATATCAGAAGGCTTAAGCATATAGTCGTGAGGAGAGAGTGCTCCACCTAACAACAAATCTACCTCTTCATCTTTGACAACATTTAGTATAATTGAGTGCAAAGGCTTNATTGAAGCTANGATTCTTTTCTCGACACTAAAACACGAATTAGATGCTAATAAAAATGTTAGGATAATAAGTATAAAGTTATTGAGTTTNATTTTCACAATGTTACATTATAACATATTAATGGAGATTGCAAATGCATGAATGTAGGAATCACAATACTTGTATCGATACTGCTTTGACTAAAGCAAAATTTATTTGCGAAGACAAAGGTTTGCGNTTAACAAAAATTAGGGAATTTATACTAAAAACAGTCTGGGAAAACCATAANCCAACAAAAGCTTATGAGCTTTTAGACAAAATCACAGGNTTGGACTATTCTCCAGAACCTCCAACAGTCTATAGGGCTTTAGACTTTTTACTTAATAATGGTTTTATNCANAGGATTAATAGCTTAAATGCTTTTGTAGGTTGTTCGCATCCANTAAAACACAGTGAATGCTATTTTATGATATGTAAAACCTGCAATGAGATAAAAGAATGCTGCGATGAAAAAATTACTAATGCAATAAGAAAAACACTTGATGCTAATCAATTTTCTCATAAGAACATTGCTATTGAAATTAGTGGTGAATGTTATGAGTGCTCAAAAGAATAATAGGATTTATTATGTTGATTAGAGCTGAAAATATCTTTGTTATTCGTGACAAAAAAGAAATTCTCAAGGATATAAATCTCGAAATTCTTTCAAATGACTTTGTAACCATTATNGGACCTAATGGTGCAGGTAAGTCTATGTTNCTTAAGTGCTTGCTTGGTTTTTTTAAGCCAGAAAAAGGGATGATTTCCAGATCTTCAGATTTGAAANCTTCTTATGTNCCTCAGNATTTTATAGTCGATAAATCTATACCAATTTCTGCGTATGATTTTATNAAACTTAATAAGGAAGTAACAGATGAAGAAATCAATAAGATTTCTATCGAATTTAATATTAAGTTTTTATTAAATAAGCAGATTGCACATATGTCNGGCGGAGAGATTCAAAAAATATTAATAGCTAGATCTCTAATAGAGAATCCAAATCTTCTTATTCTAGACGAACCTACCCAGAATTTAGATGTGACNGCACAATTGAATTTCTATAAACTTCTAAATCAGATATTTACNAATAGGAACATAAGCATTCTAATGGTCTCGCACGATTTGCATATGGTGATGTCTTCCACAAAAAAGGTTATCTGCTTATCTAATCATATATGTTGTTCAGGAGAGCCTTCAGCAATAACTAAAGACCCTGAATTTATTTCATTGTTTGGGCATGATTTTGCCGAGATGATGTCTGTATATAAACATGATTATACCCATGCTCATGAGGGTGATTCACATGTTTGAGTCTTATCTTATCAATGCTTTGCTTGCAGGTATCTGCGTTTCTTTAATTGGCGGAGCCTTGGGTTGCTTTGTTGTATGGAAGAAAATGGCTTATTTCGGTGATTCTTTATCACATAGTAGTCTTCTTGGAATAGCTCTGGGTATAGCGCTCGGAATTAATACAACGATTGGAACTTTCCTAGTTTGCCTACTATTTGCTTCATTGCTTGTTTTCCTTCAAAATAAAAAAATCTTATCTAATGATACTTTGCTGGGCATATTAGCACATTCATCATTATCAATTGGTATTGTTTCAATTAGCTTGTTAAATAAAAAAGTAAATTTGGATTCATACTTATTTGGAGATATTTTGACTGTTACACCTAGTGAGTTAATTTGGTTTTCTTTCGCTACTTTATTTGTTCTAATAATTCTTTATGTAATTTGGGACAAACTAGTCTTGATTACGATTGATGAAAGTATTGCCAAAGCTGAGAGAATAAATACGAGTTTTATTCAATCAGTTTTTTTATTTTTACTTATAATTTTTGTAGCNACATGCGTTAAGATAGTTGGGATACTTTTGATAACATCAATGTTAATTATACCAGCAGCTTCTGCAAGGCAAATATCAAGATCTCCCCTTCAAATGGGATTTGTTTCATCCCTAATCGGTGTTTTATCAATAATTTTAGGATTATTTTCATCAGTTAAGCTAGACACTCCTACAGGACCTACAATAATTGTTATGCTAGTCATTATCTTTGCTATTATTTTCCCCCTTTCTAAAAAGATTAACCAGACTTGATTCTTCTAAATTAGTTGTTATGTTATAACATAACATTTTAAGGCGGAGGAGATTAAAAATGCTTAAAAATATAATTTTAGTAATTTTTACTGTAATGATGTTCAGTATTAATTCTACAAGTTCCTATGCGAAAGAAGAAGCGCATGAGGGCCATGATCATTCAAGTCATGATCATTCAAGTCATGGAAGTTCTGATAAGGAGTTTTATATCCATGGTGGATTTAAAGTGCACTTTGATACTATAACAGAGGCACATGAAAAGAAGGATGAAGTTGATGAATCTTATACTCATTCCCATTTAGAGATAGGGTATAATCTAACCAATAACCTTTCTGTGGTTACTGATGTTAAAATTGAGGGCGAATCAGGCGGTCACTCTCATGGAGGTGCAGCAGCTAAAGCACCAGAGGATAAATTTTTTGAAGACCATAAGTTATTTATAAATAAATTATTATTATCTTATTCTACAGATAGCGATATCACTCTTTATGGAGGGAAATTTAGCCCTTCAGTGGGATTAGACTATCACACATTCCCTGGAATATGGGGGTACCAAAAAGCCGAAGAGTATGCAATAGTTGAAAGGCTAGGTTATGGAATAGCTTTAAATCAGGATTTTGGAGATTTAGGTAAACATAAGTTAAATGTTTCCACCTTTTTTAAAGATACAACTTCATTGAGTAATTCCGTGATTACTGATAGAGGAAAAACAAAAAAATCTGATGGTGGTGTTTCAAANACTCAAGATTTCTCATCATACTCTATTTCATTAGAAGGAAAGGATTTTTTCTCATTAAANAATAACTTTGTNGACGGTCTTTCATATAAATTAGGACATGCCAAACAATCAAAAGCTAAAAAGGGTTGGGGAAGCAATTCTGCAAATACATCTGGCATCGATGATAACACTGATTTAACTCATGATGAAAAGAGATCCTCAATTTCTTTAGTTCATAAATCATTAATTGCTCCAAGTTTAAGTATGAGAATACTTNCAGAATTCATGAAAATAGAGCATTTAACTGGTGAAGAAGGACATGACAGAGATTATATGACAACTGGTTTAGATTTTTATTATAAAAAGATAAATTTNGGCGGTACATATACACAAGAAACTAATGAAGCTGNAGAAGCAGACGAGGCAATAGATGATAAAGTNTACCAAGTTTCTTTGGGCTATTTAGTTAATAATAATTTACATGTTCATNTAGGGTANAAGAAAGCTGATGAAGAGAACNAAATAAAACATACACTAGGAGCTATGATTCAGTACTACTTTGATATGTAAGATTCACTGGACGATATACTAACTTATCAAAAAAAGAGNAAGCTTTAAAACTTGCTCTTTTTTTTTGATTAATTTATTTCCTTAAACCNTCTATTCATGTAATATTGATAGATATTTTTGATTGCCCGGGTGGCGAAATTGGTAGACGCAAGGGACTTAAAATCCCTCGGTTTCACGACCGTGCCGGTTCGAGTCCGGCCCTGGGCAGTTAAATTTATCAAATTTTAGATTATTTCTTAAAAATTATTGATATCCAGGGTTTCTTTATAAACTTATGTATCATTAAGCAATTTAAATCTTTTAATAATTTAACGTATTTTTCTTCCTTGTTTAAGTTGAATCCTGAAATTATTAAATAACCATTAGGCTTAATAATTTTTGATATTCTTGGGAAGTTGTCAGGAAGAAATCTCCCTGAGATATTAGCTACAATAAGATTATATTGTTTTATTTTTAGCAAAGGTGCTTCGACAAAACTAGGCAAGTCTAAATCCTTATTTATATTAGATTTAAAATTCTTTATTGATTCCATCTTAGCGAATTCATCAATCTCACATGAGTCAACAAAGCGGCCTCCTAACTTTTTAATAAGAATTGATAGGATTCCAGAGCCTGAGCCTAAGTCTAATGAATTTACTATTTGACCATCTTTTTGAAAAAGAAATTTTAATGATTCGATTGCTAATAAAGTCGTTGTATGTTTGGAGCCAAAAGAGCTGCCTTTGTTTAAGAAGATTTCAATTGTATCTCTGTCCTTGAACTGGATATTGATTGTTTCATCCTCTATCCTGTCTTCAACATAGATATCATAATTTTCCATATATTTAAATTACTATAATATTTTTAAATTGATACAAACCGATGTTATTTGTCTTTTGGTTTTTTTTAGTTTTCTTCCTCAAATTCACTTGAACCATCTTCGTCAAAGTCTTCTAATTCTTCAAGCTCGCCTAAATCATCTAGGTCATCTATTTCTTCTAAATCTTCGAATTCATCTTCGTCTTCAACATCATCATCAGTGGTTTCAGCAATTTCATCCTCAATTTCTTCTTCATCATCATCTTCCTCTGATTCATCCCAAATATCGTCATCATAATCAATTTCTTCTTCAAGGTCATCTATAATTTCTTCTTCAAACTCTCTAAACTCTTCTCCACCACCAAAGAGGAAGGCATTCATCAAGTAATCTTTGGTTGAATTTTCTTTAACTAGCAATTAAGACCCCCCGAATTTTAGAACTACAACTAAAAATATATATAGTAGGAAAAAAGTCAATAGAATAAAGGAAGTTTTTTTTCTTGGTTTATTTTTTATTATGTATATTATTTGAGTGTAAAAGAATTTGTTTAAAAGAGGGTTAATTTTGGCAATATCAAAAATAGAAGATGCAATTAAGGATATAAAGAAAGGAAAAATGGTTATCCTTGTTGACGATAAAGACAGGGAAAATGAAGGCGATTTGATTGTTGCTGCAGAATTTGCTACTTCCAAGGTTATTAATTTTATGGCAACTCACGGAAGAGGACTTATTTGTCTTTCTGTAGATAAAGCTAAAGCGAAGAAATTAGATCTTTCTCCAGTTAATGCTAACTCTGCAACTAATATGGACTCAACTGCCTTTACTGTTTCAATAGATGCAAAAAAAGATGTTACAACTGGGATTTCAGCTCATGATAGATCAAGAACTGCAATAATGGTATCAACTGATTCAGCAGCGCCAGAGGATTTCGATAGACCTGGACACATGTTCCCGCTGGTTGCCCGAGATGGCGGGATATTAACTAGAGCTGGACATACTGAAGCTTCTGTTGATATTTCAAGGTTGGCTGGATTAAAACCATGTGCCGTGATATGCGAAATAATGAATGATAACGGCTCAATGGCCCGGCTTACTGATTGCGAAAAATTTGCAAAGAAACATAAGATTAAAATTGCAACGATTGCAGATTTAATTAGTTATAGGCTTAAGAAAGAGTCTTTAGTCTCTCAAACAGCCACATGTAGTTTGCCAACAAATTATGGGGATTTTGTTTGCCATTCATATCAAAGCGATATAGACAATAAAACTCATATTGCTCTTGTTCTTGGTAACATAAAAGCTAAAAAAGAATATTTAGTAAGAGTTCACTCTGAATGTCTAACTGGCGATTTGTTTGCATCAAACAGNTGTGATTGTGGCTCTCAGCTGCACAAATCTTTAGAGATGATAAAAAAGAAAGGGGAGGGAGTATTNCTTTATTTGCGACAAGAAGGCAGAGGTATCGGAATTGCTCATAAGATTGAAGCCTATGCTCTTCAAGAAGAAGGATTAGATACAGTAGAGGCTAACAATGCTTTAGGGTTTAAAGATGATTTAAGAGAGTATGGAACTGGCGCCCAAATTCTTAGGGATTTAGGTCTAAGAAAGATTCAGTTGCTTACAAACAATCCAAGAAAAGTTGCAGGATTGGATGGCTTTGGGATTAAAATTACAAAGACTATACCAATTGAAATAGCTCCAAGTAAAGAGAATATAAAGTATCTCCAAGTAAAGAAGAAAAAGTTAGGACATAAGTTAAGTCTTGTAGAGTAATGAAATGAAAGATAAAGCTCTTAACTTAGATAGCAATGTAGTTNTTTATATTATCTCCAGTACTTTTTACAAAGATATTTCAGAAAGACAGATAAAAAGTTCTTCAGATATATTAAAGAAAGAACTAGGAATNNCAGACAAACAAATAATAGTAATTAGAACCTTTGGTTCTCTAGAGNTNCCATACCTTGTNAATAAAGTTTGCTCTAAAAATTCTCCTGATGGAATAATAGCTCTTGGTTGNATTATTGAAGGAGAAACAAATCATTATGAAGTAATTTCAAAAAGTATTTTTAACAATCTTGTTCAAGTAAGTGTTAAATTTGATATACCNGTTGTTTCAGGAATTTTGACAGTTAAGAACAAAGATCAAGCAATTGATAGAAGTAGCGGNGGCTTAAANGATAGAGCGATTGAAGCTGCAGAAAGTTTGGTCGATTTATTAAGGACAGNAAGGGAAATATAANATGAAGTATTGGATTGATAGAAGAGCAAGAGAGTTNTCCTTNAGATTTATGTATAGCTTAGATTTTAAATCTACAGAAGATTCTTANGATTTGTCGGAGTTTAAGGACAATGTTTCTAGCTTTTGGGAGACAAATCCAATTAACAATTATTATATGTTNAAGNTTATGANCATAAAGAAGGAAGAGATGATTGTAATAGGATGTTCTGCTTTNANAAACAATAAAATTTTTCTTCGCATAATCAANAAGGATAAATTCAATTTACTAATCTCAACTTTAGAGGATAGTGATAAGTTTAAAGGATTCCTTAGGACATATAATTTAAATGAAAGAACTAAGACAGAAGATTCGGATTTTTATAAAATCCTTAGAGATATATTCGCAAATTCCAAAAAAATTATTACNAAAAATATTATCAAGAATAAAGCTGACGAAATTATCAATGGTTGTGTTAAGAATATTAAGCCTATAGANGANCAAATTGACCAAAGTATTAANAATTGGAAATTCGATAGAATAAACTCCGTTGACNTAAATATACTTAGAATAGCAGTTTTTGAGATATTGTTNTCAAATGGTATTCCAGTTCCAGTNAGTATTAAAGAAGCAATAGTCTTAGCTTTAAAATATAGTTCTGACGAATCTTGTGGTTTTATAAATGGAATCTTAGATACAATTTCTAAAAGAGCNCTTCAATGATTACGGATATATTAAATAAATTATATGAAGGNACTGATTTACAACAGAATGAAATAAGNTTTTTCTTTTCNTCTATGTTAAAAGGTGAGGTTTCTGATATACANGCATCATCTTTTTTGACAGCACTAAAGATTAAGGAATCNTCCCCNGAAGAAGTTTATTTCGCGTCTAATGTCTTACTAGATAACCTGGGNAAACTGCCAAAAACAAATATTGACTTGATTGATTTGTGCGGTACNGGAGGAGATTCNAAGTCTACTTTAAATATTTCAACTATTAGTTCNTTGATATTAGCCGCTCTNGGAGTCAAGGTAGCTAAGCATGGAAATAGNTCNGTATCTAGTAAAGTCGGTAGCGCTGATTTGATTGAGAAATTAGGNATAAACTTGGATTCTNCTGTNGAAANTTCTATAAAATCTATAAAGCAAANNAACTTTTCATTTTTATATGCCCCATATTTTCACAAGTCCATGAAGAACGTAGGNCACATAAGAAAAGANCTTAAAACNAGAACAATATTTAATATTCTTGGNCCGTTAGTGAANCCACTTAGACCAAAAAAGCAAGTTCTTGGTGTTTATGATAAAAGTTTGATGAAANTAGTAGCAGACGTATTAATCAAGCAAGGTGTATCTAGAGGTTTTGTTGTACATGGNTTTGATGGAATGGATGAAATTTCAATATGTGACAAAACCTACATTATAGAAATAAATAATTCTAAAGTAAAAGAATTTGTCTTTAACCCTTCAGATTATGGTTTTAATTTAGCTACAATCGACAANCTTATAATTGATTCTTCAGAAGAATCAAAAGAAATTGCACTAGCAATTCTTAATAATGAAATCAAAGATTCAAGGAGAGATATTTGCGTACTTAATGCTGGNGCAGGATTATATATATATGGAATTGTNGACTCACTNGCTGAAGCATTTGAGTACNTTAATGCTAAATTAGATTCNGGAGAAGTTTACTCAAATTTAGTTAGTAAAATTATAATNTAGATGAATATACTAGATAAGATAATTGATTACAAAATACAAGAAGTTNTTTTGCAAAAATCNAGCTTTCCTCTTGAAGAGTTAGAGCGTGGAATAAAATTNAAGCAAGAGGGCGTAGAAGCTATAAAGTTTGAAAAAAGAGATTTCCATTCATCCNTNAAGNAAGNAAATTCAATAAATATAATAGCAGAAGTTAAAAAAGCTTCGCCTTCTAANGGCTTAATTTTAAGTGACTTTCAACCTTTAAAAATCGCGTCAGAATATCAAGAGGGCGGGGCATCTGCTATATCTATTTTGACTGATGAAAANTTCTTTCAAGGCAAACTGGACTATCTTCCATCAATAAGAACTACAACATCTATTCCTTTATTAAGAAAAGATTTCATAGTAGATGAATATCAAGTTTTTCAATCAAAATTTTATGAGGCCGATGCNATACTCTTGATAGGTAGAATCCTATCTTTATCTAAATTAAAAGACTTATTTCAACTTTCTACAGAGCTGGATTTAGATGTTTTATATGAAATTCATGACAGAGAAGATTTATATAAGGGAGTTGAATTGGGAATAGATATATTTGGAATAAACAATAGAAACTTANAGGATTTTAGCGTTAATACCTCCAACATAATTGAATTATTAGANGAGATTCCTTCNGNTAAGATTCTAGTTAGTGAAAGTGGTATAAGTTGTTCAGATGANATNGCAAGGTTAANNTGTTNTGGTATCACGAACTTCTTAGTTGGGGAAAGCCTTATGAAATCTGAGGATAGNGTTGCATTCTTAAAAAGCTTATTGTCAGCCTAGATTGNTTCTATTTCTCTTTTAAGATCTTCCATACCAAATCCATCTAAAGAACTTGCAAGTATAGTANTACAATTCTTCAAAGGCTTAAACTTACTGAGNTCNTCCCTAAATTTACAAACATCAACTTTGTTTAGAACAANTAACTTAATCCTTGAAATTATTTTTATATTATATTCTTTTAATTCAAATAAGAGAGTGTNATGCTGCTNTTGTAGTTCTTCAATATTTAAACATGATGTATCAAGNACTTCTATNAANCAGTNTGANCTCTCAATGTGCTTTANAAATTGATGACCTAATCCTTTTCCGGAATGCGAACCTTTTATAAGACCAGGAATATCTGCAATAAGAAAATCTTTGTTTTTAGNCTCTAGNACCCCAATGTTTGGAGTTATTGTAGTAAATTGATAATTTCCTACNGAAGCTTTTGAATTTGTAATTTTTCTAATTATAGAGGATTTGCCTACATTAGGATAACCAATTAAGCTNACATCAGAAATTGTTTTTAAGTTCAATGCCAATCTTAATTTTTNACCNTTTTTACCNTCTTTATATTTTGTTGGAGCTCTATTNGTAGATGACTTAAAGAANGTATTTCCCAGACCTCCTTTACCACCNTCTAGTAAGACAACTTCTAAATCTTCAGTAACTATATCAGCAATTTTTTTGTTNGTATTTAGCTCAAGGATCTCCGTNCCTAAGGGAACTCTTATCACTTTATTGCTTCCATTCTTTCCATTCCTTTTATTGGANCCACCATTTGTTCCATTTTGGGCNTTAAANACTCTTTTGTTTCTAAAATCCCTAAGAGAGTTTANGTTGTTAGATCCAANGAAAACAATATCACCACCATTNCCACCATTTCCACCGTCNGGTCCACCAAATGGAATAAATTTNTCCCTTCTAAAAGAAGCAAGACCATTGCCTCCATTACCCGAAAGAATTTGTATTTCCACATAATCTAGAAANTCAGACATTTTATCATCCTTGACATTAAAATAACTCGCAAATATTATAGCATTTATGTTTAAACGTTTATTTCAAATTTTTTTTGTCATACTGCTTCTTGTTTCTTGTACTAGNAAGCAAACAGTNTTGGAAGGTTCAGCTAAAAGTCTTTATGAGTTAATTAATAAAGAACTAAATAAAGAAAGNAAATATNTCTTCTTTGGTACNACTGATTACAAGCTTTTATCAGAGATGATTATAGCNCTTCAAGTTAGATATCCATACTCTACTTATGCTAGNGAGTCATATTTATTAAGTGGNGAGGTNGCTTATAAGAGAAAGAAATATGGNGAAGCTATAGTNGAATATCAAGCNTTTATTGAGAATCAGATTAACCANCCAAAAGTCGATTATGCAACTTATAGGATTTTNAAGTCACAATCTAAATTGATAACTGACAAAGATAAGAANATACAGCCAGCTAAGGAAATNTTAGGNATGTTTGAGTTGTTGACAGAAGAATATAAGTATTCGGAATTTATGCCTGANACCATAGAAATATANGAAAAAGCCAAAAAATATATACTTAAGAGAGCAATTTATATTGCAAAGTTNTACATTAANGANGAAAAATATAATTCNGCATTAGGCAGAATAGATAATGCGAATATATTAATTCCNGAAANGGTTGCTCAGAGCCAAGAAGCTCAATATATTAAAACTTTTTGTCTAATTAAGACTTCTGAATCTANCAAGAAGACTGACTANATAAAATCTTATATAGAGCGATTCCCCAATTCTCCATACATATCAGAATTAAATGANTTATAAATGACAATGAAAATGTATTTCATTGATTTAATTTCTTCAAGTCAAATTAATGAGNGAGTGTTCCTATCTTTCTATGAAAANTTTNATTGCATNTTTACACAGTTTGAGATAGATAGTGGATATAAGATTGAAGTAATATTTAGCACTAAAGATGATTTGGATGATTTCTTAACTTTTTGTAATTCCTCTGAGGTNAATACAGAAGCAAAANTTNTAGCTAATCTTGTATTAAGACAAAAGATCAAAGTTTTTAATATGAAAGAAGGAAATAATTGGATTAATTATTTAAACCGCATTCAAGTCTCAANAGATCTTATAATTGCTCCTCCATGAAAGTCCGATGGAGANCCTAAGGAAATAATTATTAATCCATCACTCGCTTTTGGAACAGGGCATCATGAGACAACTCTTTCGTGTCTTCAAATGTTAACNTACATGAAAACAGAAAAAGAAATAAAGAATTCAATTAATAGTGTTTTGGATNTTGGNACAGGAACCGGAATACTTTCATTNACANCTAGTAAACTATTTAATTCAACANCCATGGGAATAGACATAGATGCANAATCTATTAGCCAAGCTAATTCAAACTTATTACGTAATAATTCTATCAAGAATACTAGTTTTACTAAATTAGAACTTGAAGAAGTTNCAGGGNGTTTTGATTTAATTGTTGCTAATATATCAAAGTCNTATTTGATTAGTAAATCTGAGATTTTACTTAGTAGNCTGCTTTCTAACTCTTATTTATTAATCTCAGGCTTTATTTTTTCCGATTTTAATGAAGTTAAATGGAACTTTTTTTATAAAAAGTGTAATCTCATTCGTATAATTCAAATTAACAATTGGATAACTTTGTTATTGAGNAAAGNATGAAAGANATTATTTCATTTACAAAAGTAGGGTCGGTACTTATTCTAGACCAAACAAAACTTCCATTTGTAGAACTATATGTTGAGGCAAAAAATTATAGTCAGATTATNAAGTTGATTAAAAAATTAAGTATNAGNGGTGCACCAGCTATAGGNGTNGCGGGAGCTTTNGCCTGCTTTTTGGCTGCTAAAGATTTATTTGAAAAAAATAGCCAAAACTTTATTGGGACTTTGTCTAAAAGACTTGATGAAATTAAGTTATCAAGACCCACAGCAGTGAATTTAGAGTGGGCNGTAAAAAGATTTAGCTNTATATTGGAANCTAACAAGGAAAAAAATATAGGTTTTNTTAAGACTNTGTTCTTCAAAGAAGCTAGGAAAATATTCTCTGAAGAAAAGAAAGTGTCTGAGTNAATCTCAAAAGTTGGCTCAAAATTATTCAAAGATAACTTTAAAGTTTTGACNCATTGTAATACTGGNTCTTTGGCTACTACGGGCCCTGGAACCGCATTAGGGGTTATTAAACATGCCAATAAAAGAATCAAGAAACTTAAAGTTTACGCAACAGAGACNAGNCCACTACTTCAAGGTTCAAGGTTAACATTATGGGAATGCAATAAGAGCAATATAGANTGTACTTTAATCACAGATTCAATGGCATCNCATGTGATTAAGCTTGAGAATATTGATATGGTTATAGTAGGAGCCGATAGAATAGCTGCCAATGGTGATGTTGCAAACAAGATAGGGACNTATCAGNTAGCTGTTNCTTGNAGTTTTCANAAGGTTCCTTTTTATGTAGCNGCCCCTTTTTCTACTTTCGATNTTTCNATTAANAGCGGTAAAGAGATAAATATTGAAGAAAGAGACAAGAAAGAATTGCTGTCAATCGGCACCAAAATTGTNGCTAAAGCAAAAAAAGTATTTAACCCTGCTTTTGATATTACACCTTNCAACNTAATATCAGGAATAGTTACTGAGAAAGGGATAATAAANAAACCTGATAAAGCTAAAATTCTTAAATTTTAAAGATTATTANTTGATTCNTCTTCTTCTTCTAANCAGGAGACACAATATCTTGTGAANGGCATTGCTCTTAATCTATCTTCTTCTATTAATTCCTCACATGGAATACACTTCCCATANTTTCCACTTTCTATTCTNGCCAGTGATTCTTCAATCATAATTAGTTTCTGTCTNTCTCTCTGATTAAGAAGNAAAGAAAGCTCTCTTTCTCTGTCANTACTGGCGCTATCATAAAAGTCTCCGACGTCATGCTTAAGATGNTTTGACTCATCTTTAATCAGCTTAGATATATCATCAAGNATTAATTCTCTCATATTAATAAGAGTTGCTTTGATTTCTTTCTTAAATTTAGCAGAAATNTTTGTCTTTTTTNCNNTGNTATTTGNTTTTTTAGGAATTTTCTTTNATTTAGGTATTNCTTTAATTTTCTTCGCGCTTGATTTTGTCGCACCCATGATAAATCTCCAGAAGGTTTATAAGATAAGCTCATTAAATTATTTGTCAAGGTTATTAATTTAGGGTTAATTTATATATAAATTATGATTAAAAGAGAAAGAGATTTNTGGTCAACCAAATATGGATTAATTNTAGCAATGGCTGGAAATGCAGTAGGGCTGGGNAATTTNTTGAGATTTCCCGTACAAGCAGCAGAAAATGGTGGAGGAGCTTTCCTGCTTCCTTANATAATTTGNTTTTTAATTATAGGNATTCCTCTAATGTGGATAGAGTGGGGTATTGGTAGATNTGGGGGCTCTATCGGAAGNGGAACAGTNTTTGGTATTTCAAACAAATTAAGAGCANAGNGGNCTATTCAAATTTTTTCTTTGTTGGGAGTGTGGATACCCTTTGTTATTGCTATTTATTACGTCTACATAGAATCTTGGACGTTGGGATATTCTATAAGCTCATTAGTTGGCGATTTNCAATCTGAATCCTTGAATTCTTCTGATAAAATGGAATTTTTTACTGGAACTTTCTCCANCTACATTGGAAGCAATAACACAGATTCTTTTTTTATGACACCATCTTTTTTTGCATACTCTTGTTTTTTATTAACAATNTTTATTAATTATAAGATTTTATCAAGAGGTATTGTTAAAGGAATAGANAAGTTTGTTAAAATAGCAATGCCCGCATTATTAATCATGAGTCTATTTTTAGTTATTTATGTACTATCAATTAAAACANCAATATCATCTTCNCTAGTAGGCCTTAATTTCTTNTGGAAACCAGATTTTNCNTATCTTTCAAGCCCTAGTGTTTGGATAGCTGCNGCAGGCCAGGTCTTTTTTACTCTTAGTTTAGGGTTTGGAGCAATAGTTACATATGCTTCNTTTATNAGAAAGGATGATGANATTGCTTTNTCAGGACTTACTTCAGCATCAATAAATGAACTAATTGAAGTAGTGTTTGGAGGATCAATTGTAATACCTGCAGCTGTTGCCTTCTTAGGGATATCCGGTGCCGTGATTATAGCAAGNTCNGGAGCNTTTACAATTGGATTTATTGCTATGCCATTAATCTTTGATGGATTACCTTTCGGCCAACTGATAGGCTTTGTATGGTTTTTCCTATTGTTTATTGCTGGCTTAACGTCTTCTATAGGAATCTTGCAACCTGTAATAACTTTCTTCTCAGAAGAGTTTAGCTTTACTCAGAAAAAGTCTTCTTTTGTTGTAATTNTTCTAATTCTAATTTTATCTCAATTTGTAATTTTCTTCCCAGGATTCCTAGATGAGTTTGATTTTTGGGCCGGAACAATCCTGCTTATCATATTGGCAATAGTTGAGATAATAATTTTTGTCTTTTATATTGCTCCAGATGATCCAGTTGCGTCAATTAACCATGGAAGTCTAATAAAAGTTCCGAAATTTTTTAATAAGATTTTTAAGTTTTGGCTACCAATGCTATTAATAACACTTTTCCTATCGTGGGTTTTCCAGGATATCAATAGTGATGGCTCTATAATCCTTAGAAAAAGTCTCTCAACTTATTTGTCTAGGTTGGTTCTGATTAGCTTGTTTCTAGGATTTTTAGGCTTAGTATATAAGAAGGTATTTAAATAATGGAACTAGACTCACTTGTTTTTTTAATTCTCATTTGGTCATTAATTATTAGTTTGGTGATAATTTGTATAATTAAACTTAATAAGTGATATCTATTTTCTTTCTTAAGGCAGCGTAGTCGCATGTTTGATGGATAAGCCCCCCAAGCAAAAAAACTGTTGTTATTATCGTGGCAGTTTCATATCCAATTAAGACTACAAGAATCATGGCTGGAGAAAAAAATTCCCTTTTTAGTAAAAATCTGCATTTAGACATCGCTTTGTAAATAAAAGACCTGCTTTTCATAGGAACTATTTTGTCTACCTCGCTAGGATAGTAAGCAAGACTGCCATTTTTAGTTCTTCTCAACATAAAGAATAAGATTGTTGTAAGGAATATTAAATAGAGCAATATATTTAATATTGAAAGCTGCTTATATAATATGTGATCGTAAGTAAAAAGAAAGTATTTAGGGTTGTTCATGCACATGCTTATTCCAACAAACATTGAGAAATAAGATATCTGGTCTAATGCTGTATCAAACCATTGACCAAAAACAGATTCTTTTAGTTTGATTCTAGCAACTTCACCATCACATCTGTCTAAAATTGTTGCAAGCTGAAGTATCAGCGCACCAGCAAGTGGCATATGCCATGCGTAGAAGAAGCCGCAAGATATGCCTATTAGGCCCACGAAGAAAGTTATGATGTTGGGGTGAATATTTACTTTTATTAGGATCTTGCTTATTGGTATTGAGATTTTACTATTAACTCTTTTTGAGAACCATCCACTTACATTCTTACTTATATGATCAAAAAGGAAATCTCTTCCAACATTAGTTCCCAATTCATTGATTGATAATTTTTTAGGTGGATCATCAAGTTTAAATTCATCTATGTTCTCAGATATCTTTTTTATGTTTGTTAAATTATTTTCTAACTCAATTGTAAACCCATTTTTTAAAAAGATAACTCCATCATTTGAATCTGAAACAGTTTTAAATGATCTATCTGTATTTTGGATTGCGGCGAAGATGCTCTGTAATTGCTTTTTGTTAAGAACAACATTGTTTTGAATAATCAATAAATCATTCTCTTTGATTAAATGATCGAAAGTTCTGGACTGAATCACCTTAAAATCTGGGAATTTCCTTCTTAATCTCTTGAAATATATTTTATCTATATCAGAAACAAGAGCAGCTTCATCAAAACCTTCTTGAGCAAGATTTAATAAAGTTCTTTCATATATTTTTAGATTTGCTATTTCTTCATTGTTAAATGACTTTAAAGGTTCTGAATCTACTCCAAGACCATTGCATAAAACGATTGGTAACATACTTTAGACTATTTTTAATTTAGAAGATTTCTTTCCAGAGGAAATTCTATTGATATTAATTTTAGCATTTTCAAGATCGTTTGGATAATCAACATCATGCCAATATAAATCTTTTATATTAGTTGTCATAATCTTGTGACCTCTTTGTATTATTCTAGATATGCTTGATGCGTACCATTTTAAGTTAAAATCTTGCGTTCTGATTTCCTTCTCAAGAGATCTTTTTAGAATTTCTACACCCTCTCCTCTAAAGACTCTTACGCCAACAGATTCACCAGAAGCGTTACTTAAATCTTTACCTATTGCTATTAATTGTCCATTTTTAACTTGCACTTTCATATCTTCAGCTGCATAGCTTTTTTTAATTTTATATGGGACACAGATTTCATCTTTGTTTGAAAGTATTTGCTTTAGAACTTCTAGTTCAAAGACATCATCACCATTTAATAAAACAACATTCGAATTTAATTCAAACCTAGCTGCCCATAATGAAAAAAGACTATTTGTTGATTCCCAAAATGGATTATAAATAGTATTAATTTTCATTCCTAACGAATCATAGTTTCCCAGGAACTCTTCGACTTTGTTNCTAGCAAATCCTACAACTACATTAACTTCCTGGANTTCACATGACTTTAAGTGATTAATTTGNTGCTCAAGTATTGTTTGNTTATCTAAAGTTAGCAGGCACTTNGGTATTTCATTCGTATGAGGTTGAAGCCTTTGTCCTNTTCCAGCTGCTAAAATAATTGCTTTCATTCNATTCCTTAGTAATNTAAGTTTGATTATTTATAACTTTTATAAAAAATTATGTCAATAAAATAGGGNNAAAATAGAAGAAAAANTTNATTTTATATTNTAGGTACTTAATTTTTTAAAATTTAATTAAGTAAAGACNTTAATTTTTTAACCTAAGAGCTTTACTAATTTTCCATCAACAAGNTCAGCTCCAACTTGTTNGTTTTTTGAATTTACGTAAACTAATTTTGGTTTGAAGTNTTGAGCTNTTTNCTCTTCTAATTGCGCAAAAGATACAATTATAAGGGTGTCACCTTTTCGTGCGCAATGCGCTGCAGCGCCATTTGTGCAAATAACCCCAGAGTTTTTTTCACCTTCAATTACATATGTAATAAACCTTTCTGCGTTCGTTAAATTAAAAATATGAACTTGTTCATACGGCAGTATNTTNGCNNCATCCATTAATGCNCTATCAATAGTGATACTNCCTTCATAATAAAGATTAGCTTCGGTTACCGTAGCTCTATGTATNTTGGACTTAAGTATTGTCAAATTCATTTTAGTATTCTAAATTAAAATTTCAGATTGTCTATCAATCTTACATTGCCAATTTTTGCTGCTACGACAATNTGACAATCNTTAGAAGGAATTCTTGGGTATGTCATGGTTCTAGTATCTANAATTTCAATATATTCAACATTATTTATACCNTTAGTNGANTAATAATCCCTAAGAGTTTTAACCAGGTTTTTGCATGAGGCTCGTTTNTTNAGTTTTGATATTANTTTTATTTTTTTTAAGCCCTTATAGATTATAGGTGCAATCTCTCTATTTTTATTTGTTAGCTTTACATTTCTTGAGCTCATAGCGAGTCCATCGCTCTCTCTTATTATTTTATGAGAAATAATCTTTATAGATAAGTTTAAGTCTTCAATCATTTTCTTTATGATTACTAATTGTTGCAAGTCTTTTTCTCCAAAAACTGCTATATGAGGCATTGTAATATTAAATAATTTTAAAACAATTGTAGCAACAGAATCAAAATGACCATCTCTACTTAATCCGCAAAGATGATTCTTAAAATCTTGGACTGCTATCTTTGTTTGGAATCCTAATGAATAAATTTCTTTCACTTTAGGAGCAAATAAATAATCTACTTTTAAGCCCTTGAGTTTTTTTTTGTCATTATNAAAAGTTTTAGGGTATGTTAAAAGATCCTTCTTTTCATTAAATTGTTTGGGATTCAAAAAAATACTAACAATTACAATTGCCTTAGTGGCTTTGGCTCTTTTAATTAAAGCAATATGGCCTTCATGTAAAGCTCCCATTGTTGGCACAAGAACAATCCTTGGATTCTTCGATAGCCTAATTTCCATACAAATATTCTGCATTTTTTTTACAGAATTTATTGTTCTAAGGGAACTTATTTTTTTTAACCTCATTCTTATATGAATTAATAGATTTTTTTATCGTGGTCCGTAAGTTGGAATAGTTCTTTACAAAAGATGGGTGAGGTGACGGAGTAAGGCCAAGTAAGTCCTCAGTTACAAGTATTTGGCCATCACATTTTTTTCCTGCACCAATACCAATTGTAGGAATCTTAAGAGATTTAGTAATTTTATTAGCTAAATTTTCCGGAACACCTTCAATCACTAAAATCGATGCGCCGTTAATCTCTGCTTCTTTAGATAGAGTATAAATGTATTCTTGCTCAGACTTGTTTTTACCTTGTTTCTTATAACCACCATACATATTGAATGATTGAGGACAGAGCCCTACATGAGCAACAACTGGAATCCCTGCATTTGAAAGCTTATTAATCGTATTAAGTGAATCAAAACTAATTTCGAGCTTTACAGACTCAGCGCCAGTAGCTTTTATGATTCTTCCAGCATTTCTAAGCGCGTCTTCTGTTGATGATTGATATGACATGAATGGCATATCTATACATAAATGAGACTCTTTAACTGCTCTTGATACAATCGAACCATGATAAATCATATTCTCGATTGAAACGTTAAGCGTTGTTTCGTTCCCTTGAAAGACATTCCCAAGTGAGTCACCGACAAGAACAAAATCACAAACGCTATCTATAATAGTAGCAATTTGAAAATCATAAGAGGTAAGAGCCACGATAAGCTCTTTCTTTTGTTTCATAGACTGAAGGTCTGTTATAGTTTTTCTCAATAAAGCTCCTTGTTATCATTTACAATTTTATATATAGCTTTATTATATTTAAAAAACATGTCTATTAATAGTGAAAACTTCTCTCTTCTTTCAAAGTTGCCCCAGTACGTATTTTCTTCTGTTAATGAATTAAAATATGAGGCTAGAAAAAAGGGCGAAGACATAATTGATTTTGGAATGGGAAACCCTGATCAACCCACTCCTAGACATATTATAGAGAAATTATTAGAGTCTGCCATACAAGGTAGAAACCATAGGTATTCAGTTTCTGCTGGTTTACCGAAATTAAGACTAGCAATAACAAATTGGTACAAAAGGAATTATGATGTAGAACTTGACCCCGATAATGAAACTATAGTTACTATTGGCTCTAAAGAAGGACTATCTCATTTGATGATCTCTTTACTAGCTCCAGGCGAAACGGTACTAGTGCCTGATCCATGTTACCCAATCCACAGCTATTCGGTTCTGATAGCAAGAGGAAATATTAAAGAATACAATTCAATTAAAGATGAGAATCTTTTGATGAATATTGAGAAAGGTCTAAAGACTAAACCTAAAGCTTTAATAATATCTTTCCCTAGTAATCCTACAACCCAAACTGTTGACATTGATTTCTTCACTAAAATTGTTGATTTGGCAAAAAAGTATTCAGTTATTGTAATCCACGACTTTGCTTATGCTGATATATGTTTTGATAATTACAAGGCCCCAAGCTTTCTCCAAGCTTCAGGTGCAATGAATGTAGGAGTTGAGTCTTTCTCATTATCTAAAAGCTACAATATGGCGGGATGGAGAGTAGGTTTTATGTCAGGAAACAGAGAAGTTATATCAGCCCTAAAAAGAGTTAAGAGCTATTTGGATTATGGAATTTTTCAACCAATCCAAATAGCTGCTATAACCGCTTTGAACGAGACGCAAGATTGCGTTAAACAAACAGCTAATATATACAAAGAAAGGCGTAATCGCTTAGTAGATGGACTCAGTAAAATAGGATGGGAAATAGAATTACCCAAGGCTACAATGTTTGTTTGGGCTAAGATACCCGAGCAGTACCTAGGTATGGGATCGCTGGAGTTCTCTAAGAAGTTAATTAAAGATTGTAAAGTCGCAGTATCGCCCGGAGTAGGTTTTGGCCCTAGTGGTGATGAATTTGTTAGATTTGCATTAATCGAAAACGAACAACGTATTCAACAAGCTGCAAGGTCAATGAAAAAACTATTTGTGTAATGAGAAATTTTTTACTTAACTTTTTTATATTCTTTTTATTTATCAGTACAGGTTTTTCTTCTGATTTTATTGAATCTNAAGCNTCTAATTATAAAAGTGCACAATTCAAGGATAAAAAGATAAANAANTATATTACCTATTTTTCAAAAGCCGAAAAAGGAAGAGTTTTTTTTAAGCAAACATATAGAAGGCAAGGTTATTTTGAAAACACCGTACATGAAATTTTTGNAAAATATGATATCCCTAGAGATTTAAAATACATATCAATGATTGAAAGNGGGTTTCAATTTGAGATAAAGTCCTCAGCTGGAGCTGTTGGCTTATGGCAATTTATGCCATCAACTGCAAGAATCTTTGGATTAAGAGTTGATGAATGGGTTGATGAGAGAAGAGACTTTNATAAAGCAACTCAAGCTGCCGCTGAATACNTAGTAAGTCTTAAGAGGAAATTCGGAAATTGGGAATTNGTTTTAGCTGGATATAATTCTGGAGATCTTACAGTTAAAAAAGCAATTGAAGAGTATAATTCAAAAGATTTTTGGNANTTGTCACAACTNACTTTTCCTAAACAAACNAAAGAGTATGTACCCCAAATTCTTGCTGTTATTAGAATTTCTAAGGATTTAAAANCCTACGGNTTTAACGATTTAAAAGTGAAAAGTATTATCAAGACAGAGTTNATAGANCTTCCTCCGCAAACTCGTTTNGATTATATTGCAAAAATTGCAGAAATTGATTTTGGTTTATTAAAGAATCTTAACCTTGCTTTGTTGAGAGATATTACTCCACCAAATGAATTTTATTCAGNACGAATTCCAAGTGGACTCAAGAAAAAGATANANTCTAAATTAAAGTCCAATCCTGATANAAGAACCATATATAAACATAAGATTAAGAAAGGAGAAACTTTATCATCTATTGCAAGGACTTTTTCTAATTCTGTAAAGGAGCTTATGAAGCTAAATAACTTGTCATCTTCAGATATATATCAAGGTGATTATTTGTTAGTTTATAAAAAGACAATAAGAAAGAATGATTATTCCAATAGAGCTTTTTTTGTTTATCTAGTTAAGGAAGGAGACTCATTGTCAAAGATTGCGGAGAAGTTCAACATGAGGATTAAAGAAATAAAAAACTTTAATAATTTAAAGTCTAATAGGATTTCTGTAGGCCAAACTCTAAAGATATTTAAATCTAATGAATAAAAAAGAATTTTATCACGTAATTGATAAAATATCTGAGGAAAAGAAACAAGAGATAAATAATAAGATTTCCGCTTTCTCGAAGATTAAGTCAGGAAGTAATAATGATATATTCGCAGAGCTTGTTTTTACTATTCTTGCTGCTGGTACCAGTGCCCAGCTAGCATTAAATACTACAAATATTTTAGTTCAAGAAAATTTTGTTTTTAATGCATCATTAGATGATATTGTAGCCAAATTAAAGAGTTGCTATAGATTTTATAATGTAAGAGCAAAGTACATATATAATACTAGAGAGTATTTAAGAGATTCTTACAATTTTAATTTCCATGAAATATTTAGAAATATACAAGATCCACACCTTAGAAGAAGTTTCTTTTCGTCAGACAAGAGGATTCAGGGCGTAGGAATGAAGGCAGCTAGCCATTTTCTTAGAAATATTGGATTTGATGAATATGCAATTCTGGATAAACATATTATTAATTTGATGAAAGAAGTTGGATATATAGAGAATGATTATACTATTAATAAAGAAGAGAGCTATCTTTACGCAGAATCAATTCTTAAGTCTATTGCTAAGAAGAAAAGAATCTCATTACCTGTTTTAGATCTTGCTCTATGGTTCTACAAGACAGGTAAAATTATTAAGTAATTGATTACTTGATAATTTAATAAATAATAATACTGATTGAGGAGTGGATAAGAATGGAATTTGAAGTAGTAATTGGATTAGAAGTGCATTCTCAACTTAAAACAAAGACAAAGCTTTTTTCTACATCTAATACAGATTTTGGTTCTGACCAAAACACGAATGTATCTGTAGTTGATTTAGGTCTACCTGGAGTGCTCCCTGTTATAAATTCAAAAGCTGTAGATCTTGCAATTCTTGCTGGCTTATCTACCAACTGCTTTATAAATAAGAAATCAACTTTTGCTAGAAAACATTATTTTTACCCTGATTTACCAAAAGGGTACCAGATTAGTCAGTATGATGAACCTTTAGCCTCTAACGGATTTCTCGATATTTCTTCTAAGGACGGCGATGAGAAAAGAATTAGGATTAATAGGATTCACATGGAAGAAGATGCGGGAAAGCTGATTCATGACATATCTGATAGTTCTTCAATGGTTGATTTAAATAGAGCCGGAGTACCATTAATTGAAATTGTTACTGAACCAGATATTTCTTCTTCAGATGAAGCTGTAGAATATCTAAAAAAATTAAGAAATATTTTAATTTATGCTGGAGTTTCAGATTGCAATATGGAAGAAGGAAACTTTCGATGTGACGCTAATATCTCAATTAAAGAAATTGGCGCTAAAGAGCTTGGAGTAAAAGCAGAAATAAAAAATATTAACTCATTTAAATTCGTTCAAAAGGCTATAGATTACGAGATTGTACGCCAAACAAAATTAGTTAGTAGTGGTGAAAAAGTTATACAAGAAACAAGATTATTTAATTCTAATTCCAATAAGACTTTCTCAATGAGATCAAAAGAAGATGCTCATGATTATAGATACTTTCCAGATCCTGACCTTAGACCGTTAATCTTAACAGAGGAAAGAATTGAGTCGCTAAAGGCCTCATCTTTAGATTCCTACAATGAAAAGAATGATGAATATACAAAAGATTTTGACTTATCTCTTTATGATTCTGAAGTTCTACTGTCAGATAAAAAACTTTCAAAATTCTTTGATAAAAGCGTAGGAATCATTAATGAGCCTAAATTAATTTGTAATTGGCTAATCAGTGAAGTTATTAAACATATTAATACAGAGAGTTTCTCATTAGATGAGCATAATTTTGCCAAGCTTATAAAAGCTCTAAAGAGTGGGGCTATAAATAATAATTCTGGTAAGGAACTTTTGGAGAAGATAATTAAGACGAATGAGGATGTTGATACCCTAATAAAGAGCATGGGCTTAGAGCAAGAAAGTTCTGAAAGTTTGTTAAATGAGGTTGTCGATAATGTCCTTAAAAATAATCCTAAAGAAGCAGAGAGAATTATGAATGGCGAGTTAAAATTGATGAGTTTTTTTGTTGGCCAAATAATGAAAGAAACAAAAGGCAAAGGAAACCCCGGTGTTATCAACTCNATTTTAAAGAAAAAATTTAAGATTAATTAATATCTGAATAAAGTTCTTGTATGTTATCCATTATTTCATCTTTAACAAAATTTATTCTTTCTTTGCTTGGTTTTTTTTCTATATCATATTTTAACGGAGCACCAAACTTCATAGTGACTTTAACAGGCCTAATAAATTTAGTTTTTCGGGGAAAAGCTTCAAAGGTCCCACTAATAGCAAGAGGAATTATTGGAGCACCAGATTTTAAAGCCATAATAGCTACACCAAGCTTAGCTTCACCAATCTTTCCATCTCGAGATCTTTGACCTTCTGGGAACAGCCCCACTAGATTTCCTTTCTTTAACAATTTTATTACTTTAAGCAAAGCAACTCTATCACTTGTGGCTCTTTTGACTGGTATACAATTAGCAAGATTGCATAAAAATCTGAAAAGGAAATTTTTATTGTAAACATCTTCAGCAGCGAGAAAATTAATTTTTCTTCTAGTGTGAAATGCAGTAATGGAATTTATGATTATGCCATCCAGGTGTGACATGTGGTTTGATGCAATCACAGCATTACCACTTTTAGGAATATTATTTGCTCCTACTACTTCGACCTTATGGTAGATCTTCAAATAAATATTAACTATAAAAGTAAGCCAATATTTCAAGTGGTAAGATTTTAAGTCACTAGAGGGATAATAATCCTTGTGAAAGAAATCATTGCTAATATTAACTAGTAATCTGCCCATTGATTGAAGATTCATATTATTGTTTACTCTTTATTCTAATTGACAAAAACTGTTAAAGGAAGTATTTTCACTATTTTAATGGATAGTAATTGTTTCTTATACTTAGAAAATGGTAAATTTTTTTCTGGTTCTTCATTTGGCTACTCTGGGGAAGTTCTAGGGGAGATTGTGTTTAATACTTCAATGACTGGATACCAAGAAATTTTGTCTGATCCTTCATATCATTCGCAAGTAGTTCTGATGACATATCCACACATAGGTAATTATGGAACCAACTTGCATGATAATGAAGCAAGTCAATGTTATGCCAAGGGTTTAATAGTTAGAGAACATTGCGACTATCCTTCTAATTTCACATCCACAGATTCACTCGATAGCTTTCTAAAAAAGAATAAAGTTGTAGGGATTTCACAAATCGATACAAGGGAGATAACAAGAATTATTAGAGGTGATGGTGCCCAAAAATGTATCATTTCAAACAATAGTGATATTTCGTATTTGAAAGAAAAGTTAAAGTCTTTTCCTGTGATGAAAGGTAATGACTTAACCCTAAAAGCAACATGCAAAGAAATTTATAAGATTAATGCTAAAGAAGGAAGCAAGAAAGTCTTTGTTTATGACTTTGGATGCAAGCTAAATATACTTAGGATTTTAAACGAAGATTTTAATTTAAATTTAATAGTAGGACCTTGTGATACTACCCCTGAAGAAATAAAGAAAATAAATCCAGACGGAATACTACTATCTAACGGGCCAGGAGACCCAGCTGCAGCAAAATATGCAATCAAAAATGTTAAAAAGTTGTTGGGCTATAAACCACTGTTCGGTATATGCTTAGGCCACCAAATTTTGTCTTTAGCTCTTGGGATGAAAACTTTTAAATTGAAATTTGGACATCGTGGTGGTAATCAACCAGTCATGGACACCAGCTCTAGAAAGGTTGAAATTACTTCTCAAAATCATGGTTTTGCTGTTGAGAACAAACCAATTGATGATGTGAANATTACACATATTAATTTAAATGATCAGACTGTTGAAGGCNTAGAATCGTTGACAAAAATGTGTTTTTCAGTTCAACATCACCCTGAAGCATCGCCAGGGCCTCACGATTCGAAAAAATATTTTAAAAAATTTGTAGATATGATTTAATGAAACCGATAGCTTTATTTATTCTTAGTACAGAGAACCAAATTCATCCAGATAAAGATACAAGCTATGTTTTGATGCTTGAGGCTCAAAAGAGAGGATTTAATATATTGATTTGTGATCATAGGGATATTCATTTTACATATAATAGAGCGGATAAAAAAATCAATCACGTTATTTCGGACAAAGTTCAACCAGTTGAAGTAATGGAGAGAGCTAACGTAAAAGATGAAATAATGATAGAATCTTCATGGGCTAAAGATGGAGAATCTGATGATCTCCTTTTTGATCAGTTTGATTTGACCAAAGCTACTGTGATTTTTATGAGATCAGATCCACCAGTCGATGATATTTATCTTGATGCGTGCACTTATCTTGAGTCTATAAAAGACGAAGTATTAATTGTAAATAATCCAACAGCACTTATTAATCTTAATGAGAAGTTATGCACGCTAAATTTTCCTCATATAATTCCTAATACATTTATATTAGATAATCCAAGCAAAGGTGAGATTGAAAAATATAGCAATAATTATGAGCAAGGTGTTGTTATTAAACCACTTAATCTATGTGGTGGTGAAGGTATCCAGAGATATAACGGGGAGGAATTTGATTCTCTAGACTTAAAACCAGACACATATATAGTTCAAGAATTTATAAAAGAAGTAGAAAGAGGCGATAAAAGAATAATTTTATTAAATGGTGAGCCGATAGGTGCAATCTTAAGGATTGCTAAAGAGGGAAGCTTTATATGCAATTTCCACTCAGGAGGGACACCCCGGGCAACTGAAATCACTAAAGAGGATCTATATATATGCAGTCAGATTAAAGGTTTTCTTATTGAGAACGATATATTCTTTGCGGGTATTGATATAATTGGTGGTAAGCTAACAGAAATAAATATCACTAGCCCAACATGTGTACAAGAAATTAACAGAGCTAATAAAGTTAAATTAGAAGAAAATGTGTTAGATTTTATAATTAATAAGCTTAATTAGTATAAGGTTTTTTATGGCTATAAATAAAAAAGAAGTTCTAAAGATTTCAGAGTTATCTAGGCTTTCTATTCCAGATAATAAAATTGATAATTTTATTGAGAATTTTTCAGACATTATCGAATATATTGATTTGTTAAGTAGCGCAGATGAGACTGATCTTGTACCTGAAGATTCAATTGAAGATTATGCTATAAGAGATGATTCAAAGATTGAAAAACTTCAAGTAGAAGACGTTGTTAAGAATTCTAGTAAAGTAGAAAATAATTTCTTTGCGGTTACAAAGGTTATTGATGAAGAATAAGGCTGAGTTGTTTACAATCGAACGGATTGCCAAAGGTTTTAGGAGTAAAGATTTTAAGCCATCTGAAATCTTGAATTTATTTTTGAATAATATAAAAAAAAATACTAAGATTAATGCCTTCATAGANGTTTATAATGAAGCAGCAATGAATCAAGCCATAAAACATGATTCAGATTTTGTTAAGAACAAAGAATTAGATTTCCTTACAGGTATTCCAGTTAGCTTAAAAGATATCTTTTTAGTAAAGGACCACAAATGCACATGTGGTTCAAAGATGCTATCAAACTATATATCAAACTATGATTCCACAGTTAACACAAAGCTATCAAGCAAGGGTGCCATAGTAATTGGTAAAACAAATATGGATGAATTTGCGATGGGGTCATCAACCGAGACTTCTTTTTTTGGACCAACTCTTAACCCCTGGGACACTTCAAGGGTCCCTGGAGGGTCTAGTGGAGGCTCTGCAGCTTCAGTAGCAGGTAGGCAAGCTGCTGCATCTATAGGGACTGATACAGGAGGATCTATTAGGCAACCAGCGTCTTTTTGTGGAATAGTAGGGCTTAAGCCTACTTATGGAAGAATTAGTAGATATGGAATGATAGCTTTTGCGTCTTCTCTTGATCAAGCAGGACCGCTCACCCTAACTGTTAATGATTCGGCCATCTTACTAGATGCCCTTTCCGGATTTGACGATAGAGACTCTACATCATTGAAGCTACCTTCAACTTCGTGTTACGACTCATTGACCAAGAAAGACTTTAGCCCAAAAGATTTCAATATTGGAATTCCATATGATTTGTTGCAAGAGGGGCTTGATCCTGAAATTGAGAAGACTTTTAATTCATTAATAGATAGGTTGAAGGAAATGGGTTTTGGAATAAAGAATATATCATTGCCAAATTCAAAGTTTGCAGTAGCGATATATTATATAATTGCTCCATCTGAAGCCAGCTCAAACTTATCTAGNTATGANGGAATCCGATATGGATTTAGCGATAAGTCTTCAAATCAGTCTCTTGAAGAATTCTATATAAAGAATAGGTCCGAAGGTTTCGGNGAGGAAGTANAAAGAAGGATAATGCTTGGAACTTATGCTTTATCTTCAGGCTATTATGATGCTTACTATCTTAAAGCTATTAAAGTTAAAAAAATGATAGAGAATGATTTTATAGCTGCATTTAAGGATGTGGATTGTATACTAACNCCAACTTCTCCAGAATTGCCTTTCAAGTTGGGTGAAAAGAAGGATAACCCTTTAAGTATGTACTTGTCTGATATTTTAACAATTCCAGCTAATTTGGCTCAGCTTCCATCTATATCTATTCCTTATGCAATTTCATCTGACAATCTTCCTATTGGGTTGCAATTAACATCAAAGAAATTGGACGAGGAATCTTTGTTAAAAGTCTCATCATTAATTGAGAGTGATGTTGGCTTCAAACATATAGATTAGTTGTCCCATATCTTCAAGGCCAGCTCGTAGGCTAAGTTTTTATTAGTTTCATTAAGCTTCTTAATTATGTTCATACTCTGTTTAAGAGTAAGCCCTTCAGATTTTAAAGATTTTAGCAGCTTTAAAATTTCCTCTTTCGTTGAGTCTGACTCTTCTTTCAGCTTTCCTTGAATAACAATTACGAATTCTCCTTTCTGAAAAAATTCATCTTGCAGCGATTTTTCAAGCTCTAAAACAATTCCCCTTCTTGTGCTTTCATTTATCTTTGATATTTCCTTGCTGATTGAAATGAAAAAATGTTTGTAATTTAAATTTAGAAGTCTTATCAAAACTTTTAGCTCTTTAGAACTGGAGAAAACTACTAGTGGCATACCTAAGTAAATCTTATCTTGAAGTATTTGAATAATTTTTTTCTTGTTTTTAGGCAAGAAACCTAAAAATATAAAGTTTGATATATCAATTGTTGATAGAGTTAGGGCAGATATGATAGAACTGGGACCTGGTACTGAAATCGGTTCAATACTGTTTTCTACAAGAATTCTGATAATTTTATGCCCTGGATCAGATATTAGGGGCGTCCCCGCATCAGATATCAGTGATATATTTTCATTGTTTCTTATCTCGCTAACTATAAGAGGTGCAATTTTTTCACTTTTATCATCATGATAGGCAATAAGTTGATTAGGTCTAATTTTATAATAGTTTAGTAATTTTAAAGCACGAGTTTTCTTTTCACAAAGGATAATCTTTGAGCACCTAAGAATCTCAATTGATCTTGCTGAAAAATCATTTAAGTTGCCAATAGGTGTCGGAACGATGAAAAAACTCATAATAAATCGGAGGGCCAGGGACTCGAACCCTGAAGTCCGTGAGGACGCCGGTTTTCAAGACCGGTGCATTGCCAATTCTGCCAGCCCTC